>NZ_JAMXOC010000016.1 GCF_024721265.1 Ohessyouella blattaphilus | reverse complement strand
TGTTAAGCACGCCGCCAGCGTTCATCCTGAGCCAGGATCAAACTCTCGTTAAAAGGACTTACGATTGGTATCTCACAATCGTTATGTCCGTTGACGCTCCGCATGCTCTTAGCGAGGTCTCCCACGAGCTTAGTGCTGTCGGAGCTTCCCGTCTGAGATGCTTTGCATCTATTAAAGTTTAAAACTGTTCAGAATTAACTACTAGCTAATTCTTTCCCGTTTTACTGTTAATTTTGGGTGAGAAAAATGATAAATCATTTCTCTCGTGTTCTTAAAAATTTTTCTCTAATATAGCTTAAAGCCGTCAGCTCGAAACCAAGTTTCTCGCTTCCGTTTGCTTCGCAAATAATTCCCTTCGTTTCGCTTTCGAAAATGTGTAAACACCTTTTCTCTAGCTCACTCATGTCATTGCTTTTAAGCTATTCAAAATTTTCAGGTTTGTTGTCTATTGTTCAATTATCAAGGTTCTGTTTTTGCTTTGTTTGTGGCTGCCTCGTCAGCAGCAACTCAGTTATAATAGCACGGGCGTCGATTCAAAGTCAACATCTTTTTTCACTTTTTTTTAACTTATTTTTTTCTTGTGAGAAATACCCATCTTATTAACCTTTATCGACACCCGAATAGTGCACAATTATTACCTTTTACTCCACATAATCTAAGCAAGCTCTTTCAAATACAAAAGGACGCACATAAGTATCCGCCGCCAAAACGTGATCTGGGTGCTTGGCATAGACCGCAATATCCTCTGCTTTTTCATGAGTAGATACAAGACCGATTTGATGCGTACTAGAAGCTAGCGGCATTTCAATATACTTTGCATCCACAAGCCCTGGCACCTTTCCAACTAAACCTTCCAAGCTTTCTTTCATTGCTTTCTTTAGTGCATCTTTTTCCTCTTCGGCAATTTCTGGTTTGAAATTCCACATTACTACGTGTTTTACCATTTCCTTTTCTCCTTTACTTTTTTACTTATAAAGACTTAAGCCCACTAAGGCACATCCTTCTAAATAGGGGATATCCTGTTCTTGCAAAAAGGCAATAATCTCTTCACTTTCTGCTCCTGGTTGAATTAAGACACCCTTTACTGACCGCTTATTTTCTTTCAATAACTTGATACCTTTTGCTGGATGAATACAAAGATCGATAATATCAACTTCGCCCGGAACCTCATTTAAAGACGCTAGTTCTTTCCCGACAGCATAAACAGTATAGCCCTTTTTCAATAATTCGTTCTTAATCTTATACGCATACTTCGCTTCATTTACTGTATCACCTACTACCACAAAGCTTTTCTGCGCCATTATCTCTTTTAGTTCCATAGAAGTTCTCCTCTCAGATAAGATTATTCAGTTCACCAATGCCGCCTACCCCGATTAGCTCAATACCTTTTATTTTATCAAGACCTTTTAAAGAAACCTTCGGTAAGATACAGGTCTTAAATCCGAGTTTCTTGGCTTCTAGTACCCGTTGCTCTGGCATATTTACTGCCCGAATCTCACCGCTTAAGCCCACTTCACCAAAGACCATTGTCTCTTCATTAATCGGTTTGTTCTTATAACTAGAGATAATTGCCATCACTACGCCTAGATCAGCCGCGGGTTCGTTCATCTTGATACCACCAGCTACATTGACGTAGGCATCGTAACCGGCTAAGTGTAGACCCATCCGCTTTTCGATAACCGCCATCAAAAGATTCACCCGGTTATAATCAATCCCTGCCGCTGTTCTCCTAGGCATATTAAAGTTGGTACTACAGACAAGAGCTTGAATTTCCATCAGTACTGGCCTGGTCCCTTCCATGGCGCAGACCACCACCGAACCAGAAGCACTAAGGGGACGACCACTTAAAAGAAATTCTGACGGATTCTCTACTTCTACAAGTCCTTCGCGCCTCATTTCAAAAACACCGATTTCATTAGTCGAACCAAACCGGTTCTTAACTCCCCGCAGAATTCGGTAGCTTGCATGGCGATCTCCTTCAAAATAAAGAACGGTATCCACCATGTGCTCTAGCACTCTAGGACCTGCCACCGTCCCTTCTTTGGTCACGTGACCAACGATAAAAATAGAAAGCTCTAGACCTTTTGCCATCTGCATTAAAATATTGGTAGACTCCCGCACCTGACTCACACTGCCTGGCGCTGAGGTCACATCTTCGTTATACATCGTCTGAATCGAATCGATAACCACTAGTTCTGGCTTTTCCTTTTCAATCACATGACGAATGGTGCCTAAATTAGTTTCGCATAGTAATAGAAGATGCTCAGTGAAATCGCCAATACGATCTCCTCGTAATTTGATCTGCCCAAGAGACTCTTCGCCTGAGATATAAAGAACTTTACGCTTATTGTTACTCAGATTGCGACAAACCTGTAATAAGAGTGTAGATTTTCCAATTCCTGGGTCACCACCCACTAACACCAAGGACCCGGGGACGATACCACCCCCGAGCACCCGGTCTAACTCCTTATTATACGTGCTCATTCGCACTTCATCGCCGCCGGTTACTTGTGTCAGCGGAACCACCTGAGCCTCTTTTACACTCTGGCGATCCTTTTGCTTGACCGTCGTAACTTTCTCTTCGACGAAGCTATTCCATTCGCCGCACCCAGGGCACTGCCCTAGCCACTTTGTTTCTTCATGGCCACAATTCTGGCAGAAAAAAACACTTTTTGCTTTAGCCATTAACTACTCCCAACATGTTAAGAAAGGGGCCGTATTACCAGCCCCTTTGCTTCTCGTTATTTCTTTGCAACTTCAACAAGGATTTCTTTACCCGGTTCTAATTCCACGCTTAAGACTAATTTACCACTTAAGTTCGTGTTCATGTCGCCGACATTTACCTCGTCCATATAGACAACATACTCGCTGTCCGCTTCTAATTCTAGGGTTAACTGAGCGTCTTGCTCTCCACTTACGATAAAAGATACCACTTGCTCACCGGCTTTAAATTTTTCCACTCTCGTTCCCGGCACACTTTCATAGACGAACATTCCGTTTTTTTCCAATTTGGTAATCTCTTTAAAAGTCTTTACTTTATAGATATCACCTTGAAACTCAAAATCTTCTACTTTCGACTTTTTGTCTAATGTGTAATCACCGAATCCTAGCGTCTCGTCATTCCCCGCCGCAAGCAGCGCCTTATCTAATGCCATTTTACTTTTTCCTCCTAAAATAGGTTAATTGATTGGCTTACATTATATCGCAAAACCAATCTATTTTGTAGTCTTTGAGATAAATTTAATTTCTTTTTTAGAGACCGTTACATCCACCAACGAATCCCGCTTGATTTCTCCGCTTAGAATCGCCTCTGCTAGCCTGTCTTCTAATAAATTCTGAACTCCCCGGCGCAGCGGTCTCGCTCCGTACTTCATATCCTTGCTGGAAGAGACAATCAACTTCTTCGCTGCGTCCTTAATTACTAAGGTAATGCCTAGCTGTTCTTTCGCCCGCTTCACCAGTTCTTTACACATCAAGCCAACGATCTGCTTCAAGTCGCTTTCACTTAATGGATGGAAGACGATAATTTCGTCGATACGATTTAGGAACTCCGGACGGAAAATCCGCTTAATCTCCGTCATCACGTTACTCTTCATCCGCTGATAGTCTTCCTTTGCGTCTTCCTTGACATTGAACCCTAGTTTCTTCGGATCGATAATCGCTTTGGCTCCCGCATTTGAAGTCATAATAATTATCGTATTGGAAAAGTCCACCTTTCGTCCTTGGGAATCGGTAATTCGTCCATCATCTAATACCTGCAACAAAATATTAAAGACATCCGGATGGGCTTTTTCTATTTCATCAAAGAGAATTACGGAATAGGGTTTGCGCCGCACCTGCTCGCTTAGCTGACCGCCGTCATCAAAGCCCACGTATCCTGGAGGTGAACCAATCATCTTCGAGACAGAATGCTTCTCCATATATTCAGACATATCCACCCGAATCATCGAGTTCTCATCACCGAAGACCGCTTCTGCAAGGGCTTTTGAAAGCTCTGTCTTACCAACGCCTGTAGGTCCCAGGAAGAGGAACGAACCGATGGGACGATTAGGATCTTTTAGACCGACGCGGCCCCGCTTAATGGCCTTTGCCACTGCGCCAACTGCCTCATCCTGACCAATCACCCGCTTATGCAAAGTGCTTTCTAATTTCTGAAGACGGAGTCCCTCCGATTCATTTAGACGCGTCACCGGCACCCCTGTCCACTGGGAAACCACATCGGCAACGTCTTGCTCGGTAACGGCCACTTTTCTATTTTCATTCTTTTTCTGAAAACGCTTTCTCGCACTGGTAAATTTCTTCTTCAAAGCTTCCCGCTCTCGGCGATAGCCGCTAGCTGCCTCTAGATTCCCGGCAATAATTGCCGCTTCTATCTGGTTTGTCAATTCCACGATGTCATTCTCGCTAGTATAAAAGCTCGCCGGCACCTTGAAGCCGCGCAGACTCACTTTTGAACACGCCTCATCTAGCACATCTAAGGCTTTATCTGGTAAGAACCGGTCGTTAATGTAGCGAGTGGAAAGGCGAACAGCCGCACTTAAGGCTTCTTCGTCTATCGCAACCCGGTGATGCTCTTCGTACTTTTCCTTCAGACCTTCTAAAATCAGCAAACCTTCCGCTTCCGTTGGCTCCTCCACCGTAATCGGCTGAAAACGGCGTTCAAGAGCAGCGTCTTTTTCAATGTGTTTGCGGTACTCTGTAATCGTCGTCGCGCCAATTAATTGCAACTCCCCGCGGGCTAATGAAGGTTTGAGAATGTTAGACGCATCAATGGCACCTTCCGCACCACCAGCTCCGATAATCGTATGAACCTCGTCTAAGAAAAGGATAATGTTACCGGCATTCTTCACCTCGTTAATTAGGCGTTTCATCCGCTCTTCGAATTCTCCGCGGTACTTAGAGCCAGCAATCATCCCTGCTAAATCCATCGTCATAATTCGCTTATCGCGAATTCCTTCTGGCACTGCGCCGGAGGCGATTTGACTAGCAAGTCCCTCGATAATCGCGGTCTTACCTACTCCTGGTTCACCGATAAGACAGGGATTATTCTTTGTCCGCCGACTAAGGATTTGCATGAGCCGATTAATCTCTTCTTTTCTACCGATGACTGGATCTAACTTTCCTTCCGAAGCTAGGAGGGTCAAGTCTGTCCCGTACTGGTCAAATACCGATTCACCAGAGTTAGGCCCTGCCATACCTTCTTCCATAAATTCTTTCGCATCTATGCCACTGGCCGTAAGCAATTCGGCATAAATCTTTTTAATTGCCACATTTAAAGTGGATAGAATCCGAGAAGCCACCGAGTCATTCTCCTGTAGTAGCGCTAACAGCATGTGTTCTGTCCCTACCTCCTGAGACTTAAGCGAAGCCGCTAGCTGCTTGCTTTCCTCCAAAATCTGTAATAGCTTCGGGGAAAAACCGCCAGGGTCAGCAACTGCCACCAGACCTACTGGCGCCACTAGCTCATTGATAACTCGTAAGATATTGCCCTCTAGTACACCGTTACTAGAAAGCACCTGTCCCGCTACACCTGTATAGACTTTACAAAGGGCGAGCAAGAGATGCTCTGTCCCCACATAAGGATGATTTAAGTCCTTGGCTGTCTTTTTCGCCACCTGTAACACCTCTGTGGCTTGTTTTGTATAATTCATGTCTAACTTCCTCCTTATTCAAATTCAGCAAACACTTCATCTAAGAGCTCTTGCAATTCCAAGCGACAGATATTTTTGCAATTACTCCTAGCAACAATCATGCGAAAGTGTTGCCTAATCTCTTCTTTTAGTTCTTCTTTATCATCAGATACGGCAATAACCGCTCCTCGCCGACGATCCAAACGAATATAGCCTTCTACCTTTAACAGACTGTAGGCCTTATTCACCGTGTGCATATTGATTCCGAGAGTATCTGCTAGTTGTCGTACCGAAGGCAGGGAATCTCCATCTTTTATATTATTGAAAGCAATCTCGGTGATGATTTGATTGCGTAGCTGGATGTAAATCGCTTCTGGACTGTTAAAATCAATTTCGATATACATGGCGTCTCCTTTCCCTGTTCTATATGATGTATAACAAATTTTACCACAAAAAAAGAGACCTTACAACGGGGTAAGGTCTCTTAAATCGTTAAGTTTTTCTAAAACAGTCCTTTTGGATCTACGAATTCATAAGCATCACCGAAGCTTTCCGCTACACCTAGGTGAGTTAATTTACCATCGTAGGTATTGATTGCTGAATAAATGTAGTTATTGTCTTTACAAGCCTTCTCTAGACCCTTGTTAGCAATCTGTAGACCGTAAGCTAGAGTTGCGTTGTTAAGAGCAATGGTTGAAGTTCTCGGAACTGCTCCTGGCATATTGCCTACGCAGTAGTGAACCACACCGTCTACTTCAAAAATAGGATCATCGTGATACGTTACCTTCGTCGTCTCGCCACAACCGCCTTGGTCAACAGCTACGTCTACGAAAACAGCGCCTGGTTTCATCTCTTTTAAGTATTTCTTCTTAAAGATCTTTGGAGCTGCTTTTCCTGGAATAAGGACAGCGCCGACAACAACATCAGCTTCTCTTACTTCGTTCTCGATATTGGCATCGTTAGAAACCATGGTCTGAATACGAGCACCGAAGATATCGTCAAGATAAGCTAAGCGTTGCAAGTTAATATCCATAATGGTAACATCTGCGCCCATACCAACAGCGATCTTACATGCATTTGTACCAACGGCACCGCCGCCAAGGATAACTACTTTACCTTTCTTCGTTCCCGGAACACCTGAAAGAAGAACACCTTCACCGCCAAAAATCTTCTCTAAGTACTTTGCTCCCTCTTGAACAGCCAAACGGCCAGCAATCTGGCTCATCGGTGCTAGAAGTGGAGTTCCCCCAGTATGGTCAATCAGTGTCTCGTAAGCTACACCCTTAACCTTTGCCTCTAACAGAGCGTCTGTCTGTGGCTTGTCTGCTGCCAAGTGTAAGTATGTATAAAGGATTAAGTCTTTTCTAAAGAGTGGATACTCAGCTGCTAAAGGCTCTTTTACCTTTACCATCATGTCTACGGTATCCCATACTTCTTTGGCTGTCTTTACAACCTTCGCCCCTGCCTTCTCATACTCTGCATCCGTAAATCCTGAACCGAGCCCCAAGCCTTGTTCCACGATTACTTCATGCCCTGCGCTAGCATATACTTTAGCAGCGTCAGGAGTCATGCCTACACGAAATTCTTTTGCTTTGATTTCTTTTACACATCCAACTTTCATCTCTTACCTCCTAATGTACGTTTCCTGTGAATGCTTCCATTCGACAGCGTTATCTTACCTATATTCAATGTAGCACAAATTAAACTGTTGTACAATAATAGTTAAAAACATATCAATTCTGTTTTTTAGAGCTTTCTCCTTAATTATTCAGTATAGTTAGTTTTTTAACACAAATTAATATCAGTAAAGCTATTTTTCGCCCTAAGAATAGTGTGTCGCCTAAAATAGAATTTGGGCTCTGACATAGTCAGAGCCCTCACCTACTTACGCCTCGTCTATCGCTTTTCCGATATCCGTACGCATATATTTATTATCAAACTTCGCCCACTCCGTGGCTTTGTAAGCGTTTGCTCTGGCTTCTTTTAAGTCTTTCCCTTTTGCTGTAATGCCAAGCACCCGGCCACCATTCGTGACTAACTTACCGTCTTTAAAAGCGGTTCCCGCGTGGAAGCAGTAATAGCCTTCGTGTTTGTCAAATTCGTCTAAACCGGTAATCTCAAGACCCTTTTCGTAATCAAGTGGATATCCTGCTGATGCTAACACCACGCAGACCGCGGCGTTGTCTTCGAATTCTAACTCGACTTGATCAAGGGTACCGTCGATACACGCCTCGATAACATCGATTAAGTCATTCTTCATTCGCGGTAGACAAACCTGAGCTTCCGGATCGCCAAATCTAGCGTTGTATTCTAATACTTTAACACCTTCGTCCGTCAGCATTAAGCCGAAGAAGATGATTCCTTTAAATTCTCTTCCTTCTGCGCGCATGGCATCTACCGTCGCTTGGTAGACATACTTCTCACAGAATTCTTCTACTTCCTTCGTATAGAAAGGACTGGGTGAAAAAGTTCCCATACCGCCGGTATTGAGACCGGTATCACCGTCACCTGCCCGCTTGTGATCTTGAGCACTGGTCATGGTGCGAATCGTCTTACCATCCACAAAAGAAAGTACGGATACTTCTCTTCCTGTCATAAATTCTTCGATGACCATTTCGTTACCAGCATCGCCAAACTTCTTATCCATCATAATCGTTTGTACGCCTGCTTTTGCTTCTTCAAGGTTCTGACAGATCAAAACACCTTTTCCTAAGGCCAGGCCATCGGCCTTTAGCACAATCGGAAACTTAGCCGTCTCGAGATAAGCGAGAGCGGCTTCCGGATCGGTAAAGTTCTCGTAACCGGCGGTGGGGATATTGTATTTTTTCATTAAATCCTTGGAAAAAGCTTTCGAGCCCTCAAGAATTGCCGCATTCTTTCGCGGTCCAAACGTACGAACGCCCACAGCCTCTAGTTCATCAACCAGTCCACCTACTAGAGGATCGTCCATTCCTACGATACACAAATCGATTTCTTTTTCCTTAGCGAAATCGATAATTTTAGCAAACTCCATGGCACCAATCGGTACACACTGGGCATATTCGGCTATACCTGCGTTTCCCGGGAGACAATACATCTCGGTTACCTTGTCATTTTTCGCTACACAGTACGCAATTGCATGCTCTCTTCCGCCGCTTCCTACGATCATTACCTTCATCCGTCTACTCACTCCTTTTCCTTAATTCTAACCTGGTTACCTTCTATTTCTAGCCGGTCGTTGGCAATCAAATTAATCGCCTCCGGTAAAATCTGCCACTCTGCCTCTTCCATCACCCGTCGCTGCAAGGTCTCGGGGGTATCCCCTGGATCTACCATAACGCTTTTTTGCAAAATAATCGGTCCGGTGTCCGTACCCTCATCGACAAAGTGTACCGTTGCCCCCACAATCTTCACTCCTCTGGCAAGGGCCCCTTCATGAACCTTTAGCCCGTAAAAGCCGGTTCCCGAAAACGCCGGAATCAAAGAGGGGTGGATATTAATAATACGGTTCTGATATTCCTTAATCATCGCCGGCGGGATTACTACTAAAAATCCAGCCAGGACGATTAGATCCGGAGCCATCTCCCTAACCGTTTCTAAAAACGCCTCGTTAAAAGCCCCCCGATCTGCATACTCCTTCGGTGAAAGGCAAAGGGCTTTGACCCCGCGCTTTTTTGCCCGTTCTAGGGCATAGGCATTTTTATTGTTGCTAATAACCCCTTCTACCACCGTGTTTTTAATTAGACCGCTATCAATACCATCAAAAATAGCTTGTAGGTTCGTTCCCCCACCGGAAACTAAAACCAACACTTTTAGCATAAGTCGATTCCTTTCTCGCCAGCCACAACTTCTCCCACAACCGTTGCTTTTTCACCAGCAGCGCCTAAGGCTTCTAAGGTGGTGTTCACATCCGCAGGATCTACGGCGATCATCATGCCAATTCCCATATTGTAAGTGCTATACATATCTTGATCAGAAATACCGCCGGTTGCTTGCAACAGCTTAAAAATCGGCAATACTTCATAACTATCTTTTTTCACCACTGCCCGCACGCCATCTGTAAGCATCCGGGGAATATTTTCGTAAAAGCCGCCACCGGTAATATGGCTACACGCCTTAATCCGGACTCCCGCTTCTTTCACACTACGTAGAGCCTTGACGTAGATTTTCGTCGGCGTAATCAGGGCATCACCTAAGGTGGTGCCTAGTTCCGCGTACTCTTTTGCTAAAGCTTCCTTATTCATTTCAAAGACTTTACGCACTAGGGAAAAACCGTTGCTGTGAACGCCGCTAGAAGGAATGCCAATCAGCACATCCCCAGCCTTTAAGTCTTTACCGGTGATTAGGTCTTTTTCATCCACAATGCCCACAGCAAAGCCTGCCAAATCGTACTCATCCTCTGGGTAAAATCCTGGCATCTCCGCCGTCTCGCCACCAATCAGGGCCGCATTTGACTGTTTACAGCCATCGGCTACCCCTTTAACAATCTCCGCAATCTTCTCTGGGAAGTTTTTGCCACAAGCGATGTAGTCAAGGAAAAATAATGGTTCCCCGCCAGCACAAGCGATGTCATTTACACACATTGCCACACAGTCGATACCGATGGTATCGTGACGATCCAGTAAAAAGGCTAGTTTTAGCTTTGTACCTACCCCATCTGTTCCCGACACTAACGTGGGTTTTTCCATATCCTTAAAAGACGCTAGAGAGAAGGCTCCCGAGAAACCGCCAATATTTGACAGCACTTCTTTTCGCATCGTCTCTTTCACATGCTCTTTCATCAGTTCCACGGATTTATAACCCGCCTCGATATCAACTCCTGCTTTTTTGTAATCCATAGCTCAAACCTCTCCTTTACATTTCCCTAATATATTCGTTGTATCCCATTTTATCTAACTTATCCGCCTTAGCACTAACTGCGTCTTTCATCTCTTTCCCGTAATCCTTTAATCGCTCCAGCAACGCACTGTCGCTAGTAGCCAAAATCTTCGCTGCTAGAACCGCCGCATTCGCCGCCCCATCGATAGCCACTGTGGCTACCGGAATTCCTGGTGGCATCTGGACGATTGAGTAGAGGGCGTCTACCCCGTCAAGATTCTTTGAAGAAAGAGGCACCCCGATCACCGGCAAAGGGAAGATAGCCGCGCACATCCCTGGAAGATGAGCTGCCATTCCTGCACCTGCAATAATTACCTGAAACCCTTTTCCTTCTGCACTCTTTGCATAGTCAAAAAATACATCCGGCATCCGATGCGCCGAGATAATCGTGATTTCATAATCGATATCTAATTTTTCTAGCATATCGGCTGCTTTCGACATAATCTTTAAGTCTGAATCACTTCCCATTACTATTCCTACTTTTGCCATTTTCTTTCTCCTTCTCTTACACTTCTTTATTCATTAATGGTTCATTTAAAATCTCGGTTCCCGGATAGACAAACACACCGTCTTTAATCAGTAAAACGTCCTCCCCCTCTGCCCTTACCACCGCTAAACTACCAATCTCATCATAAGGAATGGTAATATCTGTATGGCAGTTAAAGTACGCCTTTTGCACATCCTCTTTCCTTAGCAAGGAACAGGCATTGTCTCTAGCCACAATTTCCTTGCCATCTGGATTGTACACTGGAATCTCTTCACTCCATGAATAACACGTATCCCCAAGAGCAAAGTGGGGTCCCATTTTCTCCGCAATCAAGATAGGAAACTTATCTTCTATTCCGTACTTCCTAGCGACCGCATAGGCTAAGGTGTTGGTACCAATCGCAAATTCTCCAAGCGGTAACGTCTCTCGGTTATATAAAATATTTTCTTTAATATACTGCCTGTTCTCTGACTCACTGTCAAAGTTGGTACAGGTATAATCGGTCACCATTCCGTCGGTGAGGGTAATCTTTAAATTCTCAAACTGCAACTCGTTTAAATACACCTGGCTGACGTGAAGAACGCCACTAGTGCCCGCTAGCACCGGCGAAGTAAAGACCTCGCCCACCGGAATATTAACATCCGCGACACAGTTTTCAAAAATCGTCTCTCGCTGAGGGTCTTTTAACTTCCAGAGGTTAACCGTTAGATCTGTCTGGTTATCACCACTGCCGATAATCCGTACCGCTTCCCCAGTATCGAGAGCGTCGATCAAACTCTGTTGAACCTTTTGGTATAACTGGTAATCCAACGTATTGATTTTAATCACATCGGCAAAGATCTCCGCAAATTCAGGCCCAATCTCCGGGGTAGGATAAGCGACGATGGTAAAGCTCCGCTCTTCCCGGGGAATGTACGTATTCTGAATTGACGCCGCCTTCATTTCATATGTTTGCAAAAGCTCTTCCTGCTCCTTGGTGTACGCCAGGCTACTTTCTTTCTTCTTTAGCGGTGTAAACTCTTCGCCAAAGACCTCAATAACCGCCGGACCTGCTAACAGCCTCTGCAAATCCCCGTGGTGTTCGAAGGTGGTCTGCATCACTTCTAGCTTACGCTGCACGTACTTTTTATCGAAAAAGAGCCCTTGGTCAAAACGGTGGTCATAATCAAATTGCTTATTGACGATTCCGCCGTATACTCCGACTTTAGACATTCCTTGTTTTAGCAGGGCACTGCTAGCCGCTCTTTGAATAACCGGTTTTAATCCCATTTCCTTAAAGTTTGCGATGGCTTTAATAATCACCCGTTCAAACCCTAGGACGAAGCGAAGGCTCACTGTACCTTTAATGGATAAGTCCTTACCGGTAGCTACAAAGCCCAGTCGATACCCTTCTGTAAATACGGAAGCCATCTTCGTAATCGTCTCTTCCGGTAGCTGATTTATAAAAGTCGCTAGTGCTAATTGCTCCTCGCCTACGTATTCACCGTAACCGTATAGATAGCGCAAATCGTCCTTTTGATACGCCTTAAGCACCGTAAAGGCAATTCCCGACTCGGGAGTGGCCCCAGCTATTAAGCGGTCGGCGAGGAAAACATCGAGATAGTCGCTGGCATGCCAATAAATCGCTTGCTGGAGACTCTTTTTTGTAAGTTCGCCTTGACGATATAAAGTATATACCAAGGTAAAGAGCTCATAGATAATCGCTAAGTATTCCTCTTGCCCTTCATAAGCACTGGGAATGGCTATGCGGACCTCCGCTGCTAAAAAACAAAGGTGAGAAGCTAGCTCCTCGCCTAGACATTCCCTGGCATAATCCGGATTACAAAAGCTACTTTCGTAATTCTCACCGCGAATATCTTCGTAGAGACTTTGATTATCTTCTTTAAGTTCGTTTACGTCACGTTCTAAGTAATTCCCGGCGTTCACCTTTTGATACACCCTGGTGGTCTTCTCCAAAAAAGTAGCCACTTGCCTAAAGTAAGTATCTAGGGGCATATCCGTGTTCGCTTCCCGAATGATTTCCGTTATTTTGTCCATCCCTAAAGCAAGACGTTCCTTAACCATCAAAATAACCCCCTTACAAAGATTAGCAATAGTCCCAGTAAAACCAGACCGTTTAAGCCAATGCCTACTTTGCAGAAAAATGTGCTTTTTTGCTTTTCCTTAAAGCCGGCAATCCCGTAGCGAATCCCGCGGATGGCTAGGTAGCCAATCAGGATAACCACAATTGCTGCTAGCATATTCACCTCGCCAGCCACTAAGAAGGACATGAGCAACACCAGAAATAAAAGCACCAGCGTGAGCACTCCCATAATAAAGGATTTAAGCCCCCCTCTGGCATGCTCTAATCTTTCCCTGCCATACTTTGTCCAGATTACCTTCTTTTCTTTATTCGCGCCTCTTTTAGCCACCAAAAAATCTCCTGATTCCCGCACAAATCGCGTAAAAAATGTAACCGATAATGCCGCCTAATGTATTTAAAATAATATCGTCTACGTCAAAGCTTCCCACCATAGTAATTAACTGAAAGCACTCAATTCCCAAGCTTAGTAGAAAGCTTAGAAGTAAAGTGAGGAAAAAACTTTTATTCCGGCTGCCCATCGGTAAGAAAAAGCCAAACGGAATAAAGATGAAGACATTGCCGAATAAGTTTGTAATCATGGCAAAAAGTCCTACTTCATGCCGATAGTCCCAAAATCTCCTAATCTCTTTAAGAGGTACTAGATTGTAATGAAAGGTATCGTAGGCTTGCCTGCCGTACCAATCCGAAAAAATCAAGAACCAAATCAGAAAAATAACGTATAACACAAATAATATTTTACCCCAGACCCGTGAATGGCTGGATTTCTTTTTACTCAAATTTACACCTTCTATTTTACGCCGTAGATTTTATAATACTCATCGATGGCCGTCTTCATCGCCTCATCGATAATCACTCGGCCTTTATACTCCTTATTGTAGAGACACCCAATCACCTCTTCCATAGTGACAATCGCCGTAGTCTCTAGATTATACTTCTCTTTAATTTCCGCAAGGGCGCTTTTCGTCCCTTGACCCCGCTCCATCCGGTCAACGGATACTACCAGCCCGATCGGTGAAACCTCACCCTGAGCCTTAATAATCGGCAATGTCTCGGCAATGGAAGTACCGGCGGTGGTCACATCTTCAATAATCACCACTTTGTCGCCGTCGCTTAACGGGCTGCCCAGTAAAATCCCGGTATCTCCGTGATCTTTTACCTCTTTGCGATTAGAACAGTACTTGATATCCTTGTCGTAGATTTCGCTAATGGCCATGGTTGTGGCAACACTTAAAGGAATCCCTTTATACGCCGGCCCGAAAAGCACATCAAAATCCAGGCCAAACTTCGCCTGAATGGCCTTAGCGTAATACGCGCCTAGCTCTCGCAGCTGAGATCCGCTACGATAAAAGCCGGTATTGACAAAAAAGGGGGTTTTCCGTCCGCTCTTAGTGGTGAAATCACCAAACTTTAACACCTGACAATCTATCATAAAGTGAATAAAATCAATCTTATACTGTTCCATCTTCTTCTCCTTCAAATCCTAACTATTTGACTGCACCAATGATTTCCTCGATGCTTTCGTGTCCGTATTGCTCTAAGTACGAAGCCAGACCGTTAATCACTTCCTCGGTGGTTTGCGGATTGTAAAAATTCGCCGTACCAACGCTGATCCCGGTAGCACCGGCTAACATAAATTCGATTCCGTCCTCTGGCGTAGCAATCCCGCCCATACCAATGATCGGCAAGCGTGTTGCCTGGGCCACTTGATACACCATGCGAACAGCGATCGGCTTAATCGCTGGGCCGGATACACCGCCGGTTTTATTTGCTAGAGCAAAGCTCTTCCGGTGAATATCGATTTTCATGCCGGTCAGCGTATTAATCAGCGATAAGGCATCGGCACCGGCGGCTTCTGCTGCCTTTGCCATCTCCGTAATATCCGTTACATTGGGACTTAACTTCATAATAATTGGCTGCTTAGCCACTTTTTTTATTTTCGCCGTTATCTCGCTTAAGCAAGCCGGGTCTTGGCCAAAGGCAATTCCGCCGTGCTTAACATTGGGGCAAGATACGTTGATTTCCAAAAGATCTACTTGTTCATCCCCGAGGCGCTCTACTACTTCTAGATAATCTTCCGTAGTCCGTCCACATACGTTGACGATAATCTTCGTATCGAATTGTTGCAAAAACGGCAAATCCCGTTTAATAAAAACATCAATTCCCGGGTTTTGCAAACCGATAGCGTTCATCATCCCGCCATAGGTCTCCGCAATTCTTGGAGTCGGATTTCCTTCCCAAGGAACATTAGCCACCCCTTTAGTCACTACCGCTCCTAGCTTATTCAAATCCACAAACTCGCTATATTCTTCACCGGAGCCAAAGGTACCTGAGGCAGTCATCACTGGATTCTTTAATTCAACACCGGCAATCTTTACCGCTAGACTTCTCATAGCTCCACCTCCCAAGCAGAAAATACCGGCCCCTCTTTACAGACTCGCTTATTATGCACCTGGCTATGTTCGTCCTTTTCCTTAGAACCGCATACACAAGCGAGACAAGCACCAACACCACAGGCCATCTTTTCTTCTAGAGACAGATAGCACTGAGTAATTCCTGCAGATGCAGCATATTCTTTAATGGCTAGGAGCATAGGCGTAGGGCCACAGGCATAGATAATATCTGCCTTTAGGCCTTCTGCCTTAATAGCGTCAATCACCGTTCCCTTGGTGCCCACACTACCATCTTCTGTGGCCACGAAGCATTCTCCGTATTTTTCCAAATCCTCTTGAAGGAAGGTTTCATCTCGGTAACCAGAGACAATTAAGTTTTTATCCATTCGGTTTTTCGCCAGCTCTACCATCGGCGGAATACCAATCCCGCCACCAATTAAAAGAGCGGTTCCCGGAAGCTCTGACATAAACCCATTCCCTAAAGGACCCATTAACTGAAGGGTATCGCCCTTTTGCAAGCGTGAAAACTGCTCCGTACCGGTATTCGCTCCCGTAACTCGGTAAACCAGCCGCAGGCTCCCATCTTCTTTATCCACTTCGCAGATACTAATCGGTCTTGGCAAAAGCTTGGACGCATCTTCTGTATAGAGGGAGACAAATTGTCCCGGCTTAGCTCCCCCGGCAATGGTGGGGGCTGTAACCCACAGATCAAAAATCCCCGTAGCTATCTGCTTTTGTTCTTTGATGATTCCTGCAATCTTTTCTTTCTTCATCATTATCTACTTTCTAAAGCTCCCTTAATATCCGTTACCATATCGATAACCGCTGCTCTGGCCGCCTCGCCGAAATGTTCCTCGCCGTATGCCTGATAAGCCTCTTGCTTATACGCTGCGATAATCCCTCGAGAGGAATTAATAATCGCTCCCAAACCGTCTTCGTTAAAGAAGTGTACTAAGTCTTTGCCCTTACCGCCTTGAGCACCGTATCCCGGCACCAAAATGTAAGTCTTTGGCATAATCTTACGCAAAGCTTTGCCCATCTCTGGGTAGGTAGCACCCACTACCGCACCCACGTAGCTATACTCTTCGCCCATAACCTCTTCGCCCCACTGAGCGACTTTTTCACCAACGATTTCATATAGCGGGCGACCATCTATCAAGCGATCCTGAAATTCACCACTAGAAGGATTGGAAGTCTTAACGAGAATAAAAATCCCTTTCTTCTCTTCCTTGCAGACAGACAAGAACGGATTGATGCCATCCGAACCAAGATAGGGGTTCACTGTGGCAAAATCCTCACCAAAAGGCGTAAAGCTCTTGCTTCCTACCTGCACCTGACCCAAGTGGCCAACCGCATAGGCTTCTGAAGTCGAGCCGATATCCCCTCGCTTCACATCACCAATTACTACTAGCCCTTTTTCCTTACAATAAGCTACCGTCTTGGCAAACGCCTCCATTCCTGGAACCCCAAACTGCTCGTACATCGCAATCTGTGGCTTTACTGCCGGAATCAAATCGTAACAATTATCGACGATCTCTTTGTTGAACTGAAAGATAATCTCGCCAGCTGCTTCTAAGCTTTCTCCCATTTCCTGAAAGACTTTCGTTTTCAAAAACTCTGGCACATAAGAAAGCATGGGATCTAGGCCCACTACGATTGGTGCTTTCGTCGCTTTAATTTTATTGATCAATTGATTTATCAAGACTCTTCCTCCCGTTTTTTATTCACGCTCATACACTACGTTTCCATCCACTATGGTTACTCTTACTTCGCCTTTCACCTTGCGGCCATCAAAAGGGGTATTCTTGCCTTTTGAGACGAAGTTATTTTTATCGATGACACCTTCCTTCTCAGGATCAAAGATCACCACATCACCGTTCATTCCGGGAGCAATGTTCCCCCGGTCACTAAGGCCGAGAATCTTTGCCGGCGTGACACTCATCCGCTCTGCCATCTGCATAATACTAAGAACTCCTGGGAGCACTAGTTCTGTATAGGTAAGAGCCGCACTAGTCTCAAGACCAACAATACCAAAAGCTGCTTTGGCAAAGCCTACCTTCTTTTCCTCTTCACTATGAGGCGCATGGTCCGTGGCGATGGCATCGATAACGCCGCTTTTAAGTCCTTCCCTAAGTGCCAGAACATCCGCCTTCGTTCGTAGTGGGGGATTCATTTTAAAATTACCGTCATCTTCTTTAATATCATCAGTAGTGAGGATAAAGTGATGAGGACACACTTCTGCCGTTACCCGGATTCCTGCTTCCTTCGCTTCTTTAACCATCCGTACACTGTCTTTCGTAGAGCAATGGCATAGGTGCAACTTGCCTTTTACCTCGCCGGCCAAAATAATGTCTCTGGCCACAATCACATCTTCCACGCTATTAGTAATCCCTTTTAGACCTAAACGCTTCGCATTTTCGTCCGCATTGGCCACGCCGCCTTTTACCAGATTGATATCCTCACAGTGGGCAAAAACCACCAAGTCATTAGCAGCTGCCACTTTCATGCCCTCTTTATAAAGGCCCGAATCCATAACCGACTTGCCATCTTCACTAATGCCAAAGCAACCCGCACTACCCATGGCGGCAATCTCGGAAAGCTCTTTTCCTTCTTGCCCTTTGGTAACGGCTCCTAACTGAATCACCTTCGTAGGCGACTCACTTAGCGCCCGGGCATTTACCGCCTCGACTTTTTCTCTCGTATCGATAACCGGCTTTGTATTAGGCATTGCCACCACGGTGGTGACCCCGCCTTTTACCGCCGCCATCCCGCCCGTTCGCAGGTCTTCTTTGTACGTCAGTCCGGGATCGCGAAAGTGTACATGGAGGTCGATAAAACCTGGCATTACATAACAATCAGAGGCATCGATTACCCTCTCTGCCTCCGTCTCTATATTCTTCGCCACCGCTACGACCTTTTCACCTTCAAGAAGAACATCTAGAATGTCCTCAGTGTTCGTGGCCGGGTTGATGACTTTTCCATTCTTTATTAACAGACTCATTTACTATTTCCTTTCCGCTACCTACGGTCTTTATTTTACCATAGGCATAGAAAAAAGGGAATGCAAAAAACATCCCCCAAAATCCTATTTATTCTGTTCATTTTGTAGAAAAGCGATTGCCTCGTCCAGTTGGTTATCCTGATCCGGATTCGCTTCGTTATACTCATACTTCACTTCCACATCAGGAGTAATGCCTTCTTTCTCCACGCTACGACCCTTGGGCGTAAAGTACTCCGCAATCGTGAGCTTCAAGCTACTGCCGTCCTTTAGCGGGAAGATTTCCTGAACTACGCCTTTTCCATAGGTTTTCGTGCCCATAATCGTACCCTGACCGTAATCCTGAATCGCCCCGGCAAAGATTTCCGAAGCACTGGCACTATTTCCATCTACTAAGACCACCAAAGGTTTCGTAAACTCTGTCTCTTTATCAGAGGTGAATTCTGTCTTTTTCCCGTCCCGGTCTTCCATATAGACGGTTAGACCTTCTGGTAGCATCCTATCTAAAATGTCCGCCACAATCTGCAGACTACCACCTGGGTTTCCCCGCAAATCTACAATTAAGCTGGTCATCCCTTGACTTTCTAGATCTTCAACCCCTTGCTTAAACTGGTCATAACTTACCTGGTCAAATTCAGATAAGACCAAATAGCCGATATTGTCAGCTTTCATCTCGGCGGTCACAGTCTCTACTTCTAACTTTCTCCGAGTAGCCGTTACCTCAAATTCCTTTTCTTCGCTGGTGCGATACATCGTCAAGGTAACTTCTGTTCCTTCCTCGCCTTTAATGTGGGTCACCACTTCACTTAAATCATCTTCGGAAGTCAGTTCTCTATCGCCCACTTTAAGAAAGATATCCCCTGCTCGAAGTCCCGCTTCTTCTGCTGGCGAATCCGCATATACCCGGACCACACTAATGGCTCCCGTCTCCCGGTTTTGGTTTAAAAGAGCACCAATTCCGCTATACTGACC
This sequence comes from Ohessyouella blattaphilus, assembly GCF_024721265.1. Lineage (GTDB taxonomy): Bacteria > Bacillota > Clostridia > Lachnospirales > Lachnospiraceae > Aequitasia > Aequitasia blattaphilus_A. Next base: position 55,272 of record NZ_JAMXOC010000016.1, on the reverse strand, counting down.
GCTGTTGGACTCGTTCATTAGCTTCGTTTCCTCGACGGTATAATACGCGGAGTAGGGGTCGTCAAGACCAGCAATAAAGCCTTTGTAGATACCTTCTTTAAGCTTATCGGCGTCCACATCATGAAGATACACCTGCTCGATATACTCTTCTAATAGATTCAGCTTCGTATCCACATCCGCAAGTGCTTCTTCTGTCTGTGCTTCCTTTAGTACATCTTTCTTCTGAAGGATGCTACACCCTGCCAGCACAGTTATTAATAATATACAAAGGGCGCTAAGTAGCGCCCCTTTTCGTAATCTTTTATACATTCATTTACCCTTTATAAGAACTGTAATGGATTAACTGCCACTCCGTTTTGACGCACCTCAAAGTGAAGGTGAGCACCGGTAGAATCACCCGTTGAACCAACATTCATAATATGCTGACCTTTCGTAATCGTCGTTCCTGGAGCGATGCCACTTACGAAAGAGCTCGCATGCATATAGATGGTCACTAACCCGTTACCGTGGTTAATATGAATCCAGTTTCCTGCTGAGTAATGGTAACTTGCTACCGTTACTACACCGTCTGCTGCCGCATATACCGGTGTGCCTGCTGCAGCGCTGTAATCTACTCCGTTATGATGCTCCGAACCACCGGTAATCGGCGATGTCCGCCAGCCAAAAGGACTGGTAATCGGCGAACCTGGCACTGGATGGGTAAATGTACCGTTTCCGGTAACCACACTGCTACCACCACTAACGTATCCTGGTGAATTATCGGTAGCTGCCGCCGCCTCTGATTGGGCCTGCTTAATGCTTTCCACATGAGCAATCTGGTCTTGTAATTCTTTATCTAAGCCACCAAGTTCGGCTTCTTTTGAAGCTAATAAGCTTTCAAACTCAGCCTGTCTAGCACTTAACCCCACTTGCATCTCTTCAAGCTTGGCGTGCTCGGCCTTTAACTCGGCTTCTTGCACCTCAATCTTACTTACTGTCGCTTGATACTCGTTCAGCATATCTCTATCATACTCTGAGGTCGTCTTAATATACTCTGCCTTATTGATCAGGTCACTCATATCCTTTGACTCTGCGAGCATGGTAATAAACTGCAAATCGCCACCTTCAAAAATGTACTTAATCCGCTTCTTCATCGCTTCATATTGGTCATTAGCGGTAACCCTTGCCGTCTCTAATTCGATTTCTTTTTCAATCACTTCATTATGCTTTTCATGAGTCTTAATCCGTGTTTCTTCTAGCTCAGCAACCGTGGCACTAAGCGTCGCGGCTAACGAATTCTTCTCGCTTTCAGCTGCTTGTTTCTTTTCCTCTAGCGCCTTCTTTTGTTGCTCCGCGTCAGAAAGTTCATCCGCATTAACATTTAGACCTAGCGAACAGAACACGATAAAGCTCATTAAAATCGCAATTTTTCTAAACCCTTTTTTCATAAATAACCCCCTGTGGTGTATTACACTCTTAGATGTTTTCTTATTGTGAAAAAGCTTCCCAAGAAGCCGATTCCTACCCCTAGCAATAAGCCAACTGGTAAAAGTGTCCGATAAACTTCGTTAACTGGTAAAAACGTAATCAAATTGTTGAGCAAACTAAACTTGGTCTTCACGTAGCCGATAATCGCCTCGTAAGAAAAATAAAGAATAGTTAGCGGTATTATAGCACCAACCGCACCAATTATCAATCCTTCGATAACGAACGGTGCCCGCACAAAGCTGTCTTTTGCCCCGATATATTTCATAATCGCAATTTCTTCTCGTCTAACGGTAATTCCCATCGTAACGGTGTTGCTGATAAGGAAAATCGCTACTGCTAAGAGAATTCCGATAATTACCGCCGAAACCACACTAATCATCCGGTTCACACTGGTAAACGTCTTTGCCACCACATCTGAGCGGTTAACCTTACGCACTCCACTCATATCTTCCGCTTTATCTACTAGCGTCTGCTGCTGGGAAACGTCGGACATAGTTACTACGTAGTGATCGGAGTTTGCCAGAGGATTTTCTTTAAAGCCACCTGCTAACTCTTCGTTTCCTTCGAAATAGTCCTCAACGTAATCTGCCCAGGCCTCTTCCTTAGAGACGTATTTCACTTCTTTAACACCTTCTAATCCTTTAATGGTGTCGCCAATTGCGTCTTTTCTCGTTTTCGATAAATCTTCATCGAAGAACACCGTAATACCTACGGTCTCCTCCGCTTTTTTAATCGTGTGGGAAAAATTCACCAATAAGGAGTAAAAAACACCGAAAAGAAAAATACAGGCCGCCATCGTGGCGATGGACGCAACGGAAAACATTTTGTTACGTCTAATATTTTTCACGCCTTGTTTGAAGGTATATCCCATTGTACTAATTTTCATGCTTATACCCACCTTTTTTCTCGTCGCTGACAATTACACCCTTGTTCATCGTAATTACGCGCTTTTGCATCTCGTTTACGATTTCTTGATTATGGGTTACTACAAGTACCGTTGTCCCTCTTTCATTGGCTTCTTCAAGAAGCTTCATGATCTCCCACGAGTTCTTCGGATCTAAGTTTCCTGTCGGCTCATCGGCTAGAAGAATCGCCGGTTCGTTAACAATCGCTCTTGCAATCGCCACTCGCTGCTGCTCTCCACCTGATAATTCCTTCGGGAACGACTTGTACTTTTGCGCCAGACCAACCAGCGATAGTGCTGCCGGTACTTTTTGCTTAATTACCCGCGTTGGTTTTTCGGTAACGCGCTGAGCAAAAGCAATATTCTCATAAATGTTTCTATCTTTCAATAAACGGAAATCCTGGAAGACAACGCCGATATTGCGGCGGTACATCGCAATCTTGCGATGCTTCATGCGTTCTAGGTTCTGACCATTCACAATAATAGTGCCTGAAGTAGGTTCTAACTCCTTCATAATCAAGCGAATCAAAGTCGATTTACCTGAGCCACTATCACCAACAACAAAGACAAATTCTCCTTGCTTAATCTGCAAGCTGACACCGTTTAAAGCCGCGATGCCTTTAGAATATTCCTTCGTAATTTCTTTTAGTTCAATCATTGTAACCTCCTAATTACTAGTACTCCAATGACTCCATATAATTCATGTATTTGACTACCATTAAGGCAATCTTGAAAGTTATGGCGTCTTCAAACACCCGCAAATCCAGGCCGGTGCTCTTTTGGAGCTTATCCAACCGATACACTAGCGTATTCCGGTGGATGTATAGCTGTCTAGACGTTTCGGATACGTTCAAGTTGTTTTCAAAGAATTTATTAATCGTTGTCAAAATCTCCTCATCAAAGTCGTCTGGAGATTTGCCTTCGAAAATTTCTCTAATAAACATTTTGCATAGCGGAATTGGCAACTGGTAAATCAGTCTTCCTATTCCTAGCGTACTGTAAGCGATAATCTCCTTTTCGTCGAAGAAAATCTTACCTACATCCAGGGCAAGCTTCGCTTCTTTGTACGATTTTGATACTTCGCGGATATCATCCACAATCGTTCCGTAGGAAACGAGTACGCGACTATCCCCATCCTCCAGAAGCATATCATGAAAATGTGTCGCAATCTTGTTCAACTCATCCGGCCCATCTTTGCCATCTAATTCTTTTACCACAATTGTACTCTTCTCGTCAACTGCAGTAATAAAATCTTTTGTATTATTTCCCAAAAGACGGCGAATATTATCTAGGGTACTGGATTCTCTTTCCCTCGTTGTCTCGATCGTGAAAACAACGCGGCGAACCTCTGTTTCTATGCGCAATTTCTTGGCACGATTATAGATATCTACCAATAGCAAATTGTCAAGCAACAGGCTCTTGATAAAATTATCTTTATCAAAACGCTCTTTATAAGCTACCAATAAATTCTGGATTTGGAAAACGGCAATTTTTCCGATCATGTGCGTATCTTCTGAATTCCCTCTAACTAGCAGTACGTACTCTAGCTGGTGGTCATCAAACACCTTAAAAAATTGGTTCCCTTGAATCTCTTGGCTATCCGCCGGAGACTTCACAAAAGAAACCACCTGTGTTTCATGGGATTCAGATGCGCTCATCGTACTTGTAATTACTTTGCCATCTACATCTAAGATGCAGATATCGGCCTTCGTAATCGCCTTCAACCCTTCTATCGTATTTTGAAGTATCTGATTAGATATCATACTAGCCTCCTTCGCTCATTGACATATGCATATTTCACAATTTTCTATTCTCATTATAGGTAAAACCGCATAGTCATAGTATATCTTAATACAAATCGACAAAAAAATAAAGAGGAAATCCAGTTTTTTTGTTGATTTCCTCTTAAATGCGTAAAATAGCCACTATTCTGGGGCACTATCCCCTATCTTTTTCTTGAAAATCCGCTGTTTGATAAACGCGGTCAGCTTCCCTATTCCCCGCTCTTCCCGGTCCATTTTCTTATATGCATCTCCAGTTCCCAGCCAAAGCTTGGTGTTTAAAGACTTTTTATTGTTAACTATAAAGTCCTCTTGCAGAGGCGAGGCAAGAACGGAAAGTACGCAGTCCACATCGCTACCGTTAATGGCGTTAACTAGCAGATCGTCGTCCCGATGCTCAGCCGATAAAACCGCCGCCCCAGCTAGACTCACAATTCCGTAATCCTTCCTTAGGTACTCGGCGAACTCTCGGCACTCCCCTTCATTATTCGCCAAAACAAACACCCGGCTATGATTCCTTTGTAATTGCCGGAGCAAAAGTGGCAGATAGCGCTCTTCCGTAAGGGAGACGGCCTCTAAAAGCCCTTTATCACCTGCTAAGACCAGATCGAACGTCTTCATTTCCGCTTTCAACTCCTGGCTTTCTTCTAGGCTCAGCAACTCCTCGCTGGTAATAATCTCCACAATAGCTAAAGGCTCTTTACCAGAAAGCGCATTCACCTTCCGCAGAGCCTCTTTACTATTCATTCGATTTATATTGATACCGAGAATTTCTATTGTTTTGCTCATGTACCCACCTGCTCCTAATTCGATTTCTGAATTATAGCAGACCCGGTAAGCCTTTTCAACAGAGTTTACAGCCTTGTAATACTAATTAATATTCTTAACAATTCTGTCATACCTTTATCTTGGGCCATCAGGAATGATAACCGCGGCCACAAAGTAAGCCAGAATCGCGGTCCCGCAGCTTGCAAAAGCAAAGAGCACAGCGGCAAGTCGTAACAAAGTGGCATCTACTCTAAAGTATTCGCCTAAGCCACCACACACACCGCAAATTTGTCTGTCGTTAATCGATCTGTATAATTTTTTCTGTTCCATAATCTTCTCCTTTTCTACTCGAATGTTACTGATACACTACCTACACCGACTTCTACTTCAAAAGGTTTGCCGGTGTTATTGTTGATACTTTTCTGGCCGCCGATACCGCCATAGCTTTCATGGCCCAGTACCAATTCACCGATGCCATACTTAAGGCTGTAGTCAAAATCCGTAAGGCTATTTGTTAGCACGACATCCACTTCACCGACGCCGCCGTGAATATATCCTGCGCGACTAACCGTTCCGTAAATTTCTAAGCGTCCAGCCCCGACTTCGGCCTTTAGATTGTCCGTCTTAACGCCCTCCATAACACTTTCACCAGCACCGACTTCCACATCGAGAAGTCCTGTTTCCAGCGCTTCTGTATTAATTGCGCCAGCTTCCACTTCCATACTCACTTGATTGAAGCGATAGCCTTCTGGAATATATACTCTAACCTTTTTTCCCGAAGTATTAGTAAACCATGCACGCTTGATCGTTTTTACTTCGATTTCTAATTCCTTATCTTCATTGTCAAACTCGCAACTAACCGTACCTCTGCCGCTGCCTTCTGCCACTTTAATGTCGCTTCCCTCGTAGGTAACGATATCAACTGCGCCGTATGTACAATCAATCGCCAATGAGCTGACGTTTTTAAACGTACGCTCGCCGCTAATGGCAGTAATTTCTTCGAACTGGTCATCGCTATCCCAGTCATCATCGCTTTCGTAACCCAGGCTGCTGGTGCCGAATTTCATAGGACCAATGCTGCCGTAGCGATTCAAAGAATAGATAAGCCCTTCCCTCGTTGCTCCTAAAGAAACGCCCACAATACTAACTACTAAGCCGACAGCGGCCATAATTCCGCAGACACTTAAAAATATTTTCGTTCCTCTTTTCACCTTAGGCCACCGCCTTTCTTGTCATGCCAACTAGTCTTCTACAAATATCCACCGTAAAACGTACTAGGCCTGGGAAGACAACTGTACAAAGCTTTACCGTATAACGAGTGGCCACTAAGCCCGCCGCTGTTAACAATAGCCCGACCCCGATACATACTAGACCGGCGGCAATCTCAGGGATTATCATTAAGATACCGGCCACAATTAGACTGATTCCACATATAATCACTGCCACCGCCGCTATCACTAATGAGACGAAGAACATAAACACGGCAAAAAGCAAGCTGACGACGGTGATAAACACCGCGAAAATTATTGGTAAGATAATCGGTGCCAGGATACACACACCGGCAATAATTAAAATAATTTTAAGAAGATTATTCTTATCCTTCGGCATCTCTTCGTACTTTTCTGGCAAAACATCACTGCTTTCCTGATCCTCTTTAATCGTTCCGCCAAGCTCAGACTTAATCGTCTTTGCCACCTTCGCTGGGCTAACTAGCTCGCTAATAATCGCCCCTTCATTCTCCGCACCGGCAGCATCAAAGTAATCATTATAGTATGCCAGCGCATCGTTTCTATCATCTGTTGGCAAGTCCGCTAGTAGTGCCGCCAACTCATTCATAAATTCTATGCGACTCATGCTATCGCACCTCCCTCAAAAATATTATTTACCTTTCTGGTATAGTTCTTCCATTCTATCCGGTAAAGGTTTAACTGCGCTCCACCTTTTTCCGTAATCTTGTAGTACCTTCGATTTCGGCCATCAATCTGCTTATCATACACTTCTAAGCACTCATCCTTCTGCAGCCTTCTTAAAACGGGATACAGAGTGGACTCGGAAACATCGATTGCCCCGCGGACCTCCTGTGTGATTTTATATCCATACGTACCCTCTTCTTCTCTGGATACAGTGGCCAGGACAATCGCATCAAGTAATGCCGCCCCTGTGTTAAAGACCATAATATTCACCTCTTTTTTCACTATAATACTGTTTTGTTAAACATATTATACGGCGTATAATATTGCTTGTCAACTAAGACAGCTATTTTTTTATAAAAAATGTGTTCCATTTAAACGGAACACACTTCTTGTAAGGTAACTGAATATATTATTTTCTCTTTTACTTTCTTTCCCGTGATTTGTTCTAGGGCGAGACCGTAGTAATGGAGCTGTTCTTGGTAGCGGGTTTTAAGTTCTCCCACATCCGTAACCCGGTCCGTCTTATAGTCAAGGATGGTTAGCCCTTCCGGGTCTTCATAGTAAACATCAATAATCCCTTGAATCAACGTCCACTCGTCGCTAGCAACACCGTAGACTTCCGCTGCCGGGCGAGCGATAAAAAAGGCTTTTTCTTTATAGAGCTTGCCCGCCTTTGCCGCCTTTTGCATAGCTTTTCCGTATGCACTCTGGAGGAATGCGACGATATCCGCCGGGGCCACCACCGCTGCTTCCTGCTCAGATAGGGCTCCTTCGCTAACCCAAGTGGATAAATGCTGGGTAATTGTAACATCGTCATATTCCCGGGTATAATCCAGAAGCTCAAAGACTCGGTGATAGGCATCCCCTCTAAGGGCACCGCTAAGGGCCTCTTCTTTCTTCATGAACTTGGGAATCAGCGGATTTACTACTGGCTCTTCAATCAGTGACTGAACACTATCTTCGTCCTCCTCTTCGGCGATCGCCTGGGCGTAGGCTAGCTTCTTTAACTCAGAGACGCTAATCTTACTCTTAATCTTCGTCTCCTCTTGGTGGGGGTAGACAAAGCTCGTCTGGGCTTCAAGAAGATCGGCTAAGGACTGGTCATACACCTCTTCGGTGTTAAGATGCAAGAGACTCTCCTGGGTAAAATAGCTCTCCAGCACGGTCATATCCTCTTCCTCCCTAACCATGCCAAAAGGAAGCACCGCCAAACTCACCGGCGTAATCTTATCTTCTCCTAGTAATACCGGTAAAAGAATATCGAGATACGTGCTGACACCGGCTACCAAATGATAGGGTAGGCTTGCCTCTGTGCCAGGCGTACGCTCCAAGTGCCCGAATTTTTTCTCATAGTCAGAGACAAAGCCGGTCAGAATTAGTTTCTTCTCTGCCCTAGTAAACGCCACGTAGAGAACCCGTAGTTCTTCCCCTAGAGATTCTAAACGCTCCTGGGCTTCAATTGTATTTTTAATCAGGCCGATCTGCTTGACCCCTAGGTACGTATCAATCATATCGATACCAATCCCTAGCTTGACGCTCTTAGCCAGCGGGTTGCTGGATCGTCCGCCGAGACGGTTCCCCAGTGCCGAGACGAAGACGTAAGGGAATTCTAAGCCTTTGCTCTGGTGAATACTCATAATTCGCACCACCTCAGCATTTTCATCGGTTAGTCCCGCTTCCCCCTCATCCACATTATATCGCTCCAGCTGATCGATATAATGGATAAAATGATAAATGCCCTTAAAACTAGACGCGTCAAAGCTTCTGGCCTTCTCTAGGAGCATCAGCACATTTGCCTGGCGCTGCTGGCCGCCTGGTAACGCCTGAACGTAGTCTAGATAACCAGTTTTCATTATAATAGAAGAAAGTACTTCGTGAATGGGCATATATTTCGCTTCCCTACGAAACTCAGCGATTTGCCAAAGGATCTCATTAAGCTTTTCCGCTACCAAATCCTCTCCCTCTTCTATATAAGAAGAAACAGCCTCGGAAAAGCTTTTCTGAGGATAGTGACTTTTAATCTGAGCTAGCTCTGTCTCTGTCATTTTTCCAAAGTAAGATAACAGTACGGCCGCTAGCGGAATATCCTGATAACCATTGTCGATAATCTTCAGATAATCTAGGAGCAACCGAATCTCCCTAGTTTTAAAATAGCCACTTCTCGAGGTCACATACGCCGGTATCCCCCTGGCGCTTAATTCTTTTCGTAGCCTCTCGCCTACCCCTTTGACACTTCTAAGCAAAATAACAATATCCCGGTAGTTGGCCCCGTTCTGAGCCCGGAGTCCCTTGATGCGCTGAGCAATCTGACTGGCTTCTAGAGCCAAGGCATCGGCTTCTCTAGACCCACTCCCATCAATTAAGCAGACTTCCGTCTGGCGATTCTCATCCTCTGCAAATTCACGCCCTTGAACGAGGGCGGCTCCTTCATCGTAATTGACACTGCCTATGGCTTCTGTCATTAGACGCTTAAAGAGGTAGTTGACAGTGTCGATAACCTCTTTCGAACTGCGAAAGTTCTTATGCAGGTCAATTCTTTGTTCCTTACTTTCCGCTAGCGAATACCGGTTGTACTTACCTACGAAAAGCTCAGGTCTAGCTAGTCTGAAGCGATAGATGCTCTGCTTCACATCCCCTACCATAAAGGTGTTATAATCGCCAGCCACCGCTCCGAAAATCGCTTCCTGCAAGTGGTTGCTATCTTGATACTCATCAATCATAATCTCTTTAAAGCGCTTCCGGTACCCTTCTGCCACTTGACTAGGCGCAAAATCAGCTTCCGCTCCCCTCGTTAAGATATCAAGGGCAAAATGCTCCATATCGGAAAAATCAATAATTCCCAGCTCCCGCTTCCTCTTGGCAAAACGCTCGCCAAAGAGCAGTACCAAGCGGACAATTTCCTTGACATGGATGTGGCTGATTTTAAAATCATCGAGCATCTCCTGGGTATTCTGAAAGTAGTACGTCACGAGCAAACGCTCCAAAACCCCTTTGCCTGCGTCGCGAAGGGCCTTTACCCTTACTTTTAAATCCCCATCGTAGGTAACCTGCTTGCTGTTGCGAACCACCCCGATTTTGCCAAAGGTAAGCTGGCGAAAGCCGGTATTTAACTCTTCATACGACTTTAAACCTAATAAGGATAAGACGTAGTCCCGTTCCTGCTCTAACGTTTCCTGATAAGGAGCCGGGCCACCCTCTAGGTAAGTGAGGGCTAGCGCTTCCTCGTACATTTCTAGGCACGCCGTTAGCTCAAGGTGAGTTTGCTCGACAATCTGCCTAACCAGCGGAGACGCTTCTAGCTCAGTCACGCTTGTGCAGTCATAAAGCGCGGCGGCCATTTTAAGCCACCCTTTATCATCAGGAAAACTGCGGGCATACAAATAGAGATCGGTAAGCATCTGAATCAAGTTGCCATCGTCTCGTTTGCCGCCATAAGCTAGCGCAAAATTCATAAAAGCCGGACTCCCGCTCTCATATTCTTCTTCTAATAGCTCTTCAAACAGCTCATTTTGCAAGAGGGTCAGCTCGCCCCCTTCCGCCACCCGAAAGGTCGGGTCAAGATCAATCTCGTGGAAGTGATCTTTAATAACGTTTAGGCAAAACGTATGAATCGTGGAGATTGCCGCCGTATTAATAAGAATAGCTTCTTCTTTTAAATGCTGATTGTCAGGATCAGCCGCTAACGCCTCTTCGATGGCCTTCCCAATTCTCGCCTTCATCTCGCTAGCAGCCGCTTCTGTAAAAGTGACCACTAGTAGTTCTGACACGCTAAAAGGAGCCGTCTTATCCGTCACCCGGTCAATGATCCGCGCCACTAAGACCGCCGTCTTACCGGAACCGGCGGCTGCCGACACCAAGATATTACGGTCCCGGTAGTCGATGACATTCTGTTGTTCTTTCGTGTACTTAATCGCCACCTGCAAGCGCCTCCTTCATCTCTGCTAAAAGCTCCTCCGAATCCGCCTTTAGCGCTTCCTTCTTTTCATAGCCGAACTGCCCTTCTGTAAACCCACACACATCGTGGTAATTACAGTAATCACAGCTATAAGGGCTGGCCTCTACGTCGCCTGCGAGAATTCGCGTCTTCCCTTCTTCCACCACCCGTTTGGCATAGTCCATCATCGTTTGAATCTCTTCCGTGTCAAAGACTTTACAACCCTTGGCAAAGGAAGCGTCCTTATTGCGGCGGATCTTTAGAACCACCGACTCGTTTACCATCTCTTTATCTAGGTGGGCAAGGGCAGCCCCGTCGCTATTAATCACCCCGTCAACCTTCAGCTCTTTAAGCTTCTCTGCCTGTACAGCTTCCAAATGACTTTTGGCGACCACCGGATCTTTAACCTGGAAGTAAAACGCTCCTGCTGGCACCACTTCCTTCTGGGGTTCCCCTGCTTTTACTTCCTTTAAAGAAGCATCCAAATAAAACATCAATTGCAGCGATAAGCCGTTATATAGGCTTGACACATCAAAGCTTTTCGCTCCGGTTTTATAGTCGATAACTTTGACATATACCCGGTCCTTGGCTTCACACAGATCGATTCTATCGATTTTGCCTTCGTTAAAACCAAACTCATAGAGCGCCGGCTTAAAATCGCCAACCTCTAAATGCTTACTCAGGGCCCAAATCGAGCGGTCTAGAAGCGAGCGCATTTTCCCTACCATATACCGGTTACGCGCAGTGGCTTCTAAAATATCATTATTATAGTCAGCAATAGCCGCCTCTAAGCTCTCATCTAAATAAGCGCTTCTTTTTTCTTCCGAAAGACCGAGCCAGCTTTCTTGATTCTCCTCGATCTTGAGGCCGTAACGCTCTAAAGCCTCATGGCAGATATTTCCCATATCCATAGCTTCAAACTCAAACTCCAGCCGTTCCTTAAGACGCAGACCATAATCCAAGAAATGAGCGTAAGAACAATTGGCAAACTTCTCCATCCGGGTAACGCTCCCTTTAAGCTCTAGACCGTATAGGGCCTTCGCCACTTCTTCCGGCAGATGGCTATCTCGCTTTTGGTAAAAGCAAGCCGCTATCATCTCTTCGTAAAGAGGCCGGTGGTTTTTGGCAAAAAAGCGGAAAAACTCTAGCTGAGAAGGCGTTAATTCCCGCTCTGGGGCGTGGATAATGCCAATCATCTCCGAAAGAGCACTGGCCTTTGTATACTCCTTTTCCCAATAGGAAAAGATATCAATATCGGTAACGCTAAGAGCCGGAAAGAGCTTTTTCATCTCTCCGAAAAGATAGCTGGGGTTAATACTCGTTCCCGACATACTGCTTTTCGCATAGGAAAGATACAGCGACTCCCGAGGCTTCGCCAGCATGGTATAAAGGTAGAACTTCTGCACAAAAACCTTCTCACTGCTACCCGGGGCAAGATTTACGCCCAGTTTAGAAAACTCTCTACGTTCACTCTCCCCCAAGAGACCATTCGTAAGTAACGCGCCTGGAATACAGTCATCACCTGCCCCGATAAAAAACAGCACTTTCAACTCATCAAAACGGCTACGCTGCACATCTCCGGTCATCACCTGATCTGTACTCGGGGGAATTACCCCAACCTTAGCCTCTTGAAGACCCACATCAAAAAGAGCGGAATACTCTGCCATCCCCATCACCTCATCGCCTAGGAGATCGACAAACTTATCTAAAAGACTAATTAAGATTTCATAGACCTGACGATACTCTTTTGCTAAAGAGGCGCTACCCTGCTCCTCTAGCTTGTCCGCTTCTATTTCTAACCGCTCCTGAAGCCTTTCCTGGACGCAGAAGTTATAGATTTGCTCTGTAATCGTCAGGACTTTTTTACTGGCCTTTCTAAATTCTGTCCGGTAGCCTTCAATGAGAGCAACCACCTCTTGACGAGTGGCATTTAAAGACACCAGTTCTTCCTCGTTTTGTCCTTTTAGCACCTTCGTCCACGGCTTCTGCCACTTAGCGTACTGCTTAAGACCTAAGGCTAAGCAGTAGTTTTCTAGGCGCGACACCTGATCGCCGGTAACCTGCGAGAGCTCAGTTTTTAAGAAACGCAACAGGCTAGCGTAGCTATAGCTATCGGTATAGATATTGATAAAACTCCGGACGTATTCCACATAAGGATTATTTAAAATGCTTCGCTTTTGATCCACAAAGCCATTGATGCCGTAGCTTAAAAAGGCCTGGCTTAAGTGCTCCCGATAGGTATCCATGTTGCCACAGACCACCCCGATATCGCGAAAGCGCAAGTTCTCCTCCCGGACCAGCTTGTGAATCTGAGCGGCCACAAATAGCGCTTCCTCCCTAGGATTTCGCGCTGTGAAAAGGCGAATACACTCTGGCTCCTCTAGGTATCTCTGATATCTGCTGCGAAAGATATTCTCTTCCAAATGAGCCAGTACCGGATTTTCTGCCAAGCGACTGTTCGTCTTCCCAAACAAGGTGACCGGGTCGCTCATCTGGACGGATGCTGCTTGCGCTTTTTTCTGCAAATTGCTAACCATCTTTTTTGTTAGGGCAAAAAGCTGATACGGATGAGGATTGCTATAAGGATTGCTACCCTCGTCAATCGTCGCGGTGATGACCACGTCGCGGCTGTATTTAAGGAGTTCCTGTAACAGGCGCTCCTGCACAGGGGTAAAGCCAGTAAAGCCGTCGAGAACAAACGTGGTGTTCTTTACCAGCTCCGAACTAGGCACAGCTTCCGCTAGGCGCTCTAGTAGACTCTCCCTAGTTAAGTACCGCTCCCGTAAGTAGTCGTTAAAGCCTTGATAAAGCACCTGTAAATCCTGAAGCTTATAATACAGTCGCCCTTTTTCCGGAAGCTCCTCCATTATCTCGCCTAGCCTATCTTCATCGATTTCATACTGGGTAAATTCAGAAAAAACCGACTTCACCTCTTCGATATAGCCAATTTTATCCATATTCCCTTTTAACACGATCAGCTTCGCCTCTAGGTCACCGGCCACTTTTCTGATTACCATATTCTTGCCTTCGTCATCGAGAAGCGCTAGTTTTGGTGTCTTTGTTTCTTCAAAAACACGAAAAGCCAGCCGCATAAAGCTCTGAACATCAATGTTCATAATCCCTTTACGCGGGTGACTTAAGACGATATCCCTTTGCATCGTTAAGGTAAACTGCTCCGGAACAACCATAATGAAATTTTCCGCCGGTCGCTTTAGGGACTCGTTAATCACATAGTCCCTGGCATAAGACGACTTTCCCGAACCGGCCGGCCCAAACACAAACTGAAGTGCCATCTTTAATCCTCACTCTCGCTCTTTACTTTTCCCACCATATTCTTAGGGATATATGCTTTAATTAGAATACCATCTGCGGTGTACTCTTCGAGCACCACCTCACCGTATTTCCGGATTAAGGCAATCTTACCTGCCTCATGAAAGCCGTAAAGAGTTTCGATATATTGCTTCTGCTCTCGCAGCACGGTTTCAATCGCCGCTAAAAGCTCCGTAAAGCCCCAGCCCGACTTTGCGGAAATCTCCACCCGTAAGTCCGCTTTAAAGTCTCGCAAATTCACTTTCTCTGTTAACAAGTCCTGCTTATTAAAGGCAGTAATCACCGGTTTTCCCGTGACTCCTAATTCGGCCAAGGTCTCATAGACCGTATACATTTGCACATCGGCTTCCTCTGAAGATGCGTCCACCACGTGAAGAATCACCTGGGCGTACTTCGCCTCTTCCAGAGTACTTTTAAAGGCCTCGATCAGATGATGGGGAAGCTTTCTAATAAAGCCAACGGTATCCGTCAAAAGCACCTCTTGCCCAGACTCCAACTGGAGACTCCTAGTAGTTGGGTCAAGGGTGGCAAACAGCTGATCCTCCGCATAGATTTTCGCATCCGTCAAGGAATTCAAAAGGGTCGATTTCCCCGCATTGGTATAACCTACGATAGCGATTACCGGAAGCTGCTTTTTGCTGCGATTTTCCCTAGTAACCTCGCGGTGCCTTTTCACGTCCTTTAGCTCCCGGTTAAGCAGAGCGATTCGGCTTTTAATCAGACGCCGATCCTGTTCAAGCTTCTTTTCTCCTGGTCCTCTCGTGCCGATTCCACCACCTAGTCTAGACATAGACGTCCCGCGTCCCGTTAGCCGGGTCTGGGCGTATTTAAGCTGAGCAAGTTCTACCTGAATCTTCCCTTCACTAGTGGAAGCTCTCGCAGCAAAGATATCAAGAATGACCAGCGTCCGGTCAAGAACCTTAACATCTAAGGCTTCCTCTAGATTTCTGGTCTGGACTGGGGAGAGCTCGTCGTCGCAGATAATGCCGGTGGCTTCTTGTTCAAAAAGCAGATCTTTAATCTCTTCTAACTTCCCCTTTCCGACGTAGGTCTGGGGATGAAACTGATCCCGGATCTGAATAATCCGTCCCACACTCTCAGCGCCAGCTGTCTTAGCTAATTCTTCTAACTCATCTAACGAAGACAGGGTGTCCTCTTCGCTTTTATTTCCCAGAGCCACCCCGACTAAAATTACTTTTTCTTTTTTCTCATTGTATTCGATCATATACTATCCTATCTGGTCTGTAAGAAATCCAATTCCTTCTGAGCCTCACTATCCTCAGGAAACTCGCCTACGTATTCCTGTAAAAACTTAAGAGCGCTAGCTAAGTCGCCGCTTTCTTCGTAGGCGGTAATTAGCCCCTTCTTCATCTCCTGGCGAAGACTGGTCTCTACCTCTTCTTGCTGAAGGCCAAAGTTGTAATAATTAATCGCCGCCTGCAAGTTCCCTAATTGCCGCTCACAAACAGCCATTAAATTATAGGTAGTGGCACGAAAGGTCGCCTCGCTTGCCAGTGCTTCTTTAAAGGCGGCTAAGGCCTTTTCGTACTCCTCTTGCTGATAGTAGGCCGTACCAAGTCCTAGATTTGCTTCCCCTATTTCTTGTTCCTTTTCGATTGATTTTTCGAAAACGGATACCGCCTTCTCATACTCACCTTCTTCTAAGTAGGCATACCCATCCTTCACATACTCCTTTGGCTTACAGCTTACGAAGACCAAAGAAAGTAGCGCTAGCATAAGTACCACTCGCCAACTTCTCTTCATCAATTTACTCCTTAATATGCTCCATCCCCTGACAGATAATCGTCTGAATATGACTATCTGCAAGTGAATAAAAAATCGTTTTGCCGTCACGTCGGTTCTTTACTAGTTTTGCTTGCTTAAGCACTCGCAGCTGATGGGAAATCGCGCTTTGGCTCATCTCTAAAAGCTCCGCCAAATCGCACACACACAATTCGCTAATCATCAGAGCACAAAGAATACGTACCCGCGTCCCATCGCCAAACACTTTATAAAAGCCAGCTAACTCACCGAATGTCTCCGGTGAGTCAAAAGCTGACTTAACGCTCGCAAGCGCCTCTTCATGCAAACCTTCGTGAGAACAGCATAGATCACTTTGCTTCATCTTCTACCTCTTCTTTGGGCAGGAATTATTTCCGTCACTTTCTATATTATACCACAAAAAGGTTGTCATTTTACCATTAGAATTTTTTGTACAGAATACGAACGGAATTAAGCACACAGATAAGCGCTACTCCAGTATCGGCAAAAACGGCTAACCACATGTTCGCAAATCCTAAAAAGCCAAGAATCATAATGATCGCCTTAACCAATAGAGCAATCGCCACGTTCTGCTTAGCAATCATTCCCGTTGCTTTGGCAATCCGAATAGCCTTCGGTATCGCTGTCACCGTATTATTCATAAAGACCACATCAGCTGCTTCAATAGCCGCATCAGCACCAGCGCCCATGGCCGCGCCTACATCAGCGCCTGCGAGAACGGGAGCATCGTTAATGCCATCACCTACAAAGAGCACCGGACCAATCTCACTACGAAGTTCTCCTAATCTTTGCAGCTTGTCCTGAGGTAATAATTTGGAAAAAATCCGCTTAACTCCTACTCTATTGCCCATTGCCTGCGCTGCACTTTCACCATCACCGGTGAGCATGGCTGTGTAGAGACCTTGCCCGTGCAATTCAGCAACAGCTTCTTTCGCATCTTCTTTCAAGGTATCATCAATCACAATCGCCCCTTCGAATCTGCCAGCAATAGCTACTAGTACCACCGTGCCTTCCAGTTCCGCAACTTCCGCCGGTACAGCCACCTGATACAGCTCTAATAACTCGGCGTTTCCTGCTAACACCGTGCCTTCATTAAACTCGGCAGCCACACCCTTACCAGAGATTTCCTCTAATCTATTGGGAGAAACCAGTTGCAGATGCCGCTCACTAGCCGCTACCAAAATGCTGCCAGCGATTGGATGGGTGGAGCTTTGCTCACAGTTTGCAGCGATATTTAGAATCTGCTTCTCTGATAATTTACCGTAGCTCTTCACTTCTTTAACGACAAATTCACCTTTTGTCAGTGTACCTGTCTTATCCATAACCACCGCTTTAACATTGTCTAACCCTTCGATTGCCAGCCCACCTTTTAAAAGGATCCCCCGCTTAGAGGCCGCGCCGATGCCTGAGAAAAAGGCTAGTGGCACACTTAAGACTAAGGCACAAGGACAGCTAATAACTAAAAATGTAATCGCCGTATACACCCAGTGGTACCATTCTCCGGTAATAAGAGAAGGAACAATGGCTGTCAAAAGGGCAATCGCCACCACAATCGGCGTATACACTTTCGCAAAACGCGTGATAAACTTATCCATCTTCGGCTTCATCGCTGCGGCATTTTCCACTGAGTTAAGAATTCTCGTAACCATGGACTCAGACAACGGCTTCTCCACCTTCATGGTGAGCACTCCCTGCTTGTTAATACAACCAGAGATTAATTCATCTCCCACACCTACACTACGAGGAACCGGTTCACCGGTAATCGGTGAAGTATCAATACGACTTTCGCCGCTTACCACTACCCCGTCAAGAGGAATCCGATCCCCTGGGCGCACCTTTAAGATTTGACCCACTTTCGCGCTTTCCGAAGGGATTTCCCGTACATCTCCCTCTTCTACAAGAAGAACCACCTCGGGTCTTAAATCCACCGCTTCCATAATCTGGCTACGGCTCCGCTCGACTGCTAAGTCTTGGAAAAATTCACCGACCCGGTAGAACAACATAACGCCTACCGCTTCCGGATAATCACCGATTACACAAGCGGCAATCGTCGCCAGACTCATCAGAAAGTTCTCGTCAAACACTTGGCCTTTAGCGATATTCTTTGCCGCCTGAATGACAATTTCCAGACCAAGAATCAAATACGCAACCATGAAAATCACAAGTCTGGGAACTGGATACGCTTCTCCTACTAGCATACCGATTACAAAGAGTAGGGCGCCTAGTATTAGCTGGGCAATCTCTTTACCGTGTTCGCTAAAAATACTCTTTTTCTTTTTACGGACAACTTTATTTTCTTCAAGCTCCGTAAAGTTCACCCCAGATTCCACCGTATTAGCGGTATCGATAAGGAGCTTCGTAAGCCCCTTCTTCTCATCGCTCTCCACCGTTAGCTTCTTGGTTGCAAACGTCAAACTAGCCGTCTTTACCTGGGGCAAAGCCTGTATCTTTTCCTCCACCTTCGCTGCGCAGTGAGCACAATCAAGGTTTTCAATAGCATAAGTATGTTTCATCCTTCATCCTCCTATATATGAATGATTGTTCATATGTTCATACTTAGACTATAAACCCCAACTATCTTTCTGTCAAGATAGTTGGGGCAAGTTTTTTATATTTATTTACTTATTCATTTATTCAAGGCACCAATTGATTGGCGAGACCTGATTGGCCATCAGATATTCATTCGTTTTCGAAAATGGTTTGCTGCCAAAAAAACCGCGATAAGCTGACAAAGGACTCGGATGAGGAGCGGTTAGCACTAAATGCTTCGGGTTATTCAGCATCGCCATCTTCCGCTTGGCCGGTGCCCCCCACAAGATAAAGACCAGTGGTCTATCCACCTCATTTAACACTTTAATTGTCGCATCCGTTAGCTGTTCCCAGCCCAACCCTTGATGGGAATTCGCCTCATGGGCCCTTACTGTCAAAACAGTGTTAAGGAGCAAGACCCCTTCTTTTGCCCACTGCTCAAGACAGCCGTGGTTAGGAGTCCGGCACCCTAAATCCGCCTCTAACTCCTGATAGATATTTCGCAGCGACGGCGGAATGTCTACCCCCTTTTTAACGGAAAAGCTCAGACCGTGAGCCTGACCGATATTGTGATAAGGATCTTGGCCAAGAATAACTACCTTCACATTTTCTAGAGGGGTCATGCGGTACGCATTAAGAACATCGTCCTTTTCAGGAAACACCTGATACTTACTGTATTCTTCCCCTACTTTTAGATATAACTCTTTATAATACGGCTTTTTGAACTCTCCTGCTAAAGCCTCTTTCCAAGCACCTGTTAAGCCCATCACTCTCTCCTATGTCAAACGCACGGGTACCCCGTGTTCATTTAAATACTCTTTCACTTCTCTAATTTCCAGCTCCTTAAAGTGGAATAAAGAGGCGGCTAAAGCGGCATCGGCTTTGCCTTTTGTCAACGCTTCCAAAAAATGCTTACACTCGCCAGCACCACCTGAAGCGATAACCGGGATGTTCACACTTTCCGCAACGGCCCGGGTTACCTCTAAATCATAACCGGCTTTCGTCCCGTCACCGTCCATACTCGTTAGCAAAATTTCACCAGCTCCTAAAGCGGCTACTTCCTTTGCCCACTCGACGGCGTCCAGTCCTGTATCGAGACGGCCTCCTAGCTTATAGACGTTCCAGCCGCTTCCATCTGCTCGTTTCTTCACATCTATCGCCACCACCACGCACTGGGAACCAAATTTGTCCGCTGCTTCCCGAATCAACTGAGGGTTATCGATAGCCGAGGAATTAATGGAAATCTTATCCGCACCTTCTCTAAGGAGAGTCCGAAAATCCTCTACCGTTCGAATTCCACCGCCAACGGTAAACGGAATAAAGACCTGTTCGGCCACCTTTCGCACCATCTCTACCACCGTTTCTCTCGCATCGGAGGAAGCGGTAATATCTAAAAATACTAACTCATCAGCACCAGCGCTATTATACGCTTTGGCAATCTCCACCGGATCGCCAGCATCCTGCAAATTGACGAAATTAACGCCTTTTACCACCCGTCCTTCATGAACGTCCAAGCACGGAATAATTCTTTTCGTATGCATTTATTTTCCCTCCTCTAAAGCTACAAAGTTTTGTAAAATCTGAAGCCCCACATCCCCGCTTTTTTCCGGGTGAAATTGACAGCCAAACACATTCCCTCGCTCAATCGAAGCATCGAATTCTAAAATGTAATCGCTAGTCGCTTTGACCATTTCCTTTTTGGCCGCTTCTAGATAATAAGAATGGACGAAATACACAAAGCTATTCTCACCAAGGCCCGCGAAGAGACGCCCAGCATTTTTAAAGTTCAAAGAATTCCACCCCATATGCGGAATCTTATAACCTGGAGTTACCGGAAACTTTACTATCTTTCCTGGGAGAAGGGAAAGTCCTTCTACCCCTGGGCTCTCCTCGCTGCTTTCAAATAGAAGCTGAAGGCCGAGACAGATACCTAAGAACGGTTTGCCGCTAGCGGCCACTTCTTTAATGGTCGGGATTAGATTGTACTCTTTCAATTTGCTCATGGCATCGCCGAAATTGCCAACACCTGGAAGCACCACCTTATCAGCTGCTAAAAGCTCCTCTCTATCACGGGTCACCTTCACCTCTGCCCCTAGGTATAAAAGGGCCTTTTCCACACTGCGCATATTTCCTGCATCATAATCAATTATTGCTATCACTCTACTTCTTTTCCTCGCTCTCTTCCTCACTCTATTTCTTACTTTATTCCTTACTTCGCATCCAACTCGAACCAGAATTCCACGCCGTTATCGTAGTTTGTTACGCCGAATTCCTGATGGAGGGAATCCATAATCGCCTTCACAATCGAAAGCCCAATGCCATTGCCGCCATACGCCCTGGTTCTCGCCTTATCAGCTTTATAGAACATATCCCAGATATGGTTAATATCCTCTTCCGAAATCGGTGAACCGGTATTAAAGACGGACACCCGAAGCTTATCTTCATGCTGGTTAATCTTCACCTCAATCACTTTATCGCCGTCCAAATGCTGCAGGGCATTGCTTAAGTAATTACGAACCACCTGCTCTATTTTATAGGGATCCGCCCAGGCATATATGTCTTCCTCGGTTTTAAAGCACAACACCGCTTCCTTTTGCCTAATCATAATTTCCATACTATTAACCACTTCTCTAACCAGCTCCGTTAGGTTAAAGCGGGTGAAGACAACGTCGTCGCCGCCAAGCTCTAGCTCATTAAGCTTTAAGAGGTTACGAACCATCTCGTTCATCTTTCCAGCCTCGTCAAGAATCACATTTAAGTATTCCCTTTGGCTTTCTGGATCCTGGGTAATGCCATCTTTAAGCCCTTCGGCATATCCCTGAATCAAGGCAATTGGCGTCTTTAGCTCGTGGGAAACGCTTCCCAAAAACTGCTTCCGCAGCTCTTCCTCTTTCTGCTTCCGTTCAATATCCTGTTCCAGCTTATTATTGGCTCGCTTAAGCTCCGAAATCGTCTTCTCTAGCTTCTCCGACATCCGGTTAAAGTTCATCCCCAGATCGCCGATTTCATTCTGCTCATTTCCCGTATACCTGGCATCAAAGTCCAGATTGGCCATACAAGCTGATAGATACGTCAGCTTCTTAATCGGCTTGGTGATATTCTCTGCAAAAACCCAGATCAAGAGACTACATACAGCACACATTCCTAATCCCACAATCATTAAAAAACGATTGGAGATGGTTACGCTTTCCCGAATACTTTCTAGAGGACTACGCACAATAAATGAATAAGAACTGCCCTGCTGCCCCCACATTTCAATATACTCCGTATCGTTTCTGGGATCGCGTATTTGATAAATCTCATAATTCCCATCCCCCACTAACAGACGTCCATCCTTCTGCGCCTGCCCTAACTGATACCCAGCTAGTTGCGCCGAGAGATTCTTCTCATCAAACTCGTTGGCATTGGAAACCATCATCGATAGCTGGGTGTCGATAATAAAGTATTGGGAATTGCTATTTTCCGCAATTTTACTTACTCGGCTTCTAGCCTCATCATTATCCATGTCAAAAATCTCAGCCTTTTGGTTCGCAATCGAATGGTATATCCGATCAAACTCACCTAGTTTCTGACTGATGTAATACGGACTCAAGAAACTAAAGTTAAGCATCATCAACACAAATAGCATCATGGCAATCAACGTTATAAAAATTTTTGTCAGTTGCCCCTTTAAAGATTTCTTCACTATTCCACCTCGAATTTATAACCCATACCCCAAATGGTCTTAATATAATCCCCGCATTCGCCTAACTTGCTCCGCAGCTTTTTCACGTGGGTATCAATGGTTCTGGCATCTCCAAAATAATCGTAATTCCATACACTATTAAGGATTTTTTCTCTAGAAAGAGCAATCCCTTGATTTTCAATAAAATAAGCCAGTAGCTCAAACTCTTTGTAGCTAAGTTCGACTTCAATACCGTCTACCTTTACTTCATGAGCCGCCTTATCAAGAGTAATCTCTCCGGCGGTCACCGCATCTCCTGCCTCCGTATTATAAGTACGGCGAAGAAGGGCATTCACTCTGGCTACTAGCACCTTGGGGCTAAAGGGTTTGGCAATATATTCATCTACACCTAGTTCAAACCCCTTTAATTCATCTCTTTCTTCCCCTCTAGCCGTCAGCATAATAATCGGCACCTTCGAGGTTTCTCTGATCTCCCGGCATACCTGCCAGCCATCCATCTTGGGCATCATTACATCTAACAGAATTAGCGCTATGTCTTTATTATTATAAAAAACTTCCATCGCTTCCATGCCATCGTTCGCTTCGAGAACATTATAGCCTTCTCGGGTAAGAAAATCCTTAATCAACGTCCGCATTCTCTCTTCGTCATCAACTACTAATATGGTATTATGATTCATCTTATTTTTCCTCCCACTAGTTTCATGTGCCAAGCACGATTATACAATGATTAGATTTTACCATATTGTACGCCTTTTTTGTGTCAATTCTGCGTCTAACTTTCGCACTTTCTGTAAAAAAAGACGGAGCCTCTAGATAAAGGCTCCATTTTTATATATTATTAATCTTCTTCTGTCGTTACATAATTTGGATTTTCTTTAAAAGCTTGAACTAGCTCCGCGCTTGGATTCTCCTTAAAAATGCGTTTCCATGATTTCAACAAATTATCCGGCGTAACGCTAACCGGTTCAACCCCAATAAAAGAAGGAGTCTTTTTTCCCAACATCGCGTTTCCTGCTGCCCAGGCAATTGCTTGTCCTTGTTCATAAGGACATTGAGCACTCAACATTTTTATCATACCGCCTTTTGCCATATTCAGCGCATCCGCGCTATCCAAATCGCTGGTAATAATGGCAACTTCTGAACGTCCCATATCCGACAACGCCGCTAGCACTTCCATCGCCGGTCCATCCCAAGACACGTAAAACGCTTCCACTTCTGGATATCGATTTACAAATTCACAGGTTTTCTTATAAACTTCTTCTTCATTTGTAAATTTTAAATCTTGGCACAGGTGTAGCTCGGGGTACTCTTCGCTCATTACCTGCTTTGCCGCATTATCCCGCTGATTAGTTGCATAGAAATTCGCATCATAAATAACCATGCCATAATTTTTTAAGTTATGTTTACTCATGTATTCACCTAACCCATGCCCCATGTTTTGGCCATGAGATCGTTCATTTACAGAAACACAAGTAACATAATCATCCGGCGTCAAGCCGTCGGGGACATTAGTAATCAAAACTAGTTTCGAATCACTGTCAACGACCCGCTTAAACGCAGCGCTAGTCTTTTGATTATCCGTTGGAATAGCAATAACAATATCGGGTTTTAATATCTGAAGACTGTCTAGCTGCCGACACTGCAACTCTGAATCAAAATGAGCATCCGTAACTGAAATCAGCGAGATTCCTAAGTTATCAAAAACGTCTCTAATCCCTCTTTGGTGTAATTCCATCCATGCTTTTCCCGCATAATGAAAACAAATCGCTGCCGTGAGCTTCTTCTGTCTCAGAGCTTCCACTTCACTCTCCGACAAAATTATTTCTCCTGCTTGAGCCGCCCTTTCCCCAAAGGGACCACGACCTATACCACCTGTAGATGAACGCACCGCAATTTGCGTACCTAGTTGGTGATGCTGGTAGATATTTTTGTTTACAGGCAAATTCGCATATTCTTGATTCTGCACCCTTTGCAGTAAGGTCGCCACAGCTAGTCTTCCGGTTTCTTCCACATCTTGTTCAATCGTCGTGATCGCCGGCGAATGCAAAGGCGCCCATTCAAAGTTATTAAAACTTACAATTGATATCTCATCCGGACATAAGATATTATGCGCTTCCACATATTTCAGAAGAGGCACAACCACCGCGTAATTAGCTGCAAAAATCGCTGTGGGCATCTCCGCTCCGCTCAGCAACTGGTCAAGCGTATCAAAAACCTGTCGTTCATTTTCCAGCGAAGAAAACACATAGTTTTCTCGGTATGATATACCATATTCTTCAAGGCATTTTTTATATCCATCTAACCGCATGGACGAACCCTCTTTGCCACTACCAAGAAAAGCAATTCTTTCATGCCCCTTATTTATAAGATGTTTCATCGCCTTAAAGGCTCCACCCGCCGTATCCGACGAAATCACATCCGCCAGATACCCTTCTACCTCATGTCCAAGAACAACAACCGGCACCTTGTGCTTACCTAAGATTTGCCTCAGTAAGATATTGTTATCATCAGGAAAAACGATAACACCTGAGACCGAGTCCGATTCCAACAACGGTTTTATAAATCCTTCTATCGCCGCCACATCGTCAATGCATTTCATGGCAATCGGTGTATACTCCGTATTCTTCAAATGTAATTCAACCTGTCTCTCTACTTGGCGCTGAAAATTACTTCCTTGATCAGTAAGGAGAATCAAGATATATTTCCCCACTTCTAAGGGTACTTTTTGAGAAGTTTTTTTAATTACAAAATTAGGTGGGTGATCTAATTCTGCGATTGCTCGCTCAACGCGTTCAACTAGCTCTGGACTCACGAATCTGGTTTTGTTTACGACATGGGATACAGTCGAGGTCGAAACATTAGCCTTTTTAGCAATATCATTAATCGTTGCCATATATTGATCCTCGCTTTTCTGATTTTTATCATCACTTGTCACTCATTATATAATTCACACAAGGCAAAGTCAATTTCACTTGCGCAAATTTGTTTCTTCTTTTTTTGCAAACAGAGCCTGCCAAACGGCAGACTCCATCCCATAAACTGTTCCTTAGTTAATCGCGAACCTTTTCCCACTTCTTATTTTCAGCCGACTCCGCAACTGCTTCACATACTCTTTCAATTCTGTATCCCACTTCAAAGCTCGTCGATGGTTGATACCCCTCGGCAATCGCTTTAACAAATTCATACATTTCAATAGCTTTTAACTCACCGTAACCTATGTTCATACCCGGGATATTCCAAGTCGCTTCACCGTGGAAGTGAGCCGGACCTGTATAGATCGTCTTGAACCCGCGCCGATCATCCGGATCCTTTGCAAAACAAACCTGTAACTCATTTAATCTTTCATAATTAAAGGCTAAAGATCCCTCCGTACCGTGTAGCTCAATGGTGATAAAGTTGTTGCGACCCCAAGCATTTCTAGTCGCCTCGATACTTCCCACAGCACCACTCTTGAATTTGACCAAGAAGGAGTTTTCATCATCTACGTCCACCTCTTGACGTGGCGCATCTGCTCCAAGCTTCACTGTGCCAAGTAAATCAACGCCACCTTCTTGAACTGGCCTTTCTTTAATATACGTTTGCATCATTGATACGACCTCATCGATATCACCTGCAAGATATTGGGCAATATCAATCACGTGAGAAGTAATATCTCCTAGTGTTCCTGCTCCGGCGATGTCCTTCTGGAATCTCCAAGATAATGGTGAATCCGGATCTGCGGACCAACTCTGTAAATATGTACATCTAATGTTTAGAATCTTTCCAATCGAACCTTCATCGATAAACTTTTTCGCCAAGTCAATAGCCGGCACTCGGCGATATTGATATGCATTCATACTCACAATGCCTTTATCAGCAGCCACCTTCGCAGCTTCTGCCATCGCTTTTGCATCTTCAAGTTTAGATGCTATCGGCTTTTCGCAAATCACGTGCTTTCCTGCTTCAAGAGCAGCAATCGCCACCTCTGCATGAGCATTGTTCGGGGTACAAATACTAACCACATCAATCTCTGGATCGTTTACAATATCGTGCCAATCTGTACAACAACGTTCAAACCCAAATCTTTCTTTGGCCTCTTCGGCAATTTCTGGTACAATGTCACACACCGTTTTAAAAACCGGCATTGCTGGAGCTGGCCAAAATAGTTTAGGCATATTTGAGTAACCAACCACATGCGCTTTTCCCATAAATCCCGCGCCAACTAATCCAATGTTTAATTTCTTCATTTTTATTCTACCTCCTAATTTATAAACTAATTATTCTTTTTTCTTTGAGTCAAATTACTAATCGCTACGGCGACAATGATAATTGCTCCCTTTACCATTGTCTGTTGAGCCGAGCTTAGCCCTGCTAAAATAAGAGCATTATTTAGAATTCCCATTAGAATCGAACCAAACAAAGCGCCGACAACCGACCCTGTACCACCAGCCATGGAAGTCCCACCTAAAACAACCGAGGCAATTACCGACATCTCATCGCCTTCTCCATAAGAATAGCGCCCTGCTTGCATCCTGCCTGCGTACATCATGCCCGCAAAGGCAGCAAAAGCGCCTGACATGGTAAAAGCAATAATTTTTACTCGTGCCGTTTTGATACCACTATAGATTGCCGACATTTCATTACCACCAGTCGCAAGGGTATGTCGACCAAAAGCTGTCTTGTTAAAGAGCAAAACTCCGACAATATAGAATAAAATCGTCCATAGCACCAAAACCGGTATCCCCATTACATCGCCAATTCCAAATACTTTATTAAATGTTGTATTAGCAATCGGAACCGCTGCCGTATCGGTAATCCACATCGCCCCACCACGAACGATTTGCATCATTCCCAGGGTAGCCAGAAACGCCGGGAGTTTGAGTTTAGTCACCAAAATTCCATTGATAAATCCTACACCACAGCCAAATCCTAAACCAACCAGAATCGCCAAAAGAATACTATTTGTCGATTGGATAACCAAGGATACAAACATAGCAGTCATCGCTGTAATTGACCCCACCGTTAAATCTATTTGTCCTGCTGCCATAACGAAAGTTCCCGCTACTGCCATAATCGATATCATCGCTGTCTGCCTTAGAATATTGATCAGGTTATTAGGATTCAAAAAACCTTCGTCACCTAGTATAATTGCGAACAAGATAAACACAGCAACAAAGATGATGTATACCATATATTTATCCCATTCAATATTTTTCTTACTTTTGTTGAATTGCATGTTGAAGTTCCACCTCCGTATTCATATCTCGTCGATTAAGCTCACCCGTAATCTTTCCATCATATAGCACAATTATTCGATCACATACCGCCATGAGCTCAGTTAACTCCGAAGACACGAACAGCACGCCTTTTCCAGTGTCCGCAAACCCACGGATTAAATCGATTATTTCTGCTTTAGCACCAACGTCTACACCTGCGGTCGGCTCATCTAACATCATCACTTCCGGGTGAACGTTTAACCACTTGGCAATGACTATTTTCTGCTGATTACCACCCGAAAGCAGGTTTATTCGCTTGTGAATGCCATCGGTTCGAACATTTAACTCGCGAACGTTATCCTCCGCCAGCTTATTCGCTCTTTTTTCATCAATAAAGATACCTTTCGTTCGTAGCTTTCCTACAATTGGTAGGATTGCATTCGCTTTAAGAGAATGTATCAAGACCAAGCCTTTCTTTCTCCGATCCTCCGGAATCAACGCCAATCCTTCCCGAACTGCATCTTTGGTACTCTTAAGGTTTAATTCTTTGCCTTTAAGTTTGATAGAACCTGCTTGTTTTTTCGTAAGTCCAAATAGTGTTTCTAAAATCTCTGTACGACCGCTTCCCATCAAACCTGCAAATCCCAATATCTCCCCCTTTTTCAAGGAAAAGGAAATATCTGATATCTTCTCATTCACACGTAAATGCTCAACGGTCAAAATATCTTCGCCTTTCTCGTCATACTTTCTTTCAACCCAGTCGAATTTTTTATTAGCCGCGCCACCAATCATATGCGTGATAATACCGTCTAAATCGATATCCGCTATCGCACCAGTATGCACCACTGCGCCATCTCGAAGCACGGTAAGTGAGTCAGCAATCTCCATGATTTCACTCATTCTGTGAGAGATATATACTATCGAAACACCCTTTTCTTTTAGCTCTTCAATCATCTTAAAAAGTTGACGCGTTTCCGCCTCCGATAAAGAAGCTGTCGGTTCATCAAAAACTAAAATCTTCGCATCCTTGGCAACTGCCTTGGAAATCTCTACCATTTGACTCAATCCCACGCTTAATGAGTCGACTTTCGTTTGGGGATCCACTTCGATCCCCAGCTCTTCCAGCACTTCTTTAGCCTGCCTATTCATGAACTTAGCATCACGAAAGCCGTTTACTACAACTTCATCACCTAGATAAATATTCTCCGCCACCGTCATAGTTTGTACTAAGGAAAGTTCTTGAAAAATCATGCCAATACCATATTTCCTTGCATCGTGAGTATTACGGATATTCTTCTCGCTTCCCTCAACCAGAATTCGCCCCGCATCTTTCGTATAAACTCCGGTCATAATCTTCATAAGCGTCGATTTTCCTGCACCGTTCCCGCCAATTAACGCATGCACTTCACCCTTCTTTAGTTTAAAGTCCACATCTTTTAAAACCGGTACACCGAAACTCTTGTTAATGCCTTGCATTTCTAATACATATTTCGCCATATCTATCTCCGCTTCTCATTTCTATTTTGCTGCGTCTTTAAGCCAGTCCGGTGCCTCTACATGAAAAACATCCGTATACCCTTCTAAAATATTGCTTTTCTCTACCCGTTTTGCCGCAACTGCCACGTATGGAGGCGTTTCTTTCCCTAACAGGGCGTATGCTGCTAGCGTAGCCTCGGCAACACCTTGGTCGTACGGAAGTTGTGCACCAACACCCAAAACATTACCTTCAGCAATCTCTTTTGCAATATTGTTTCCTAAATCTATAGTGCTTAGATATACATCTTCACGCCCTGCTGCTCTTAAAGCTGACAGCACTCCTTCAGCCGGAATATCCCAGTGTGCAAAAATAGCTTCAATGTTAGGGTTCTGCGTCAACATAGCATCAGCAATTTCCGCACACCCATTTTCATCCGTAAAACCTAATTTAGAAACAATTTCAATATCAGGATACTGCTCTGCCATTTGCGCTTCAAAAGCTTCTAAGCGTTGATTAGTCACAAAGTAGTCTGCTTCATAGTAAATAACACCTACTTTTCCTTTGCCACCTAACTTTTCACCAATCAAATCTGCGGCAATTAATCCATTTCCGTAATTGTCCGCCGAAACGCAGCTCACATAATCTGAACCAGCTTTCATTCCCTTTGCAATGTTATCCATGAACACAATTTTGATACCTGACTCTGCCGCCTTCTTGTATGCGTCGGCAGTCGCAGTTGCATCCGTCGGTAAACTAACTAAAATGTCCGGTTTCTTCGCCATAATCGTTTCGATATCAGACACCTGCTGCTCTGCTGAAAAGTTTGCATCCGTTGTGGCCACAATCTTTATCCCTAGTTCAGCAAAAGTATCCGTTAACCCTTTCACCTGAGATGTTGACCAGTCATTACCACCATAATGAAGCGCAACCGCTGCTGTGTAGTTCCCTTCTCTTACCTGAGCCTTCTCTTCTTCTGTTAACTCTAACTCTGATGCCGGTGTGGCCACTTCTCCATTAGGACTAGTAGATAGAATCTCCCCTGTACTTGCCTTACTCGACGATGCCGTCTCTGTCTGCGGACTTTCTTTCCCTGCATCATCAGATGAGTCCGAATTTTGACCACAGCCAATTAATAACGACATCATTAAAACCACACACATCAAACTTGCTACCACTCGCTTTTTCATACTTTTCTCCTCACTTTCACTTTGAATTAAAATAATTTTCCTTTTAAGAAATCATAAGAAACCCGACACGCTTCTAGCGGATCACCTGCGTAGCCATCTATCTCCACCAGATAATCGCCCTTATAGCCTTTTTCTTTTAAATAGTCCAAGATACTTACAATATCGATACGTCCCGTTCCCAAAGGAGCAAAGCCATTGTCATCAAGATCCTTCAAATGCATGAAAGAAATGCGATCATAGTATTTCTTCACTATTTCTAAAGGATTCCCACCGCCAGCCGCAAGATGAGCAAGATCCGGGCAAATTGCAATATCGGTAACAGCAAATAATTTATCGATTTGATCTGGGCTTTCCGCCATCGATCCTAAATGCGGGTGGTAACTCGCCTCAAGACCATAAGCGTCAAACACCTTTCGCGCCTCATCAAGTCCTTCACCTAACAACTTGTAATCTCCATCTTGGATTCCTTTGCCGCGAATAGCCCCACCACATAAAGCGATATAGGTAGCACCTACTTCTTTTGCCGCTTTTGCCACAGCTTCCATATGATACATTTCATCCTCGAGAGCATCTTTATAGATGAAATTAGCTCCTACACACACACTCATCAATTCTGCATCGTACTTCTTTAACATATCTTTTAAAACTGCAAGATCTCCACTATATTTAGTTAAATTTCCTTCTAAAACCTCGATACTTTTAAATCCAACTTCCGTAATCTGCTTTAGAATCTGTTCGTCATCCCCCATTGTTAAATAGCGGATATCCTTTACACTAGTTACACCAGCGCCATCTCCTACTAGAGGACCAAACGCATTCGTCATATATCCCAGTCTCATATCTTTGTAACTTTCCTTTCTTTTTCTTTAATTTGCGCAAATTTTTATTTGCGTAAATCATACCTTGTTTTTCTTTGTTTGTCAATACTTTTTAACCATTAGGGCTAATTCTAGCGTTTTTGTAGCATTTTGCACAAATAATCTGTGTTGACTTTTCGTATTTTTTGTTTCATAATTAAATCAGATAAAAATTTGCGCAAATAAATACAATTATTTTATCGAAAGGAGTTTATAATGAAATTAGGTTTTATCAGTTCTATTTTAGATACTTGTTCATTCAAAGAAGTAATCGATACTGCGTCCTCAATCGGATACGAATGTGTAGAGGTCGCTTGTTGGCCAAAGGAAAAAGCAACTAGGCGCTACGCTGGAGTTACTCATATAGATATTTCTGAACTTACTCCGGAGTACATTTCCGATATAAAAGCTTACTGTCAGAAAAAAGAAGTGGAAATTTCTGCACTTGCCTACTATCCAAACACCATAACCGATGATATGACCGAACGCGCCAAGGCCGTCAAGCACCTTGAGGCCATGATTATGGCTGCCCCTAAACTAGGCGTCGACACGATAACCACCTTTATTGGCCGCGTCCAAAATTTGACCATTGAAAGAAACCTGGAGATTTTTAAAGAAATATGGACACCTCTAATCAAGCTAGCAGAGAATCAAAACGTTAGAATCGCTATTGAAAATTGCCCGATGCTATTCGGCCCCGATCAATGGCCTGGCGGACAAAACCTCATGTCTACACCAGCAATATGGCGCAAAGCGTTTGAACTCGTTCCTAGCCCAAACTTCGGTCTCAATTACGATCCATCGCACTTTGTATGGCAAAATATCGATTACATCAAGCCTCTTTACGAATTTAAAGATAAGATTTTTCACGTCCACTACAAAGATATCAAGGTTTATCAAGATCGGTTAAACGATGTCGGTTCCTTGGCATATCCTTTAGAATTTATGTCGCCGAAGCTACCTGGACTCGGGGATGTGGATTGGGGAAAGTATGTCTCTGCGTTAACCGATATCGGTTATGACAGCTACACCTGTATCGAAATCGAAGACAAAGCTTTTGAAACTACTCACCAAAAGGTTTTAGACTCTTTAAACCTTTCATACAACTATATGAGACAATTTGTAATCTAGGAGGATACATTATGGAAAAAATGAATATTGGAATGGTTGGTGCCGGCTTTATGGCTAAAGCGCACTCCATAGCTTACGCGGGAATGCCTATGTTTTTTTGGCCCGCTCCCGCAATACCTGTTAAAAAGATTATCGCTGATGTTAATGAAACCCTTGCAAAAGAGGCAAAGGAAAAATTTGCCTTCGAGACTTACACCACCAATTGGCAAGATATCGTAAACGATCCAAACATCGACGTTGTCGATATCTGCACCCCCAATAATACACATGCCGAAATCGCTATTGCTGCTGCAAAAGCCGGAAAACACATCCTTTGCGAGAAACCGCTATCACTTACTCCAAGCGAAGCAAAGGATATGTATATCGCTGCTCGCGACAACAAAGTAACCACCATGGTTGCTTTTAACTACCGTCGTACGCCCGCCGTTCAATTAGCGAAAAAATACATCGATGAAGGCGCTCTTGGCGATATTCTTGACTTTCGTGGCACCTATCTCCAAGATTGGTCTGCCGATCCTTCTTCGCCACTGTCATGGCGCTTCCAAAAGGATATCTGTGGCAGCGGCGCGCTCGGAGATATCGGTACTCACGTTGTTGACATGTTACGCTTCCTTGTTGGTGATTTTGCTAGAGTTAACGCTCGCACAGCCACATATATCAAAGATCGGCCCATTCAAAACGCCGGAATAGATAGTTTGGGAAATGTGAAAGCAGACAATACTACTCCTCGCAAACCCGTGGATGTTGACGACCAGTGTATTTTTATGATCGAGTGCAAAAACGGAGCTTTTGGTAGCATCGAAGCTACCCGAAACGCTTGGGGACGAAACAACTATATCACCTTCGAAATCCACGGCACGAAAGGTTCTGTATATTTCAACTATGAACGCCGCGACGAGCTTCAAGTATGCTTTGCTGATGACAAATCCGATCGTCGTGGATTCCGCACCGTATACACCGGTCCTAACCATCCTTATGGCGACGGACTCTGGCCGATTCCCGCTTTAGGAATCGGCTATACCGAGACAAAAATTGTAGAAACTTACGACTTTTTTAAAGCAATTGCCGAAAGCGGCGAAACATCGCCTAATTTCCGAGACGGATATGCAATAGAACTGATTTCTGATGCTATTTTGACCTCCGCTCGCACTCGTTCTTGGGTTGAAGTTCCTGAAATCGAAGAGAATTAAATCAACTGTTTACAAACCAAAAGAAGCTACAAACACGGTAAAAACCATGTTTGTAGCTTCTTTTGTTAGTGGACCTGGCGGGAGTTGAACCCGCGTCCGAAAACTCTTCCCTTCAAGCATCTCCCATCACAGTCATTATTTTAAGATTCCCCCGACCAAGCACCTAATGACAGGTTCGTGGCGTCGGTAGCTTCATAAGTTCTTTTATACCCGCAAAGCTTTGGGTACAAAGTGCTCCGCTTCATTTGAAGCCGCGTCTAAGGCTGCGGAATACCTTAGGGCGACTACAGCCTAACTAGGCTGCGTACGCTAAATTTTCGTCTGCGTTTAAATTTTGTTGGAACTTTTAACGTAGTGCCCCACTACGGATGGCTTCTCAAACTTCTGAATCCCCGTCGAAACCAGTACAAGCCCTAAAGCTTATCTGTGCATACCTATTATTGCCTTTTTCCCAGTAAAAGTCAAGGTTTAAACTTTTTTTAAAAAAATTAGCACTCACCACTTGACAGTGCTAACAACGCGTGTTATATTACATGTATAGCAACAAAGAGTTAAATATTTTGGTAATGATTATAGGAGGTAATGATGATGTTATTAGCAAACAGAAGTTATAATAATTTTTTCGATGAGATGTTTAGAAGCCCATTTTTTAACGGAGCATATAGCAATGCCGAATCCCATGTAATGAAGACAGACGTGAAAGAAAAGAACGGCAATTACATGCTTGAGGTGGAGCTACCTGGATATAAGAAAGAAGATGTAAAGGCCGAGATTAAAGATGGCTACTTAACTATTTCCGCCGGTTCTAAGGAAGAAAAGGTAGAAAAAGACGAAGAAGGCAAGATTCTTCGCAAAGAGCGTTACACTGGTTCTAGCCGCCGGAGCTTCTATGTAGGTGATGCGATCACTCAGGAAGATGTAAAGGCTAATTTCGAGGACGGAGTATTAAAGATAGAATTTCCTAAAGATAAAGAGAAAATAGAAGAAAAAGCAAAGTTGATTGAAATCAAATAGTTTTGAACATGTTTAAGTTCTCCTTTCTAATACGAGCCTGGCAGTAGTTGCCAGGCTCGCTTTTTGCTAGTACAATACTTATACACTAAGAATGATTGGAGGACTATTTATGAAAAGATCCGAACTCAGTGCCGAACTACTGGCCGCAGTCTATAAGTCACAAGTAGATGAAGTAGAAGGTGCTATCATCTATGATTTTCTCGCTAAGCGAGAAAAAAATCCGGAAAACAAAAAAGTTTTAAAAACTATGGGTGAAGAAGAAACAAAGCACGCAAAAACCTGGAAAGAAATAACCGGGGAAGACGTTAAGCCTAGAGGCTTCTTTATCTTTTTTATGAAGCTGCTTTCATACATCTTTGGCTTCACCTTTGTTCTCAAACAAATGGCTAAAAGCGAAGAAAAGGGTGCCGCTAGCTATAACGAGCTGGCCCAGAAAATTCCTCTCGCTGCTCGTATGGCCGAAGAAGAAGAGCAACATGAAGAAGCGCTTTTTAAGATGCTAGATGAAGAGCGTCTCCATTATGTAGGGGCAATGGTTCTTGGACTTAACGACGCTCTCGTTGAGCTTACCGGCGCTATCGCTGGGGTAACCTTTGCTCTCGCCAACACTAAGATGGTGGCGATGACCGGCATTATTACCGGCATCTCTGCTACTCTTTCCATGGCTGCTTCAAACTATCTAGCCGAGCGTGCTGACGGCAATAAAAATGCTCTTAAATCAAGCCTTTATACCGGCATCGCCTATTTGGTAACGGTAGCCCTATTAGTACTTCCTTATTTGCTACTGCCTGCTCACTTGTATGCCGTTGCTTTTGTAATCATGCTTGCAACCGTTATCTTCATCATCCTTTTCTTTAACTATTATTTATCCGTAGTCAAGGACGAGCCTTTCCTCCGAAGATTTGGTGAAATGGCCATTATCTCGATGTCAGTGGCGCTCCTATCCTTTGTCATCGGTATCCTGGCTAAAAACCTCCTGGGAATCGACGCTTAATAAACTCGGCGGTTACACCATAAATTCTGGTGTAACCGCCGAGTTTTACCACCTAGCAAAAAAACGTAGGGCATTCTCAAAAAACATCTTGTTAACTACGCTCTGGGAAATCCCTTTTTGTAAGAGATACTCAGCACTTGTTGCAAACTTTACAGGCGAATCAAGTTCAGGGTTCACATCAGCTCCGTCAAAGTCGCTACCACAAGCAATCACATCCTCACCACCTAACTCTAGCATGCGAGATACGTGCCTATACATTTGGTCAATCGTGCCCTTTCCTTGATTAGATAAGAAGCGTTCGTACAGATTAATCCCTACCAACCCCTCTCGTCTCACGATTTCCTCAAATTGCTTCTCCGTCAAGTTTCGCTTATGGGAACACACCGAGCGCAAATTAGAATGAGTCGCCACAAAAGG
Source organism: Ohessyouella blattaphilus (assembly GCF_024721265.1). Classification (GTDB taxonomy): domain Bacteria; phylum Bacillota; class Clostridia; order Lachnospirales; family Lachnospiraceae; genus Aequitasia; species Aequitasia blattaphilus_A. The sequence continues at coordinate 19,717 of NZ_JAMXOC010000016.1, read as the reverse complement.
TTTATTCGCCACTTCACATACCTCAGCAAATCCTCGGTCATTTAAGTGAGAGACATCGACGATAATCTTTTTCTCTTCCATCCGTTTTATCACCTGTCTACCAAAATCACTCAAGCCGTTATCCGTCTGGTGTCCGGAGCCAATCTCATTCTCACCATTCCACACTAAGGTCATTAACCGAACACCCATCCGGGCTAAATAATCCACATTCTCTAGCTTTCCTGCGAGTACGGCACCGCTTTCTACTGCCAGCAAAATTCCGCAGCGACCCTCCCCTGTAACTCTTACTATGTCCTTGCTAGAGCTAACAAAGCCAACCAATCCCTCTTCCCGTTCTAATAGTTGGCTTAAGTATTTCTGATGAAGCTTAAAATACTCAAGTGCTCTTTCTCCCCGAATATCATCAGGAACAAAAACGGCCATCGTCTGCACCATCCGTCTGAAATAATCCTTATTCTTTAGGGAAAACTGCGTCTTCTCACAAAGAAAACCTGAACGATACTCTAGATACTTCACTAACGAATCACAGTGTAAATCAAACAGCTGCATGTTTTACCCCCATCTTATTTATACACGGTCAATCCCATTTTTTATAAATTGCGAATTTTAAAGTCTCGCTCAGCTTCTCTCTTTTGATCCTTCTTGGCAATATCTTGACGCTTATCGTAAAGCTTTTTACCTTTTGCTAGACCAATTTCCACCTTCACTAAATGGCCTCTAAAATAGACCTTCAGAGGCATAATCGTCATGCCCTTTTCCTTTGTTTTTCCCAGCATCTTATTGATTTCAGAACGATTCAAAAGAAGTTTTCTAGTCCGCAGCGGATCCTTATTAAAAATATTCCCCTTTTCATAGGGAGCAATATGCATACCGTAGATAAATACCTCACCATTTTCAATACGGATAAAGGATTCCTTAATCGAACAACTGCCTGAGCGCAAAGATTTCACCTCGGTGCCAGCTAGGGCAATTCCCGCTTCAAAAGTCTCAAGAATAAAGTAGTCATGATATGCTTTTTTATTATTGGCAATCATCTTCGTTGTCATTTTTGCCATTTTTCTCTTTCTCCTTCACAAGTTTGAAATCGATGGTTCGCTGTAAGCTATCGGTAGACAATACCTTCACCATCACATTTTGTCCTAATTTATAGGACCTACCTGTATGTTCACCGACCATCTCGTAGCGGTCTTCATAGTAGTCATAGTGGTCATCAGACATATTGGTAACGTGTACCAGCCCTTCTATGGTATTTGGTAGCTCCACATACATGCCCCACTTCGTAATACCGGAAATAACGCCTGTAAACGTTTTGCCAAGATACCCCGACATATACTCCACCTTCTTAAGCTTAATGGTATCTCGCTCCGCTTCTTCTGCGCGTCTCTCCATTTCACTACAATGTCTGGTTACCTCTGGTAAGATTTTCTGATAATGAGCAATTCTCTCATTACTCATCCGTCCGCGCAGCGTATCCTTAATAATCCGGTGGATCTGCAGGTCTGGATAGCGTCTGATTGGCGAAGTAAAGTGAGTATAATAGCTAGCGGCTAGACCAAAGTGACCACTATTCTCCGAAGAATAGCGCGCCTGCTTCATCGAGCGTAGTGCTAGACGACTGATAAGCGCCTCTTCGTCCTTCCCTTCAAAATTCGCCAAAAGCTTTTGCACTTCTTTTGGCTTTACGCTATTTTGACCTAGGTGCATAGAATAACCAAAATTATGAATAAAGGTGGCGAGCGTCTGCATCTTCTCTTCATCTGGCACCTCGTGATTGCGATACACAAAAGGTAATTCCTGCCAGAAGAAATTCTCTGCCACCGTCTCGTTCGCTAGTAACATAAAATCTTCGATAATCTTAGTGGCCACGTTGCGGTCATAAGGCTTAATCTCGGTAACCTTCCCCTTCTCATCAAGGATAATCTTCGACTCCGGGAAGTCAAAATCAATAGAGCCCCGCTTCTTTCTGCGACTGCGTAAGATCTTCGAAAGCTCGCCCATGCGTTCAAACATCGGCACAAGCTCTTTATACGTTTGGCGTTCTTCTGCCTCGGCATCACTTAGAATACTGGCTACTGCTGTGTACGTCATCCGCTGGTCTACATTAATAATGCCTTCCACAATCTCATGGCTAATAACCTCTCCCTTTTCATTCACTGTCATCAGACAGCATAGACACAACCGGTCCTCACCTTGATTCAGGGAACAAATACCATTTGAAAGTGTATGGGGTAGCATAGGTATCACCCGGTCCACTAGGTAGACGCTGGTTCCTCGCTTATACGCTTCTTGACCTAACGCCGACTTTTCCTGAACGTAATTCGTCACATCGGCAATGTGAACGCCCAAAAGGTAATTCTCCCCTTCTTTCGTAAGGGTAATGGCATCGTCCAAATCCTTCGCGTCTTCGCCGTCGATGGTGACGCACTGCCATGAGCGCATATCTCTGCGTCCTGCCATATCCGCTTCCGAAACTGGCTTAGAAACCCGCTCCGCCTGATTAAGCACGCGCTCCCCAAACTCCGTCGGTAAGTTATGACTTAAAACAATCGACAGGATATCTACGCCCGGATCATTCTCATGACCCAGAATCTGAACCACCTTACCTTCTGCCTTCTTCTCATTATCGCCGTAAGAGGTCAGCTTAGCTACCACCTTATGTCCATCCACAGCTCCCCGGACACCTTCCTCGGGAATAAATATATCTTTGTTAAAGCGCTGATTGTCAGGAATTACAAACCCGTACTTTTGCTTCCCGTGGCGACAAAACAAGCCCACCACCTCGGTGTTGGCTCGTTCGACAATCCTAACAATTGCCCCTTCTTTGCTTCGTCCTTGGGGTTCACTTACAATCACAATCTCGACCTTGTCGCCATCCATTGCCCCTTTATTTTCTTCTTCGGAAATGAATACATCTGGGTCTTCGCTATCATCAAGAATGACAAAACCAAACCCTTTCGCACTGGCTCTATAGATACCCGTAAGCCTCTCTCCTGCCGCTTCTTTAAGCTTATATTTCCCTTTTTTATTAATACTTATCTTCTCTTCCTTTACTAGGCTCCCTAGAACCTGGCGAAACTCTTCCCGGCGTTCTTTCGTAACGTTTAGAACCATCGCTAGTTCCTTCGCCTTCATTGGTACATATCTCTTATCACCGAGCACATCGATGATTATTTTCTTCTTATCTTCAAATGAACCTTCCATCACTTCTCCTTATATGGTAAAAAAAGCACTCTATACAATCATAGAGTGCTTCAAATCGCTTGTTATCTTTCTTAAGCAAAAACCGGCAAGTTTAGAACGATTGCCAACAAGATAAAAAGAATCGCCAAATACTTCGTGACTCTTGCTAGAGTCCCTTCCATCGAGCGGCCTTTATTTTGACTCCAGAACGTAGAGTCAGACATTCCGCCAAGACTTCCAAGCCCTTGTTGCTTTCCTTCTTGCATTAATACTAATAAAATAAGCGCTATACAATCTATTGCAAAAACTACCATTAAAATCCCTTTTAAAACGGTCATCATTACACCTCCTAGTTATAAAACCACAACTAATAATACCATAAAGCCAATTGCATTTCAAGAGCTTTATTGTTACAATCTAGTAAGCAAGTTGATAAGAGAGAGGTCTTCCAAATGCTAAAAAAAATTAAATATTTTCTACTATTAACTGCAGCTACTATCATTACCGCTGTGGGTGTTTACTTTTTCAAGTTTCCTAACAACTTTACCTTTGGTGGCATCACTGGTCTCGCCGTCCTAGTCACCAAATATACCGCCATGTCTGCCAGTGATTTTACCTTAATTGCCAACATCCTCCTGCTCATCGTCGGCGCCCTGGTAATCGGACGAAAATTCGGCCTGGCTACCACTTACTGTACGTTACTACTTTCGGCTCTACTTTCCCTCTTTGAAAAGACCATGCCGATGACCGGACCGATGACTGATCAGCCCATTCTTGAACTGGCTTTTGCCCTCGCCCTACCTTCTGTGGGCTCGGCCATCCTCTTCAATGTCGGTGCTTCTACCGGCGGAACGGATGTTATCGCGATGATTTTGAAGAAATACACCAGCATCAATATCGGTAAGGCACTACTGGCAACCGATATGATTATGACACTGCTTACTTTCTTCGTCTTTGATATTACCACCGGACTCTTCTCTACCCTGGGACTATTCCTACGTTCGTCCCTGATTGACACCTTTATTGAGAGTCTTAACCTAGCCAAATACTTCACTGTAGTAACCGGAAATCCCTCACCAATCTGTGACTTTATTCGGGATGAACTCCACCGAGGCGCAACCATTATCGAAGCCCAAGGCGCTTTTAGCGGTAAGGAAAAATATATGATTATGACGGCACTTAGCCGCTCCCAAGCCGTGAAGCTAAGAAATTACGTAAAAGAACACGACCCTCAAGCCTTTATCCTAATCACCAATACCAGTGAGATTATTGGCAAAGGCTTCCATTCCGTATAGTGACAAAACCTAGAAAAAAGGGCAGCAATTTCGCTGCCCTTCTTCTTATTTCATCAGGTCTGCTACCTGATCTACGTATTTTTTACAAAGCTCGTCAGTCTTCGCCTCTACCATGACGCGAATAACCGGCTCCGTTCCGCTTTCTCTTACGAGGATACGGCCGTCATCTCCTAAAGCTTCCGCCACCTCTTCAATCGCTGCTACCACTTCCGGAGCACTAAGGGCGGCTTGCTTATCTGCTACCCGCACGTTTTTCAGAAGCTGAGGGAAGATTTCCACTTCTTTATGAAGCTCTGACAGCTTTTTCTTCATACCAAGCATTACTTCCATAACCATTAAAGAGGTCATAATACCGTCTCCGGTAGTGGCATGCTTGCTAAAAATAATGTGTCCACTTTGCTCACCGCCGAGAGAATAGTCATTCTTTACCATCTCTTCGTAGACGTATTTATCGCCTACCGCTGTCTTTTCGTACTTGATTCCCGCTTTATCAAAAGCCTTATAAAGACCAATGTTAGACATAATCGTGGTAACTACCACATCGTCATTCAAGCGATCTTTCTCTTTCATATACTTTCCGCAAATATAGAGGATTAGGTCGCCATCGACTACCGTTCCCTCTTCATCGACGGCAATACAGCGATCCGCATCACCATCGTAGGCAAAGCCCGCGTCTAGGTTGTTTTCTCTCACAAAATCCTGCAAAATTTCAATATGGGTAGAACCTGCATCTCGGTTAATATTCGTGCCATCAGGACTATCGTTAATCACATACGTCTTGGCGCCAACCGCATCAAAAACGGCTTTCGCAATCGTGAACGCACTACCGTTAGAGCAGTCCAGACCGATACGCTTGTCTTCAAAAGAGTGCCGAATCAGAGAAATTAGATAGCCGATGTAACGATTTCTACCAGCCACATAGTCTACGGTACGTCCAACCTTATCTCTTTTAGCTAAAGGAATCTCGGCAATCTTACCATCCATATAATCTTCGATTTCCGCTTCCACATCTGCATCCATCTTATGCCCTTTGGCATTGATTAACTTAATTCCGTTATCATAGTAAGGATTATGACTAGCGGAAATCATGATTCCGCAATCGAAATCCTCTGTTCGCACAATATAAGATACACTAGGCGTGGTTGTTACGTGTAACAGATAGGCGTTTGCTCCTGATGCCGTGATACCTGCACACAGAGCATCCTCGAACATATAGCTACTACGGCGCGTATCTTTACCAATTACAATCTTAGCTGACTTCCCTTCGCCTCTTTTCTGGCTGTAATACCAACCCAAATAACGGCCGATTTTAAATGCGTGGTCTACACATAAGACCTCATTTACTTCACCTCTAAAACCATCCGTTCCAAAATATCTACCCATGTTTTTTGCTCCTTTTAGTGGTGGAATAGTCTGATACCAGTAAAGGCCATCACCATTCCGTATTTATCACAAGTTGCGATTACGTTATCATCTCTCACTGATCCGCCTGGTTGGGCGATGTATTTTACACCGCTTCTTTTCGCTCTTTCGATATTATCACCAAAGGGGAAGAACGCATCTGAACCAAGAGCCACGTCTGTTAACTGATCCAGCCAGGCCCGTTTTGCCTCAGCGCTAAAGACCTCTGGTTTTTCTTCGAAGATGTTTTCCCAAGCACCATCGGCAAGCACATCCTGATAATCTTCGCCGATATAAAGATCAATGGAATTGTCTCTATCCGCTCTACCAAGGCCTGCTTTAAATTTAAGGCCTAATACCTCTTTGCTTTGTCGTAACCACCAGTTATCCGCTTTGCTACCAGCTAGTCTGGTACAGTGAATCCGTGATTGCTGACCGGCACCGATACCGATTGCCTGGCCATCTTTTACATAGCAAACAGAGTTTGACTGAGTATACTTAAGGGTAATCAAAGAAATCGCTAAATCCATCTTGGCATCTTCGCTTAACTCTTTGTTCTTTGTAACAATGTCATTAAAGAAATCCTTGTCGATGTGTAGCTCATTACGGCCTTGCTCGAAGGTAATGCCATAGACGTCTTTTACTTCTAGCGGCTTTGGTACGTAATCGGCATCGATTTGAATCACGTTATAACCGCCCTTTTTCTTTTCCTTTAAGATAGCTAACGCTTCCTCCGAATACCCTGGAGCGATAACACCATCTGAGACTTCTCGCTTAATCATCTTCGCTGTACTTACGTCACACTCATCTGAAAGGGCGATAAAATCACCAAAAGAAGACATTCTATCAGCACCTCTGGCTCTTGCATAGGCAGCAGCTAAAGGTGTTAATTCGCCAAGATCATCTACCCAGTAGATTTTCGCTAAGGTATCGCTTAAAGGTCTGCCAACTGCTGCTCCTGCTGGCGACACGTGTTTAAATGAAGTTGCCGCCGGAAGACCGGTAGCCGCCTTTAATTCCTTCACTAATTGCCAGCCGTTAAAGGCATCGAGGAAGTTAATGTAACCGGGGTTACCATTTAATACGGTGACCGGTAGCTCACCGCCGTCTGCCATATAGATTCTTGAAGGTTTTTGATTGGGGTTACACCCGTACTTTAATTGGATTTCTTTCATTTTACTTACGCTCCTATTTATTCTTGTTAACTATTTTCGTCTCGTACTCACCACTTGCTAAGTCCTGATAGCGGACAAACAAGGATACTTTATTCTCCTCGTTTAAGTTCTCCCACAAAAGGGTAGTAAACTCTTCGATATCATTATGAGTAGCAATCTTTTTCGGTTCTCCCACAAAGCTTGGAAGCGGGTCTAAATTCTCAGCATACGTGTGAATAAAATGACCTTCTCCGGCTTTTGGATTCTCGTAAGCAAAGGTAAACCGCTGACACGAGTCTGGGTCGCCTTCATTACTTTTAAGAATAGATAAAGCGTAATTGAAACCTGCACCTAAGCGGTGAATAATTCCGGATATTCTTGGGGTATAGTTAGGACCATCGGGCTCAAACTCCCGGCTTCTAAGGGCTTGCTCAAAGGTTAGTTGCTTATCCATGCCTTCGTAAATCGTATCCGTCTGATCACCGTTCGTAACGATTGTCTTACTACCGATTACCCGCACCGGCGCATAAATAATAAGTGATGGATCCACTAGCTTTGCTTCGTCAAATGCCTGGGTTCTAATTCCTTCTCCGTCTTCCACAAAGATACGGTTACGGCTATTTTCACTGCGACCCATAATAAAATACGCCGCTACTGCCTTTTTCCCGTCAGGGGTCTTCCCTAAGATTATTCCTCTTCCCGGATATGCATTATTCTTTAGTTCATTTTCAATTGCTATCATCTTTACCCTCCTTAAAATCACACTGCTTTTTATTATAGCTCAAAACCTTCTTTTTCGCCAGCAAAAACGTGCCATATCCACCCGGCCATCAACCACTTCCACGCCCTCTTCTTCAAGGAGGCGAATCTGCTGATTCTCGCCGCCAAAAGCAAAGGCCGGGGATACTTTGCCATCTACCGTCACCACCCGATGACAGGGAATGACTCCGGGCTCAGGGTTCACATGCAAAGCATAGCCTACTACTCGCGCCCAGCGATTATTGCCCGCCAGCTCAGCCACCTGTCCGTAGGAGGCTACGCAGCCTTTGGGAATACTTTTAACAACCTCATAGATTTTCGTATATGAATTACTCTTTCCCATTTCCCAGCACCACCTTTTCAGTTGCTATTTTATCACAGAACCACCGGTCATGTTCCACAAAAATAATCGTCGGTTCCCGCTCTAATAGGACACTTTCTATCTGTTCACGAGAGATGACATCGATATAGTTAAGAGGTTCGTCCCAGATGTACAAATGGGCAGGCGTACATAGACTTAATGCTAGTAGCACCTTTTTCTTCTGCCCTTCGCTGTAGTTTTCCACCGGGATCTCGATTTGTTCTCTCCCCAGATCTAGCTTTCGTAGCACCGTCACAAGAAGCGAAACTTCTACGCCGTTTTTCTCTGCCAACTCTTTTAACGTTCCCGAAAGCTCTCGGGTATCCTGGCTTACATAAGAAATCACTAGTCCCGAAGCTAGCGCGACTTGTCCCTTCCCAGGCTTAATCTCTCCTAGTATCGCCTTTAAGACACTGGACTTGCCGCTGCCGTTGCCACCGGCTAGGTTAATTCTCTGCCCCCGCTTTACCTGCAAGCTAAAGTCTTCAAGCACCACCTTATCTTCATAACTAAGGCTAACATCCGTCATCGTCACCAAAATTTCTTTGGGGAAAGTTAGCGGTCGCATCTCCAAGGGCTCCTGGCTTTCAAGTTCCCTTAGAAGCTCACCCTTCTTCGTGATGGCGTCTTCTATCCGCCGCTCCATGGTCTTCGTCCGCTTCATCATCTTGGCCGCCTTATGGCCGATAAATCCTCGGTCTGGACGCAGTCCCGCAACCTTGGCACCTTCTCCTTTCTTAGACTTCTCCACATCATCTGACCACGCCTTCGTTCGCTTTGCCGCGCTTTCCATCTGCTTTATCTCTCGCTTAATCTTCTCATTCTGATTAAGTTCAAACTGATCCTTCGCTGCCTTTTCACCAGCAAACACGCTATAGTTACCCTTCATCACCGTGATGCTTTGCTTATTAATCGAAAGAATGTGATCCACCACCTCATCTAGAAAACGACGATCGTGAGAAACCAAAATAAAACCTTTCTTTTTCTTTAAATACGCTGCTAGTAAATCCCGCCCCAAAGCGTCCAAATGATTGGTCGGCTCATCGATCAAAAGAAAACTATTCGTCCGCAGAAAAAGCGAGGTGAGTAGCACCTTCGTTCGTTCTCCTTGGCTTAAGGTAGAAAACGAACGATACAAGACGGAGGCGTCTACCTGTAAGAGCGAAAGCTCTTTGATAAATTCCCAGTCTTCTGCACCTGGAGCAATCTCCTGAGCGATCTCTAGCACCATTCGCTCCTCATCTGCTACCTGATAAGGAAAATACTCAAAAGAAACACTGGCCGAAATCGACCCTTGGTACGGATATTCTCCTAATAGCAACTTTAAAAATGTGGTCTTACCGCGACCATTTCGCCCGATGAATCCTAATTTCCAATCTGTATCTATCTGAAACGACGTCTCGGTAAAAACCTCCGTATAGCTACCTTCGTAGCTAAAACTCAAATTGTTAACACTAATTAATGACATAGTAAACTCCTTCCCCTGCCCTGTGCACGAAAAAACGCTAGGAAAGAACTTCTCTCCTAGCGTAATAAAATCCACGTATCATCTACGTATGTCATTAGAAGGTATTCATTTCCTGCAAAATCGCGCACTCGGGCCACTGGCCATCATACACGAGTATCAAATTGATTATTTGCAAGAAATACTGAACATGCCCTTCCTCCTGTTTTTTAATATAGTTAGTGTATCACATTTTACGTATTAGTCAAATAATTTTGTATATTCCGTTTGTGTTTGCTCTTAAATGATCGCCTCTTTCATCTCCTTCACGTACTGATACACCGCCTCCCCAGCAGTGTCTCCGTACTTCGCAATAAGATCCACAATCCCGCTACCAACGATAACGCCATCTGCGTGTCGAGCAATTCTGGCCGCCTGCTCAGGAGTATTAATCCCAAAACCAACGGCGCAGGGTAAGTCTGTCACTTGTCTGATTTCTTTAATTATGCTCTCGATGTCCGTCTTAATCTCACTACGCACTCCCGTCACCCCTAGCGAAGAGACAACGTAGAGAAAACCTTTTGCTGAAACGGCAATCTCACGGATGCGCTTGGCCGAAGTGGGGGCCACCATGGAGACTAGTTCCACCTGATACTTATCTGCTACTTCAAGCACCTCTTCTTTTTCCTCATAAGGAAGATCGGGAATAATTATGCCGCAGACGCCCACTTCCTGACAACGGGCAAAAAACGTTTCATAGCCGTAGTGAAAGACAGGATTTAGATACGTCATAAAGACTAAGGGGATGGTAATCTCACCCTTTAGTTCCGCCACCATCTCTAGAACCTTGTCCGTGGTAGTGCCACTGGCTAACGCTCTAATGTCCGCTTCTTGAATAACTGGACCTTCAGCAATAGGATCAGAAAAGGGCAGACCAATTTCAATGAGATCCGCGCCTGCGGCGGCCATCTGCAGGATATACTCTTTCGTCTTAGCAAGGGTTGGGTCTCCAGCTGTTATAAAAGGAATAAACGCTTTTTTATTTTGAAAGGCATCTTGTATTCTACTCATATATTTTTTCTCCTTTGTATCTGGCGATAGCTGCCACGTCTTTATCTCCGCGACCGGAGAGACAGATAATAACGCTATCTTCTTTTGACATTTTGGGTACTACTTTCATCGCATAAGCAAGGGCGTGAGCACTTTCTATCGCGCAGATAATCCCTTCCTTTTTAGCAATGTATTCGAAAGCGGAGACCGCTTCCTCATCGGTAATCGGCACGTACTGGGCTCTCCCTAAATCATGTAAATGGGCGTGTTCCGGTCCAATCCCTGGATAATCAAGGCCTGCCGAGATGGAATAGACGGGAGCAATCTGGCCGTATTCATCTTGGCAAAAATAAGATTTCATCCCGTGGAAGACGCCTAAGCTACCAGTAGCGATGGTCGCTGCCGTATCCTTGGTACTGATACCCCGACCCGCAGCCTCGCAGCCGTAAAGGGCCACCTGCTCATCGGGAATGAAGTGATAGAACATCCCGATGGCATTGCTGCCGCCCCCTACACAGGCAAAAACTGCCCCCGGAAGCTTCCCTTCCTTCTCAAGAATCTGGGCCCTAGCCTCCTCGCTAATGACCGCCTGAAAGTCCCGTACGATGGTCGGAAAGGGGTGAGGTCCCATCACTGACCCTAGCACATAATGGGTATCCGCGATTCTCGTCGTCCACTCTCGCATGGTTTCGTTAACCGCATCCTTAAGCGTTCCGGTTCCGCTAGATACGGGATGTACCTTCGCCCCGAGAAGATGCATGCGATACACGTTAAGCGCTTGTCTCTGGCAATCCTCAGCCCCCATAAAGACTTCGCATTCAAGTCCTAGAAGAGCCGCCGCTGTGGCTGTTGCCACCCCGTGCTGACCGGCACCGGTTTCAGCAATCACCCGCGTTTTTCCCATCCTTTTTGCCAGCAATACCTGCCCTAGTACATTATTGATTTTATGGGCACCCGTGTGATTTAAGTCCTCCCGCTTTAAATATACTTTCGCGCCGCCCAAATCCTCGGTAATATTTCCCGCATAGTAAAGCCGTGAGGGGCGCCCTGCATAGTCATCTAAAAGCGCCTTCAATTCCCGCTTAAACTCAGGATCTTTTCGATATTTTTCATACTCTCTTTCTAAGTTTTCCAATTCACTCATTAAGGTTTCGGGAATATACTGCCCCCCGTGAATTCCAAATCTACCTTTCGTCATTTCTTATCCTCCTTATACAGTCCCTAATTAGCGACTCATCCTTCTTTCCATCTTTTTCAACCCCGGAGCTAATATCTAGAGCCAAAAGTCCTGGTAGACCTAGAGCCTCCTCTATATTATCCGAGCATATTCCGCCAGCCAGGAAATACGCTCTAGTCATCCCCTTTAGAAGCTCCCAGTCAAAACTCCTACCGCTGCCAGGCTTCCTATAGTCTAATAACACGTAATCCCCACTACTTTCATTTGCCTTCTGAATATCTAATGAGGAGTTAACGGCTAAGGCCTTAATAATCGGTACCGATGTCCGCCGTCGTAGCGCCTTAAGATACGCCTCGTCTTCTTGACCGTGTAGCTGAATCATCTGAATGGCTCCCGTCTCTACTGCCTCTACCACCTTTTGGAACTCTTCATCCACAAAGACGCCTACTGCTTGAATCCGGCTATCTAACTGACGGCGAAGCTCCTGAGCCTTTTGCAGACTCACCTGGCGCCGACTCCTCGCAAAGACAAAACCGATATAATCTGGCTGATATGCGTTCCCATAGGCAATCTCTTCTGGGCGAGTAATTCCGCATATTTTAACCTTTGCCATGTTCCATTCCCCCTAATCTCTGGAGCTCCCTTTTCTTATCTGAGCTGCGCATCAGCTGCTCACCAATTAGGACCGCATCCACGCTATTTTCTTCTAAGCGTCTAACATCTGCTGGATGGCGGATACCGCTTTCGGAAACGAAAAGGCAGCTATCTGGCACCTCTTTTCGGAGGTTGATGCTGTGATTAATATCTACGCTAAAATCTTTTAAGTCCCGGTTATTAACACCAATAATCTGAGCACCTGCTGCCACGGCTTTAGCGACCTCAGCGCTTGAATGGGCTTCTACTAAAGCATCCAGTCCTAGCGACCGGGCTAGTTCCAGATAAGCCTTTAACTGGGAAGAGCTTAAAATACTGCAGATAAGGAGAACTGCCGCAGCCCCTAAGGCTTTGGCTTCGTATATCTGATACTCGTCAATAATAAAGTCTTTTCGCAGGGTCGGTATCCCCACCTTCGCGCTTACTTCCTTTAAGTACGTATGACTACCTTTAAAAAACACCGGCTCCGTCAGCACCGAGATTGCACTGGCCCCTGCTGCTTCGTATTCCATAGCAATCTCCAAATAAGGAAAATCTTCGGCAATCAAGCCCTTTGAAGGGGAAGCTTTCTTGATCTCGCAGATAAAGGACATCCCCGGAGCCTTTAGCGCCTGATAAAAAGATATACACTTGGAAGGCTTTGACATTCCTGGTGAACTGACTAACGTCTCCTTAAGTATCTGCTGCTTCGCCTTTTCTACTCTTACCTTGGTCGCTACCACAATTTGCTCTAAAATATCCTGCTTCATGAATTTGACTCCTTAATAAATGCTTCTAGGTGAGCTAACGCTTTCCCACTATCGATCACTTCCCTGGCTTCTTTCACCGCCGCTTCCATACTAATCTCTTTACCTAAGTGGATAGCAGCTGCCGAGTTTAGGATAACCGCATCTGCCTTCGGTCCCTTCTCACCTTTTAAAATTGCCCTAGTAATCGCTGCGTTCTCCGCAGCATCGCCACCGACTAAGTCAGCTTTCCTGCACCGCGTGAAGCCATAGTCTTCTGGTTTGATCACATAGGACTTATACGTTCCGTCCTTCACCTCGCACACCGTCGTCGGCGCGCTTAAGGAAATCTCATCTAAGCCATCTTGACCGTAGACCACCATGCCCCGCTTGACTCCTAAATTCGCCAGTACTCTCGCTAACGGCTCAACTAAGCCTTCTTCATAGACCCCCATCAGCTCCATCTTCGCACCAGCAGGGTTTGTTAGCGGCCCTAGAATATTAAAGATGGTGGGAATCGATAATTCCCGGCGTACAGGAGCCACGTACTTCATGGAGAGGTGGTAGTTCTGAGCAAAGAGAAAACAAAAACCCAAATCCCTAAGAAGCTTTGTACTTTTTTCCGGGGAGACGTTAATCTTTACTCCCAGAGCCTCTAGGACATCTGCTGCTCCGCTTTTACTGGACGCGGCTCTATTTCCGTGCTTCGCTACCGGGACTCCGGCTGCCGAGATAACCAGACTAGAAGTGGTCGAGATATTAAAGGAATTGGCGCGGTCGCCACCGGTTCCCACAATTTCAAGCACTTCCTGGTCATTAAGCAGCTTTACACAGTGTGCCCGCATACCTGCGGCGCAGGCGGTGATTTCTTCAATAGTCTCGCCTTTCATCGCCATCGCGACTAAAAAAGCACTCATCTGCACTTCCGTTGCCTGCCCACTCATTATTTCATCCATAGAAGCCCTTGCCATCTCATAATCTAGGTCTTCCCGGTTGCTTAGTCTTACAATTGCTTCATGTATCATGCTTCTATACCTCCATAAAATTCTGAATCATCTGTTTTCCTAAGGGTGTTAGGATGGACTCTGGATGAAACTGTACACCGAACACCTTATTTTCCTTATCTTCTACACTCATCACTTCTTCGTTAGCCGTTCGCGAGGTTACCTTTAGTTCTCCTGGTAAAGAGTTCTCTTTTGCGATTAGCGAGTGATAACGTCCTACGGATAAGCTCGCGCTCATGTTTTTAAAAAGCTGGCTTTCATCCGCCACCACCTTGATTCGCGACTGCTTGCCATGCATCAGCTCTTCTGCATAATCGATCTGTCCACCATAGGCCTGACAAATCACTTGATGCCCCAAACATACACCTAAGAACTTCACCTGCCCCTTCAACCTGCTAACAACCTCAAGACACACCCCGGCCGCCTCTGGTCGTCCAGGTCCCGGGGACAGAATAATGGTCTCTGGCGCCAGCGCCGCAATCTCTTCTACGCTTAATTCGTCGTTACGAACGACCCGTATTTCCTTAGTTAGCTCCCCGAAAAGCTGGTATAGGTTATAAGAAAAACTATCGTAATTATCAATTAGTAAGACCATTTCTACACCTCCATCCTCTCACTGCCTGTGAGGGCAACAAGCATCGCTTCTGCTTTATTAAGGCACTCTACGTATTCTTTGTGAGGATCGCTATCGGCAACAATTCCTGCACCTGAGCGAACGAAGACCTTGCCGTTTTTCCGATAGGCTAAGCGAATCCCGATGCAGGTGTCCAGATCGCCAGTAAGACTTAAATAACCGATGGCCCCGCCATAAATTCCCCGTTTATTATTTTCTAGCTGGGCAATCAGCTGACACGCCTTAACCTTAGGTGCTCCCGAGAGGGTGCCGGCAGGAAGCACAGCCCCGAGAGCATCTAGCGCTTCCTTATCTGTCCTAAGTCTTCCCTGAACGGTAGACCCTAGGTGCATCACGTGAGAAAAGCGAAGCACTTGCAGGTAATCCTTGACCTCCACACTACCAAAGTCACATATTTTGCCGAGATCGTTACGCCCTAGGTCAACTAGCATATTGTGCTCTGCCTTCTCCTTCTCATCAGCCAATAATTCTTGCTCTAGATCTTTATCCTCCAAATCATTTTGGCCTCGCCTTCTCGTCCCTGCTAGCGGATACGTAAGCACTTCCGAGCCCATAACCTTAACTAGTGTCTCCGGCGAAGCGCCTGCCACCTCCATATCCTTACTGGAAAAGTAGAACATATAGGGCGAAGGGTTAATGGTTCGCAGTAAACGATACGTATCAAAAAGACTTCCGGAAAACTCTGCCTCAAGGCGATTGCTTAAGACTAGCTGAAAAAGATCTCCTTCACGAATTCGCTCTTTAACCTGGAGTACCTTTTCCGTATAGGCTTTCTCGTCAAATAGCGGCTTTGCTGGTGTCAACAAACGTCCCTTAGGTAAGCTCTTTTTCTTACCTCTGGTAATAATGACCTTCATCTGCTCCAAGGTCTGTAGCCCTTCTTGGTACCTTTTCTCTAGATTATCGTTCTTGATATTCACAACTAGGGTCATCTTCTGGGAAAAGTTATCATAGATAACTAGCTTGTCAAAAAGCATGAAGTCAAAGTCTTTAAAACCTTCGTTATCTTCTACCGGAATATCTAAAATCGGCTCTTCATATTTGCAGTAGTCGTAGGCAAAGTAACCCACCAGTCCACCGAGAAAAGACGGTAGCCCCGGTATCCGAGGACTCTTATTCTCGGCGATCAGACGACTTAAGTAATCCTTTGGAGAACCTTCGATAACATCGGTACTGCTTACCTCTAAGACCGGGTCATAGCCGATGAATGTATAACGTCCCCACTGCTTTGTCTCCGAAGCGCTTTCAAACATAAAGCAGTGATCGCTCACATTCATAAACTTATGAAGCACCTCCACACTAGTGGCGATGTCCGAAAAAAGTTCACACGTCAGCGGTAAACGCCGATACGTTCCTGTTTGATTGAGTTCTTTTAGTTCTCCAAATGATGTCTGTCTCATAGCTATTCTCCCTTTTTTGCACAAAAAAAATCCTTTAACGAAGTAATTAAACTTTGTTAAAGGACGAGTCAACAATACACCCGTGGTGCCACCTTAATTTGTGCATACGCACACACTTAGCAAGATACCAACATATCTCCGGCTACTAACGCAAGCCTTTCGTCACGAAGTACTAAAGCGAGAAGTCGCTTTTTGTCCGTGCCCTCAGTGGTCCATTTGCTAATCCGCTCTCTGCTCGGCTTCCACCTACCCGAACTCTCTGAAAGTGCGCTACTAACGTTATCTCCACCTCAACGGTTTGTCTTTTATTAATGTACTTGAGTATAATCCGGTTTTTTATTCTTGTCAAATGTTTTTTTAGTTATTTGGTTCAGCGACGATAAATAGCTGATCGTTCCCCTCTTCTTCAGAAAAGAAGTTGTAGGTAGTAAAATTGTAGAAAAATCGCTGGGCCGGATAGACTCCATAGCCATCCTGATTGTGGTCCGTCGTATCGTAGGGATCGGCAACAATTAGAACATCGTCTTGCTCGGTCTTTGTTCCCATAGTATCGTAGCCGATGATGATCTGCCAATGACCACCCCAGTCATTCCAACACACCATCACTGGTTTATCTTCATCGATAAAGCCGTAAAGCGTACCTAGGGTGAGCTCTTCTCCCTTTTCGTGAAAGTCCGTGGTTGTGGTCAATTTAAAACCACCAACCTGATCAAACACCGCCACCGCTTGCGGAAGGGAGGTAGACTTCATCTCCTCTCCTTCAGGATGAAGCTTTAGAAGATCGTATTCGTCATAATCCTTGTCGTTACCATAATAATTAAAAACCATGAGAATACAGGTTAAAGCACAGGTACGTTCATCACTTTGTTGAATCGTTTTAAACTTTGGCAAAATCTTCATGGTATCCGTTGATTTCATGTTGTAAAAATCCAGGTTGGAGAAATACAGACTCCCCTCGTGGTCGCCGTCTCGTTCAACACTATCGGCACCGTACTCGGAAATATCCACCCCTGGTTCTATCTTCATCTCATCGGTATAGTTGCCGACCATTTCTTTTTTTCCGGCACAACCGGATAACAGCGTAACCGCAAGCAGTACCACTGCCAGTCCTCTGATATATCTCTTACTCATAACTTCCCCTCTTTCTCTTTCTTGCAAAACGTCCCCTAACAAAGTGAAATCTTTGCTAGAGGACGTATCCTATTTTTACCGAATATAGACGTCTAAAGTTCCCGCTGAAGGACAGCTATCGTATACCTTTCCTTGATAGCCAAAAGGCGTATCGTAAACTGCTCCCTTTGCTCCTAAAGCCGCTAAGACAATATAACCATCGCCGTCGCTGACATAACCATCGGCATTTACATGCCTTCCAGGAATATTAAGTCCTGGTCCTGGCAACACGGACTGTGAGTAATAAGTAAAGCGATACCCACCCCAGTTCACAACTCCCATAGAGAGAAACTGATCGAGAGTGTAAAGCGCTCCATTAGAACCACTGCCATTTGAGCCATTGCCGCTAGGCGGTGGCGTCGTTTCGTTACTGCCGCTGCTTCCGCTTCCCTGGTTATTCCCCTCTTCAGGAGATACGGCATCTTCGTACTTTTTCGCCTCATCCAAGGCCGCTTGCAAAGCTTCTAACTCAGCTTTTCGCTTGGCGTCTACTTCTGCGCTAGCTTTCTTAATAGCCTCTTCTGCACTGGCAATCTTCTCGTTTAACTGCGTCTGCAAAGAGCTAAGTTCATTCCGGCGACCTTCTAAGTCGGCTGCCCTTGCAGCAGTATCTTCTACCACTCTTTGGTACTCTGTTAGCATTTCCCTATCATGACTAGTCACCATAGATACATACTCAATATTAGCCGTTAAACTTGCTAAATCTGATGACTCTATCAGAAGCTGGAGAAGGGATACCGATCCCGTCTCATACATATACTTGATTCTCAACTTCATCTCTTCGTGCTGCTTTGCTTCTTGCTCTTCTGCCTCTAATAAATCCATCTTAGATGCTTCTACTTCTGACACAAGTGCTTCTAACTCTTTTGTCGCCTGTCCCAATTCGCTTTCGTATTCCCCAAGAGCTGACCCTAAATTGTTCAGCTTCTCCTCCGGCTCTTCTGCATGTCCAGTTAGACCAGGAGTAAACACTAAGGTGACGACCAGTAAAATAACTAGCGACAACTGGGCCGCCTTATTAAATTTAATACTCATACTTGATTTTCCCTTTCAATCCACCAAAAGTCGTGTTCAAGTATTATACTACTGTTTTTTCCATAAGGCAACTTTTTTGTGGTTTTTCACCCTTATCTGCAGCACTTAGAACACGCCCCCAACCCGCTATTTTGCGCTTCTTCCTCGCTCATTTGTACCGCCTGATCTGGGTTCATCGTCCCGCAATTAGGAATGCTATGATACTTCTTCCCTGAGGCTGATTTCCATACCTGCAGACTACTAGAGACCTCTGGCGAAACACTGGTTTCTGCGGGCTGTGTCCCCGAATCACCGCCTTGATAATCGTTACAAGGGGCCTCGCTCCAAGTAAACTCGCTCCCATTAGAGGTCGCGATTACCGTCCCTTGAAGATCGCTTCGGTACAGATCAATCTCCATACTTTCTAACTTTTCTAGTACGTCCCGGTCAGGATGCCCATAAGAATTATCCCGGCCCACAGAGATAACCGCTGCCTCGGGAACGGTCTTTTCAAGGAAATCCCAACTTGTGGAACTTGCCGAGCCGTGATGACCGATACTTAATATATCACAGGAGAGCTCTCTCCCGGAACGAATCATCTCTGCTTCTGAGGCAGCAGAAGCGTCACCCGTTAAAATACAGGAATTTTGTCCATTCATAATCTTGATTACCAAGGAGTAATCATTAGAATCACCGTTTTCAGGCTTTGCCGAAAGAACGGTAAACGTAGCCGCTCCCAGGGTAAATGTCTCTCCTTGTACTGGTGAAGAAAAAGGGATTCCCCGTTCCGTTACCCCCTTCATAAAAGAGGAATAGAGCTTAGTATCGTGTTCGTAGTCTGGAGCCAAGACTCTCTCGGCGGAGAAAACATTGAGGCACCCCACCAGACCGGCCAAGTGATCCGCATCATAGTGAGAAGCAATTACATAATCCAGCTTTTCCACACCCTGTTCTCGCAAATACGCGACCACATAGGAAGAACTTCCCTGACCACCACCATCGTAAATCAGATATCTTCCTTGACTCTCAACCAAAACAGAAAGCCCCTGACCTACGTCCAAAAAATGGATACGCATATCTTGGGGCACATCTTCTTTCTTTATTTGGGGCGCTACTTTAGCTGTGGTAGCCTTCTTCGTTTCCGGTATGACTTCCCCCGCCGCTATCGGTTCACTATCCTTAACACCACAAGCAGATGCAAAGAGACACAGTAGTAACAGTGATAACAATAGTTTTTTTATTTTCATCTTTTTTATAGCAAGGATACCCCATCTAAAACTTAGGTGGGGAGGAAT
>NZ_JAMXOC010000015.1 GCF_024721265.1 Ohessyouella blattaphilus | reverse complement strand
ATATCCGTAAGTCATGCTTACATTTGAATATATCTCTTTTAGTTTGTTATAAAAGGCCCATCGCATAATCCCCATAAAAGCTGCATCTCGGAAAGATGCTCCCCTCTTTAGGTTTAATTGGATTTTGCCAGCATGATAAGCGTCATGACACGTCTTACATAACGTAGTCAGTTAAGACTTAGGCTAGCGGGCAAGAGCTCTTAACAAGCTCCGTCCATAGAACTATAGGCGTGGGTTATTGACTTAGCGTTCTCCTAATTTTAGATTTGGAACGGCATTTAAGTTCCAACCATCAGATACACCTTTTAAGTATTCGTAATACGCCGCCACCCCAATCATCACGGCGTTATCTGTGCAGTACACTGGGGATGGATAGTAAAGTTTAAAGCCATTCTCTGCGCAAGCTGTCTTCATCGCTTGGCGGAGGGCGCTATTAGAAGCCACACCGCCTGCCATCGTAATGGTCTTCATGTCATAATCTTTCGCTGCCTGAATTGTATGAGATACTAGGACATCGGTTACAGCCTTTTGAAAAGACGCCGCCACATCCGGCACGTTAATCTTAGCATCCTTCATTTTTTGCCCATTGATATAGTTAAGAACCGCGGATTTGACCCCGCTAAAGCTAAAGTCATACGGTGAATCCCCTACACTGGCGCGAGGGAATTCGATTGCTTCGGGATTACCTTCTTTTGCCACCTTATCGATCTTGGGACCGCCTGGATACCCCAGACCAATCGCTCTTGCCACCTTATCAAAGGCCTCACCGGCTGCGTCATCCCGGGTACGACCGATAATCTCGAACTCACCGTAGTCTTTTACCTTCACTAGGTGAGAATGGCCACCGGAGACGACGAGAGAAAAGAATGGTGGTTCTAATTCCTTATGCTCAATTAAATTCGCGGCGATATGCCCTTCGATATGATGCACGCCGATTAAGCGCTTTCCTGTGGCAAAAGCAATGGCTTTTGCTTCTGCCACCCCTACTAAAAGGGCACCTACAAGGCCAGGGCCGTAGGTTACCGCGACGGCGTCAATGTCACTTAGCGTGACCCCGGCGTCCACGAGAGCCTTTTCAATCACTTGGTTAATCCGTTCTATATGTTTACGAGAAGCGATTTCCGGTACCACCCCACCATATAGAGTATGAATGTCTATCTGGGAAGAGATGATATTAGAAAGCACCTGGCGGCCATTTTTCACCACCGCTGCTGCCGTCTCATCACACGAACTTTCTATTGCTAATATTAATACATCACTCATTATTTATGCTTCCTCAAAAGTTAAGGTTACCGTTCGGCGATCCTTCGCCGCAATGGTATTCTTAAAGATATTTTTCGCGTCTTCTACGTACTCCTCCGGGCGATTAAGAGAAGGGCTATAGTGGGTCAACCACAGCTCTTTTACATTCGCTTTCTTCGCTAGGGTCGCAGCTTCTTTAAAGGTCATATGCTTATATTCCTTGGCCTTCTTATCCTTATCCGGCTCACCATACATGCCTTCACAGATAAAAAGGTCAGACCCTGTGCCATTTTCTACAATCGACTGGGTGGGCCTAGTATCGGTACAATACGTAACTTTTAAGCCTTTACGGGCTGGGCCTAGCACCATCTCTGGGGTATAGCAGACACCATCAATCGTCACTTCTTCACCTTTTTGCAACCGTGTCCAAATCCTCTGGGGCACTGCTAGGGCATTCGCTCTTTCCACGTCAAATTTACCTGCTCGGTCAACTTCCATGGTGTAGCCGTAGCAGGTAACGTTATGATTCACTTTAAAAGCCTTTAGACGATAACCATTTAGCTGAAAGGTTTCTGCCGGACCGTTAATCTCAATACAGTTAATCTTAAAGGGTAACTCGGGAGCGATGACTCGCAGAGCACCGACTACCCGCTCTAAGCCTTTCGGTCCGATAAGGGTCAAGGGCTCTGTCCGGTCGGCATTTCCCATGGTTAATAAAAGTCCTGGCAACCCGCTGATATGGTCTCCGTGAAAATGGGTAAAACAGATTACATCGATAGGTTTAAAGCTCCACCCTTTTTCCTTGATGGCAATCTGAGTCCCTTCGCCGCAGTCCACTAGCAAACTGCTACCATTATAACGCACCATTAAAGAGGTGAGCCACCGATAAGGCAGAGGCATCATCCCTCCCGTTCCTAATAAACATACTTCTAACATTTTTTACCTCTATTATTTTCCTAGTTCTCTACTCATCAAGACCCCGTCTTCCACAGGGTTATCATAAAAATTCGGACGCACTCCGTCTTGGATAAAATTACCGCTTTCGTAAAAAGAAATCGCCGCTTTATTGCTCTCTCGTACTTCTAGGAAGATTTTCTTAATCCCGGCGTCCTCACACATACTTTCTAGAGCAAGAAGCAGATGGGTTCCGGCATTTTCTTTACGTTTTTCTTCCTTTACCGCTAAGCGCATCAACTCGCACTCATCGGCTGCCAAATACGCTACCAGATAGCCGTATATCTTGCCTTCTTTATAGGCACCGAGAATGAGAGCCTCTTCTCGCTTATAGCTTTCTTCGAGACCGCTCACTGACCAAGCATCGCTAAAGATTCGTCGCTCTAACTCTGCGATTTCGCCGATGTCTTCTTTACCGATTGGTTTGACCACCCAGTCTCTCCTCGTTCTTTCCTTACGCTCCCGCTCCGCTTGTGAATCCCGGAGATAATCCGGCGCAAACTCTGCTGCCGTAACCGTCTTTCCTTCCTTTAAATACTGAAGTGCCAGGGCCCCGTAGGCCGCTGCTCGCTGACGGTTCTGGTGAGGAAGCGCAAAGGCAAAGGGAACGCCTAATTCCTTTTCTATCTGTTCCTGAAAGGCGGGTACCCCGTCACCGAGAAAGATTACTTCTTCCCTTTGATTATTTAAAAAACTAAGGAGCTCTGCTATTGGTAGGGCGCTCCCTGGCATAATTTCCTCTACTTCTTCTGCCATCCGGTAAACAGCCGTATAAACCTGACCTCTTCTGGCATCCATAATCGGACAGATCAGGCGTTTATCGCCCGCTAGGTTATAAGCTAAGCCAGTAAGGGTAGGGATGGCAACGAGAGGTTTTGAAAGGGCCAGCCCTAGTCCCTTTACCGTGGAAGCACCGATGCGCAGTCCTGTAAAAGAACCAGGACCTGAGGATACGGCAAGGGCATCTATGCTTTCTAGGTCAAGGGCCAGCATCTTCTTAATCTCTTCTAGCATCGGTAGAAGGGTTTGGGAATGGGTCTTTTTAAAATTAACGGTGTATTCTGCTATCGTCACTTCTTCGTCTACAAGGGCTACACTAGCTACTAGGGAAGAACTATCAATCGCTAATATTCGCATACAGTAATCCTCCTATAATCAAAGCCTTTTTGGATCTCTTTTTCGATTATGATCTCATAGTGATGAGGAGGTAGAATATCTTCAATCATGTTCCCCCACTCGATTAAGCTGACCCCTTCCCCGTAGACGTATTCGTCAAAACCGATTTCATCCATCTCCTCGATATCACCGATTCGGTAAACATCAAAATGATAGAAGGGCAAACGCCCTTCCTCATAGATTTGTAAAATCGTAAACGTGGGGCTGTTAATCGTCTCATCTATTCCTAAGCCCTTAGCAAAACCTTGGCTAAAGACTGTTTTCCCTACACCCAAATCCCCAGTTAAAACGAAGGTCTCACCGGCCTTTGCTTTTTCTCCTAGTTCTTTTCCAAAAGCGTACGTTTCCTTGCTGCTGTATGTCTCTTTTATCATCTTTTTTCTCTTCTTTATTTATCTCTTTTTATCTATGCGATTAATTCTCACTGCCGGTGCCGGCATGTTTTTAAAAATCAAATCCACAACGGACGTATACTGATCTCCTAGCTGACTTGTGGGTAGAACAATGGCCTGCTTCTTGGCGTCAAAAAGCATAATAATGCCTTTTCTAGAAACGGCCTTCTTAAAGGCTTTCCAAGATGCTTTTCCGCTTCTACCACCAGTAGTCGTACGAATGCCTTCATCGGAAAACTCATAGGCAACCGGTACCCCAATCCGTTCGTGGCCTTTCAGCTGCTTTCTCATACTGCTTCTGATGTACATGGGAAAACCGACTAGAATCACCACCGCCATCAAAGCAAACAGCGCCATTTTCCCAAACTCTCTACGCTGCAAAAACACATAGACCAAGGCAATGTTCAAAATCCCCATTACAATTGATAAGATGCCTGCTCCCTTGGTGTACACTTGATACATGGTATATTCAACCATTGACTCCTCATCAAGGCTGATGTCTACTTTCACCGGCATATATTTGCCCTCCCACATTTCATTTTACCTGATTATATCATATCTCCCCGCAAAGAAAAACACTCCCGGCAGTTTTTCCGGAGAGTGTCTTCTAATCGTTTATTCTTCTATAAATTTGAGGAAAGCATCTTTTTGACGAAGCAAATACTTCTCGCTTTCGCCAAGCTCTAACTTACCATCTTTAATCAGTCCCATAGCGTGAGGAATGGTTAGTCTTGGCATATTCATAATGTCGGCATTTAGAAATGCCAATAAGGTCACCAAGTGATCTTGTGCCAGTGCCGTCCCCGACATCCCCGGACTGATTCCCGAAATTGCAATCTTCTTGCCATTCATAACCTGACCTTCCGTATTAGAAACTGGACGTGACATCCAGTCTAAGAAGTTCTTCAGAACGCCGCTGAAGAAATGATTATACTCAGGACAGAAAATCCAGATTCCATCGGCTTCTTTGATCTTCTCACGAGCTGTGGCTACCGCTTCTGGCGCTGGAAACTCAATATCCTGATTAAGTAGTGGTACCCCACTGTAATCTAATATTTCAAATTCTGCCTCGTCACCAACCAGCTCTTTTGCCTTCATTGCTAACATTCGGTTAAATGATCCTTCTCTTAAAGAACCTACAACTGCTAAAATCTTTTTTGCCATACAAACACCTCTTTCTGACTTTAATTACCGCCAGTATAGCATCTTTATTTGGCAAAATCCTCGGATATATCATACTTTTAGACTTTTTAGAAAATATTAATTGTTTCCCTTAAGAATGGGACTTACTTTTTTATAAATCACAAAGACCACTAAAGACACTAGGGTCCCTTTCAAAAGGTTAAACGGTGCTACGGCGAACAGCACGAATGTCAACATGCTATTGATGCTGCTATTAACGGCACTGCCCATACCAACCAAAGCATCTATAGGCATCGAAAACGCCTTTGCATAAGCCGGTAAAAGGATGTAAGCGTTTAAAAAGCAGCCTAGCGCTGTCATCAGTAGAGCCCCGCAAATCATTCCGATAACTGCCGTCTTTCTCGTCTTATGGCGACGATAAATAACGGCTGCCGGTACCACAAACGCTACCCCAATCAAAAAGTTAGCTAACTCTCCTACACCTGCAGTCAGTGTGCCCTTAACCGCAAAGTTAAGGAGAATTTTGATAAATTCAATGGCAACTCCTGCTAACGGTCCCATAGTAAATGCTCCTAAAAGCACCGGTACCTCACTAAAATCAATTTTGTAAAAGGCTGGGGCAAACGGTAGGGGTATTTCAAACAACATTAAAATCACCGCTATCGCTGATAAAAGACCAATCTGGGTCATCGTCCGCACCTTCGTTACACTTCTCTTTGCTTCCATTACATTTGTACTCATTCTTCTTTTCCTTCTTTCTTTTTTATTGTGTTTTAAAAGAAAGATAATCTTCGTCTTATCGGAAACCTTACGCTTCACGATAAAAAAGCCTCGAATAATAAAATTCGAGGCAAATAAACTAAATACACTAATTTACATTAGTTACATCTTCTTCCATCCAGACTTTACTGTCGGTCTTGGAATTACACCAAGTCAGCTGCTAAACGCAGGTCGCGGACTATCACCGCCGGTAGGGAATCGCACCCTGCCCCGAAGATCTCTTTTCTTTTGTATGCAAATTATAACCCTTTCCTAGTAGATATGCAAGCCCCTATTTACGCCTCTTCTTTATCCTTTCGCTTGACAATCACGCCAAAATAAACCATGTGAAAGAGCCACACAAAGAAAAGTACAATCTGTCCTATCGGCACCTTATGCATAACCACAAACCCAATGGTCATTAAAATCGTCACCAGCACCATAACTTTTATCTTCGTCTTCTTCGTCATCCCCTGCCCCTTAACGTAGGACTCTAGATTGTTTTTATACAGTTTGGTGCCAATGAACCAGTCGTTAAGTTTCTTAGAGCTTTTTGCAAAACACACGGCTGCTAATAGCAAAAAGGGAAATGCCGGCAGCAAAGGGACTACTGCACCGATGGCTCCAAACCCTAAGCCGATACAGCCGATTACCATCAAAATTATCTTTTTCATCTACGTCTATTCTCCTTCTTACTCTCATATACATGCCTAAACACTAATAGCGGGTGCACAAGTAACATCCTAGGACCACTAAAGCGCATTACTTTTCGTATTTCTTCTCGCTTTTCCACCTGATAACAATGCACCTTACAATTCGAACAAAAGGTTTTCGTTTCCATAAAAGGGCATCTCTCCGTCCGCTCATAGGCATACGCCTGTAAGCCCTGGCAGCTTTCACACAGACCTTCTAGATGCTTGTGCTTTTTCCGACAATAAAGGGCAATCATTTCTCCTAATAACTGTTTTTCAAAGGCTATTTTCTTTTCTATATTTTTGCTCATTAGCTTACTCTTCCTTTAGCCATCTCAAAGACCTCATCAGCAATATTCATTGTGGACCGCCGGTGGGACACCAGCACCACAGTTTTATCTTGTGCCGACTCTTTTAAAGACTTCAAGATAATCCCTTCGTTTAGAGAATCCAGATTGCTAGTTTCACTTTTTTACCATTTATGTCTTACATCAGCCTTGGGATAATTCACAACTTCCTAAACGCAAAATTCTGAAAATAAAGGCATCTAATCTTCTCCCTCTCATCTGTGAATACAAGTCTTTTACAATTCAAAGATATAAGTGAAAAGAATGCACTCGTCCTCGACGAAGGTCCCTTCTAACACAAACCGTTTGTCACGCCAGCGACAAACCTTGGTTTTCCCATCCAAACTCTGCGCTTCCATAAGTTCTGGCTCACCAAAGGCAGTGCTAAAGTCCGTTAACGAGTTCCCTACCGTTAGCCCATTCAGATACGGTAGCTTACTCTCTTCTCCGGCTGGCGGTGTGGTAATTGTTGTGGAAATAGTGCTAACGTACTGCCACTCTAAAGGCACCTCTTCGCTTTTCTCTAGGCTATATAAGGTTAAGGCCAGCTCCCGGTTCTCTGGTAACGGCAAAGCCTTCTCTTGAAGCTCGCCAATATCTTCTGGCGTTATCTCAAGTATTTCTAAAAGCGTATCATAATTAATTGGTAAAGTAACCGCCTGAGCGTTTATACGCAGGGCAAACTTAGGTGTTTCCGCTCTCACATATTCACTGATGTCTACTAGTGCCCTACGGTAATGCGCTTCGCCTAACACCAATTCACTTAGCTCGTTCTCCTTGACGTACTTAGCAAACGCTTCCGCGTCTTTAAAGCCCCATTCCTGATAATGCTCGGCTAAGTAAGCTGCTTCATCAAAAGTAAAATCCTTGCCGGATAAGCTCGGCTGCTCTTCGCTTCCTTCTACTAAAAGCCTGGCCACTGCCGCCACCTTATAGTAGTCCCGTGCCGACATTTCTGCCGGCAATAGCTTCCCGCGGTAGAACTCCAAGTAATCTTCGCCGAGCACGTAGACGGTAAGATTCGTCAAATTATGAAAACGAGTATTGCGTACTAATGACTCAAAGCACTCTTTGCTGTGGGCCTCAAGCTTCGCCTCTTCATTTAATAGCTCTGGCTCTGCGGGCGGTGTTAGAAACGTTTCCTGCCAGTAATTCGGAAACGAGTACTTCACTTCCTTATTGTCTAGCTGCTGGGGATTCGCCGTCTCGTCATGCTCTGTATGCACATACTGGAATCGATCGCTTCTGTCTTCTTTTTCAACTTCTGCTTTTGTCTCTTCGCTACCTTGTTCTTGCTTAGAACAAGCGACAATGCTTAGCATTATAAATACGATTATTACGGAGATTATCTGTCTTCTTCTCATGTTTTGTGTCTCCTTCAATATTGTTTTACTACCTAGATAATGATAAACTAATGTGAGTTAATGAAAAGGAAGTACACGCAAATGGAAAAGAAATCTACCACCCTCGGGCATATACTGGCCCTTTTAACAGCTATTATCTGGGGCACGACGTTTATCGCTACGAAGGTGTTGCTGCGTAGCTTTGCGCCCCTTGAAATCCTTTTTCTAAGATTTCTCATTGGGTTTGTCGCACTCATTCTTATGTATCCCAAACCATTAAAAAATCACTCACTGAAAGAGGAAGCCACCTACCTTAGCGCTGGACTGTGCGGCGTCACTCTCTATTTTCTCTGCGAAAATATCGCCCTCACCTATACCCAGGCTTCTAATGTGGGCGTAATCGTTGCCATTGCCCCGCTCTTCACTGCCATTTTATCACACTTTTTTCTGAAAGAGGAGAAGATTACTGGCACTTTTTTGCTTGGGCTATTAACAGCTCTTCTGGGCATCGCTTTGATTAGTTTTAATGGCGCTAAGCTCTCCCTGAATCCTAAGGGTGATTTACTGGCTATCGGTGCCGCCATTGTCTGGGCCTTCTACTCACTACTTACGAAGAAAATCAGTACCTTTGGTTACCATACCATCCAGACGACCAGAAGAATCTTTTTATACGGTCTGCTGTTTATGGTTCCCTTTACCTTCTTCTTAGACTTTAACCTAGATATTCAAAAGCTTAAAGAACCCCTTAACTGGCTTAACTTCCTTTTCCTCGGACTTCTCGCTTCGGCTACCTGCTACGTAACCTGGAACTACGCCATTAAGATTCTCGGTGCCATTAAGACCAGCCTTTACATCTACTTGGTTCCCGTAGTAACGGTGATTACTTCCGTCTTGATTCTTCAGGAAAAGGTTACGCTACTTTCAGGAATCGGTACTTTGCTTACCCTCTGCGGTCTGTTTTTGTCAGAAAAAAAGGCATAATTTTTTGTACCTTTCCTTTTTTTGTACTATAATGTGGATATTACACTTATAAGGAGGTTTTCATGGAATTTCTCATTGAAGGTATTAGAGCTGTCACCTGGCAACAACTGCTTATGTATGTTATCGGCATCTTGCTCATCTGGCTAGCTATTAAAAAAGACTATGAACCGGCATTACTGTTGCCTATGGGCTTTGGCGCTATCCTCGTCAACCTGCCCTTTAGCGGAGTAATCGATCAAACACTACAAGGCGGCATCGAATCTCACGGCATTATCCAGTGGCTTTTCGATGTGGGAATCGAGGCTTCCGAGGCTATGCCTTTGCTACTCTTCATCGGCATCGGAGCCATGATTGACTTTGGACCGCTGCTAGCTAGCCCGTCCATGTTTCTCTTTGGTGCGGCAGCACAGTTTGGTATCTTTGCGGCCATCCTCTTAGCGGCCTTTTTAGGATTTAGTATTACCGATGCGGCTTCGATCGGTATTATCGGCGCGGCCGACGGGCCTACAGCAATTCTCGTCTCCCAAGTACTAAAGTCAAAATACGTCGGGGCGATTGCGGTAGCGGCCTATTCTTATATGGCACTAGTTCCCATCGTTCAGCCCTTTGCGATTAAGCTGGTGACTACCAAAAAAGAACGAGGGATCCATATGGAATACTCTCCTCGCTCCGTTAGTAAGACCATCCGTATCGCCTTTCCTATCGCTGTGACGATTATTGTCGGCTTTATCGCTCCCCAATCCGTGGCTCTCGTGGGCTTTCTGATGTTTGGTAATCTGATTCGCGAGTGCGGAGTGCTAGGTACCATGTCCGACACAGCTCAGAACCAACTGGCTAACTTAGTTACCTTACTTCTTGGAATCACCATTTCCTTTAGTATGCGCGCGGAACAATTCGTTACTGTTGAAACCTTGATGATTATGGTAATTGGTCTCTTCGCTTTCGTGATGGATACCATCGGCGGCGTGCTTCTTGCCAAGTTCTTAAACCTTTTCCGCAAGAACAAGTTCAACCCGATGATTGGTGGCGCCGGCATCTCGGCCTTCCCCATGTCCTCACGGGTGGTCCAGAAGATGGCTTTAGAAGAAGACCCTTCGAATATTTTGATTATGCACGCTGCGGGCGCAAATGTATCGGGACAGATCGCTTCCGTTATCGCTGGTGGTATGGTCATTAACCTGGTAACCAATTTCTTATAAAGTAGGAGGACATAAGTATGAATACAGTAGTAATGCAAGCCCTAGAAATCATGGGCAAAGGTATGGCTGGTATCT
Organism: Ohessyouella blattaphilus; assembly: GCF_024721265.1. Taxonomy (GTDB): domain Bacteria; phylum Bacillota; class Clostridia; order Lachnospirales; family Lachnospiraceae; genus Aequitasia; species Aequitasia blattaphilus_A. The sequence continues at coordinate 69,467 of NZ_JAMXOC010000015.1, read as the reverse complement.
TTGTCACCACCATTATTATTATGATTTTTGTCTTTCTCATGGGTAAAATTGGCAAAGACAAGGACGAAGAAAAATAGGATGTTTCAATTGACAAAAGCCGCGACCAATGAAAATTGGTTGTGGCTTTTCTTATGCTTCTTCATTTTTCACTTTAACTACCTTCCAGAAGTAGAAAATATGGAAGACCCAGACCAAAAATAAAGTCAACTGACCAAGGGGAATCTGGTGCATCATAATAAAGCCAATGGTCATCAAAGCGGTAACCGTAATCATCACCTTAACCTTGGTCTTCTTTGTCATCCCTTCGCCCTTAACATAGGACTCCAGATTATTCTTATAGAGCTTCGTACCTAGGAACCAGTCGTTTAGCTTCTTAGAGCTTCTGGCAAAGCAAAGCGCTGCCACCATTAGAAAGGGAAAGGTCGGCAATACTGGCACTACCGCCCCAACGGCTCCAAGACCTAAGCCAAGGAGGCCGATAACGATAAAAAACGCTTTCTTAATCTTTGTCTTCATAATCAACTCATTTCTCTAGCGAATAAAGTTTGTCTTAGTCTTTTCGGTGATTTCTGGCATCTCTAACCCAGCTTCCCTAGCCACTTCAATGGACTTTAGAAGCCAAGCCATATTCTTTCCTAGGGTCTGCATAACCTCTATACCTTCGATATCCTGAAGAACCTCCTCCGGGCTATTGCCATGAACCATCGTCCAGTAGTTAGAGGATACAATGGGCATTTCATTGATGGTTAGGTACTTCATCAGGGCATCGAGGGTCGCTGTCGTCCCTGCTCTTCTTGCAGAAGCAACTACCGCCGCTGGCTTTAAGCGCATGTCTGCCTTAGCAAGCCCTGCAAACTTATCCATAAAAGCCATTACCGCTCCCGTAGGCGATGCGTAATATACCGGTGAGCCTACCACTAGAGCGTCCGCCTTCTTAAATTTCTCCACCACTTCTTTCACATAATCGATACTATCATCCACTGCTTGGACAATTTCTGTGTCGATGCCTTCTGCCTCAAGAACCTTCGCTACTTCCGTAAGCGCTGTAAAGGTACAGCCCGCCTTCCTAGGACTTCCGTTTAATAATAATACTTTCATCTTTTTTATAGCAAGGATACCCCATCTAAAATTTAGGTGGGGAGGAATTGCATCCTACGCTTGTCTCCTTTCTGTCAATAGAGAGCTCCTTTGCTCTAACAATCTTAGTTTTTTGCATCCAACACTCTTGTGGACACTTGTGCCGTCTAATAAACGGATGTCAAAATATCCTGAACTCCGTCTGCCAAATACAAAACATTCTTTGTCTTCGAACTTTACTTTGTCGAACAACTGAAAGCCTTGTACATATCGAGGTGCTTGATTATTCTTACGTACACCCTTCTTAGGGTTTGCCTTATGCAAGCTGCGGTTATTACATCTAACGAACTTTTGATTATAAATAACGCCCAAAGGTTCCGCTAACGGATGTCCGCTGATGCACCTTGCGTCAACGGCATGAGTTTTCTCTAAGCCATTGTTTATCCGCACATACTTTGTTATATATCCGTAAGTCATACTTACATTTGGATACATCTCCTTTAGCTTGTTGTAAAAGGCCCATCGCATAATCCCCATAAAAGCAGCATCTCGAAAAGATGCTCCTCTCTTTAGGTTTAATTGAAGTTTGCCTGCATGATAAGCGTCATGGCATGTCTTACATAGCGTCACCAAGTTACTCGGTGCATCACCGCCCACCTTACGGCTTTCTAGGTGATGAGTTTGCAAAATTTTATCTTTACTCTTGCCCTTGCAATGCTGACAAGTATGACCATCACGCCAGAGAACGTATTCTCTTACATTCCAAGCATCCAATTTTTCGCCTTGCTGATATTCTGTCCCAGAAATACCTAGGTTTTTGATTTTCTGAATATCAAAGCTTGCCACCTCTATCACCAATTTTGTAATCGGCAGTATTTTGTAGACATCAGCCACTAGTTTTAAATGGCTGTTAACCTTATGCTCAATGCTCGGAGCAAACCATCCCTTATTCTTAGAGCTAACACGATTCGAAAATCTAGGTTTTCGATATCTTGTTTTGCGATTCCGTCTACTGCGACGATACTGTCTTTTAATAGCTAGGAGCTCAACAATATCTGTACGTAGCTTCGTCTCAGAAGCATATAGTTCCTCAGTTTCAGTTGTGGCAGAAAGACCAACGGTCTTACTACCTGCATCTACTCCAAGAGCAATTGGTTGCGCATGAGTCGTGCTCTCATACATAAGTTGTATGGTAAACGGACAGCGTTTAACTACTTTTGCTTTACCTTCTCTAAGAAGGTGTTTTACTTTACCGTGCCTAGTGGTCGGCATAAGTGGCTGTCCTTCTCTGCTTATGACATAAACCATAAGACACTCCTTTCTGCAACTTAATGCATAACTCCGCCATTAGACGGTTAGTTGTTCTTCGCCAATGTTATATAAGGTTTTACGCATACAGCACGGTTCCTACCCATCAAAACTGTTTAACCATATGCCACAGAGCCGCAGACTAGAACAGGCATCCACGGGTGTCTATATATTCTTACATAACGTAGTCAGTTAAGACTTGGGCTAGCGGGCAAGAGCTCTTAACAAGCTCCGTCCATAGAATTATGGGCGTGGGTTATTGACGATACCTACCTCCTTTATCTCTCCCCCATTATAAACAAGATTCCCACAAATGTCACTTCTCGGTTATAATATACACAGAAAACAAGGGAGGACTTAGGAATGCACCCACTCACAAACCTAATTAAAAACGATATGAAGCCAGCCCACGGCGTTACGGAACCAGGTGCCATCGCCTTTGCCGTGGCGACTGCCAGAGAACACTTAAGAGGACCGCTTGCCACTATTACTGTCGAGCTTAATAGTGGCCTCTATAAAAATGCCTTTACCTGTGGCATTCCCGGTTGCGAAGAAAGTGGCAACCTCTTTGCGGCCGCCCTTGGCGGGGTCTGGGGCGATTCGGCAAAAGGCTTAGAGATTCTCAGCGGGGTCGGTGCCAGGGAGCGGGGGAAAGCCCACACCTTAATCGCCGAAGGCCGAGTTCAGGTGCTGCTTAAAGATATCTCCAGCGATATCTTCATTAGGGCTACCGTCACTTCTGCTACCGATACCGTGATTCTGGAAATCAAAGATAGCCATACCCAGATTCACAAAATTATCGTAAACGATACGGTAATTTTTGAAGAAAACCGTGAGACCTCTGCGGAAAAAGCCAGCGCTACCGCCGCCATTACCAATTACTCTCTTTCAGAATTTGTCGACTACGTTAAAGGCGTGCCTACTGGCGAGCTGGAATTTATCACCGATGCTTTCATCCTCAATATGGACCTTTTTGATGAAGGCCTTAGAAGTGATCGCACCACCTTTATAAAGTATCTTTTTGAGAAAAATGGGAACCAGATTATATCAGAAAATGAAGAAGACACCGCTCTACTGCTAGGAGTCGGTGCCATTGAAGCTCGCGTCCTCGGCCTTAATAAGCCGGCCATGAGTATTACAGGAAGCGGCGCCCACGGAATTATCGCTACGCTGCCCCTTTACGGTGTTTATAAAGCTGGGGATTATAAAAAAGAGCAAGTCCTAAGAGCCACGGCTCTAAGCTTTCTAACCTGTATGTATATTAAAGAGTACTCCGGCAAGCTTTCGGCCTTTTGCGGATGCGCCATTGCCGCTGGTTGCGGGGCGGCCTGCGGATTGAGCTACCTAAAGGGTGGCTCTATAGAAAAAATAGAAAACACCATCAACAACTTCGCCAGCGGTATCACCGGCATGATTTGTGATGGTGGTAATCAGGGCTGTGTAATGAAAGGTGTGACTGCCATTGATAGTGCCTTTCGAGCATCTGCCTTTGCCCTAAAAGGCCTTCATATCGACGCCAAGCACGGAATCCTTGGCAGCACCCCGGAAGCCACTATGAAAAACATGGGTCGCATAGCTTCTCCGGGAATGACTGCTACTGAAGGGGAAATCGTCAGGATTATGGAGGAAAAATAATCCTTTTTTGTTAGTTAAACGCTTGCTCTGTCCGATTAATAATCTCGTCCTGCAAAGCCTTGCTTAAGTTTCGAAAATGATCGCTATAGCCAGCCACCCGAACGATTAAGTCTTTGTATTCTTCGGGTTTTGCCTGAGCATCTAAAAGAGTCTGGCGGTCAATTACGTTGAACTGAATATGGTGGCCATCCATGTTGAAATACGTCCGAACTAAATTGGCCATCTGGGTTAGTCCCTCTTCGCCGGCCACTACGCTAGGAGTAAACTTTTGATTCAGAAGGGTGCCACCGGTCTGTAGGTGGTCCATCTTTGAGGCTGACTTTACCACTGCCGTCGGACCAAAGGTATCAGCACCTTTTTCTGGGGAAATGCCTTCGGATACTGGCGTATGAGCCAGGCGTCCATTAGGCGAGGCCATCATCACTTCGCCGAAGTATACGTGACAGGTGGTCGGCAGCATATTTATCCGGTAAAAGCCTCCCGTCATATTGGGGCGTCCCGTTACCGTATCGTGATACATCTTGAAGACGCTTTTCATAATATCATCAGCGTAGTCATCATCATTTCCGTATTTGGGGCTTTTATTGCGGACTAAGTTCAGAATCCGTTCATGACCTTCAAAGTTATCTTTCATAGCTGCTATTAGCTCTTCCATAGAGAACTTCTTCTCGTCAAACACATTGTACTTAATCGCTGCCAAGCTATCGGTAATCGTGCCAATACCCACCCCTTGAATATACTTGGTATTATACCGGGCGCCGCCGGCGTTATAATCCCGGCCTCTGGCTATACAGTCATTGGTGATAATGGAAAGGAAAGGTGCGGGCATGTAGTGGGCATAAATCTCTTCAATCATATTGCTGCCGGTAATCTTAACCTCTACAAAGTATTCTATCTGCTTCTTAAAAGCCGCGAAGAGCTCTTCATAGGATTTATAATCCGGGGCGCTACCAAGCTTTAGACCGAGTTGCTTGCCACTTACGGTATCAAAGCCATTATTTAACGTCAGTTCCAGAATCTTGGGAATATTAAAGTACCCGGTCAGAATATACGCTTCGTTACCAAAAGCCCCCGTCTCCACACAACCGCTCGTGCCACCGCATCTGGCATCAGCGAGACTTTTACCAGCATTTAGAAGTTCTTGAACAATTGCCTCGGTATTATAAAACGCCGGTTGTCCCCAGCCTTTTCGGGAGATTTCACACGCTCTTTTTAAAAATTTCGTCGGCGTCTTACGGCTAATCTGGACATTTGAGCTGGGCTGTAAAAGCTTCATCTCATCCATACAGTCGAGGATTAAATAACTAACTTCATTCACTCCGTTTTCCCCATCAGGGGTAATACCGCCGGTGTTGATATTGGCAAAATCCGTATACGTACTGCTTTCTTTTAAAGTTATGCCTACCTTTGGTGGCGCTGGCTGATTGTTAAACTTCACCCACAAGCATTCTAAGAGCTCTAAGGCCTGCTCATCGTCTAAGCGACCGGCTTTTGCATCTTCCTTGTAAAAGGGAATCAGGTGCTGATCCAAACGCCCCGGACTATAAGCGTCCCAGGGGTTTAGTTCGGTAGTAACGCCGAGATGCACAAACCAGTACATCTGAATTGCTTGCCAATACGTTTGAGGCTTATGAGCCGGCACTACTTCACAGTTTTTCGCGATTTGTAAAAGCTCCTCTTTCCGCTTTTCATCGGTTTCCTTAGCGGCCATCGTAAGCGCCAGCTCCCGGTAACGCTCTCCAAGAATCATCACCGCCTCACAGGCAATGCGCATGCCTAGCAGTTCTGATTTTTTGTCTAAGGCTTCTTTATCATTTAGATAATCGAGATTGGCAATCGCTGCGTCAATATCAGCCTGATAATCGAGAAAACCTTTTTCATATATCTTCGCTGAGCCCACGGTGTGACCTGGGCCTCTTTGCTCCATAAACTCCGTAAATAAGCCGGCTTCATAGCAGTCCTTCCAAGCAGGCGTCATATTGCTTAGAATTTTCTTGCGAATGGAACGCTTTTCCCAGAAAGGGATAATCTCCTGTTCCTGATAAGCGTAATCCGCGTTCTTAACCTTAAAATTAATCAGTTCCCGGTCGTTCATCACGTGCATATCTTCGCTAGTGTGGCAGCAAAGCTCAGGAAACGTCGGTGCTGCCTGAGGTCCATCCCCCTTTTCCCCAACGATTAATTCACCTTCCCCTAGGTAAAGTTCCTTGGTGCTAAAATACTCTTTTAATACTAGCGCTCGCAACTCAGGAATCGAGACGCTTCCTTCGTACTTTTCATACGTCGCCGTCATGCTTTTAGCCCGTGCCATATCAATGTGGGCCTGAGTGTCTAAGCTTTCTTGTCTTAACCTCTTAACTCGTTCGTTCATCCTTTCCTATCCTCCTATTTTGACATTTGTAAAACCGGCACCCGTAAATAGCTTGGCAAAGTCATCCATCTCTGCTGCCGCGGGTGTCGCATAAGTTTCTCCTTGATACTCCTTACCGATACGCCCATACTTTCCTGAGCCAGTATTGTGATAGGGTAGTAAATTAATCTGGACTGGCTGGATCTTTCGCTCCCCAAGATAATCGACAATCGCCTTTATATCTTGAGAGTTTGCGTTTACGCTACCGACTACCGGTATCCGAATATTAAGGCTGGCCCCTGCTAAGGCGAGTCTTTCCAGATTTTCCAGAATCAGAGTGTTCGATACCCCCATGTGATGACGGTGCTTCTGGTCATCAATCACCTTCACGTCGTACAGAAAGGTGTCCACATAAGGCAGTATCCGCTCAAAGTTTACATAAGGGGCATATCCGCACGTATCGATATTGACGCTAATACCCAGAAGAGTTAACTTTTTTAGAAGCGTTTCTAAATAATCCATATCCTGGGTCATTACTTCACCGCCCGAAAGCGTTACGCCGCCGCCAGACTCTTCGTAAAACATCTCGTCACGCTTTAGCAAATCCACTAACTTTTCGACTTCGTATTCTTCTCCGATTACCGTTCGCAGGTTCTGATAACAGTAATCTGCACAATCACCGCAAGCAGTACACTTGTCAAAATCCGTCTGGGTGCGTGTAGCTTCTAACTGAATGCACTCTGTCTCACAGCCTTTTAGACACTTTCCGCAGCCGCTACAGCGCTCTTCATCCACTGAGAGCTGCCGCTGATAATTCTGGGTTTCCGGATTGTGACACCAGCTACAGGAAAGAGGACATCCTTTAAAAAACACAGTACTGCGAATCCCCTGGCCATCATGGATAGAATACTTCTGAATCCCTGTAATAATTGGCATATTGACTCCTTTTAGACTATAGTTTAAACTTAAGTCAAAGATAGCATTTTTCCCCGTTCTTGTCAATTAATTATCAATTTTTTGACGTATGTAATCCCGGGTGCTATATTGGATACTGAACACACACGCACAGGAGGTATTTTATGAAAATCGGATTTATTGGTTGTGGCAACATGGCTGGAGCAATTATTGGTGGTTTATTAGACAGTGGTGCTTATCACAAAGAAGATATTATCGGAGCTGATGTCTACGCTCCTAGTAGAGAGAAGACCGCAAAGAACTTCGGCATTAAAGTAACCGATCAGAATCTAGAGGTGGTGAGTCTGGCAGATATCGTGGTGCTTTCGGTTAAGCCCCAGTTTGTGGAAGAGGTGATTAAAGATATTCGCGACCACGTCCGGGAGGACCAGCTCTTTATCACCATTATTCCTGGAAAAACATTGGCTTGGTTAAATGAAACCTTTGGTAAAGAGATGAAAATTATCCGGACGATGCCGAATACCCCAGCCCTGGTAAAAGAAGGCATGACTGGTGTCTGTGCTGGCGATAAAGTGACAGAAGAAGACTTAAAGAAAGGCCTGGAAGTCCTCAATGCTTTTGGACGTACCGTGGCCATCAAAGAAGATCTATTAGATATTTTAACAGGTGTCAGCGGCTGTGGACCGGCATATTGCTTCCTATTTATCGAAGCCCTGGCTGATGCTGGCGTAGTTGGCGGTCTCTCAAGGTCGCAAGCTTACGAACTAGCCGCTCAGACCCTTCTTGGCAGTGCCAAGCTCTTCTTAGAATCAGGAAAACACCCAGGTGAGTTAAAGGATATGGTATGCTCTCCTGGCGGTGCTACCATCGAAGGCGTGCGCACCTTAGAAAATATGGGCTTTCGTTCAGCCGTTATGGAGGCGGTGCTTGCCTCCGCTGATAAATCTCGTTCACTATAAGGAAGGAAGAAGCTATGACCCAGGAAGAAGAAAGTATCAAAGAAAAAATCATAAAGGCGACGTGGGAACTTTTCTTTCGCAACGGCTATGACAATACCACGGTGGATGATATCATCACTCTTGCTGGTACTTCAAAGGGTTCGTTCTACTACTATTTTGAAGGAAAGGACGCCCTATTACATACCTTATCCGATGTTCTAGACGACCAGTATCGTCGCCTAGAAAAGGAAATGGACCCACAGCTTGGTAGCATCGACAAGCTCCTACTAATCGACTATGAGGTTCATCGCTTTATGGAGGATCATTTGCCCCTCGATCTGATCGCCTCTCTCTACTCAACCCAGCTTACCTCCAAAGGCGACCGGACGCTACTTGACCAGAACCGCAAATACTACCGCCTTGTGCGCAGTATTATTGAGGAAGGGCAAACCAGAGGTGAGATTCGCAAAGATCGTACGATTAGTGAATTGCTAAAATACTATACGATGTGCGAACGAGCCCTGGTTACCGACTGGTGCTTAAACCGGGCCAGCTATTCTCTTACTACTTACAGTAAAGATACGCTCCCGCTAATGCTTTGGCATTTTCGCACGTAATCCTAAGAGCAGGGTGTGACTGATTTGTCACACCCTGCTCATTTTAAGGACTTAGGCGCCCTTCGCTTCCTGCTTATTCTTATACATACGTCCATCAGCTTCCTCGATAACGGCTAGCAAGGATTCTTCAGGATGATTTTTTGCTGCATACCCCAAAGCAATTGATGGCTGTATAGGTAGATTCCGAGTGGTAGCAAATAAATTATTTATTTCGCAGAGACGTTGCTCTGCTAATTCTTCGGTGAAATTTGGAATCAGCATCACAAATTCATCTCCGCCAATCCGAAACAGTCTACCGCTTGGCGGACAGGCATTTCTTAACAGCGCCGCTGCCGTAATGATCAGTTGATCTCCTTGCTTGTGTCCATAGGTATCATTCGTTGCTTTTAATCCGTTCAAATCACCGAAAATAACGGTTAAAGGTAGATTAGACGGCGTATCCAAAGCATGAGTAGCCATTTCAAACCCTCGTCGATTTTGCAAACCCGTTAGCGGATCCAGCTCGGCATGTTCAGCCAGTTGATGAAAAATCGCTCGACTCTTGGTCACGTCACTACAAAGATAAAACTTTCCTTTCACGCCATCATCATCTGTGATAACGTTTTCTTTATAGTTGATAATTACATTGTCCCCTTGAGGTGTCGAAAAATGAATATCCATACCCGTTCCTTCTTCCGGCGCTGGATAAATCTCGGCCCCAGCCCCCTTTAAGCTTTCAAGGATTTCGTCAAACCCACCTTGGGTAATGATTCTCATTTTTTCCATCCAATGCTTGGCTGATTTGTTCATCTCCGCAATCGTATCATCAGCATGTAAGACGAATACCATCTCATGCATGTTATTAAACACCTCATCTCGGGCCAAGGATAAGAAACCCGCTTTTTCACTAATGGCCGTTCCGATGTAAAAGAAAACAAGGGCAACGCATATACCAATTAGAGTAATATCAAATGGTGTTTTAATAATATTAGAAACAGATACAATACTAAGAGCCATTGTTGATGTTATTCCAAATAGCAGAAAGTTCGAAGCCGCCCGTTTGCTTCGCGGTGTTTTGTAATGCTGACGAATCACAAAAAACACTACACATAATAGCGTTAAGTACACCTGCAACGTATGCACCCAAAACCATATTCCACGCACATTGTAGTCCGTATGAAGAACTGGGCTAATATTAACCACTAATTTTTGACGTAACAAGGTGTGTAAAGGACTTGTCAGTGCAAATAAAGTCGTAACTGCCGGAATAAGATATAGTAAAACGTAGGTCATTCTATTCAACCGCCGATTCAGACCGTAAAAGTAAAATACAAAAGGAACCGTCGAGGTTGCCGCCAAGGTTACAAAAGGTATTTTATAATCGTATAGTAATCGTGCAACTGTCGCATTTTGTGTTAAATGGTATAAGATCTCACACGCCACCCAGCATACTGACATCACAGCCATAAATAAAAAAGCTTTCGCTACTGGCCGTTTTCTATTCCCTCCCGTATAAGTAACCATAAAAAACACTATTATTACAATTAAAATTGCAACGTAAACAATCGCCACCGCCATATTTGTCATTTTAAAACTGCCCCTCTCTCAATAAAGCTTTACTCTCTATTCTCACTCTTTACTCGTTCCAAACTAAATCCGCGCCCCCGCACTTCATTAATTCGGCTGATAGTAACAAACGCTTGTGGATCAATTTCTCTAATTAGTTCGTTGATAGCGTATAACTTACGATTATTAATAACGCAAAGCACGCCCTTCATTTCGTTCTTATCAAAGCCCGATTCAATCGCCACCATGGTGACACCTACATCGATTTTCTTAAGCAAGCTCTTTCTAATCTCTTCGTATTTCGGCGAAATAACGAAAAGCTGAATCTGACTCTTACCGAGAAGGGTTACCCGGTTAAGTACTAGGGTGCAAAGTACTAACGTCAAGATACCATAGAGAATCTGCTCCGTATCCGAAAATATCACTTGCAGTAGCAACACGGAAAAATCAATGACATACAGAAGCATGGCTACTGACACATGAGTAAATTTATTAAATATCAAGGCCAGTCCATCCGTTCCTCCCGTAGAAGAACCGACGCGGACAATGAGACCAATCCCTACTCCTAGAAGGACCCCACCGTAAATAGTGGCGAGAAAATAGCTATCTGTTAACTCGTCAATCCTAGGAATCCTTTGAATCAGGGCCAAGAAAATAGGGTACGTAATGGAACTGACGATTGTCATCAAGGCGAATTTTTTTCCCAATATAACAGCACCAAAAATAAAGAAAATACCGTTGATGATAAAAATAACCATCGATAGATTTATCGGCAGATAGTGGGAAATAGTTAAGCCGATTCCCGTGGCTCCGCCCATAATAATACCTTTAGGAGACACGAAGGCCACCACCGTAAAGGCTAAAATAAGATTCCCTAAAAGCACGCAGAGCGGCGCTTCTAGGGTTTTTCCCCAATGTTTTTTCATTTTTTAATTAATTCCTTTCATCGAAAGAGAAATACGTTTTTTCTTCAAATCCACACCCAAAACTCTCACTGTGGCGATATCCCCTACGCTAACCGCTTCTAGTGGATGTTTGATAAATTTCTTATCGGTAATTTCCGAAATATGCACAAGGCCGTCTTGATGTACTCCAATATCAACAAACACCCCAAAGTCGATGACATTACGTACCGTGCCTTTTAATATCATGCCATCTTTTAGATCTTTCATATCCAAAACATCGGTTCTAAGAATCGGTCTTGGCATCTCGTCCCGAGGATCTCGTCCCGGCTTTTCTAGCTCTTTCACGATATCCCGAAGGGTAATTTCCCCAATTCCCAACTCCTCCGCTAAGTGCTTGTAATCTTTAATGGTTAAGGATAAACCTACAAGTTTCCCCCCAGTAATATCTTCTGCTTTAAAGCCTTGCTTTTCTAAGAGCTGCTTGGCGGCTTCATAGGATTCCGGATGGACGCTAGTAGCATCCAGAGGGTTCTTGCCATCAGCAATTCTCATAAAGCCTGCGCATTGCTCATAGGCTTTTGGTCCTAGCTTCGCTACTTTTAATAACTCCCGACGGCTTTTGAAGCGACCGTTTTCTTCCCGGTAGATGACAATATTCTTAGCAATCGCTCCGGATATTCCGGAAATATAGGAAAGCAGAGGGGCTGAAGCCGTATTTAAATCCACCCCGACTTTATTTACACTACCTTCCACCACTCCAGAAAGGGCTTCTGTTAGCTTCTTTTGATTCATATCATGCTGATACTGACCTACACCGATGGATTTTGGATCGATCTTTACTAGCTCTGCAAGCGGATCTTGAATTCTCCGGGCAATCGAGGTTGCGCTTCTTTGACCGACGTCAAACTTAGGAAATTCTTCTGCTGCCAGCTTACTCGCCGAGTATACCGATGCTCCCGCTTCATTAACAATTACGTACTGAACTGACTCGGGAATCTCCTTTAAGAGTTCTACGATAAATTGCTCTGACTCCCGGGAAGCGGTCCCGTTTCCTAGAGAAATGAGACTTACGTGGTACTTGCTGATAATCTGCTTTAATACCTTCTTTGACGCAGCAATCTTCGCCGGCGTAGTTGGTTCCGTCGGATAGATAACCGTCGTACCGATCACTTTTCCCGTGGGATCGACCACCGCTAATTTACAGCCCGTACGAAAAGCTGGGTCCCAGCCAAGAACCGTCTGTCCGGCAATCGGAGGCTGCATTAAAAGCTGTTCTAAGTTCTTTCCAAAGACAGCAATTGCGCCATCTTCGGCCTTCTCTGTTAAGTCACTACGGATTTCCCGTTCGATGGCCGGGGCAATTAAGCGCTTATAGCTATCCTGGACCGCCGCTCTTAGTAATTCGTTGGTGTTCGGATTGTCTTTCGTAATCGTCTGCTTCTCTAAAAAGCGGATAATTTCTTCTTTTGGTTCTTCTATTTTTACACTTAAGAACTTTTCTTTTTCCCCGCGATTAAGGGCGAGGATTCGGTGACCGGCTAGCTTCTTAAGCGGCTCTTCAAAATCGTAATACATCTCATACACCGATTCTGCTTTTTCGTCCTTGGCCTGACTTACAAGCTTACCGGCATCGAAGGCCCGTTTTCTAATATAGCTCCGGTAATCGGCTACATCGGAAATCCCTTCGGCGATAATATCTAAGGCACCGCTAATCGCCTCTTCGACAGTCTTTACTTCTTTTTCTTCATCGAGATAAGCTAGCGCCTCCTCGTCGATGCTTTTTGTGGTCTGTTGCAATAGGATAATATTTGCTAAAGGTTCTAGGCCCTTTTCTTTCGCGATGGTAGCCCGAGTCCGCTTCTTCTGCTTATACGGGCGATACAAATCCTCTAGCTCCACTAAGGTGGTGGCGGCCAAAATCTGAACCTTTAACTCGGGTGTCAACTTCTGCTGTTCTTCAATCGCCGAAAGAACGGTTTCCCGTCTCTCATCTAAGTTGCGTAAATATAAGAGACGCTCATGTAACTTACGGAGCTGCTCATCGTCTAGCTCTCCCGTCTTTTCTTTTCTATAGCGGGCGATAAAAGGGATCGTGTTACCTTCGTCAATCAGAGCGACGGCAGCATCAACCTGCCATTCTTTGACCCCTAGTTCTTCCGTGATTTTCTTATTAATGTCCATCTTTTCGAAATCCTTTCTACACTTAACATACCTTACAATTATAACGGATTCTAATGCAATAAGCAATGAAAGTATGCTATACTAAAAGCACGATAAAACGTAGGAGAATCCCCGCTTATGCTAAGTAAACAACAACAAAAATCTAAGGAGACAAAAGCGAAAATTTTCGCTGCTGCCAAGACTATTTTAGAACGCGACGGTTACGAAAAGCTATCTCTAAAAAACATCTGTCAAGAGGCGGGAGTTTCTAACGGAAGTTTCTATCATCACTTTAAGACAAAGGACGACTTACTCTCTTACTACATTGAGGAGCAACCAGAGGCATTTCATACGAATTTTGCTAAAACTGACAATATTCAAGTTATCAAGAAAAATATTATCTCCGTCTATCTAAACTATGCTCACTACTGCGAAACCCTAGGGGTTGAATTTATGGCCAACTACTATACGCCGAAGAATCAATCGTTAAACCCTAGTATTCGGACCAAACGTCCCTACCCAATTGTGACGGTGGAAAACTACTTGCAAAAATGCTTAGATGCAGGAGTTATTGCCTTACCATATGAATTAGAGCAAATCACCACCGATATCCGAATGCTCGTTATCGGCAATGTCTTTGAGTGGTGTTTAAAGAAGGGCCAAGCACCTTTTGCTAGTAATATGGAACGTTCTTTAGCGACCTACTTAGACGGCCTATTTTAAGGAGACGAATTATGTATCATTTTATAGTTAATCCCAACGCCCGCTCTGGCCTTGGCAAATCCACCTGGAACTTAATTGAGAAGGAGCTTATCCGGCGGGAAGTGGATTACCAAGCCTATGAGACCAAATACCAAAAGCACGCAACGAAAATAGCTAGGAAAATCACCGAGACCGATGGCATTCACCAACTGGTGGTCCTTGGCGGCGACGGTACTATTAACGAAGTCATTAATGGCATCTATGACTTAGACAAGGTCTGCTTAGGCTATATTCCCATCGGCTCAAGCAACGATTTCGCCAGAGGCTTTCACTTACCAAAGGAGCCACTAGAAGCCCTCGGCTATATTTTAGATACGCCTAGTTACGCTTTTATGGATGTGGGCTATATCACCTATAAAGAAAATAAAAAAAGACGCTTCGCCGTTAGTGCAGGGATTGGCTTTGACGCGGCGGTTTGTCACGAGGTCGTAGTCTCTAGGCTTAAGAAGTTTTTTAATAAGTTAGGGCTAGGGAAGCTAGCGTACACTGGTGTTGCTTTTTCCCAAATCATCAAGTCCAGGCCCACGACGATGACCATCACTGTAGACGGCATCCGACATCGTTATGAGAATGTGCTATTTGCCACAGTGATGAATCACCCCTACGAGGGTGGCGGCTTTAAATTCTGTCCCAAAGCCGATTCTACCGACGGGGAACTAGACGTTATCATCGCCGCTAATATTTCCAAGCTACGGTTTCTAACACTGCTGCCTTTAGCCTTTAAAGGATATCACACCTTTGCCAAAGGAATTTACCTTCTAAAAGGAAAGACCGTGGAGATTGTCAGCGACTGCCCCCTGCCTGTCCACACCGACGGGGAACCCATCTTTCTGCAGCGAGAATTATTCGCAACCTTAGAGCCTAAAAAGCTAAAAGTTGCCCAAAACAAGTAAAGGATGACGGTACTTATGTTGCTTTTAATCGGTCTCTTTCTCGGTCTCTATCTCTTTCTCCTTTGGCCCCGTCTTTCTAAAAGGAAGCAAATGAATAAGTATAAAGGAGTGGGGTTTGCCCACCGAGGTTACCACAATATCCACCAAGGTATTCCCGAAAACTCCCTTCCGGCCTTCACGGCGGCCATTACGGAAGGCTATGGTATCGAACTGGATTTACACCTAACCTGTGATCAACAACTGATTGTTTTTCACGATGATAGTCTAGAACGGGTCTGCGGCGTAGATAAGGCCCCTGAATCCCTAACGTATGCCCAGATACAAGACTTGCGCCTCCTAGGAACGAACGAGCAAATCCCGTTATTTGCCGATGTCTTAGCCCTAGTCGATGGTCAGGTTCCGCTATTAGTGGAGCTAAAGGCGGGCGATCTAGATATCCGCTTGTGTGCGGCCACTTATGAAATACTCAAAAATTACACTGGTGATTATTTAATCCAAAGCTTTAACCCGCTAGTACTCCGTTGGTTTAAAAAGAACGCGCCCCAGATTTTAAGAGGCCAGCTCTCTACCAAAATGAGTGCATCTAAGGTAATTCTTCACGAAAGCTATAAATTCGCGCTAACTAGGCTCCTTACGAACGTGGTGGCAAGACCGGACTTTATTTCCTATAACCTGCGCTATACGAAGCGCTTTACCACCTTTATCTTGCACCGGCTCTTCCATGTGCCTTACGCCGTTTGGACCCTTCGTGACAAGACCAGTTACAAGAAGGGATGCACCAACTTTGAAATGGTCATCTTTGAGGATCCTGAGATAATTATGAAGAAGTGATGAAGAAGTAATGAAGTCTATTGTTGATGAATATTTTTCATGTTATAATCTCAAGATAGCGCAGAAAACGTCAGTTTCATGCAGAGAGAAGGCTTTTTATGCAACTTAAGAGTAGATTAGTAGCACTTTTTCAAAAATATAAACACGCCTGGGTATTTTTATACTTTTTTATTTATATGCCTTGGTTTACGTACCTTGAGCGACGTGAGGGAAGTATGAAGCATTACCTCATTCACTCGCCTCTAGACGATTATATCCCCTTTATCGAGTATTTTATCGTTCCGTATCTACTTTGGTTTATCTTCATGGCGGTTATGGTGCTTTATTTCTTTTTTACGAATAAGAAAGAGTTCTACGACTTATTCTTATTCTTAGCCCTAGGAATGACGATTTTCCTCATTATTTCAACGTTCTATCCTAACGGACTTGAGCTGCGACCAACGACTTTCGCCAGGGACAATATCTTTGTTGATATGGTGAAAGCCCTGTATGCCAGTGATACGCCGACGAACGTGCTACCTAGTATTCACGTCTTTAATTCGGTAGCCATTGCGATTGCCGCTAAAAGGAGTAAGTCCCTTAAAAAACACCCTGTATGGCGCTTCAGTTGCTATATAATCGCCGGATTAATCGTACTATCGACCATGTTCTTAAAGCAACACTCGGTTACTGATGTGGTCGCCGCCTTTGTCTTGATTGGGATTCTTTATCAGGTCATCTACGCCTCTCAAGATCGACGTCACGCGGCAACTCAGAAGCGACCGATTATTACATAAGGTAACTAATGTCTTATTTTACACACCATGAGGAGGTAGAAGCTATGTATGTAGAATTTACTGATGATTTATTAACTGGAAATGAAATGATCGACGAGCAGCATAAGGAATTAATCGGTCGCATTCACAAGTTTCAAGAGGTTCTCGATTCGGATAAGACCGGCGAAGGCCAGCTTACAGCAATCAGTACGTTAGATTTCTTATCTGATTATGTAAACTACCATTTCGACGCGGAAGAAGTTTTACAATGGGAAATTGAATATCCCGGTCTCGATGGTCACTTAAAGCAACACGCCGAATTCAAAAAGACCATCGCCGAGCTGCAAGAATGGCTAAAAGAAGAGGACACGCCTTCTGAAGAATTTGTCAATAAAGTACAGGAAAAAGTTGTAGATTGGTTCTTACATCACATTCAAACAGCGGACCGCTCCGTAGCTGAATATAAGAATATGCGTTTGGATCCAGAGAATATATAATAAGCAAAAAACGGGAGAGAGGCACTTGCCTATCTCCCTTATATTTTATCCCTATAAAAAGCAAACGCGCTAGGAAGAGGGTAATTATCCTGAATTTCTTTCTTCGTCAAAAACAGATAGTCATTCTTCCTACTCACTGGCGCTACCTTCACTTCATATCCCGTCATTTCCCACTCTACGTGGCTAAAGATATGCTTCGCCTCTGGTAACTTCTTGATCTTTAGCACTTCTAGTCCTTGCCCTTCCAGGTAGTGAAGCACATCTTTCCGCGTCAGTTTTCCGTCCACACTGGGGAACTCATACATCCCCGCTAGTAAGCCTTTCTCTTCCCGCTTCGTAATGGCGACCCGTTCACTATCGCGAATGAGAAATACCGTCCTTTTTTCCAGCCGACGCTCTTTCTTTTTCCCCACCTTCGGATAGACAGCTACCGCCCCTGTTTGATAGGCCTCACAGTAAGTAGCAAGAGGGCAAATTTGACACTGAGGTTCCTTATTCGGGCCACAGATAGTCGCCCCTAATTCAATTAATCCTTGATTAAAGTCGCTGGCTGCCTCCTCGGGAATAACAGGCTTTAACAGCCTTTCCACATAAGTCTTCGTACTTGCCTTCTTGATATCCCCTTCTAAGCAGATCAGTCTTGCTACCACCCGTAATACATTGCCGTCTACGGCCGGATAGGCCTTATCAAAGGCAATGGCACTAATGGCTCCTGCCGTATAACTGCCAATCCCTGGTAGTTCTCTAATCTGGTCATAATCAGCCGGAAACTGGCCTTCATACTGGCTATCAATCACCTGAGCCGCTTTTCTTAAATTACGGGCACGGTTATAATACCCTAAGCCTTCCCATAGCTTAAGTAACTCCTCATCTGTCGCCTGGGCTAAGTCGTGAATATGAGGCAATGCCGCGAGAAAGCGACGGTAATACTCTTTCACAGCCTCCACTCGCGTCTGCTGCAGCATAATCTCCGAAAGCCAGATACGATAAGGCTCCTTGGTTCTTCGCCAAGGTAGATCCCGGGAATTTTCTCGGTACCAAGTCACTACCGGTTTCCCGATTTCGTAAAGCTTAGGAGCTTCCAGGCGCACAGGCACCTCCTGATTAATGGCTAGCGTATCTGCTGTCACTTGGCAGTCGTAGGCGCGGATATTAACTCCTGCGGCTACCGCTTCTACAAGGGCCTTCGCAAACTCTGGGTGCATCTTTTTATTAGGCGTAAAATAGCGCACTCCCTCCATCTGAATCACAAAGATAATATACGTTTCGTACCCAGCTTTATGGGCCTCTATAAGTTCCCGGACATGCTTAACGGCCCGTTCAGACGGTGCATCGGGAAAGAGGGTTCTATTATCCTCTTCTAAGGTAACGCCTTTTACTTCGATTAGTATTTTCTCATTGGCACCCTCAGCGTAAAAATCAAACCGGGATTTGCCGTAGGTATACTCTGGGTGAATCCGATTTAGCTCTTTTCCCAGTCCACCTGCCACGAGCCACTCCTTCACAACCATATTTGGCGCATTTGCATCCATATTAATTAATCGCTGCCCTTTATAGACAGCGATTAAATCCCACTTTGTTTTGCGGTTTTTATTTTCCGGAATATCCAAAATCACCTTGGCTCCGGGCACTAATAGCTCTTTGCAGCGCCCTGTGTTCTTCACGTGAACCGTCTCTTCTCGCCCCTCAATTTCCACTTTAGCGATAAAGCGGTTGGGGCGTTCTTTAAAGACGCCTGGCACCGTTTCTTGATACTTCATAACTCACCTATAATACTTTCGAAAGGAAATCCTGCAAGCGAGGTTCCTTCGGGGATCCGAAGAAGCCTTCCGGTTCTCCCTGTTCTTTGATCTGGCCTTCATCCATAAAGATAACTCGAGTAGCCACCTCTTTGGCAAAACCGATTTCGTGGGTTACCACCGCCATCGTCATGCCTTCTCTGGCTAGCTCTTTCATTAGCTCTAACACTTCGCCTACCATCTCGGGATCAAGGGCCGAAGTGGGTTCATCAAAAAGCATAACGTCCGGTTCCATCGCTAGCGCTCGCACAATAGCGATTCGCTGTTTCTGACCGCCCGATAGCTTGGCTGGATACGTAGTCGCTTTATCCTCTAAACCAACTCTCCTAAGAAGATCCAGACCTTGTTTTTCTGCCTCTTCTTTACTGAGACCTTTTAACTTAATCGGTCCTAACGTAATATTTTCTAAAATTGTCTTATGGGGAAAGAGGTTGAAATGCTGGAACACCATCCCCATTCTTTGGCGGTGAGCATCGATATTCACCTTTTTATCGGTGATATCCACACCTTCAAATAAGACCTGGCCTTTATCGGGAACCTCTAAAAGGTTAAGGGAGCGCAAAAAGGTCGACTTTCCTGAACCTGATGGGCCAATCACCACCACCACTTCCCCGGGATAGATTTTCTCCGAGATACCGTTAAGAGCGTGCAGTTCGCCGTAAACCTTATGCAGATCCACCACTTCTATAAGGGGTAACTTATCGTTCATTGCTGCGCAACCTCCTTTCCAGAATACTTACAAGCTTGGTGAAAATAACCACCATCACCAGGTAAATTGCCGCAGCGATAATCAGCGGCGGAAAGGCGTCATACGTCTGGCTCCGGATAATGTCCGCCCCTCGCGTTAGATCCTGAAGGGCGATGTAGCCAGCCACAGAAGTCTCTTTTAAGAGGACGATAAATTCATTACATAGAGCCGGTAAAACATTTTTAAAAGCCTGAGGCATAATAATCAAGCGCATCGTCTGGGAATAGGTAAAGCCGAGACTTCTACCAGCTTCAAACTGACCCGCGTCAACAGCCATAATTCCCGAGCGGAAAATCTCCGCCACATACGCTCCTGAGTTTAACCCAAAGGCAATAATCGCTGCTAAGACCTTCGGGATGTTAACACTGGCAAAAACCACGTAAAAAATAATCATCAATTGGAGAACCACTGGGGTTCCCCGTACCACTGTTAAGTAGATACGACAGATTAAATCCGGTAAAAAACCTTTCCCAGTACGGTCGTAAGTGGCACGAACCATCGCTACGATAAAGCCGATCAAAATACCGATTAGTACCGCAAAGAAGGTGATAAATAGAGTATTGCCTAGACCCGATATAATGTATTTATAACCACCACCGTCAATCAAGGCGTCATATAATCGTTCTCCCATAGTTTCGTCTCTTCCTACTCAGCACTGATGTATTTGGCGATAATCTTATCTAGTTCCCCAGATTCCTTTAACGTCTTAAGCGCTTTGTTTACTTTATCTAGTAACTCCGTGTTACCTTTTTTGATGGAAATTGCATACTCTTCATCAGCAAATTTCTCGTCTAAGATAACTAAGCCTTCATTCTTTTCCACGAATACTTTCGCCGGCTGGTTATCGATAATCACGCAATCGATTTTTCCTTGAGCTAATGCCATAACCGCTTCTGTACCTTTATTAAAGCGTTCCATCGTCACGTCTTCAATATCCGCTGCTAAGATATCCCCTGTGGTACCTAACTGAACGCCTACAGACTTCCCAACCAGATCATCAACGCCTTTGATATCGCTACCCTCTTGAACGATGATCACTTGAGTGGCGGTGGCATATGAATCACTAAAGTCTACATTCTTTAAGCGCTTTTCCGTTACTGTCATGCCCGCTGCCCCAATGTCAGCTTTTCCGCTATCAACAGCTACGTTAATCGAATCAAAAGCCATATCCTCAACCTTAAGCTCTAAGCCTAATTCTTTAGCAATCGCTCCGGCAATCTCCACATCGATGCCCACAATCTCGTCACCATCATAGTACTCATACGGTGGGAACTCCGCATTTGTGGCCATTACTAGCTCTTTACTCTCTTTCTTTCCGCAAGCGGCAAGCGACATCGTCATCATCACAACCAATAATACATACACTACTTTTTTCATTTTCTTCTCTCCTTTTCCTTTTAGCCTACAATAACAGAGGCCAACATAGATAGTAAAATTATCACGCCCAAGATGATTCGGTAATAACCAAATACTTTAAAATCGTGGGTCTTTATATATTTCATCAGGAACTTGATGGCAAAAATTGAAACGGCAAAAGCCACCACCATGCCCAGAATTAACAAACCAAACTCGCCGGCCGTAAAGTGAAAACCGTACTTAACTAGCTTTAAAAGACTGGCGCCAAACATAACAGGTATCGCCAAAAAGAAGGTAAACTCAGCCGCCGCGGCCCGGGATACGCCGATCATCAAGGCTCCCACAATGGTCGCACCAGAACGGGAAGTCCCTGGTATCATCGCCAGCATCTGGAACACCCCAATAATCAGGAGCATTTTTGGCGTAAGCTGGGAGATATTTGTTGCAACCGGCTTATGTCCCTGGTTGCGAATCTCCACCAGGATAAAAAGGATACCATAGATAATCAGCATCAAGGCCACAACGCCCTTTTTGAAAAACACCCGGTCGATAAAATCATCAAAGAGAATACCGATTACGGCTGCCGGTAAACAAGCGATTACTACCTTAATCCAAATCTGCCAAGTCATCATCTTTTCCCGCTGACTCTTCTTAGGCGAAAAAGGATTAAGCTTGTGGAAATAAAGCACCACCACGGCCATAATCGCCCCTAGCTGAACCACCACGTTAAACATCTCCATAAAGGCATCTGAAAGATTCGGCTGTAATAGATCGCCGACGAGAATTAAGTGCCCTGTACTACTTACCGGTAGCCACTCCGTTATTCCTTCTACTATTCCTAGTATTATTACTTTTATCACATCTAACATCTTCTACCCCTCCATTAAAAGCTGCTGAACTAGCACCTTGGCTACGCCGTCCTCATTGTTCGTCACTGTCACATAATCGGCTTTCTCTCGGAGCTCAGGAATTCCGTTTTCCATAGCGACGCCTGTGCCTACCATGGCAATCATTTCCAAATCGTTATCGCCGTCTCCAAAGGCCATAATCTCGTCTCTAGCAATGCCTAGTCCTTCGGCAAACTCGCACAAGACACTACCCTTTGTCACGTCCTTAAGATTAATTTCCAAGTTATTGACTAGGGAGGTAGTAATGGCTATCTCCGGTATCTGGGCTAGTTCTTCATATGCCCGCGCTTTTTCACTTATTTCTCTAAAGACCCCTTGGACCTTATCCACCGGTCGGTTTTCCTGGTAGAATTTATCCCACAAATCCGGAACGGGTTGACGGGAACCGAGAAAATACTGAACCACTGCTGGCGAGCGATGGTACTGGGCCACTCGGTCATACCCGGCTTGCCCCACTACGCCTTCGCCGTCATAGTAGAGTTCTCTAAGGCAATCATACTTATAAAAAATCTTTAGCACCCGCTCAGCTAACGGTACAGGTATTAACTCTTCCCGGAGAACTTTCTTCTCCTTTACATCTACTACCCGAGCACCATTGGCGGAAATCAAGTATCGAACCCCTGGAAACTGAACCAGCTCCTCAGGAATGCCACTCAAAGGCCGTCCCGTACAAGGTACCAAAAGAACCTCTCTTTTAGCCAGCTCCTTAAGGGCTTCCCAAGTTGCCTCGGTAATCTGCTTATCATCTGTTAAAAGCGTGCCGTCTAGATCAAAGGCGACCAGCTTAATATTCTTCTTCATAGGACTCTAGCACCTCTTTTTCTCGGCTAAACACGTATAGTTGCAAGCTAATCTTCTGGGCACTCAAATCATACACGCTCTTCCCGTGATCTAACATATCTTGCAAAAGCCCTTGCCCATTTTTCGGAATAAATAACACCGTATTATTAGCCGGCACTAACACCAAGAGGTCATCGGCTAATTTTTCCGCGCACATCGTCCAAATCTGTTTAAATAAAAGAGCACTTGCTTCAAACTCATCATCGCTAAAAATGGCAAACCCACCATAGGGGGTGTGGACAATCGAATAATCGATAATTTCACTCAAATTCTGTAGAGAAGCTTGGTACATTAAAAGCCCATCTGCATCACTTGGCAAATCCTTATCCCGTAAATACTCGTACACGCCGCCCTGTTCTCTAACAAACAAGACATCTAGACCGGGGAGAAATTTTACCACTGGATATTCTTTGGCAGAAAAGCTATTTTCCTTACGGACAACTGGATATATCCCATTATATTTCGTCATCTTTTCTTCCTTTCTCTAACAACCTTATCCATTGTACCAAATCTTGCTTTTGTTTGCAATTTGTAGTATAATTCAAAAGCATTTTTTGGTTGCCACCTAGCCATGTAAAGCGATGTATAATTTGCCTTTGGGAGCTTGCTCACTAAAGACAAATTATACATCGCTTTATAGGGCGAAGCCCGTGCAGCTCGGTTTCGCTACCTGAGTAGCGAAATCGAGCTACATGGTTAGGTGATAACCATCTACAGGAAAGGAAAACTGTATGATTATCAAAAAACGTTTCGCACTTCCACTAACAGCCCTAATTTTAGGTCTTGCGTTAGCCCTCGGAAGTATCTCTGTTACTGCCGCTCCTAGCGGTGAAACCACCTCGAGCATTCAGAGTCTTTCTACGGATTTAGAAACCCTGAAAAATCAGCTCCAAGAAATCACGACTGAGCTAGAAGGCTTAAAAGCAGAAACTGAGCAAGCCCAGATTAATCTGGCTTCAGCGAAGCTTTACGAGGAACAGCAGCTACAAGCGATGGAAGCTCGCGCTAAAATCGTTTACGAAACCGGTGATTTTGGTTACTTTGAACTTTTAATGAATTCCCAAAGCATTTCTCACTTTTTAGCTAATGCTGAGTACGTCAATTCGGTTACCACCTATGATAAGGAAATTCTCGATAACTGTAAGAACGCCCGGGAACTAGTCGAAACTCGTCAGCAAGAGGTCGATGTGAAGCAGGAACACCTCACTCAGGCACAAGCTGATTTAACGACACAAATTGCGGATTTAGAGAGCCAGTTAGAAAGTGCTAGCACCGAACTCCAAGGGGTTATCGGCGAAGCTAAAAAGGCCAGTGATCCTGTCCAAGTACCTGGGGATGAGTTAATTCTCTTTGCTGCACTTTTAGAAGCTGAATCTGGTCAAAACTACGATGGCAATCTCGCTGTTGGTACTGTAGTTATGAACCGGGTAGCCCATCCAAGTTATGCCAATTCCATTACCGAGGTAATCTTCCAAAGCGGTCAATTTAGCCCCACTTGGAACGGTGCCTTAAATCGTATTTTGGAAAAAGGCCCTGCTGGCGTCTGTCTGCAAGCAGCTAATGACCTAGCCGCTGGTATACGCCACTCGGCGGTTATCAATTGTTATAGCTTCAACTGTGTCGGTTCCGGTGCTGTGGGCATCAATATTGGCGGAAATATTTTTTACTAAAAGTAAATACTGTAAAATCAAAAGCGATAGAGACTATTTATGAACTTAAGATAGTCTCTATTATTTTTAGACTTTTTTAACTTGTAAAACTAAAGGAAACGGTCTATGATATAAGCAAGGAACTAATTGAGAATCAAAATCAAAATCTTTATATAAGGAGGTAACAACATGGATTTTACACAGATTGAAAAAATAATCGGCCGGGAAATCATCGACTCTCGGGGAAACCCTACCGTAGAAGCAGAGGTCCATCTAGTTGATGGCACCGTGGGCTTTGGAGCGGCACCTAGTGGCGCTTCTACTGGCGAATTCGAGGCTTTAGAGTTACGCGACGGCGATGCTAGTAAATTTGGCGGCAAAGGGGTCGAAAAGGCCGTTTCAAATATCAACACGACGATTAATGATGTTTTAGTGGGAATGGATGCGGCGGATACGTACGCTATCGATCAGGCGATGATTCGCGCTGACGGTACGAAGGATAAATCAAACCTAGGTGCCAACGCTATTTTAGCCGTTTCTATCGCGGCGGCAAGAGCCGCAGCCACAGCAATTGGCGAACCTTTATACCGCTTCTTAGGCGGCGTCAATGCCAACCGCTTACCGGTACCGATGATGAACATTTTAAATGGCGGTGCTCACGCGGATAATACGGTGGATGTGCAAGAATTTATGATTATGCCGATTGGCGCGCCGAATTTTAAGGAAGCTTTACGCTGGAGTACAGAAGTCTTTCACGCTCTCGCGAAGCTTTTAAAGGGCAAAGGCCTAGCTACTAGCGTTGGTGATGAAGGCGGGTTTGCCCCCAATCTTGCTAGCGACGACGAGGCCATCGAATACATCTTAGAGGCTGTAAAAGCTGCTGGCTATGAACCTGGCAAAGATTTCTTTATCGCTATGGACGCTGCTTCAAGCGAATGGAAAACTGGTAAGATCGGCGAATACAAGTTACCAAAATCAGGTAAGACTTATACATCTAAAGAATTAGTCGCTCATTGGAAAGCGCTAATCGATAAATACCCCATCTTCTCTATTGAAGACGGTCTAGACGAGGAAGACTGGGAAGGTTGGCAATATATGACCGCTGAACTCGGTAACAAAGTTCAGCTTGTTGGCGACGACCTCTTCGTAACGAATACCACTAGACTACAAAAGGGCATTGAAGAAGGTAGTGGCAATTCTATTCTCATTAAGCTTAACCAAATCGGTTCTGTCTCTGAGACCTTAGAAGCCATTAAAATGGCCGCCAGAGCCGGTTATACATCTATCGCTTCTCACCGCTCCGGTGAAACAGAGGATACTACTATCGCTGATCTCGCGGTAGCCCTTAACACTGGACAAATCAAAACCGGTGCTCCAAGTCGAAGCGAACGCGTAGCAAAATACAATCAACTGTTAAGAATTGAAGAACAATTAGGTGCTAGCGCAACCTACGGCATCTAATCTGATGGGGAGGTCGTTTTTCGCAAGAAAACGACCTCCCAAACGAGAAAAAAGTGTGTCCCCTATGAAAGGTGGCACACTTTTTTCTCATTTAGTCTGTTAGTGAGTGGATGAAGATTCCACTTAGAAGCTTCGGTTCAAACCAGGTTGACTTTGGCGGCATTAATAGTCCGCCATCTGCCACTGCTAGGAGCTCCGTCATCGAAGTAGGATACATGCCAAAAGCACAGAGTGCCCCTTCTTTAACTTGCTTTTCTAATTCCTTAAGGCCTTTGATACCGCCGACAAAGCTGATGTTTTTATCAGTTTTTGGATCTTCAATCCCAAAGATGGGGCCGAGTACTTCCCGCTGTAGATAAGATACATCCATACCATCTACCGGACCTGATAGCACATAGTCGCTCTTTTCTTCTAACAAATACCACTCCTCACCAATAAAGAGCGCCACTTGGCCTTTCTTCTCTGGCTTTAAAGGTGCGCTGGCACTTTTAAGGAGGGTAAACTTCTCTAATAGTTTTGCCATTGTTTCGTCTTCGGTAAGACCGACACTTCGCTTAATCACCCGGTTATAATCCATGATTTCCAGTTCATCGGCAGCGAATAATACGCTTAAGAAATAATTGTATTCTTCTTTTCCTGTATGCTCCGGATTCTCTTCTCTAAGCTTCTTACCAACAGCAACGGCACTAGCTGCTCGGTGATGTCCATCAGCAATATACGTGGCCGGAATTTCCTCAAAGATTGAGGTTATCTTGGCAACCGTCTCTGGTTCGTCTATGAGCCATATGCGCTGTCTAACCTCATCAGCATCGCTAAATTCATAAAGAGGTGTCTGCGTTTGCTTAATCTCTTCTTGTAGTCCTTTCATCGCCTCTACACCCTTATAAGCTAAGAAAATCGGACCAGTCTGAGCGCCTAAAGCAGTAATATGACGAATGCGATCTTCTTCTTTGGCTTTTAGAGTATTTTCGTGCTTTTTAATAATATCGTTTTCGTAATCACTGATCGCTGAACAGGCCACAAGCCCCGTCTGGCTTCGCCCTTTCATCGTTAGTTCGTACAAATAATAAGCTGGTGATTCTTCACTCTGATAATAACCTTCTTTTTGTAGCTTCTTTAAATAATCGGCACCTGACTCATATACTTCCGGTGCGTACATATCCGCATCCGCCGAAAAAGCGGTCTCTGGGCGATCGATATTGAGAAAGGATAGAGGCCTTCCAGCCACCGCTTTCTTCGCCTCCTGACGGGTATATACGTCGTAGGGCAAGGCCGCCATTTCTGCTACATGTTCTACCTGGGGACGTATTGCCTTAAAAGGTCTAATTTCTGCCATCTCTTCATTCCTCCTCTTTGCTATTCGTGCAGTTCTAAGGGCAAACCATCAGGGTCAAAGAAAAAGGTCATCTTCTTGCCTGTGATTTCATCCGTGCGCACATCTTCTGTCTCAATTCCCATTGCCTTTAATTCTGTAATTACCCCTTCAATATTGGTTACAGCAAACGCTAGATGCCTTAGCCCATAGGCTTCTGGATAGCTTGGTCGCTTCGGATTCCCCTTTCCCGAAAAGATTTCCAGCTCACAACCGTCTAACTGTAAATCAAGTTTATAGTCTCCGCGCTCCTGGCGGTAGTTCTCCCTAATAATCTCTAAGCCTAGCTTGTTTACGTAAAAGTCCTTCGACTTCTCATAATCAGAGACAATAATCGCCAGATGATGAATTTTACTTAGTTTCATAAACACCATCTCCTAAGATTGTAAAAAAAATATGCCCACTGGGGACACACTTTTTTCAATTGAGGAGGTCGTTTTTCTAAAAAAACGACCTCCCCAACCAATTAATTATACTAGTTCAATTAGTACTTCCATAGCTGCATCACCTTTACGTTGACCAATCTTAACGATTCTGGTGTAACCGCCATTTCTGTTTTCGTATTTAGGAGCAACCTCATCAAAAAGCTTTGCTACTAAATCTATTTCTTTTGTATTTTTCTTGCGTCCAGCTTGAGCTGTTGGCACATCTTTTACTGGGTAAAGAACCTTAAGCATTTGACGACGAGCATGCAATCTGCTTGGCTTGTCTTTCTTAATGGTCTTTTCAACTTCGTCATAAACGGTTACTTTCTTGCCATCTACAACTTCTTTTACGCGTTTTCCGTCTTTATCTTTTCTTGCTACTTTCACTTTGATAGTAGCTTCTTCATAGTTATCTTTTTCCTTAACTGCCATAGCAATCAACTTTTCAGCTGTTTTTCTAATCTCTTTTGCTTTGGCGTCAGTAGTCTTAATCTTACCATGATTTAATAAAGCGGTTACTTGATTTCTTAATAAAGCTTTTCTTTGGCTAGAAGTTCTGCCAAGTTTTCTGTATTTTGCCATTATTCTTATCCTTTCTTAAACACCCTTTCTGCGCTCTTCGGGCTTACCATGAAAAGGTGCGTCTCCATGCATCTTCGGGCTTACTGGAGGCTCATTTTATTTACGCGTCGCCGTCCTTGTTAAGGCTTAATCCAAGTTCGTCGAGCTTTGCTAACACTTCTTCTAGGGACTTACGTCCTAAGTTTCTTACTTTCATCATATCTTCAGAAGTTCTGTTGGTTAACTCTTCTACAGTATTGATGCCTGCTCTCTTTAAGCAGTTGTAAGAACGTACGGATAATTCAAGCTCATCAATGCTCATTTCCAGTACTTTTTCTTTCTCATCATCTTCTTTTTCAATCATTACTTCCGCAGACTGAGCCACTTCCGAAAGATCAACAAAGAGACGTAGATGTTCACTTAATACTTTTGCAGCTAAGCTAACCGCTTCGTCTGCTTCTAAAGTACCGTTGGTGTATACATCTAGAGTAAGTTTATCAAAGTCAGTAATCTGACCAACACGAGTGTTCTCAACTGCTAAATTCACACGTTCTACCGGTGTGTAAATAGAATCAATTGGGATCACCGCGATCGGTAGTTCATCGTTTTTGTTCTTGTCGGCACTCACATATCCTCTACCACCTGTGATGGTCAATTCCATGTAAAGCTTTGTGTCGGCACCGCCACTTAACGTAGCAATTACGGTCTCGGGATTCATAATCTCGATGTCTGAATCCACCTGGATATCAGCGCCCGTAACCACACCTTCACCCTCATATTCGATGTAAGCAATCTTAGGCTCATCTGACTCAGATGTGTTCTTAATTGCTAAAGACTTTAAGTTCATTACGATTTCCGTAACATCTTCCTTAACGCCTGGAATCGAACTGAATTCGTGTAAAACGCCATCGATTTTAACCTGACTGATTGCCGAACCTGGCAAGGATGATAGCATAATTCTACGAAGAGAATTTCCCAGTGTTGTTCCGTAACCTCTCTCAAGAGGCTCAACAACAAATCTTCCATATTTTTTGTCTTCAGAAATTTCTGCAATTTCTATATTTGGTTTATTAAAATCAAACACTAAAGCCACCTCCTGTGGGGTTTCGGATTATTTAGAGTATAACTCGACGATTAACATCTCATCTACAGGCACATCGATTGCATCTCTAGCTGGAAATTCTTTAATCGTTCCTTTTAAACCTTCTTGGTCTACGTCTAACCACTCAGGTACAAGACGTCCACCTGTCACTTCAGTGATTGCCGCATATCTTGGCGATCCTTTGTGTTTTTCGTTGATTTCGATTACATCACCAACACTTACTAGGTAAGAAGGGATGTTCGTAACTTTACCGTTAATCGTTACGTGCTTGTGATCGACGATCTGTCTAGCTTCACGACGAGTACGAGCAAGACCCATACGGAAAATTACGTTATCAAGACGGGTTTCGAGAAGTTGCATTAAGTTCTCACCTGTCATACCATTCATACGCTTAGCTTTTTTGTAGTAGTTTCTGAATGGTTTTTCTAAAACGCCATAGATAAATTTAGCTTTTTGCTTTTCGCGAAGTTGAAGACCGTATTCGCTCATTTTTCTATTAGCTCTTTTTAACTGTCTGTTAGATTTTTTATCAATTCCTAAGTAGATTGGATCCATACCTAAGGATCTACATCTTTTAAGAACCGGAACTCTGTTCACTGCCATTAAGTTTTCCTCCTATATTTTAAAATCAGATTGAAGTCGTATTAATTTCCTAATAATGAAATTAGACTCTACGACGTTTCGGTGGGCGACAACCATTGTGTGGTACAGGTGTAACGTCCTTGATGCTTGTTACATCGATGCCGTTTGCTGAAAGCGCACGAATCGCTGCTTCTCTCCCTGAACCTGGTCCCTTAACCATAACGTCTACTGATTTCAAACCATGTACTAATGCTGCTTTAGCTGCTGTTTCAGCTGCCATCTGAGCTGCATAAGGAGTAGATTTCTTTGAACCTCTAAATCCCAGACCACCGGCACTTGCCCATGAAAGAGCATTTCCTTGCGCATCTGTTAACGTAACGATAGTGTTGTTAAAAGATGATTGGATATGAGCCTGTCCGCGTTCAACGTTTTTCTTGACACGTTTTTTTGTCACTTTTTTCGTAACTTTTTTTGCTGCCATTAAACTAACCTACTTTCTATTTTCTTCTCTATGTTTCGATTTCTAATAATGTAGTTCGCTTGCGTTCGCTAAGTGCTCTACTTTTTCTTATTGGCTACTGTTCTCTTCGGTCCTTTACGAGTTCTTGCATTTGTCTTAGTCTTTTGACCACGAACTGGAAGACCTCTTCTGTGACGGATACCTCTGTAACATCCAATTTCTTGAAGACGCTTGATGTTAAGAGCGATTTCACGACGTAAATCACCTTCAACCTGTTGCGTTTCGTCAATTACTTTACTAATTTTCTTTTCATCGTCAGTTGTAAGATCGCGACAACGAATGTCTGGATCTACTCCTGCTTCTTGTAGAATACGAGTTGCACTTGCTCTACCAATTCCGTAGATGTATGTAAGTCCGATTTCTACACGTTTGTCTCTTGGTAAGTCGACACCTGCTATACGAGCCATGTGATTTCCTCCACTTTCTTTGTTCTAATTGATATTGTCTCAAATTGGGGTAAGTATTTTTCCCTACCCAGGCATGTCGGTATTCATGCCCTTTCCGACCACTGCTTAGCAGTTAATGACCGGTCGGTATTGTAAGCAATATACGAGGCCATCTAATGCTCCAGTGTCCTTGTATATTAAATATGCTGTGAACACTTAGCGAGGTTTTACCCGAGCTTAGTGTGAAAACACACCTGGTCACTTAACGAGGTTCTCTCGAGTTTAGTGAACACGGTGTTTCATTATAAAGCTGGTGCCTCATCCTTCACAGTCATATCAGCCGCCTAAATTGGTTGCATATTGCAAAGTTCCTCTTATAAGGAAGTTCGATTCACTAAATTCGAACTGCGCGCCTAGCGCTTGTTCTCATTAAGTGCTCTAACCCTGTCTTTGCTTATGCTTTGGATTTTCACAAATAATGCGAACGCTACCTTTTCTTCTGATAACTTTGCATTTTTCGCAAATTGGTTTTACTGATGATCTAACCTTCATGGTGATCCTCCTTTCATCCATTGCAATGCCTTTATTTCTCACGCTTTTCCGTCATTACACACCTATAATTAGACAGAAACACGCTTATCTATTATAAGGCAAACGGCTATGGAAGTCAATCCTTTTTCTCTATTTATCTCGCCAAATAATTCTGCCTTTTGAGAGATCGTATGGAGAGAGTTCTAAGGTAACTTTATCTCCTGGTAAAATCTTAATAAAATTCATACGTAGCTTGCCACTGATATGAGCAAGCACTTGATGTCCATTCTCCAGTTCTACCTGGAACATGGCGTTCGGTAATTTTTCTACTACTATTCCTTCAATTTCAATTACATCGTCTTTAGACATCTTATTTCTCCTTCGTATTTGTACATGTCAGTAATTCTGGTTCACCTTTGGTGATTAATACTGTATTTTCATAATGGGCCGATTTGGAAGAATCTCTTGAGATAACCGTCCAGTCATCGTCAAGCCACTCCACTTCCCAAGTACCGGCGTTAATCATCGGTTCAATCGCTAGGGTCATCCCCGCCTTTAAAGCGAGTCCTCGTCGTGGAACTTCGTAGTTAGGAATCTCTGGTGACTCATGTAACTTCGTCCCAATTCCGTGACCGACAAGATCTTTTACCACGCCGTAGCCAAAACTCTCCGCATAATTGCCGATCGCCTTGCTGATATCAAAAAGATGATTGCCTTCTTTCGCATACTTGATGCCTTCAAAGAAAGATTGACGAGTCACTTCTATCAGTTGGCGATCTGCCGCTGAAATTTCACCTACTCCGTGAGTTCTAGCAGCGTCAGAGTGATAGCCATGATGAATAACCCCGGCATCCAGACTAACGATATCGCCGTCTTGGATAATTCTATCCGCACTGGGAATCCCATGAACCACTTCTTCGTTTACAGAAACGCAGATAGAGGCCGGATAACCGTTATAGTCTAAAAATGACGGGATACAGCCATAGCTTCTGATTAGTTCTTCGCCTAGCTTATCAATATCGAGAGTACTCATCCCTGGCTTTAACGCCTTTGCTAGCTCATTATGCACTTTTTCAAGTATAATTCCCGCCTCGCGCATAAGCTCTATCTCGCGAGGCGACTTTATCGTAACCGCCATTCTATGCTCCTAAAATACTGATGATGTTTGCAAATACATCGTCGATGTCAATAGTTCCGTCAACGGTTTTAAGAACTCCCGCCTTCGTATAATATTCAATTAGTGGTTGTGTTTGCTCATGATAAACGCTCAAACGCCTGGCTACTGTCTCTGGCTTATCATCATCCCGTAAGATTAACTCTTTTCCGCAGGTGTCGCAGATGCCTTCCACCTTCGGCGGATTGTACTCTAGATGGTACGTAGCACCACAGCCAACACAAGCTCTTCTGCCACCCATACGGCGTACGATATTCTCATCAGGCACGTCCACATCAATAGCATAATCAATCTTTTCACCGATGGCATTTAAAGCCGCGGTTAATGCTTCTGCTTGAGGAATCGTCCGTGGGAAGCCATCAAGAACGTAACCTTCCTTCGCGTCATCCTGGCGCAGTCTATCCACAACAAGTTCAACTACTAATTCATCAGGAACAAGAAGCCCCTGATCCATAAAGGTCTTAGCCTTTGCTCCTAGCTCTGTACCCTCTTTAATGTTTGCTCTAAAAATATCTCCTGTTGAGATATGAGGAATATGATACTTTTCCGCAATCTTTTTCGCCTGGGTACCTTTTCCGGCACCAGGAGCACCCAACATAATTATTCTCATCTGATTTCTCCTTATAGCATTTTAACCCGCAGCAAAAACACTGCGAGTCAAAATTCCTAGTTATTCAAAAAACCTTTATAGTTTCGCACAAGCATCTGGGCTTCAATCTGCTTAATCGTCTCTAAGATAACGCTGACGATAATGATGAGCGAAGTACCGGCAAAAGATACGCTAGCACCGAACACACCGTTAAAGAAAATTGGGACCACCTGGATAATTACCAAACCACAAGCACCGATAAATACCATGTAGTGCAAGATGTGTGATAGATAATCTACCGTCGGCTTTCCTGGACGAATACCCGGGATAAAGCCACCGCTTTTCTTCATGTTATTAGCAATCTCTAACGGATTAAAGGTAATCGAAGTGTAGAAATATGCGAATAAAATTGTCAAAGCGATATATACTAACAATCCCCAAGAGTACTTAAGCGTCTCTGGAACAAGCCAATTTCCTTGATTAAGGCCTTTTAAGATCTCGCTACCAATTCCTTTACCCTCACCTTTTCCAAGGAAAGAAGCGATGATAATCGGGAACTGCATCAGCGATGATGCGAAAATAATCGGTACCACACCAGCGGTATTAACCTTCATCGGAATGCTTGAAGATTGTCCACCGTAGGTCTTTCTACCTACTACTTTCTGAGAATACTGCACGGCAATCTTGCGCTCACCACCTTGCAATAGGACCACAAAAAGAACTAAGGCCACGATTATTGCAATAATGATTAGAGCCGCTAGGCCACCTTTAGCAATACTCTTTCCCTTAACAAACTGTTCAAACAACTTAACCATGTCGTTAGGAATACGTGAAAGAATGTTGATCATCAAGACGATGGAAATACCATTTCCTACGCCCTTTTCCGTAATTCTCTCACCTACCCACATCAGGAAGGTAGAACCGGCTGTTAAAGTCAAAACAACAATTGCGGCATTTACGAAGTTGTAGTCCACCAAGAGTCCTTGACGGCCAAACCCGATTGCCATAGCTGAAGATTCCACTAAAGCTAAAATTGCTGTTAAATAGCGAGTCATCTTTTGAATTTTCTTTCTACCATCTTCGCCGTCTTTTTGCATTTCCTCTAATTTAGGAATCGCAATTGTTAAGAGCTGCATAATGATGGAAGAAGTAATGTATGGAGTAATACTTAAAGCAAATACCGCCATTTGTTCAAAGGAACCACCGGTGAACGCATTAAAGAAGTTAAATGAGTCACCGGTTGCGGTTGCAAAAAAGTTCTTAATAAATTCCCGGTTTACACCAGGTGTAGGTAATTCAGAGCCAATCCTTATTACAATTAACATCAAAAATGTATAAAAAATCTTTTTACGTATGTCTTTGATTGTAAATGCTTTTCGGAATGTATCTAACATTAGATCACCTCTGCTTTTCCGCCAAGGGCTTCGATTTTTTCTGCTGCTTTCGCACTGAATGCATTAACTTGAACCGTTAATTTCTTCGTAAGCTCACCGTTTCCAAGAATTTTTACACCATCTTTCGGATTCTTTACGATTCCGGCTTCGATTAATGTATCCACAGATACTACTGCATCATTATCGAAAACTTCTAAGGCGCTTAAGTTAATACCAATGATTTCTTTAGAGTTTCTACAAGTAAAACCTCTCTTTGGTATTCTTCTGTATAAAGGCATTTGACCGCCTTCAAATCCCGGTCTGGTTCCGCCACCTGAACGGGCCTTTTGGCCTTTGTGTCCTCTACCAGCAGTTTTTCCATTGCCAGACGCATGTCCACGGCCTTTTCTGAAGTTGTTGCTTTGCTTAGCACCATCTGCTGGTCTTAAACTTGATAAGTCCATCGTGACACCTCCTTCTATCTAATATTAAGCTTCTTCTACTTTCACTAAATGTTGCACTTGTTTAACCATGCCTCTTGTAGCGGCGTTATCAGGAAGTTCTACAGTCTTGTTTAACTTCTTAAGTCCCATCGCTTCGACAGTCAACTTGTGCTTTGGAATCGCACCGATTGTCGATTTAACAAGTGTAATTTTTAAATTTTTGTCTGCCATTTTATCTGCCTCCCTATCCTAAGATCTCTTCAACAGATTTACCGCGAAGTTTTGCAACTTCTTCCGGGGCCTTTACTTGCTTCAATCCTTCAATCGTTGCAAGTACAACATTTTGTTTGTTGTTTGAGCCTAGAGACTTTGTACGGATGTTTTTAATACCAGCCATCTCAATAACTGCACGAGCCGGTCCACCAGCGATAACACCAGTACCGTCTGGAGCCTTTTTAAGCAATACAGAAGCTCCACCGAATTTACCGATAAAATCATGGGTAATACTACCATTGTCATCTAAGGTTATCGTGATCATGTTTTTAGCTGCATCTTCTTTTCCTTTACGGATAGCTTCCGGAATTTCCGTAGCCTTTCCAAGACCAGCGCCTACATGGCCATTTCCATCACCTACAACCACGAGAGCTGTAAATCTGAAGTTACGACCACCTTTAACAACTTTGGTAACACGTTTAATTGATACCACTTTTTCTGCTAACTCCATTTGGCTAGCATCAATACGTTCTTGTTTCACAATCGTCCTCCTTCTAGAAATTAAGCCCAGCTTCTCTGGCTGCGTCAGCTAATGCTTGAATCTTTCCTTGATATATAAAGCCGCCACGATCAAAGACTACATCCTTAATCCCTTTATCTGCTGCTTTCTTTGCAATCGCTTCCCCTAAGGCAGCGGCTGCTTTAACGTCGTTGGTCTTATCCAGATTTGCGTTCACATCTTTTTGAAGAGTGGATGCAGATACTAAAGTGTTACCAACCGTATCGTCGATGATTTGCGCATACATGTGGCTATTGCTTCTGAATACAGCTAATCTTGGGCACTCAGGAGTACCACTGAAACGGTTACGGATTTTCTTATGTTTTCCAACACGTACTTTTGATCTATTCTTTTTATTAACCATTGTCACACTCTCCTTTCTTATTTCTTACCAGTCTTACCAACTTTACGTCTAATAACTTCATCAGCATACTTAATACCTTTACCTTTGTATGGTTCCGGTCTTCTCTTATCTCTGATCTCAGCTGCGTATTGGCCAACTTTTTCTTTGTCGATACCTTTTACAGTAATCTTGTTTTGTCCTTCAAGGACAGTTTCTACACCTTCAGGATCTTCCATCTCTACTGGATGAGAGTATCCAAGGCTCAGTGTCAATTTGTTGCCCTGCTTAGCTGCACGGTAACCAACACCGTTTACTTCTAATACTTTTTCATAGCCGTCAGTTACACCAACAACCATGTTATTGATTAAAGTTCTAGTCAAACCGTGAAGAGACTTCATCTTCTTCAAGTCGTTTGGTCTAGTAACGAGGACTTCTGCGCCCTCCATTTTAATTTCCATCTCTGTTGGAAGTTCTTTTGCAAGCTCTCCCTTAGGACCTTTAACGGTCACTTTATTATTTGACCCAATATCTACAGTTACGCCTGCAGGAATTGGGATTGGCAGTCTACCTATACGTGACATAACTACCGTTCCTCCTTAAATTAACTTAAATTTTCAGGGATATCCCTGTTTTCAGTTGCATGGTGTTTCCTTATGATAATTTTCCGCAGGGAAATTACCATATAAAGCAAAGAACCTCTCCGCCTACGCCTTTATTTCTCGCCTCTTTATCGGTGATAACACCTTGATTTGTAGAAATAATCGCGGTACCAAGACCACCTAATACTCTAGGAAGTTCAGTACTGTTCGCATATACACGAAGTCCTGGTTTGGAAATTCTCTTCAAACCTGTAATTACTTTTTCATTTTTATCTGCACCGTACTTTAAAGTTACGACAATCTTCTTAAAGTTGCCATCTTCTTTAACTTCGTACTTTGTGATGTAGCCTTCATTTGCTAAAATGTCAGCGATTGCGACTTTCATCTTAGATGCAGGAATCTCTACTGTATCGTGTTTAGCAGTATTTGCATTACGAATTCTTGTAAGCATATCTGCAATTGGATCGCTCATACCCATGTGAATGTCCTCCTTCCTATCTTACCAGCTGGCTTTTCTAACGCCCGGTATTTGTCCTTTGTATGCCAATTCGCGGAAGCAAATACGGCAGATTCCATATTTTCTTAAATATGCATGTGGACGACCACAGATGCGACAACGATTGTATTCTCTGGTTGAGAACTTTTGCTTACGTTGTTGTTTTAATTTCATTGCTGTTTTAGCCATTATTTACCTCCTTATTTAGTGAACGGCATGTTAAACTGAGTCAACAATTCACGTGCCTCTTCGTCTGTTTTAGCAGTTGTTACGAAAATGATATCCATTCCGCGAACTTTATCTACTTTATCGTATTCGATTTCCGGGAAAATAAGTTGCTCTTTAACACCTAAAGAGTAGTTTCCACGTCCGTCGAAAGCGTTCGGGTTGATACCTCTAAAGTCACGTACACGAGGAAGGGCAAGATTTACAAGTCTGTCTAAGAACTCATACATTCTTTCTCCTCTTAAAGTAACTTTACATCCGATAGGCATACCTTCTCTTAATTTGAAGTTAGCTACGGATCTCTTTGCTTTACAGATTACAGCTTTTTGGCCGGTAATTTTTTCCATATCAGCGACAGCTGTTTCAAGAACTTTAACATTATCTTTAGCTTCGCCAACACCCATATTTACGACAATCTTGTCGAGCTTAGGGATTTCCATTTTATTCTTGTAACCAAACTTTTTCATCATCGCATCAGCAATGGTGTTTTGGTATTCTTCTTTTAATCTACTCAAAGCCTATATCTCCTTTCTTCAAATTAGTCGATGATATCGCCAGTTGCCTTAGCGAAACGAACTTTTTTGTCACCATCCATCTTCACGCCAATTCTCGTTGGCTTACCTTTATGTAAGTACATAACGTTTGAAGAATCGATTGGTGCTTCTTTATTGATGATACCGCCTGCTTGGTTCTGAGCACTCGGTTTAGAGTGTTTCGTAACCATGTTAACGCCTTCGACAACTACTTTCTTGTCCTTCGTGTTAACGGCGATAACCTTACCTTCTTTATCTTTATCTTTACCAGCGATAATTTTAACCATATCGCCTTTTTTGATTTTGTGTAATGCCATCTCTTGCTACCTCCCTTAAAGTACTTCCGGAGCTAAGGACACGATTCTCATGAAACTTTTGTCGCGGAGCTCTCTGGCTACAGGTCCGAAGATACGGGTTCCTCTCGGAGTCATATCGTCTTTTAAAATTACAGCAGCATTTTCATCAAAACTAATATATGATCCGTCCTTACGACGAGTACTATATTTTGTACGTACAACAACGGCTTTTACTACATCACCTTTTTTAACAACGCCGCCTGGTGTTGCATCTTTAACAGTTGCAACGATAACATCACCAATTGTGGCATATCTTCTGGTTGATCCACCGAGAACACGGATACAAAGTAGTTCTTTAGCGCCGGTGTTGTCTGCCACTCTAAGTCTGCTTTCTTGTTGTATCATGCAGGTTTCCCTCCTTATACTATTTTGCTTTTTCCATAACTTCTACAAGTCTCCATCTCTTATCTTTTGAAAGAGGTCTTGTTTCCATTACTTTAACTTTATCGCCAATGTTGCAATCGTTATTTTCATCGTGAGCTTTCAATTTATAAGTTTTCTTGATGATTTTCTTATAAAGAGGATGCTTAACGTGATCTACAACAGCAACTGTTATGGTTTTATCCATTTTATTACTAACAACTTTCCCAACTCGGGTTTTTCTTAAGTTTCTGTCCACAGTTTTTTGCTCCTTCCCTATTATTCAGCAACTTTTGACTTCTCAGTAATAACAGTTTGAATTCTGGCAATGTTCTTTCTTACTTCCTTAATTCTACTAGTGTTATCTAACTGATTCGTTGCGTTTTGGAATCTTAAATTGAAAAGCTCTTTCTTTGCAGCTACTAATTCTTCATTCAGCTCTGCGGCTGTTTTTGCTTTTAAACCTTCAACAAATGTATTAATTTTCACTGTTATCACCGCCTTCTAAATCTGCACGAGAAACGATCTTACACTTACAAGGTAACTTGTGAACGGCAAGACGAAGTGCTTCTCTTGCCACTTCTTCGGGTACACCTGCAATTTCAAACATTACACGGCCTGGCTTAACTACTGCTACCCAAAATTCAAGGGAACCTTTACCTTTACCCATACGAACTTCAGCAGGTTTTTTCGTTACCGGTTTGTCTGGGAAAATCTTAATCCAAACTTGACCACCACGCTTGATGTAACGGGTCATTGCGATACGAGCTGCTTCGATTTGGTTGGAACGAATCCAACAAGGCTCTGCAGCTACAATACCATATTCTCCGTAAGTAATTGTATTTCCGCGAGTCGCTTTACCTTTCATGGAGCCACGGAATTGTTTACGTCTTTTAACTCTTTTAGGCATTAACATTATTTATCGCTCCCTTCCTTGTTCGCTTTTTCCGGAAGAATTTCACCTTTATAAATCCATACTTTTACACCGACCTTACCGAAGGTAGTATCAGCTTCTGCGAATCCATAATCAATGTCTGCACGCAGTGTCTGTAGAGGAATATTACCCTCGCTATAGAACTCTGTACGCGCCATATCAGCACCGCCAAGACGTCCTGATACACAAGTCTTAACTCCGTAAGCGCCTGCTTTCATGGTTCTTGCCATGCTAGATTTCATTGCA
This sequence comes from Ohessyouella blattaphilus, assembly GCF_024721265.1. Classification (GTDB taxonomy): domain Bacteria; phylum Bacillota; class Clostridia; order Lachnospirales; family Lachnospiraceae; genus Aequitasia; species Aequitasia blattaphilus_A. Next base: position 29,596 of record NZ_JAMXOC010000015.1, on the reverse strand, counting down.
CGACGGAACGAGATACGGTTTTCAAGCTGTGCTGCGATATTCTCAGCAACAAGTTGAGCATCTTTGTCCGGTCTCTTTACTTCTTTAATGTCCACAACTAACTTCTTATCTGTGAACTGTGCTAATTCTTTTTTAACTTTTTCGATCTCAGCACCACCTTTACCGATAACAACACCTGGTTTAGCAGTATAGATCGTGATTTTCACGCGGTCAGACGCTCTTTCGATTTCCATCTTAGAGATGCCAGCGCTGAATAATCTTTTCTTCAGATATTTTCTAATAGCATGGTCTTCAACTAAGTTATCAGCAAAATCTTTTTCTGCATACCACTTAGAATCCCAGTCGTTAATAATTCCGACTCTTAACCCATGAGGATTAACTTTTTGTCCCATGATCTTCCTCCTTATCTTTCGTCCAATACCAAGGTAATGTGGCTCATTCTCTTTTCGATTCTGTAAGCTCTACCTTGTGCTCTAGGTCTGATTCGCTTCATTGTAGGTCCTTTATCTGCATAACATGCTGCAATGTAAAGGTTCTCTCTATTCATTCCGTTGTTATTTTCAGCATTTGCGATTGCTGACTCTAACAGTTTTTTAATTAAGCTTGAAGCGTAACGCGGGTTATATGTAAGTAGCCCAAGAGCGCTTGTCACATCCTTGCCTCTAATGGCATCCAGTACGAAACACGCTTTTTGTACGGAAACCCTGGCATAAGATAATTTCGCAGAAGGTCTGGTATCTTTATTCGCATTTCTTTCTCTTTTGATTTGGGATCTATGTCCTTTTGCCATGGATGAACCCTCCTTTCAACAAATGTTTATTTCAACTTAGATTTTTTATCGTCTTTTCCGTGTCCTCTGTAAGTTCTGGTAGCAACGAACTCTCCCAGCTTATGACCAACCATATCTTCGGTTACGTATACAGGCACGTGTTTTCTGCCGTCATGTACGGCAATTGTATGTCCAACCATCGTCGGGAAAATTGTCGAACGACGAGACCATGTTTTTACAACATTTTTTTCGCCGGCTTCGTTCATAGCATCAATTTTCTTTAGCAAACTTGTGTCTGCAAATGGTCCTTTTTTCACTGAACGTGACATAGGTTTTTCCTCCTTGAAAACTTATTATTTAACGCTTTTACCGTCTCTTCTTCTGACAATCATCTTGTTAGAAGCTTTGTTTTTCTTTCTCGTCTTCAAACCAAGTGCTGGTTTACCCCAAGGAGTACTCGGACCTGGACGGCCGATACCAGTCTTACCTTCACCACCACCGTGTGGATGGTCATTCGGGTTCATTACAGAACCACGAACGGTAGGTCTGAATCCCATGTGACGTTTACGTCCTGCTTTACCGATGTTAATAAGGCTGTGATCGCCATTACCAACTTCACCGATAGTTGCTCTACAGATGATCGGTACCATTCTCATTTCCCCTGAAGGAAGACGAAGGGTTGCATACTTTCCTTCTTTCGCCATTAGCTGTGCTGAGTTACCAGCAGAGCGTACAAGCTGTCCACCCTTACCTGGGTACATTTCGATGTTGTGAATTTGAGTACCAACCGGAATGTCTGCTAGTGGCAAACAGTTTCCAACACGGATTTCCGCTTCTGGTCCATTCATCAGCTTGCTGCCAACCTTAAGTCCTTCTGGAGCTAAGATGTAAGCTTTCTCGCCGTCTGCGTAGCAGATAAGTGCGATGTTAGCTGTTCTGTTTGGATCATATTCAATCCCAACTACTTTTGCTTGAATACCATCTTTTCTTCTCTTGAAGTCGATGATTCTGTATTGTTTCTTAGCGCCGCCGCCGCGGTGTCTAACGGTAATTTTACCTTGATTGTTACGTCCAGCCTTTCTTTTCTTAGGAGCAAGTAAAGACTTCTCTGGAGTTGACTTTGTCACTTCGGCAAAATCAGATCCGGTCATTTGTCTTCTAGAAGGCGTATATGGGCGATATGTTTTGATTCCCATTGTGAATCTCCTTTCGAATCTACTAATTATTTTTATCACGGAATTGCACCGAATATTTTACAGTTTATAACCCCTGGAAAATCTCGATTTCTTTGCTTTCAGCTGTTAGCTGAACAATCGCTTTTTTCGTCTTAGGAGTGGTTCCGTATGCCATCTTACCACGAACTCTTTTCTTCTTACCGTTTTGGTTCATAGTGTTAACATTCTTTACCTTTGTTCCTGGGAACATTTTTTCAACTGCTTCTTTAATCTGAGATTTTGTTGATTCTGTATGAACGATAAATGTGTATTTCTTTTCGCCCATCAGCTCCATGCTCTTCTCAGTTACGATTGGTTCAAGGATTACATCATAATATTTTAAATTAGCCATTATGCGTACACCTCCTCAATATTTGCAACAGCAGCCTTTGTCGCGATAACGGTGTTGTACTTCATTACGTCGTATACATTGATTGTATTCGTCTTAGCCGTCTTAACCTTGCTTAAGTTTCTAGCAGATAATTCAGCGTTTACATTTCCGTCTTCTAACACAACAAGTGCTTTGTTTACTTCTAAGTTATCCAAAATCTTTTTGAATTCTTTGGTCTTTGCTTCGCCGAAGTTCATTTCATCGATAACGATGAACTTGTTATCAGCTACTACTGAGCTAAGTGCAGACTTAAGAGCTGCTCTCTTCTCTTTCTTATTCATCTTAAATGAATAATCTCTTGGAGTCGGGGCGAATACTACACCACCACCTGTCCATTGAGGAGATCTTGTAGAACCTTGTCTTGCATGACCCGTTCCTTTTTGTCTCCATGGTTTTCTACCACCGCCACGAACTTCAGCGCGAGTTTTCGCTTTCTGAGTTCCTTGACGATTATTTGCAAGTTGGTTAACAACTGCCATGTGTACTAAGTGTTCATTAACTTCAACACCGAAAATGGCATCGTTTAAGTCCATAGATCCGACTTCTTTTCCTTCGATATTGTAAACAGATACTTTAGCCATCTGATACGTCCTCCTTCCTATTATGGTATCTAGTTCCCTTTAACCGCTTCTTTAATAGTTACAAGAGACTTCTTCGGTCCTGGTACAGAACCCTTAACCAAAAGTAAGTTATTTTCCGCATCAACGCGAACAACTTCTAAGTTTTGGATGGTAATTCTCTTACTTCCCATGTGTCCTGGCATCTTCTTACCTTTAAATACTTTAGATGGGTCAGATGCAGAACCATTAGATCCAGCGTGACGGTGGAACTTAGAACCATGTGTCATAGGTCCTCTGTGTTGATTATGTCTTTTAATCGCACCTTGGAAACCTTTACCTTTAGAAATCGCCGTCGCATCGATCTTGTCGCCCGCTTCGAAAATATCTGCTTTGATTTCCTGCGCTAATTCAAATTCACCTTCAAGTTTGAACTCTTTAACAAATCTCTTGCTGCTTACGCCAGCTTTCTTGAAGTGTCCTTGTTCTGCTTTTGTAGCTCCGTGACGGTGAACGATTTCTTTACTACCGCTTTTGTCTTTGTTAACTGACTTGTCTTTCTTATCTACGAATCCAACTTGAACTGCACTGTAACCATCGTTTTCTTCCGTCTTAATCTGTGTTACCACACATGGACCAGCCTGAAGTACGGTTACTGGAGTGATGGATCCATCTTCGCTAAAAATCTGAGTCATTCCGACTTTTGTAGCTAAGATTGCTTTCTTCATTATTACTACCTCCTGTAATATACAGCGGAACGCACGAGGCGTTCATCCTACATTAGTTGATAAGGAAGTTCGATTCACTAAGCTCGATAACACCTCGCTAAGTTCCTTCGAACAACCTTCGTACTAAACTCATGTTACACATTCGTTAAGTACTCTAGGTTTACTTATTTTTCATTTTGATGTCGATGTGAACACCAGCGGGAATGTCTAATCTAGACAATGAATCAACCGTTTTTTGTGTTGGTGTCTGAATATCGATCAATCTCTTATGAGTTCTTTGCTCGAACTGCTCTCTAGAGTCTTTGTACTTATGTACCGCTCTTAGAATAGTAACTACTTCTTTTTTAGTAGGTAGTGGCACAGGACCACTCACTTTCGCACCATTCTTCTTTACAGTCTCGATGATCTTCTTTGCGGACGCATCCACCAATTGATGATCGTACGCCTTCAATGTGATTCTCATTACTTGATTTGCCATAAAAAAAGTCGCCTCCTTTTCGTACTTTTTAAAATCAGTACGACAAGCGGTGACTGTACACTCTCCCGTGTGTGTCGTGAGTAACAAACACGTTGTTTCCACTACTTCGGTGGACATTTGATTTGTACAGTGACTTGTCGTCAGTTTCCTAACTTGACATTCGCTCCACGGAACACCTACTATTATAAGTAGCAACCTCACGCTTCAACGCTATCATGTCACAGCCTTGTTATTATATCGTACTGAAACAGTGATTGCAAGCACTTTTTTCATTTTTTTAAAGTCGCTTTTCGGCTCCTCATGCAGGCTCAAAAAGAGTGCTTGTATACCCCCTTAAGATAACTTATAATATTATGAGCAGTATGAATTCATGAGAACGAGCTATTGAGGGGGAAAATTATGACTGTATTATACGAGGTGCATACTGGGCATACCAAAAATGTACTCAAAGGGTTTGCGAAGCTGCTTGCCAAGAACACCGGACGGCGCTTAATGTTTCGTTTTTCGATTTTGGCACTTATCTTATTTACCTTACCACGGGCTTTAAACGCTCCCACCTATGGTTATGCTATCTGCTGGGCGTTTGGCATCTTCGTTATCTTAATCGCACTAGGAAGACCATATTTGACGTACTGGAACCTTTTAGCGAGAGACACTTATTATAGAAACAACACCCCTATTACCATCACCTTCGGCCACTCGCAATTTGTTGTCGACGACGGTAATACGGACACTTACAAGTATTTTTCCATCGAAGAACTCTATGCCGATAACGACCTTTTCTATCTCTATGTCGGCAATGGTGATATTTTTGTTTTTGAAAAAACTTCTTTTACCACCGGCACTGCAGATGATTTCTACCCATTCATGCAGCTATCAACCGGAAAAGAATTTAAACCTGTAAACCCATCCATAAAACAGAGGATCTTTAACCTTCGTCAAGATATGAAAAAAGCAGAACTTGATCACGACGCAAAAGTAGCTAGTCGCAAAAAGAAAAAGAAGTAAAGGCTATATTCTTAAGATTAATTTAAGCATTTCGCACGTATTGATTGACTTTTAACATTATTTTTAGTATGATAAATACAAAGAATTTAGGATGCTCTCTAAAAAAAAATGTGCATCTTGAAAATTCAGTAAGACCATTGTCGGGAGGCACTATTTCATTTCTGCCACGAGCAATATAATGATGGTAATTAACGAATTTTCAAGATGCATATTTTAGTATCGAACTCTATTTATAAAAAACTTATTATATTCGGGGTATAATAAAGACTCTGCAGTTCGTTACCGCATCTTAAAGTTTCAAGAAACTAATTAATCTGGAGGGATGAAGAATGAATGTAGCTTTAATTTTACGTCTTATTATGTTAGTCGGCATCATTGCTATGGGACTCTACTTTATCGTTGACTGCTTCAAGCACAAAGAAGATTTCAAGGGATTGAGCGTAAAGAGGGGAATTATCTTAGGCATAATCGGCTTAGTCGCGAACCTGTTAGACACACTTGGTATTGGTTCTTTTGGACCAACCACCGCCGCTATGAAACTTACAAAAACCTGTGAGGATGAATATATCCCAGGTGTTCTCAATGTCGGCGATGCATTTCCTGTTTGTTTTGAAGCTTGGCTTTTCATTGGTTCAGTAGACATGGACGGTCTTACACTTGCATCAATGATTATCGCCGCTATGCTTGGCGCTGTTATCGGTGTACGTATCCTAGTTGGTTGGGATGTTAAGAAGATTCGCTTAGGAATGGGTGTTTGTCTTATTATTCTCGGTGTACTCATGGTTATGAGACAATTAGGCGTTGGACCTTTCGGTGTAGCTGGTACTGCTCTTGGTCTAAGTGGTGTAAAACTTGTTATCGCTTGTGTTGTTCAGTTTGTACTTGGTGCACTTATGATGATCGGTGTTGGTCTTTACACACCTTGTATCGCTCTTTGTTCAATCATGGGCATGAACATCACCGCAGCTTTCCCAGTTATGATGGGCTCTTGTGCTTATCTAATGATCGCTGGAAGTTTTGCATTTATCAAAGCCGGTAAATACGACCGCTTTGCTGCATTAATGAACGCTACTGCTGGTTGTGTCGGCGTATTCCTTGCCTATACAATTATTACCAACCTTCCACTCAACGTATTGTTCTGGATTTTGGTATGTGTAATGTTCCTCGTAGGTTTCATGATGATCAACGATTCAAGAAAAACCGTGACTTCATAACCTTAAAATCACATAAAAAAGGGAGCCTGCTTGGGCTCCCTTTTCTGTGCTTCAAAAAACATTTTATCAAATTTACGCCTCACCGTAAAAATTTCGGTAAGGAAAGTGTGTTATTCTAGCTGTTTTCTTACGTTACCACGTTAAAGTTTTGTTGTATTACAGTTTTTTACACTTATTTTTATTATAAATGTCATTTTTTGTACTATATATTCTCTTTTTTATCCTGATTATAAATTATCAATTGACAGTATTGCACATAAATGGTATATTTAAGGCGCTTAAAACATTACTTTTTTAAGCACTTTAACCTAACGGTTGTTATTGCAGTGATACTGTTGCCGACAGCTTCCCCCAAGAGCGTCTTGCATCAGTTGACTCCAATTAATATATACATCCTCTTTGTAGGAGCATTCCCCAGCTTTGTATATGTACAAAACTGCAATGCAACAGAAAACCTCTCAATGACATACCAAAAAGAAAGAGCACGACTGCGGTCGTGCTTTTTCTTTTCTAAAAACAAGCGATACTTGTCTGCGCTACTTTTGTTCCCGCATCTTAAGCTTAAGCATCGCCATCGCTTTGCGGCAATCCAACTCCACCACGTTATTTTCGCCAACAACGTTGGTTTCTACGCCTTCCGCGCTTTTATTAATGTCCACAATCGCATCCAAGTATTTATTCGTTACTACGAACTGGCCGACGGTACCGCTAAAATTAAGCCCCGTCACCGGAATGCCGCGAATGCCGAGTTGCTCTACCGTATTGGTAAAGTCCACGTCGGAGTTTCCCCAACCATCCGAAGAAATAATCACGCCGTCCGTCCGCATGCACTCACACCAAATCGCCGTGCGTGTTCCCACCAGCATTTTCTCTTCATTGCCGTCAGGAGTTCCCACAATAATAATTCCCATTAAATCCAAATCGTCATCATTTGCCACCACATCAAGCAAAGGGTCCCGGAAGTGGTGAAGCGATGTTTCTTTAGTCGAAGGACCTATTCCCATCTCTTTTTACCTCCTATTGCTTCGAACGAATAATACCGTCTCGGTATTCATTCGGAGTTACTATAACTGGCATGTTTCCTAAGTCGATAATCGAGCGCCCACCTTCCATACCAGAAGGTTCTTTGGCAAAAAGCTGCATATCGTACATAGCGCCTTGGCCAGCTACCTGCTTAATTATCGCCACCCGCTTCTTTCCGTGCTTAATCTTATCGTAAAATTCGTGACGTTCCGTCGCCAAATCTCCTTTAAACTTTTTCAGCTGATTGCGAAAGATTTGTACAAAACGATCGCAAGCGTTATGGGCCGCATCAACGCCATGGCGTTCCTGTCCCATCCCTGCTTTCAAAGTTACGTCAAAAGAGATTATATAATCATCATCGCCCGGCGTTCCTGCCCGGTTGAGATACAACTGCTCTTTTAGATTTCCTTCCGAAGAGCCAAACTCGTGGGTCTGCTTACCGACCGTGTCCACACCCGTCAGCATTACGTAAACACCTGTTAATGTATGAGTAATCCCCTCACCAATATTTCCCAACACTTTCGTGGAAATCGGGATAATATCCATAATCGTATTCGTGTAGCGGTCGTGATCACCAGGGGCAATCACCTGTAAATCAATGCTTTCTATCTCTGGGTAATCCTTAGATAAAGATGCTAAAACATCCTTATTAACGGTCATCACTCCCGTCGTACCTGCACTGTTTTCTTCACCAACGCTTACCTCATCAATATGAAACGCTTTAATGACCAAACGTCTCAGGATTGTCTCCTTACCGTCCAAAATTCTCGCCTCCTTATACCTAATTAAAATAGAATTTGCCTTGGCAAATTCTTGCGCCTTCGGCGGGTGCATTCGCACAGGATTCATTGCGCCGAAGTGCGCATCCATATGTTTTTCTTGTGTAATAGGATAGTTCGAAGAACTCTCCTATTACACAAGAAAGAGGCAGATGGAATTCATCTGCCTCTTATACGAAAGTGTAAATACTAAACCTTTGCGTGATATTCGAAAGGCAATGGCACAATTTTACCCGGTTGATCAATCGTCTCGAGTAATTCTAATGTTGCTTTTACAATTTCAGTTTGTTGTTCTGGGTTGTTTGGTTCTCCAGCGTTTGCACCCATCGGAACGAGGGGAGCAGAAGCTCTTGGAGTACCTGTTTGCCGTACAACCGGCGGAAGAGCTGCAATAATAATAGTTGGAATTCCAGCTTCTTCAATCGCTCTCTGCACCAATACTGCAGAGCGGTGGCAGGTGCCTCAGCCAGCTGTAAGAAGAACAGCATCAACATCTTCTTCTTTAAACATTTCCGCAATAGCCGGTCCTGTTTCATGCTTGAACTTCTCTTGGTTTCCACCACCACCCATGAAACCTGCGTGTACAGGCGCACAAGCTCTGATAAAACCACTTGCTGCTAATTCGTGGATTCTGTCAATCGGGAACATACAGTTGATGTCCTTATTAACATCCGCATTATCGTAACCACCATGAGATACCATCAAATCGCTTGAAGGTGTGGTGTTTTCAATTTTTCTCCAGGTAAAGTCCCCAGCAAGATTAAATCTTTCCTGCTCTTTTTTATGAACGCCTGCTGCCGTTGCTAGAGCAATCGACATATCTTTAAGCGCTTTTGTAACAGGAGTCCACACCATCGGTGGAGTAATAGGAACGAATATTTCAGATTGCATTCCTTTAACTACTGTTAAACTCATTTTTATACCTCCTTGTTCTTATCCATACGTTTCTTTTGTATGTCTAGGTTGCTGACATATTTCTCGTTGACTTCCGGGCCCTTCTGTTCGATGAAACTCATATTCCATTCCACTTCTTGCCCTACCTTAAGGGGATAATCCGTAATCATCATCCGCATCGGCACCTTCAAATATCCCAGTCTTCCTTTAAGGTCAACGGCTACAGCCCCGTCTTGCACTTCGACGATCACGCCTTCCATCTTAATGATTTTGTCACCGTAATTCATAATGTCTCCTAGCTATATTTTTCTTTACGTTTTTGGCTCATCGGTAATGATTGCTCATTTTCTACTAATTCGATTGGCTTTCCAGTTACATTAGAGATCAACTCAAGGTTGGTTGATTTAACGTTTGGATTCCATGCTTTTTCAGCTTTCTTGATATCTTCCCCAAGCATTGCATCCTTAAGCATCGCTAACGCCCGAATACCATCTTCGTGGCAAAGGGTGTTACAGCCAAGAACTTCATTCTCGATACCAGCTTCTGATTTATTGTTATCTACCATAGCTGTCATGTACTCGTTACCTACAACAAGAGCACCTTGAACTGCACAGAAAGATAAACCAACAACTGGAATACCGCGTTTACCGATTTCTTCATGGTGAGCTGCGAAGTCGATGTGGTTGTTACCAAATCCTTCAGTAGTTACGAAGGCACCATCAGCTCCTAACATCTCAACAGTCATACCAACACGTTTAGAAACGTAGAATTTTTCGGAGTTAATTTGTGGGCTACCAACTAAGATAACACCAGCCAAATCCACTTCTGGATCGTGAAGAGCTTCTAATACTAATGGCTCTCTCCAGTAGTGTCTAGACATCTCTTTAGATGCTGGTCCAATACAGGTAAGTGCATGAACACAACCATCTAATAACTCAAGCGGAGATACACATACCGGTACGTTTCCTAAGTCAACGTTTGGCTTTCCACCTAAGATACCTACTGGCTCAACTGGTAGAAGTAAGTTATCATGCATAGCACCTTGGCCCATGATTTCCTTAACGATAACCACTTTCTTCATGCCCGGTCTTCTAACTTGCTTAAACTCTTCGCTATCTACCACGAGAGACTCGTCTAACTTCTTCATCACTTCACGGATTTCCTGCGTAATGTGGTCCGTTGCTGCATGAGCTGCTAAAGGTCCTGGTCTCTCCATGTTCGTGCCTTCTTTAATCGTCACTTGGGTTTTAATAAAGATTTCACCCTTCTCTGGACAACCTGGACGTCCCCACATGATATTCTCGTCTAAGTATCCTTCTGAAGAACCGAATTCACCAATTTGAACACCATTAGCATCGGTACCTGTTACCATCATAATAACGCCGTCAAGCACGCGAGTCACGCCGCTACCAACCTCTGAATCGCCTTCTTTGGTAGCGATTGGTTGTACGTCCATTACCGTTTCTGAATAGGTATGATACTTATCTGGAGTAATAATATCCACTTTCAAGTCAACAACCAAGTTTTGGCTATCAACAGCTTCTTTCTCAATACCTTCGCGAATGTAAAGAGTTGTTCCTTCGATCTTCGTCTCTGGTCCTCTCTTAACTTCGGTGATGTTAAAGTGTTTTCTAGTTAAGGTTCTAACTACCACTTCTTCACCTGCTACTGCAGCTTCAGCTGCTGCCGCTACCGGTGCCACTGCCCCAGCTACTCCTGGTGCTACTGCGCCAGCTGCACCTATTGCTCCCACTGGAATCTCAAGATCGATATCCTTACCTTCACCAATGTGAATTTTCAGTACGCCACCTGCTGCTGCAACTGGCGCGCCTGCTGGTAATACCGGTGCTGCCACCTCTTCTTCTGGTGCTTCTTCTGCAGGTGCTGCTGGAGCTGAGCTTGCTTTTACTCCATCAAGAACATCTGCTGTCAACGGTTGGAGTGAATCTCTTGTCTCTTTAAGTGTCGCGCCAACTACTTGTTCAATAGTAAGTGCGCCATCCAGATTCAAAAGTCCAGAATCCACTAGATCATCAAAGATCGCCGGATCTTCAAGATCAGACACTGAGATAACCGTTCCCGCTTCTCTTCTACAGCAAAGTACCGCTGGATCATTTGCGTGAGCTTTTGCTGTTTCAGCTGTGATTGACATATTGTTTCCCTCCTTGTACTTTGTCACTACTATACTTCATAGCTAGTATATATACAGTTCTAAGCGAAGATGCAGACCTCTCTTTGTTAGCTCCTGCGCAGGAAGTGAAAGTTTCGGGGACAATCACTTTCTATTATCGCTTAAAACAGTAATACCAAATATTATTTGCCGTTTGGCAGTTGTGGTACCTGTTTGGAAATACGTAATTTCCGGTAAATCGCGTGACCAATCGTCCGCATAACGTGGTCTGTTTGATGAATGACTTTCAGTCCCATTTTAGGTGCTGAGCCCATAACCGTATTAGAACAGTCAGAACAGTTACCAATCACAATGTATTCGGCACCGTCTTTCTTCATCTTCAGAACCTTTTCCGCTTGCCCTGGGCAATTCCCTGGGTCTTCACATTTAAGAGCACCGCTCTTCATCTCTACCGCTTGCTTACACATAGTAACGGAGCACACTTTACCATTATACTTACTAACAACATCGCGCATCCGCTCCTCATTGCCACTACAAGCACAGATTAAGATTCCCGTTGGCGCCTGATGTAAATCCATAAACTCCATGGTTACCACAATACCGCCTGTGGTCTTAGTAATCGGAGTATCAACCGTCGTTGGTTTACCAGTAAAAGGTCCACCTAGGATAATCTCGCCGTAAGGCTCTTCGATACCGCTTGACTTCTCAATCAATTCGCCAACAGATGTACCTACCGGAACATCGAAATATACGTGTGGTTTGTTGCCATCGTTTAAATGGCCGATAACCGTCAAATTCTTACTAAAACAAGGCTTTCTGTCTTCAATCGCCTCAGTAATACGCAAAAGCGTCTCTACGTTAGCGACAGCAGCATTGGCTGCCGAAGGCAACTTATCCACGCCTAGGGTAACTCCAAGACATTCTCTAATGACCGCCCGCTCTTCTCCTGATGGGTAAATATCCGCTAACAGGTGAATGAAAATATTCGGCTCGTCTTTAATGGCTTCGCGAATAACTGCCACTGCCTTTTCGTTCTTCGCCTTAATGGCAAAAATACCTTTCGCCGCTTCGGTAATTTCCATAGCATACTTCAGGCCGCGAAGGGTTCTCGCAAAGTCTTCTTCAATCTGGCGCACATTATGCACAAGACCCGTCTCACACTCTGCCGCGTTTACTAGGAACGCTCCTCCTGGAATCTTGGTATCAAGCTTTACTCCTGTTGGGAATCCAGCACCGCCCATACCTACAAGTCCTGCTTCTTTGATCATCTCTAGAGGTGTTCCCTCTTTGATTTTCACAAAAGCATCCGGTTGTTCTTCGTCCGGTTTAATAATGATCCGGTCCTCCAAAACCTCGACCACTTCGCCGTAGACACTAGAATGGATATTAGCCCCCAGCCCGGTCGGTGTAGCAATCAGAGTCCCCTTTTCCACCTTGTCGCCTACTTTCACAATGGCTGCACAAGGCGCTCCTACATGTTGCCTTAACAACAGTTGCACATTTCCCATGACACGCATTCTCCTTTTCTTTATGTAATTATAATACCTCAAAAACATTACCCAAATTGTAATACTTATATAAATATTCTATAAAAACTTTGTCGTTTAATTAACTACACTCTAAAGTTAAAAATCTTTTTTTGGCGGAGGCATGTGGGAATCGAACCCACCCAGGACGCTCTTAACGCCCTACACTAGTTTTGAAGACTAGGAGGCACACCAGACACCCATCTACCCCCAAAAAATAGACATTTTGTTTATTTAATGTAACATACTTTTTTCAGTATTTCAACACCTAAAAGTTATTTTTAAAATTCTTAAAAAACATTGACTTTTAGGGGATTTTCGGCGATAATGTGATTACAAAACTGAACAAGGGTCTAGAATACGGTCTAATCGTTAAAAAACTAACCATTCTAGAAAAAAATTGGTATGGCTAAAACATCGAAGAAGGGGAAATCTGAGATGTTTAGATAAAGCAACCTATAGATTTTTTCTATAGGAATCAAATCATTTAACTTCAAAGGAGGTATTCAAAATGGAACTGAAACCCAAGTTGAACCTTGATGCGTACGAAGCATCTTTTAAGGCTATCGACACCCACACAGTAGGTGAATTCACGCGAATTCTTTTCTCTGGCTTTCCAGAGCTAAAGGGAGATACACCTATTGAACGCAAGAACTATCTTCACAAGAATTATGACAAGTATCGTCAAGCACTGATGTTTGAGCCAAGGGGACATCACGATATGTTCGGCGCTTACGTAACCGAGCCAATTAGTAAAGAAGCTGATTTTGCAGTTTTCTTTATGGATACTGGAGAATATCTTAATATGTGTGGCCACGGTACTATCGGTACAGTTACCGCTTTAATCGAGAGCGGTCTTGTGGAAGCAAAAGAGCCTTTTACTGAGGTTACTTTAGAAGCTCCTGCCGGCATCATTAAGACAAAAGCCGAAGTTAAGGACGGGAAAGTTCTTAATGTAACTTTAACTAATGTTCCTGCTTTTCTGTACAAAGAAAACTTAAAGACCACCATCGACGGGAAAGAGATTACTTATGACATTTCCTTTGGCGGAAGCTTTTTCGCCCTGGTAAAAGCGGATCAACTGGGCATGGCCATTGAACCAAAGAACATCCCTGCTCTAACCGATTTCGGCATGAAGATGATTGAAGCAGTTAATAAAGAAGTAGAGATGAAGCATCCTACTCTTGATATTACAACTGTTGATTTATGCGAAATTTACTCAGATACAGATACTCCTGGTGCTGATAAGCGCAACGTGGTTATCTTTGGGGATCGGATGGCTGACCGTTCACCTTGCGGTACGGGAACTAGCGCTAAGCTAGCAACTCTTTACGCTAGAGACGAAATCGGCATCGGCGAGCCATTCGTATATGAAAGTTTTATCGGCTCACAGTTTAAGGGTGTGATCTTAGAAGAGACCAACATCGGCGATTTCAAGGCTGTAGTCCCGCAGATTACTGGTAGTGCATATGTAACCGGTGAAGCAACATACGTAATCGACGGAGACGACCCACTTAAGTACGGCTTCGTTGTTGGATAGGAGCAAACATGCCAAAAAAGAGGCAATCAACTAAAAGCAGAATTGTAAAGGCAGCGTGGAACCTTTTTCATAAGAACGGCTACGATAAGACCACTGTTGAAGAAATTATCGTCTCCTCAAAAACCTCAAAAGGGACCTTTTACCACTATTTCAAAGGCAAGGAGAGCCTTCTAAATTCTCTTTCCTACCTTTTTGACGACATGTATAAGGAACTGTATGAAACCATCGATCATAGCCTCTCGGCTTACGAGAAGCTACGGTATTTGAATCATGCGCTCTTTGACATGATTGAACACAAAATCGATACTGAGATTTTAGCTTATCTCTATTCCTCACAGCTTGTGACTAAGGATAAGCGTTCGTTATCCGATAAAAAGAGATTTTATTTCAAATGGATTCTCGAGATTATCGAAGAAGGTATGGCAAATGGTGAATTTAAAAAGACATCTTCCGCCGACTTGCTTTTACACTACTACGCCATGTTTGAGCGTGCTTTGTTGTACGATTACGCTCTCTATAAGGGCAAGTTCTCCCTTACCGAGTACAGTGATCGCTTACTGCCTAGCTTATTGGATAAATTTGTTGAAGGTTTTTAAACGAATAGAATGAAAAAAAGAGCGACTCGCGTCGCTCTTTTTTTATACCATAATTTCATGAATCTCATCTTTTTCTATCTGTAACTCTTCCATTAAGGATAACAGCTCTTCTCTAAGCTCTAAAGGAGATGTCCAGGAGATGCCACAACCTGAAGACAATTCTCTGGGAACCGGTATCATCCGTCCCAAAAGGCTTCTTTCCTTGGCCGCTTTCTCTAAAGCCATTGCTTCTGCCGTTGTATGAAAGGTTACCACCAGTTTTAATTCTTTTTTTCGCATTCTTCTTTACTCGACGATGATTTCGAAGTATCCGTCCTTATCGGTAACCGAGGTTTTCTTGCCTTTTTCACTGGCAAATTTCTCCACATTGGTCTTTTGATGAGCCTCGTCAACTAATACCGTTACCGCGCTTTCGCTTTTTAACGCTTCATTCGTCAGCATAATCGGCTCTGGACAGGATAGTCCTCTCGCATCTACAACTTTCATGATATTTATACCTACCTTCCTATAATACTCCATTTATCCCCTAATTGGAAGCTGCTTTCGTTTGCCGTTTACTTACAAAAGCAATCACCAAAAGCACGACGATACAGATGATACAGGCTACTTTTCCATTCGTAGTAACCGCTCCTTTGATTAGCTCTTTCGTCTCTGGATTGACCGAAGTCCCGCTACTAGCCAAACCGAAGTTATGACAGATTGCGGCGCCTATCAGCATTCCTAGAACCGTGACTGCTGAGTCATTCGAGCCTTGACCTGCGAGAATCAGTTGACGTAAGGGACAGCCGCCAGCTAGTACCGCCGCCAAACCGACCACATACATGCCCAGGATATTCCAGAGGTGCTCCGAGTGAGCGATGATTCCTGGGGTATTCATACCTAAAGCAAAATTCCCCGAGGCGAGGTTGTAGATTAGCATCACCACAAACAACCCAACAACAGCGCTTAAAAGGTCAAAATTGCGAAGCAAAATCACGTCACGAATGCTTCCGGCAAAACAGATTCGTGCCTTTTGGGCCAAGGCGCCAAAAAGCAACCCACCAATAAGAGACATGATAATAGGAGCGTGCATGCTTCCTGGCCCTGCTGTACTTTGCTTTAACAAGTTAGTCCCCACCGCCAAGAGTAGGATAGCTAGCGAAAGTAGGGAAATAACCATGCCGCTAAGCTTGCTGGTTTCATACGCGCGGCCGAGACTAAAGCCGCCTTTTAGAAAGATAACCCCCGTGCCAATTCCCAGGATAAAACCAATAAGAGCAATCCAGGCGGTCAAATCACCTGCCGACATCCGCAAAATCATTCGTAGAGGACAGCCTAAAAAGATGAGCGCACCTACCATCATACAAAAACCTAAGATAAAGCGAATCATCGGCGACGAGCCGCCGGTACTTTTATACTCTTTTGTGGCAAAAGAGATGAGAAACGCCCCGATTACTAAACCGATGGTTTCGGGTCTAGCGTACTGCACCACCTCTGCCTGATGAAGCCCTAAGGCACCAGCGGTATCTCTGATAAAGCAGGCAATACAAAAGGCCATATTGGCGGGGTTGCCAAAAATAGCCAGACATACTGCAATTAAGCCACAAATAGCGCCTATGACTAATAATTTCCATTTCGAATTTGCTACACTCACTTTCTTCTCCTCCTAAAACGACTTATTCTGTTGTGATTATCTTGATGGCCGTTATTGCTTTTGCAACCTCTTCATCGGTGTTAAAGTGAGAAAAACTAAAGCGAATCATCCCTCGCGACTCCGTCCCAAAATGCTTATGTAAAAGAGGGGCACAGTGGCCGCCGGTACGGGTGATAATACCGTACTCTTGCAAAAGCTCATCGCCAACTTCACCGGAGTCATAATCCCCTACATTAAAGCTGACAATCGGACAGCGAAGCTCCTCTTCAAAATCTCCGTATAGTTGTATCCCTGGAAGATCGGCTATTCCCTTTCTAAACATCTGGGCTAGTGCTAGCTCTCGTTCTCTGATCGCCTCAACCCCTCTTTCAAGGACGAAGGTCACTCCCGCTTTCAGTCCAGCAATACCGTGTCCATTAAGGGTCCCTGCTTCAAGGTGAGTGGGCATCTCTGGGGGCTGCTCATGGCGAAAGGTCTGAACACCGGTCCCGCCCACCACCAAAGGACGCATCTTAAGTTGTTCGCTTACATATATCCCACCAGTCCCTTGGGGGCCATAGAGACTTTTGTGTCCCGTAAAGCAGAGCACGTCTATCTTCATCGCCTCCACATCTAGGGGCAGGACACCTGCACTCTGAGAGGCATCCACAATATAAATAAGGCCATTCTCCCTCGCCAAAGCGCCAATTTCGGCCACTGGGAGGGCATTTCCTGTTAAATTAGAAGCATGGGTCGTGATGATATACTTGGTGTTATGCCGAATGGCTTTTTTTATATCGTCAACAGTCGTCTTCCCCTTTTCATCGGCACCCACAATGGAAAGGGAAACGCCTAATGCTTCTAATTCGTATAAGGGCCTAAGGACAGAATTATGTTCCTGGATGGTAGTGATCACATGATCACCAGGAACAAGCAAGCCTTTAATCGCCATATTAAGACTCATGGTCGAATTGCTAGTAAACGCAATTTGCTTGGGATCTTTGACTCCGAAAAGCCTTGCTAGTAAACTACGAGTTTCATAGATTTCCCGAGCTGCTTCTAAAGAAGCATCGTTAACCCCGCGCCCGGCGTTACCGATAGACGTCATCGCCCTTGTAACCGCCGAGGTCACCTCTTTTGGCTTTCTCATACTAGTGGCTGCGTTATCCATATAAATCATCCTAATCACCTTATGAGAGTATTATAGTTTGCTCCCATCCTTTACGCTAATCGTTTTCTTTAATAGATTAATCCACTTATAGATTATCTAAATGACTCTCCACTTTCCTTAACCACCTTAATAAACCGCTGAACCGTCTTGGTTAGTGGATAGTTTTTGTTATACACTAAGTTAATACTTCTGCCACCTGTCGTTCCCGGTATGGTAAACGCCAGCAGTTTACCTGCCTCTACCTCTTCCGTTGCCGCAAGCTTTGACAGAACCGATATCCCCATCCCCTGGGCTACCGAATTTTTAATCGTCTCTTGATTCTCCATACTGGCAATCACCTTTAATTCCTCTAGCGCAATCCCTGCTGCCACCAGTTGCTTTTCTGCCTCTTTTCGCGTCCCTGAGCCCTCCTCGCGGAAGATAATATTCTCTTCCTTAAGCCAAGCAATATCGGAAGCATTCTTTCGTTTCCGGTACTTTTCCGTATTAGGAGTAATAATCACCAGCTCATCTTGATAAAAAGGAATATACGTACAATGCTTCTTTTCTAGTACCGTTCCGGTAAAGCCGACGTCCACCCGGTGGTCAACAATACTCTCCACTACCCCACCAGAATCCGCCTCCATAATCTTAATCTGCTCGCCAGGATACTTTTTACTAAACTCTGATAGTAGCCCTGGGAGCAAATACTGGGAGGGAATGGTGGAGGCAGCGATGGTGATGCCACTACTTCCAGCTTCCTCGTTTCTAGAAAAGCTCTCTTTTATCTTCGCTTCTAAATCCACCATTTCCTTGGCATACTTATAGAGCATCTTCCCTTCATCCGTTAAGTACACCTCTTTCGTACTTCTAATAAAAAGCCGGGTCTCCAGCTCCTTTTCCAAAGAAAAAATATGAGCGCTAACGGTGGGCTGAGTAAGATACATCTGTTTTGCCGCCTTAGAATAGTTCCTAAGCTCTGCCACTTTCACAAACGCCTCTAGTTGTTTTAGATTCATTTAAATGCCACCCTTTCACTCTCACCGCCGGTCTTCTTCGTCACCTTAATTCCGTCCATATACTCAAGAATCGGTTTGGCGCTTTTCCTACTGGTATGAAACAGATCTCGGACCTGAGCAATGGTAATGACTCCATCAGCCGCCAATTGCTGTTCCACGATGGTCTTTGCCCCGTCCATTAAGCTAGCTAAGGTAAAGAAGTCGTCGTTAATCTTCACCACTTCACCGCCCACAACTAGCACCTGCAGGATATCATCTACCACCCCTTCTGAGATTTTGCCAAAATCAAGCTCCCGGTAGCGGATAAAATCATACTTTGCCGCATCAAAAGCGGATAGCAAGCGCTGGCGAACGGTGGTATACGTCTCGTCTTCCTTTATTTCAAAGGCTATCGTAGATAAATATTCCTCTTGGCGCTTAATCTCACCTGCGGCTACCATCCTCTCAATCAAAGCATCAAAAACCCCTGGTTTCATGCCTTTAAAAAGGGCGGTAAGAACCTCTGCCTTTTTCTGTCCGTAACGATAAGGATACTTCTCTTCGTAGGCCGTTAAGCTTGCGATTACTTCTCGCTCCATCTCCCGGCATTGTTCTGCTTCTAGATAGTACTCCTCTTTCGCTAAGCTTAAAATAACTAAGCGCTCTTCGCCCTCTAATTCTTTCGCATATTGCTTCACTTCATCAGGGGCACTACCTAAGGCTTTAGCCAGCTCCTGAAGCCCTAGCGGCCGATGTCCCCGCTCTGCCACCTGCAAAAGCACAACATCTCGGGGATCCCCTGCTTCTTTTTGCTTAAGGGTAGCTGCCACCTTAGCCTTATCCCTTTTCTTGCTTGCTGGATTCGCTTCTAGAATCACCCCGCCGCCAATGGTCTCTAAAGGCGAATAGAAGCGAACCACAAACCGGTCGCCATTTCTAACGGCGATTTTCTCTTCTAGGCGTAGCGTCACGTAAGCAGACTCTCCAGGACCAATTTCCTCCCCTTCAAGCAGCACTGCTCTAGCTAACACCTCACTGGTACCCGTGAAAAAATGCAAGCGCATGTTGGTCGTCAATACCCGCAGGGAACTAGGGAGCATCTCTAGCTTTACATCTAATAAATCCGTAGCCTTCATACTGTTAGGCTTCGCTAGAACTGCACCTCTTTTAATCTCTTTCTTCTTCAGGTTCGAAATATTAACGGCCACTCGCTGTCCGGCCGCCACTTCTTCTGCATTCTCCCCGTGAACTTGCAGACTGCGGATACGACATTCCTGTTCCCCAGGGTAGACCATCATCAAATCTTCTTTTTTAACGTGTCCGGCAATCAAGGTACCGGTTACTACTGTGCCAAAGCCAGAAAGGGTAAACACTCGGTCTACCGGCAGGCGGGGTACTCCTGCACCCGTCGCTTCTCTGGCTACTGCTGTTGTCATCTGGTCGATTTCATCGCTCAGCTGGGGAATCCCCGCTCCTGTCGCCGCAGACACACAAACAACAGGTGCTTTTTCAAGAAAAGTACCTGTAAATTCTTCCTTTATTTCGTCCCTCACAAGCTCTAGCCACTCCTCATCCACCAGATCGCACTTATTCAGCACCACAATGCATTTGTCAATACCAAGAAGATGGAGAATGTCCATATGCTCCCTAGTCTGAGGCATAATCCCTTCATCGGCAGCGATTACTAGGAGAACCAAGTCCATCCCCACCACACCGGCAACCATGTTGCCCACAAACTTTTCATGGCCGGGGACATCAATGATACCCACTCGCTTATCCTTTGCTAAATCAAAATACGTAAACCCTAAATCGATGGTGATTCCCCGGCGCTGCTCTTCTTCTAAGCGGTCCGTATTGCGTCCCGTTAACGCACGAATAAGGGTAGTCTTCCCGTGATCGATATGGCCAGCCGTTCCTACAATTATATGCTTCATTTTCCAAAAGCCTCCATACTCTCTAACATATCACCGATGATGTTATACTGACTCGGTTCAATCGTCCGTACATCGAGAAGGAGCTTATTATCCGCCACGCGGGCAATAATGGGCACTGGTAGCTTTCGCAACCGCTCTTCAAAAGTTGCCACTGAAATCTCCTTTGGAACAATCGCTACACCATAGCCCGGCAAACGCTCTAACGGAAGCGACCCGCCACCGATTTGCGATTCGAGAGAAACTAGCTCTATTTCAGCATTAAAATCGTATTTTTCAAGAACTCCCAGAAGCTTCTGGGCTTCTTTTTTTACCGCCTCGGCAGACTTGGTAATCATCCTAAGGGTAGGGATATTCTGAATAGCCTTTTCCTCCGATAAGTACTCAAGCAAGGTCAGCTCTAGCGCGGCTGCCGTAAATTTATCAATTCGTAGCGCTCTTGTTAGCTGGTTCTTCTTCATCCTATCAATATACTTCTTCTTACCTACAATAATTCCGGCCTGGGGGCCACCCAGGAGTTTATCGCCGCTAAAGCAAACCACATCGGCACCGCTGCGAATGGAATCCTGTACCGTTGGCTCATAGCTTAAGCCGTACTTACTTAAATCGATTAGCACCCCACTTCCCAAATCTTCCACTACCGGAACGTCATGGGCTTTTGCTAGCGGTGTCAATTCGTCAATCGTCACACTCTCCGTAAACCCAACAATGCGGTAATTGCTCGTATGAAC
Source organism: Ohessyouella blattaphilus (assembly GCF_024721265.1). Lineage (GTDB taxonomy): Bacteria > Bacillota > Clostridia > Lachnospirales > Lachnospiraceae > Aequitasia > Aequitasia blattaphilus_A. The sequence continues at coordinate 8,326 of NZ_JAMXOC010000015.1, read as the reverse complement.
CTTGAGAATAGCCGCCGTCTCTTCGGTAATCGCCTCCTCGTAGTCCTCAAGGTGAGTCTTATTGGTCGTCCCCACCGACACCATCGTCGCCCCACTGGCTTCCATCACGTCAGGAATGCGAAACTTCCCGCCGATTTCAATCAACTCTCCGCGAGAGACGATCGCTTCCTTATCTTTCGCCAGACTATTTAGAATCAACAGCACGGAAGAGGCGTTATTATTTACTGCCATCGCCGCCTCAGCCCCGGTGAGTTCACACAAAAGCTTCTCGAAGTGAGCATAACGCTCTCCTCTTTTTCCGGCCGTGATATCGTATTCTAGATTTGAATAACCGCTAATTTTTTGTACCAGCTCCATTACGTGGTTATAGGCGATGGGCGCCCGACCAAGATTCGTATGAAGCACCGTCCCGGTGGCATTAATCACCAGTTCCATCCGCGGCTTCGTCCGCTTCTCCACATTTTTCGCTATTTTGTCCTCTAAGTCTGCTAAGGCCTTTCCTGCTGCCACTTCGTCCTGCACCTTTCCCAGTGCCTCTCGCAGCCGCCCCAACTCTTCTGTAATCCCTGCCATAACGTTCTTGCGTCCGTAATGGTTTACCATTTCGGCAATCTTTTCCTTCTCTAAAAGAACGTCTACTTTAGGAATTTTACGAAATATTTGATTCTTATCCATACTCATACCAACCTTTTACCTCAAATTTATCAACTTCTCCTGCTTATCCTGAACCTCGCCAATCACCGCCACCTTCGTGGAAAGGCCTGCCCCTAGCAAATCGCTCATCAGCGCTTCTTTTTGCGCCCCGGGAACGCTTAAAAGCAAGCCTCCTGAAGTCTGGGGATCGTAAAAGAGATCCAAATAATACTCCGGTAAGTCACCCGCATCCACTTGATTCCTGGTAAACTCACGATTCTTATAGGCACCGGCAGGGATAAAGCCCATTTTGGCATAACTTGCAGCTTCTGCCATCAAAGGAATATCCTGAGCCGTCAGGGAAAACGTTACGTTACTGGCTCCCGCCATCTCCGCGCAGTGGCCTAAGAGCCCAAACCCGGTGATATCCGTGCAAGCCGACACCTGGTACTTTGCTGCCACTTCTTTGGCCTTCTTATTCAGAGCTGCCATCGTCTCCTGAGCCTCTGTTATCGCCTGCTCCGAAGCAATCTCGCCTTTAATAGCCGTATTGATAATTCCACTACCGATTTGCTTCGTGAGAATCAAAGCATCCCCCGCCTGGCAGCCATAGTTTTTAAAAATCTTATCTGGATGGACGAATCCTGACACGCTTAAGCCGTACTTAGGCTCATCGTCTTGTATCGTGTGACCGCCCACTAAGACAGCACCCGCTTCTTTCACCTTATCGGCCCCGCCTTTTAAGATTTCTCCTAAAATCGCCACATCAAGACAGGCCGGAAAAGCCACAATATTGAGGGCCACCTTCGGGTCGCCGCCCATTGCCCAGACATCGCTTAAAGAATTGGCTGCGGCAATCTGACCAAACATATAAGGATCATCCACAATCGGGGTGAAAAAATCCAAAGTCTGAATCATCGCTACTTCGTCATTGATTTTATAAATCGCCGCATCGTCTGAAGTCTCAATGCCCACGATTAAATTGGGATCGGTAAATCCCGGTAACTCGCTCAGCACCTGAGCGAGGGTCTCTGGACCAAATTTGGCAGCTCAGCCAGCGGTCTTACTAAGTGATGTCAATCTAATCTTTTCCACAATTTATCTCCTTACGGTTTCATAATATGGTCAGCGCTATTCATCGCCTCCACAATGCTATACATATTGGTAACCTGGCCCACACTTAGCTCTTCTTTAAGCTTGAAAAAATCAAGGCAGGTGCCGCAAGTCATAATCTCTACGCCCTCCCCTTCCATATACTGTAGATCTTCTAAAGAATCGCTACCCGTACACGTAAGCTTAGCACCGCCATTATAGAAAAGCACTTTATCTGGTAGCACGTCTAATTGGCTAAGGGCGTAAACGAACCCTTTCATCAGGACTTTTCCTAGCTCTTCGCTCCCTTCACCCATCGTCTCCGAGTCGATCACCGCTATGGTCCTCTGATCGGTCTCCTTTTGTGAGCTTCTGCTTTCGCCTAACTCTAAAAGCACCCGAAAATGACCGTCACCTACTTTCTTCGTGGTCACCTTAGCCCCAGCGTCATTACCAAATTTACTAACATTGGCTAAGGAAATCTCATTGTCAACGAGAACCTCTACTACCTCGTCTGTACCGGCCACGTCTAGCGCCTTCTTCGTTCTAATAACGGGCTCTGGACAAGCAAATCCCCTGGCATCTACCGTAATCATCCTTATACCTCCTAGTTTAATTATAGATATATTCTATCACTGATTGTTTGAAAGGTAAATTAGTATTTATCGCCTTTACGTACCGCTCACCGTCGTAATAGGCCGGTTGCAAATTCCCCTCTTTAAAGACCCTGATAAAGTCCGCCATCGTTTTCACCTGCTCAGGAAAATACGTGGCAAAGACTCCCACCTTTTCGGTTGTGTGGCAATCACTCGAGCCCACTGGGGTAAGCTTTAAATACCTAGCATAGGCTTCGGCTTTTTTACACGCTTCATATGACGTACTGCCATTGAGAACTTCAATACCGTCAAGACCATTTACCCTCAGCAAGTGTTCTTCTAGCCCCCGATTGTTATCGCGAAAAGGATGAGCCCCAAAGCAGATCCCGCCCTGGGCCTTCACCAGGTCGATAAACCCCTGGGCGCTCACCCGCTTCTTGGGATACCGGTCAAGCCCAAAGGCCACAATATCCCCTTCCAGAGAATAATACTCAATCCCGACGAATATGGGAAAGTTCTGCTCCCGAGAATAGGCCTTGGCATACTCTTTAAGCCCCATATTATCGTGATCGGTAATACAGATTCCGTCTAAGCCTTTTTCTTTACTAAGACGAACGATTTCTGCCAAACGCAAATGGCTATCTGGCGAAAAGGTCCGCTCGTGCATATGTAAATCGATAAACATCAAAAAACCTCCTTAATAGTTACCCTTATTTACATAATAAATCCATAACTACAGTAGGGCAAATAGACGGTTTTTATAGAATCCATCACTTATAGATAATTTCTATACCTTTCCCCCACCCGCTGATTATGGTATATTAATAGCAATTAGTGAATAATAGAAAGCGAGTAAATTATGTGGTTAGCCGATCAATGGAAAGATTATGAAGTACTAGATTGCAGCGATGGAGAAAAACTAGAGCGGTTTGGAGATTATCGCCTCATTCGTCCCGATCCTCAGGTGATTTGGAACACCCCGAAAACCGATCCCCGCTGGGGACAGATAAATGCCCACTACCACCGCAGTAAGAAGGGGGGCGGCGAGTGGGAATTCATCGATTTGCCAGAACAGTGGCAGATTCACTACGGCGAACTGACCTTCAACCTTAAGCCCTTTAACTTTAAGCACACCGGAATTTTTCCCGAACAAGCCACCAACTGGGACTGGTTTGGGGAGAAAATCCGTAAGAGCGGCCGTAGCATAAGGGTCCTTAACTTGTTTGCCTACACCGGAGGCGCTACTCTAGCCGCTGCCGCTGCCGGAGCTAGCGTAACCCACGTGGACGCTTCTAAAGGAATGGTTGCTTGGGCCAAAGAAAACGCCACCTCATCCGGTCTTATTGATAAACCGATTCGGTGGCTCGTAGATGACTGTCTTAAGTTTGTTGAAAGAGAACAGCGGCGGGGAAATACCTACGACGCCATTATCATGGACCCGCCTTCTTACGGCCGCGGACCCAAAGGGGAAATCTGGAAAATCGAAGATGCCATTCACCCTCTAATTAAAGCCTGTCGGAAAATTCTCAGTAAAGAGCCCCTTTTCTTTCTGATTAACTCCTATACTACCGGCTTAGCCCCAGCAGTTCTTACCTATATGCTAGCGACCGAACTAAAAGACTTTGGTGGTCAGATTACCGCCGATGAAATCGGCTTACCGGTAACGGACACCGGTCTCGTCCTACCGTGTGGTGCTTCTTGCCGCTTCAGCCGCTAAATAAGCTTTGACTTCTCCTAGAGAGGGGAGTACCGCTTCTGTAAGGCGGCGGATTTCCTCACTTGGTTCTACTAAATCAGGCACCATAATGGGCGCAAGTCCTGCTCGGTAAGCGGAGAGAATCCCATTTGGCGAGTCTTCTAGGGCGATGGCCTGGCGTACTTCTACCTTTAGAAGCGCGCAGGCACGCTGATAGATCTCTGGATCCGGCTTGGCTTTTTTCACCATATCGCCAAAGACCATCACCGAAAAGAAGTCGCTAATGCCGCCACTTTTAAGCAGATTTTCACCATAGGCTCGGCGCGAGGAGGAAGCCACGGCCATTTTAAGTCCGTGATTCTTTCCGTACTGTAGAAGCTCTAGGGCGCCTGCTTTTAGAGGAACCCCTTCACGGCTCGCAATTTCACCAAAAGCAATCCGCGTTTTATCAGCAAAGTCATCAAAAGGAAAATCGTCCCCTAGAGCCTTGGCAAAATACGCTCGGCGTCCATTTACATTAAGACCGATGGTCTGATAAATATGTTCACCTAGATTACCCATATTTAGTTCTTCGCCGGCGATATCCCAAGACCGCTTGACGATTCGTTCCGAATCAAAAAGAAGTCCATCCATATCAAATACTATTGCTTTTATCATAACCACAGTATATCACAAGAAAGAGGTTTTTAAAAATGAACATCAGTAAACGTATTCCCTTACAAAAAGTGTACAACACCAGAGACCTTGGTGGTATTACCACCCAGGATGGCGGTCGTATCCGCCACAAGCAGCTCTATCGCAGCGGCCAGCTCTACTTTCTTGGCCACGATGACAAAGAGCTCTTAACTGGTGATTATAACCTCCGGGACATTATCGATTTTCGCACAGAAAAGGAACGAAGGGAACGTCCCGACCCGGCTCTTAACTTAGTGAGAGCGACACCTTTAGAAATCATCAAAGACGAGACCCTTGGCATCACTCACGATGAAGAAAGCGACAAAAAACTCCTGAGCGCCGCCCAGGATGCTCACGAGTCGATGACTAACCTTTATAAAGAAATTATTACAAGTGACTACTCTGCCACAAAATACAGCGAATTTTTGCACCTACTAGCCAAGCCTAGTAACGGCGCCTATCTCTGGCACTGTAGTGCTGGTAAAGATAGAGTAGGCATCGGTACCGCCATCCTCCTCTATACTTTAGGCGTCTCCCTTGACGATATTATGGAAGACTATCTGGCCACTAGCGAATTCTTACAGCCAGAAGTGGAACACATGATAAAAAGTGCCCAGGATATGAACGCTGGCGACGACACTATCGAAGCGATGAGAGTCTTTATGGGTGTTGACGAAGAGTATCTCGCCGCCGCTCTACATACGATGCTTGACCTTGAAGGCAGTATCGATAATTATCTCGAACGCCGGCTAAAGCTTGACGCCCATACAAAGTCTGCTCTTAGAACCCTCTACTTAGACTAGAGACTACTTTCTTTCCAAATATCTATGGATCTGGATTTCGTCAGCGATTTCCAGGTCCTTTTCTCCGGCCAAAGACTCCAGGTGATGGGTTAATTCATGCTCTAGCGTATGCTTTATTTCTCTTTTTAACAACTCCTTAGAAGCCTCTCCATAAACCGCAATAAACGAGCCGTAATAAATATAAATAAGCCTCCCCATGGTTCGGGAATATACGTACTCGCCCATTATTTTAAGCTCGTCACCATTGCTCTTTGGATGGATTTTCACCTCTTCTCGGAGTAGCACACCGCCGTTTAATTCCCCATAATATTCCTCCGGAATCTGCTCGCAGGCTTCATCTAAGTACTCCCGAAACTCTTCCATAGATACCATCTATCTTTCTCCCTTAGACTAGAAATAATTAAATCAAATACTTAATACCCTCGGTAATCTTTCTGGCAATCACCGGATTGTTTAAGGTGTAGATATGAATCCCCTCCACATCTCTGGCAATTAAGTCAATCACCTGAGAAATCGCATAATAAATCCCGGCCTCAAATAGCCCCTCTTTATTATTCTCGTATTTGTTCACAATCCGCTGAAAACGTTCAGGAAACTGAGCGCCGCATAGAGAAACCATCCGCTCTACGCCCGCTTTATTGGTAGCCGGCATAATCCCGGCGGTAATCGGGGTCGTAATTCCCTCTGCGCGCACCTGTTCTTTAAACGCCATGAAATTATCGTTATCAAAAAAGAGCTGAGATACGAGAAAGTCACACCCTGATTCTACCTTTTTCTTTAGGTTAAGTAAATCCTCTTCCGGTCCTTGCGCCTCTGGATGAACCTCTGGATAACAACCGCCACCAATGCAGAAGTAATTCTTTTCTTTTAGATATGCCGTCAAATCCGAAGCGTATTTAAAGTCCGTCTTAGTTCTAACGTTCGGGTTTTGATCCCCTCTAAGTGCCAACACATTCTCAAGACCATTCTCTTTAAGAACTTCGGCAAACTCATCGATTTCCTCTCGGTCGTAGTGAAGGCTAGTTAGGTGAACCACCGGCGACACTCCTGAACGTTCCTTAATCATTTTTGCCAGTTCAATCGTCCGATTATTGTTGGAGCTACCACCAGCCCCAAAGGTCACACTGATAAAATCCGGTCCAAGCTCACTTAAGATGTCTAGCGTCTCCTCCATCTTTTTCATACCTTCAGCCTTCTTCGGCGGGAAGACTTCAAAGGAAACTACCGGTTTTTTCTTTTTAAAAAGCTCATCTATTCGCATCTTTACTTCTCTCCTCGTTATCTTTCGTAATGAATTCGGTACTTGCCCCCGCGAAAATAGTATCTAATAATTCCTAACAGACGATGACACCCATCATAAAGTTTTTGATCTATATTAAGAAGGGAGGTTCCTGCTTGAACCCCAAAGCGTTCGCTAATTTGTTCACTGGCTTCAAAAGGCTCGATTACCAGTTCCGCACCGGCGCCTAAATAGTATATTCCCTTAGAAATAAAGTCGCGAATCTCCTGGGGGGATTCTAAGTCCACTCCGTAAATCCGGAGAATCTGTACGGGAATTTGCAGAAAACTCATGCCTAGAAGCTCTTCTTTGCCGTAATAGCTGATGCGGCTACAAAGAATTTCGCCGTCCACTTCCCCAATATAGCTCTTCCTAGGACACCAAGTACTGACGTCTTCCCCCAGTTCATACTCCACCTTGACCACCTCTTCTAAGGCATCGTCCTTAAGGTAGTTATAAAACCGCGTCTTTTTCTTCGCATTGTAGGTGACAATAGAGCCTTTTCCCTGTTGCTTTCTAATATAACCTTCCGTATTAAGCAGCGTCAAGGCTTGTCTAAGGGTGTTGCGGCTGACATTGTATTTTTCCGACAAAACGTTCTCTGACGGCATTAAGCTATCTGTCTGGTAAATGCCCGAAACGATGTCCTCCCGAAGCCAGTTGTAAATTGAGATGTAAGTGGCCCGTTCTTGCGGACGCCTTCTCGCCACCAACCGGTCCCAGGTGCCGTAGTACTGAAAGCCTAATTCCTGATAACGCTTTTTATCCGCCTTCTGATCGAGAAAGCAGCAGACTTCCTGACCTTTCGCCATTGCTTCCCGTGCCATACAGCTGATAATCTTCTCCCCATACTCCAAGTCCCGAAAGCCACTTTTAGCGGCAACATTATCAATTAAAACAATTCTATCCGTACTAGCAGCTACGTTGCCGTGAGCCACGATTTGACCATCACAGCGGAACACATAATGCTTCGTAAAACCGTACTCGTAACGCTCCTTCATAACCCTTTTCGAAGTATAGAACTTCTTCTCCTTGTCTACCCCTTTCATAAACTCCGCAATCTCTCCGAGAACCTTTTCATTAACCATCTCCACGCCCTCGCAGCCCTCTTTTAGGCGCTTATCGTTTTGCAACAGATAAATCTCCTCTTGGTAATGTTCAAAGCCGACTAGCCCACGCCTCAATTCGTTTACAAGCGCCTCCTTACCAACAATGTAATCCGGTGAATACTCTTCAACCAAAGAAACCACATCTTCTCGGTTGACGTGATTGGCTTGAGAGTAAATATGAAGAGTCTTATAAAAACAGAGATAAACCGCGGCCATCTTTCCTTCTGCTTCGTGGCAGTAGATTCGCTGGGCGCGACTGTCAAACCCGTAATTCACGACATCGGCAATCATTAATAAATTGTAACAGTAATCTTCCTGTAGATACTCAAGTATTGCCTTTTCATCCTTTTTTGTACACTTTCGTAACATATCCTTTATATTCTCCTACATATCGAGTAGGAGGCGGTGACTAACCGCCGTCCTCTCACAGCACCGTACGTACC
>NZ_JAMXOC010000014.1 GCF_024721265.1 Ohessyouella blattaphilus | reverse complement strand
GGGAAGGTTGAAACCTACCGGAGTAATTCGGAAAGGCGCAACCGACCTACCTCATTCAGATGTTTGATGTGCTAATGCGGGTGGCAGATGATGAGATAAAAGGTCCTCTTCCTATAGAAGTGGAAGTGATGGCGGATGAGTTTTATTCAGGTCCTAAGCCGAGTAATCCTGATGAACTTTTAGGGGTTATTAGAGGACGCAACATAAATATGGTGCCAGTTCTTCAATCGGTAGCCCAGATAAAAGCATTATTTCAAGGAGACAAATGGGAAACTTTATTTGATACCTGTGCCACTGTTTGTTATCTAGGAAGTGGCCCAACCGCTAACAGTACTCATAAATGGATATCCGAGATTCTAGGAAAACGCACTATTGATACAAGAACAGAAGGACTAAATCGGGGCCGAAATACAGGAGATAGCTTAAACTTTAGCAAAGCCGGATTAGCTCTTTTAGAACCAGCCGAGGTGAAACGAATGCCAAGAGATGAGTGTATCATTTTAATCGAGGGACAATATCCTATTTACGATGAAAAAGCGAAGCCTTTTGATACCGAGGCTTTTAAACAGGCAATAGAGTTAGGCGATTATATTCATCCCGTAGAAGCAATTTACGATGAGGAGAAGATGGAATACATTACGATCCAAGTGCCTGAAAGAAAGGCTTTTCGAGAGCTAGGAAAAGAGGAAGTTGAGTATTACACTGAGAAAGCCAAGACAGATCCTGGAATTAAGCTAGTGAGTATCGATAAGAAAGATATGCTCTATTTAAACTGGAATAGAAAGCCTAGACTATCTGAAGAGGAGATTATTGCCTTATATAGAAGTAATAAGAAGGATATTTCGAAGGAAGATTTGCCTCAAGATGCAAAACGAGATGAGAGGGAAAATATCGAGGATACGAAAGAGGTATACAGAAATAAATGCAGTTGGAGCCTAGAAGGGAGCATCTACGAGTGTATAAAGCGCTATGCAGTGCAGTTATCAGAAGAGGAGCTAGAACAGATCTTTAAAGGCATAGAATCGGGCCTTAGTGAAAAGCAGATCAAAGCCTATTTTAGCTTGTCTCTTCAAGAAATGGAGATTTACAGGCGAGCATATGAGCAAGGAGGATCTTCGTGACAATTTGTCACAATCTTAACTTCCTGAAATATTGACACTCAAATTAAACAAAATAGATATTCCTATGAGAAACACCTGATTTTCTGCGGATTCCCGTTGATTATCAGGTGCTTTTTTGTTATACTTATTAAGTAGGTATACATACTTGATGAGGAGACTATTATGTATTATGATTTTAAGGTGAAAATACCGGAAGAAGTAGGGAAGATTACCCGTAGAACCATCAAAGGAGTTATATATATTAATTACGAGTATGCAAGAATCTATAAGCCTGATAAAAAATACAATATCCCAAAGCGCACCACAATTGGGAAACTGTGTGATGACGAACCAGAGATGATGTATCCGAACGCTAACTATCTTAAGTTTTATCCAGATGCCGAGCTTCCTAAAGAACGGGACCGTTCCACGAGAAGTAGCTGTCTGAGAATAGGCTCCTTTTTAGTTGTTCAGAAAATCATCAAAGAATATGGTCTTGACGAAATGTTAGCGAGAATCATCGGCCGTGATAGTGGTCTGTTTTTAGACTTAGCGGCATACTCTATCATATCGGAGAGTAACGCTAGCCAGTATTATCCAGACTATGCATATAACCATCCGCTTTTCACAAGGGAGATGAAGTTATATAGCGATAGTAAGGTTTCTGATTTTTTTAGTAACCTGACAATCAATCAAAGTATCGGTTTCTTGAATGAATGGAATGCCTCAAGGAATCATCGAGAGCAAATCTATATTTCCTATGACTCTACTAACAAAGTCTGTCAAGCCGGGGATATTGATATTGCGGAGTTTGGGCATTCGAAGTCCGGTGATGATAAACCCATAATCAATTATTCCTTGGCGTATGACCATGAGAATAAGGAGCCACTCTTTTATGAGGAATACCCAGGTAGCATAGTCGATGTATCACAGCTTCAGTACATGCTAGAAAAGGCTAAAGGATACGGCTACAAGAAGGTTGGGTTCATTCTTGATAGGGGATATTTCAGTAAGGAAAATATCCATTTCATGGACAAGAATGGGTATGACTTTGTGATTATGGTCAAAGGAATGAAAAAGTTTGTACACGAACTGATAAGAGAGAATAGAGGTACTTTTGAAGAGGATCGTAAGACGAGTATACGAAAGCATAAAACAAATGGCATAACGGTCAAAAGGCAACTATTTCCATCGGATGTTAAAGAGCGATATTTCCATATCTATTACAGCAACCGTAAGCATGCGTCTGAACGGGAGCTTTTAGAAGCTAAAATCGATCGTATGGCTAGAGCGCTAAAAAAACTTGAGGGACAAGCGGTTCGAATTGGCACCGGTTTCGAAAAGTATTTTGATCTCATTTATTATCATCCCGGCAAAGAGGATGAAAAGTTTGTTATGGCGAGGGAACGAACGGACGTAGTGAATGAAGAGATAAAACTTTGTGGTTATTTTTGCATCATCACGTCCAAAAAAATGACTGCGAAGGACGCTTTGGAGTTATATAAGAGTCGTGATGCCTCGGAAAAGCTCTTTAGAGGTGATAAATCTTATCTTGGAAATCGAAGTCTAAGAGTCCAATCGGATGCCTCGGCAGAAGCGAAAATTTTTATAGAGTTTTTGGCATTGATTATCAGGAGCAAGATGTATACTTGCCTAAAAAACGCTGTAACGGAAGACGAAAAGAAACAGAACTATATGACGGTTCCAGCAGCTCTTAAAGAGCTTGAGAAGATAGAAATGATTTGCCACCTTGATTATATATACCGCTTGGATCATGCTGTGACAGCAACTCAGAAGACGATATTAAAAGCCTTTGGTATAGATGCGAATTATGTAAAGCTTCAGGCAACGATGATAAGCGATCAGCTTAGATAGAGAGAGGAGATTTATTAATTATGGCACGAACAACAAGCCCTTCAGTATTGGACAAGAAGATTATACAGGCACAAGAAAACGTAATTAAATACAAGGAACGATATGACTCTGCAGTTGAGGTGTTGGCGAAACTGCAGGAAAAGAAAGCAGCTATACGAAATGAGGAACTGCTATCGGCATTTGAAAAAAGTGATCGCACCTACGAGGAGGTTATGAGTTACCTATCGTCAAAAGTAAAGAAAGAATAGTAAAAGCGGGTTTGAGTCTCATAAGGAGATTCGAACCCGCTAAAGTTTTGAGTGCGTAAATTTCAGGAAGTTAAGATATAAAGTCGAAAATCAGGAGCTGTTAGAATATATTAGTTTTAGAGATCGTAATTGTTATAATTTTATTTGCCTTTATATAGAGAAAGTCCTTAAAGATAGCGGAATTTTTCATTTGTTTGACTATTTTTTAAGATTACAAGATAAGAATAGTTTTAAAGAATTGAAAGAAGGATATACGAAGTTTACAATTGAAAATACGGCAATAAATGGTGCACAGGAATGCGGTAGAATATTCACAAAAATATTGAACCCATTGGCTTGTAAGTATAAGAAGCATGGGACAGAGAGGGGACGGATTTCAAAAGATATTATTACACAAGATGCAATTTTGTATAATCAAAAGAATTGGAGAGATGTGTTGACAGAGAAGCCAAAAGAGGAAACTAGACTTGAGTATGAGGCTAGGTTACCGAAAGCGGATGAGAACTATATGATCGTTTATCGAATTAATAGAGCGAAGAGAAATCTTCGACGCTTTAATAATAAATATCGAGGAGCACAGACAGAGTTGGAGCATGAACGCCATCTGCTAGACCCAGCAACGCAGGTGCATCACATATTTCCAGCAAATGAGTTTCCAGAGATTGCGGATTGTATTGAAAATTTAATTGTATTAACGCCAACACAGCATTTTTCATATGCACATCCCGATAACAATACTCAATATATAGATAGAACGTATCAGTATTTGTGCTTAGTTGCGAAAACGGGATCTATTCGAGATAATTTGATGCAAAAGAAAGAAGAGCCAATCATTTATGATTTTTATTTATATCAGACAGTTCTAAGTGAGGGTCTAAAGTCAAATGAATTTTATGATGTAAAGGAAATGGATTTTGAGGGATTATTAACTAAAATAGAGAAATATTATTAAGTAATATGTTAGGCAAAATGAGTTAGCTACATATTTTGTGGAAACAATAATACTGAATGGAGATACATGTATATGTAAAAACATCTTAGTTTGACTAAGGAAAAACTCGAGAGTGTGAAACTATTTCTGCCGGTACTCCCAAGGGCTCATATTTCCGAGTGATGTTTTAATCCTTTTTGTGTTATACCATAGCATATATTCATTTAGGATATCAATGAATTCCGAGATCTTAATACCCGCCCAATCCTGATTATAGAACATCTCGTTTTTCAGGCGTCCAAACAATCCCTCGCAGGCTGCATTATCAGCAGAACAGCCCTTTTTGGACATTGACCGTTCAAGCCCTGCATTTTTCATCCGTTCTATCCAACCGGGCCACCGATAGTGGCAGCCTCGGTCAGAATGGATGAGCGGGTGTGCCCCTTCCGGTAGATGGGATATTGCCTGTTCAAGCATTGTGTTGACAAGCATAGAGTCAGGCGTTGTACTGATTGTCCAGCCGGGAAGCAAGCCGTCAAAGCAGTCTACAAGCACTGAAAGATAAACTTTTCCTGCTGGTAAAGCGAACTCGGTAATATCCGTGAGCCACTTTTGATTCGGCTTATCTGCATGAAAATCCCGTTCTATTTTGTTAGACACAGATGGGGAGATTTCTCCCTGATAGGAGTTATACTTTTTGTGCCGTTTTAGGATAACAATAAGACCTTCTTCCCGCATGATCTGACGGACTACTTTCTCTGAAACCGTGATATTCTCCCGCTTCAGAAGTCCATGAATACGCCGATACCCATACCTCTGTTTATTTTCGTGGAAAAGTTGACGTATTCTATTGCGGATATAGCTGTATTTATCGGGCTTCTTTTGGGCGGCTTCCTGATAATAATAGCTGTTTTTTGATAATCCAAGCCGTTTCAGCAGTTCAGGCAGTGAGTATTTACTCTTCAGGGCATCGATGATCACTGCCTTCTCTCTGTTTTTGAGAGCTGTCTGATCGATGCCGGGGTCTTTTTTTAAGACATTGATTGTCTCCTTTAAAATGTCAATCTCCATCTGCATATCCCTGATCTGAGCCTGTAATTGAACAAGATCTGAAGCAGATGCTGTGGATGAGGAGCCTTCCGTGAGAGTATTGGGTGTAATGTTTTTGCCATTCATCAATGCAGTAATACCTCCGCGAAGATACTTCTTGCGCCAACTGTAAATACTGGCTCTTGTATAACCGATTTCTTCTGATACTGATTTTATACTTTCTCCGAGTTCAAAGCAACGATGAATAGCATTCATTTTCACTTCAACGGAAGGATTTCGTGGATGTTCTGCCGTGTTCGTCAGTTGCAAGGCTTTTCGCTCCGGCTTGGTTGCCCCTTCATTGGCTATCCATGTGTAAAGCGCCCGTCTGGTCGGATAACCAAGGACTCGAATGGTGGTAGTTACCGAACCGCACTGATGATAAACTTTTAAAGCGACATTAATTTTGTCCCGTGAATACATGGTGATTGAGCTCCTTTCGGAGTCCTTAGGGAGTCCAACTTTTTATCCGCACCCCCCTCTCGCTATTTCCCGACAGCCCCTTACTGTGGTTAGTACATAATGCTGTGAGGTTTATTTGAAATAATGTTGATACTTTGCTCAATGCACTTCATGTAACTAATGTTTCCTGAAATGCGTTGTTTGGTTGTATTGAATCGCTTGGCAAATAACGAAATGACAACTCGTGTATCCTGCTGTCCATATTTTTTGACATATCTCTCTATTGAACGTCTAATCTGATTATTCATGTTTTAATCCTCCTTCTTATAAGTATAAATCTCACGACGTATTTTCTTATCGTAACCTTGTGCTTTGATTCCAAGTTCAGTGTGTTCTGAGATAAAGTTGTAGAAATTCTTTCCGAAAACACCAGCCATTCCTCTTTCTAATGTCCATTCTTCTTTGTATAAGTCAGGAAGTGAGAAAGTTTCATCGTTGTAGCCACCATTCTGAACACGTCGAACAGCTTCTTCAACAGTAAATATTGTATTCAGGTCGAAAAGTTTATACCGAATGTAGTCCTGAATAGTCATTCCTTTATCTTCTGCGGCTTTTTCGAGTTTCTTAAAGTACTCATCGTTTAATGAGAATTTGATTGTAGGCATCGTAGCTTCCTCCTTTAATTTATAGTTACAATCGAGGACTTGAACATTCAAGTTCCTGCAAGAGAATAATAGCATTCAGGGACACGAATGTCAATAGTGGAAATAAAGAATTTTGAAACACCGGAATTTGAGTTGCCAATTCCCCTTAGGAAGTTGAAGAAGGTAAAACTTCTATCATTTAACGAAAGGAAGGTGAAGGCAATGAGTGTATACGGACGTAATCAGGAAGGTTATATGGATCCTACTGCAACAAAGGCTGTGGAAGCAGTGAGCAAAGCAGAAAAGAAATATCTGCCACTTGTATATATCTGTTCGATGTGTTCCGGCGATGTTGTTTCTAATACAGAAGCGGCAAAACGTTACCGCAGATATGCAGTTGACCAGGGTGCCATTCCACTAGCGCCACATTTACTGCTTCATCTTTATATGAAGGAAGAGTCAGAGCGTGAGCTGGCCATGTTTATGGATATGGTACTGCTTGGAAAATGCGATGAGTTGTGGGTATTTGGTGAAGAAGCGTCGAGTGGGATGTGTGCTGAAATAGCAATAGCAAAAAGGCGCAAAAAGAAAATCAGATATTTCGATAGTGCGTGCAACGAAACAAACAGAGCTCTGGAGATAGGTTCAGAGAGATTGCAGGAGGATTTCTAATTATGAAGTTTGTTATTTACACAGCCGACTGCACCGGGAAGAAGGCAAATTGCGACTATCCTCACAGGGGAGAAGTTGATGGGCCAGAGGTTCTTCAGGAAGCAGTCAAAAAAGACCATGTCTGTGCTGGATATAAAGACAATTATAGAAGCAAAGACAATTTTATTACTTCGGATGCCATTGTCATGGACGTGGATAATGACCATACCGATGATCCAACGGAGTTTATTACAGAAGGAAAGATGGACGAGCTTTTTCCATATATTGATTATTGTTTGGTTCCAAGTCGCCATCATATGTTGCCAAAGGGGCCACACCCAGCAGCACTAAGATTTCATGTGATTTTTTCAGTGAACCCTATTGATAGCGTTGGTGAATATGCAAAGACGAAGGAGCTAGTGTGAAAGAAAGTAGAGGACAGCCAAAAAGTGGCGCACTTACTTAAGCTGTCAGTAAATGACAACTATTTAGTGGCGTAAATAATATTAGCAATTACTTATAAGAAGCTATTGGTTCAGGTGGAGGATATAATCCCTCGCGTTGCTGCACTAGAGTTGAAAATGGGCCAGATATTTGTGATGCACCAACTGTTCAAGAAGCGGAACTTCAGGAAGCAACAGTAAATGCAATCAATCAAATAGTACAATGTTCGGATACGGCGATTCAGACACTGAACGACAATATAGAAAGTGCTTTGGCAGATGACAATTCTGGTGAGATGGAAATCTTAAATGTACTAATGCTTGAGAAATAAAAAGAACTTGTGAAACTGGCCCATGCGAAGAAAGATTATACAGCGCTTGCGGATGAGATTGATGTGTTAAGGGAAAAAACAGACACTTTTAGTAAAACGAGCTGAGATAGAAGGAATTAAAAAGCGAATAGCAGAACTTGTGGATTTCCTTCAAGATGCTCCGGTAGAATTAACCGAGTATGATGAGGGGATGGTGCGAAAGTACATTGAATAGATAAAGGTGTATGAGGATAAATTCACAATCTGTTTTAAAGCAAAAAATTGATGTGGATGTTTTAAGGTAAAAAGAAGAAACGTTGGTTATAACCTTATCATTGGATTTGTAAAATCAGGTGATAAGGTTTTTAAAATTATGCGAAATAAATAATACATTGACAAATATATTGTCGTTGTATATAATGTAAACATAAGGAGGAGACATCAATGGAAGAAATTCAGAGAATGCAAGATAACTTATTACTGATAAGAAGAACTGTAGGGTGGACTGCAGAAGAATTTGGTGATCAAATTGGTGTAACTCGTCAGACGATAAACAATATCGAAAGCGGTAGAAATAAACTTACAAAGACACAATATATTGCAATGAGAAGTGTTATTGAGGCTGAGATGGCAAAGCATCCAGATGAAACGCAAATGTTAAGAACACTTTTAGATATGCTAGTTGATCATCCTGAAAATTACTCTAAAGAGGATTATGAATCACTTTTAGAAAAAGCAAACATGATGTCACCGTCTATTCTGGCAGGAACATCAACTAGAGAGAATGTATCAAAAGAATGGATGAAAGCAGCTGGCGCAGTTGGTGCCGTTGCAGCTGGTGTTGCTGGAGTGCCTCTAGCTGGTGCGATAATTGGTGGTTGGTTAGGAAAAGCTATTAAGACTATAAGTAGAAAGAGCGGTGATAAGTGATGGCAAAAGAAACAAAGGGATATATTACTAAAAAGAAAGACATGAACTTTCAAAGTGTTGAAGCTCTTCAATCTGTGGTGAGTGTTGTAAATGAAGCGGCAGCAGCTCTTAATGATAAAAAGAGAACTATTCGAGAAAGTGCAATTCCAGAAGTTCTGGCAGGTGCACTTGGAGCAGGTATCGGTGGAATAGGATCATTTGCAGCTTTATATGGGTTAGGTTCAGTTGTTGGACTATCTGCTGCTGGTATCACCTCAGGATTGGCAGCAGCAGGAGGTATCGTTGGTGGTGGAATGGTTGCCGGTGTATTTGTACTTGCAGCACCAGTTGCGGTATTAGGTGGAGTAGGCGTAGGCGTTGCATCACATCTTAAGCACAAACAACTTCGTCAAGAAAAGGAACGTCTGTACAAAGAAGCATTAAGTAAGCACGATGCAATAATTAAGGCATTGAAAGAAGAAGTTGATGCAGATAAAGAAAGAATGGAGTATTTACAGAGCTTAAATATTCTATTGCAGCAGGCAATAAAAGATCTTCAAAAGGATTTAGGCGTCGCATAATTCGGAGGGTCGTGTATGGGAAAAATTGAATTAAATAAGATGGCTCCAATCCTGAAAAAAGTAGGAAATGGCATTTTGAAAACAGTTAAAAACAAGGAATTTCAAAAGGGGATAGCTGTTGGCGTTCCATCAGCAATTGCTTTGACCTATGAAATAAGAAAATTAAGAAAGCAGACGGCAGAAAACGATGCTCTGTATAAAAAGGCATTAGCAAAGGAACATGCAATTGCAAAAGAACTTAAGGAGCGTACTGATATTAGCAAAGAAAGACAAGATAGATTGCTAGTGTATGATTCCGCATTAAAAAAAGAGCTGCAAAAGTTGGATGAAGAAAACAGAGAGCTTAAAGCTCAAATTCGAGAACTTGAGAAAAAGAAGGCGAAAGAATGAGTAAATATAAATATTCAAAAACAGAACAAGAAATAAATGATGTTCTTAAATTTCACTCCATTGAGCTAAAAGTAATTAAGGATGAACTTCCATCTACAGATGAAATTGACAAAAGAATTCAGGAAGGTGAAGATTTGCTAAGAATGCTTGGGCGTACTGAAATGCCAGTAGTTTCTGCTACACCTGAAACAAAAAGAATTATTGTTGTCCCATCATGGGATGATTTGTATGCAGAAGCAATTCAAAATGTGGGAACAGGAAATCAGCTAGAATCATTATTTACTGAAGAAGAGTTAAATAGAAATCGACAGGAGATTTTGCATCTTAATGATGAATTTAATCAGTTACACAAACTGGATAAATATGATGTAGCTATTTGTGTGTCCGCTGGCATTTTGAGTGGGGCATTAGATTTACTTCTTGTGGGAATTCCGGAAAAAACATCAGATGGCCTAAAAGGTGGTCCGTTATCCAATTATGTTAGAGATTGGTTTGATAAAAAGTATCCTGAAGAGGAAATGGAGAAGTTAGCAAATTCTAAAGTGAGTAAAGTTCCTTATGATGCTCAGGATAATAGAAATACAACTGAATATGTACAGGGGCTATCAGCATATTACCATAGACTGTTATCACTTGGACATGATCCATTATTAGGATTGCTGCTTGGTGTTGTTGATATTCTTACGGGAAGAATGACAACAATTGATAAAACAGGAAAAATTGTCTCACAAGTGATGGAAAACTATGCTGATAGAAAAGAGGCAGATATTTTTGCTGCTATTGCAAAGCAGATAATTCACTTCAAATCAGATATAACTACATCAATGGGGCTTCCAGCGCCAATGATGGCATTATTTAATTTATTGCAATTTGGAAGTATCGGTGAAGAAGAGCAAACAATCGCTGAGATTGTTCAAGGGATGTATTATGAAGGCTATGACTTTATTCATTTTTGTTCGATGTCTATACCGGTAATGATTACTGAAGTTATCATCAGACTGGGATATGGATTTAAGCGAATTAAGGAAGGAAACAGTATAAAGGAGTCTATTCCATTTTCTCTTAATCGTGAAAAACACCCTAAACTTGCAACTATGCTCTTTGTGGGGCATTCAGCTGCAACTACAATCAATGTTGGAAAAGTATATTTTACAAAGAATCCGATGGCAATTAATTATCCTCAGTGGATGGCCTTTGCTAAATATTCATATTCTCAGTTGAAGTGGGTGGTTATGGAAAAACCTGAATTACGAGATGCATACGTGTCAGGTAAGATTAATGAGAAATTGCAGGAAGTTTACGATGAAGTAAATCGTACCTTTGATGAATTTGCAAAGGATAAGATTGTAATATACGGATAATTGTTCAAAGGATTGATAGAAGGATGAAAGGATGGACTGGTTGTTGTTGCTAGTAGAGCTTGCGAGTATTGTCGCAGTATTTTTACTAGGATTATTCACAAAAAATTATTTACCATCTTATATGGAGAAAAAAGGTGAAAACCTAGCTACTAAGGAAGATATCAAAGAAATAACAAGAAGAACAGAAGAAGTTCAACAAGAGTTCCGTCAAGAGATGGCAAGATTTTCTAAAGATATTGAATTTAAGTATGATTTTTATTATAAACAGTACGATGGGTTATACAGTTTTCTGTATGCTATCGTTTCTCAATCGGAGTACACTAAGCATATTATAAAACTTACAGATGGGCGTGAGTTAGCATTTGATGAATATCCATTTGTGAAAATTTCACCTACAAGAACTGTAAAAACAACTTATGAGATTGGTAAAACGACGCATCAAGAGACTTTTACAGAAACTGAAATTTCAGAGTTTGATCAGAAGAAAATTTGTGAGTACATAATTAGCAATGGTCATCTTGCCACACCTGAGTTGTTAAAGCTTGCGGTGTCATATCGCTTGGTTACAAATTTAGGTGTGGACAAAGAGATTGCGGATAACGAAGAGTTTAGATTGATAAAGGAAATTGTGATGAGAATAGTTGAAGAGTACAATTTCTTTAGAAAAGAACTTCAAATGTCATATGGCGAGGAAGAATTGGAAAACGGAACCATTATGATTTAACGTTTTAATCGTTAGATGGTAATGGATCAGTTTCCATATGTAGACAGCGGTAATAGACATACTTAGTGTTCAGTCAAGCTATGTCGAGTCAGTAGCTTTGCTTGCTAAGGAGTGAAACGACGAAGGGAAGCAATTAGCGTTGACCGCGTGATAGCTGTCCAAGAGAACAAGCCTAAGGCGTAGTTCGATTGGGAACAGCGAACCACGGAGAACGGGTTAGAAAGAGTACAGAGCGTAGTACGTGACCTGTCAGGCATGCTCAAGAATCCGAGTGAGAGGCGAGGGATGATTGTGACGAACTAGGCCGAACGATGGAAGGGATTTCAAGAAAGGGAAAAATGACTCAATTGGAAATTGTTGTTCAAGTGTTAGAAAGTTTTGGAGGTAAGGAAAGTTATTCGAAAATATATAAAGAATACGAAAGTATAGGTGGTGTAATCCTTTCGCAGGGAGGCAAAGCAGGGATAAGAAAGACCATAGAAGATCACTCATCTGATTCCATGAATTATAAAGGTAAAAGGTATTCTATATGCAAGCTTCAAACTTCAAACTTGGTGCCGGTGAGATAAGCAGGAATGGTCGCTTTTTCAATGATTCAAATAAAGCGGAGTTAGAAAGCCTTATGGACAAGGCAGGACTTGAAGTTCTAGAAATATTTGAAACATCTGATGCCCGGGAAGACCGCGGTGAGGAGAAGTGGATTAATGTTATTGCTAGAAAGTAAGTCTGGGCAGAGAAAGGCGATACAATGAGCGAGACAGGGATTATTTGGTTAATTGTAATAGTGTTATTCATTGTCCTAATTCATATGAGGTCATCATCAGGAAAGGGCTGGCTCGGAGAAAGAGAAGTTGCTCTTATTTTATATGATTTACCAATGGATGAGTATAAAGTTATACACAATGTAATGCTGCAAACAGCCAATGGAACGACTCAAATAGACCATGTTGTGGTATCGGTTTATGGCATTTTTGTAATTGAGACTAAGAATTACAAGGGATGGATTACTGGGAGTGAGTACGGCGAGCGTTGGACCAAAAACGTGTACGGAAAAAAATATCAGTTTCTTAACCCTATAAGACAGAATTATGGTCATGTTAAGGCGTTAGAAACAGCATTAGGTGTAGCTGAGGAGAAGTTTATACCTATTGTGGTCTTTTTGTTTGATGCTAATATAATGGTCAAGACGAAATCTCCGGTCGTGTATACCAGTCAATTGCGACAAGAAATAGAGTCTCATCGGGAGAATAAGCTCAGTGTACGAGATGTAGATGAAATATTGAATAAGATAAACAGTCTTAATATTAAAGATAGTAAAGTTAGGCGTACCCACGTTCAGACAATACAACGAGATATTAAGCGTAACGAGGAGATAATAGGACAAGGTAAGTGCCCGAGGTGCGGCGGAGAACTTAAGAACCGCCAGGGAAAGTATGGGCCTTTCCGCGGATGCAGCAATTATCCGAAATGCAAATATACGACAAATATCATGTTAGGCAATGAGCAAAAAAGGAGTGTATCAGATGGCGTTATTTGGCAACAAGGAACCAATTTTTTTGAAAAGAGAAAGTGATTTGCCACGGCTTATTGAAAGTCTAAAGAAGTTACGAGGTACTCTTGATTCCGAAGGAAGTCGCATTCTGGAGCAAGACATCAAGAACTATGAGTATGGATTGGCGGGAGAAGAGAATATTGTCTTTGAGTTAAGTAATAGCCATATGCCGATGTATATACTTAGAGATATTTACATTTGTCATGACAATCTAAGTGCTCAGATTGACTTTGTTGTCGTGACGGCGAGGCAAGTCTATATTATTGAGTGCAAGAACCTATATGGAAACGTTGAGATTGATAATGCTGGGAATTTTACGAGAACGATGGAATACGGTGGTCGGAAGAAAAAGGAAGGTTTATACTCACCAATTACTCAGAACCAGCGTCATATGGAATTACTAAAGAAAATACGTACTGAGAATCAAAAAAATCCTCTTTTGAAATTAGCGGTAAATAAGTGGCATGATAATTTCTATAAATCAATAGTAGTGCTAGCGAATCCCAAGACCGTACTTAATGCCAGGTATGCAAAGAAGGAAATAAGAAATCAAGTTATTCGGGCCGATCAGCTAATCGAATATATAAAGAGCGAGAACCAGAAATCTAAAGAAATAAAATCATCTGATAAGGAAATGCGTATTATCGCAGAACGGCTTCTTTCGTACCATACAGAGAATGCGGCTGATTATTTGAAGAAATATGAGCCATACCAATTGGGAGGTGAAGATTGCGAAATAGAACAGGGTGAGCCCTTGCCTGATGAACAAGATAATTTGAAAAGTAAGCTGAAAGAATACCGATTACATAAAAGTAGAAGCGAACAGATTAAACCGTACTATTTATTTAATGATGCTCAGATGACTGATTTAATAAGCAAGATGCCACGGACGAAAGAAGAGTTGCTTAATGTAAACGGCTTTGGGCCTGTGAAGGTTGAAAAGTACGGAGATGAGATATTGGAGATTGTGAAAGTATTTAATTAGGTTATTCAAAGATGAACACTATTGCTTGACTATGCTGAAAAATAAGTAAAGTTATAGAAGAGAGCCTTACGCAAGGTACGGGCGTTACTATCCATATGTATAGTGACGTCTGTTTTTTTGCCGAAGCGTAAATATAGACATATTGTTCAATGAAAATACTATGAAATGAAATATTTAATGAAAAATGATTATAAAATAAGAGCGTATCTATATGGTCATGGTCAAAATAACAAACAAATTAAGATAAAAACATGCCTTATTCGTCAAAGTGATATGACGTATATTAGTACTATCAAAAGAAAGTGAGGAAAGGGATTATGAAAAAAAGATTATTAGCAACTTTATTAGTTATGGTGGTAACAGCCACAGTCATATTGACAGGTTGTGGCAATGGAGGTACAGATAGTAGCAAAAGTAGTAGTGATACTCTGACGGTAATGTGTGTAGGAACGGAAGCTGATACATATCTGGGATCATATAAACAGATTGCAGAGGAATTTTCTAAAGAAAATGAATTCGGAGTAGAGGTAAAGATTGATTTTTATGAAAATGAGCAGTATAAAACGAAGTTGACAACTTTAATGGCATCAAATGCAGTGCCAGATGTATTTTTCACCTGGGAGTTATCTTATTTACAACCTTTTGTTGAAGGAGGGAAAGTTGCGGACATGACTCCGTATCTGGAAGAGGATACAGAGTGGCGCGATCAGTTTTCTGATGGAACATTGGAACTTTTGGCCTATGATGGTAAAAATTATGGAATTCCGACACAGAAATCGTTGTGTGTAATGTTTTATAACAAGAAAATATTTGCTGACAATGGTTTGAGTGTGCCAACCACATATAAAGAATTCTTGCAAGTATGTAAAACCTTGAAGGAGAATGGTATCACACCAATGACTATGTGTGGTACAGATGCATGGATTCCAGCTCAATTTGTTCAGCAAATTGCCGGTGGAATGGCAGGTGATCAGCTCTTTAATGATATTTGTGAGGGCAAGGAGCAGTGGAATAATGAGACACATGTGAAGGCGGCGGAAGAAGTGAAGAAAATGGCTGATGCGGGTTATTTCCAAGATGGTTATATTGGGATGGGACCAGAAGAGGCAAGAGATTTGATCATGAATGGAACGGCAGCAATGTACTTCATGGGAGCTTGGGAAGCGGACAATATTCAGAATAGTGATTTGGGTGAAGATGCAGGTGCGTTTGTGCTTCCAGCCTATGATGAACAGTATAATAATATTTCGGTAGGCTCTGTAGATACTTCGTTCTGTGTGTCAGAAAATTCTAAAAACAAAGACGCAGCGGTCGCATTTATTAAATACTGGTCTTCGCTGGAAAAGGAAGAAATGTTACTTTATGATGTAGGAAGAATTCCTGCTGACAATTTCGAGCTGGATGAAAGCAAGTTAACACCTTTAATGACAGAAATCTTAAACATCTCTAATTCACAGGTTGGTTTAACTCCATGGTGGGACAGACAATTTGGTGCTGGCGAAGGCGTAGAATTTAACAATACCTGCGTATCTATTCTCGGTGGAGAAGATGCAAGTACAGCCTTTGATGCGTTGCAGCAATTTGCAGAAGATAATGCTAATCGATAAACCTGCGAAAGTAGAGAGATGAGGAGGAGTATAAATGAACAAGGTGTTAGGAAATAAGAAAAGTATCGCGGTATTTGTACTTCCAGCATTCATAATCTACGCTGTTTTTGTATTAATACCAATCGGATATAATGTGCTTATCAGTTTTTTTCAAACGGATTTGATGAGCCCAAGCAAATTCGTTGGTTTGAAGAACTATGAAAACCTTTTTCACGATAAAACCTTTATTGGTGCCATGAAAAATAACATTTTGATGGTAATTGGTTCGCTAATTGCGCATTTACCTCTGGCATTATTGTTTGGAAATATACTTTTTCAGAAGATAAAGGGAAGTCATTTTTTTCAGACAGTGTTCTTTTTACCAAGTGTAATTTGTGGTGTTGCTGTTGGCTTAACTTGGACATTTGTGTATAATTCGGAGTTTGGATTGCTCAATAAGTTGTTGGAGCTGATAGGTTTAGGTAATTTACAGCAGGTGTGGCTTGCAGATAAGAATTTAGCACTATTATGCATTATTGTTGTAGTGATGTGGCAGTTTGTCGGATATCATATGATTATTCAATTGGCAGCGATGAGGAATATTCCAGAGTCTTATTACGAAGCAGCAAGAATTGATGGAGCTAGCAAATGGGTACAATTTAAAGCAATTACCTTTCCGTTAATTAAACCAATTCTTAAAGTAGATGCAGTTCTTATTATTACAGGTTCTCTTAAATATTATGATTTGGTTGCGGTTATGACTGGAGGAGGACCGAATCATGCGACAGAGCTTATGTCTACATATATGTTCTATCAAGGCTTTCGAACCTTGAAGTACGGGTACTCGGCAGGGATAGGCGTAATTTTACTGATAATGTGTATATGTTCAGTGCTACTTTCGAATTTCATATTTCGAACAGAGACAATAGAGTATTAGGAGGCATAAAAATGAAATTATCAGTAAAGGACAAGTTTTTTCTGGTTTTAAAATATGTAGCACTAGGAATATTTGCGATTATCTGCCTGTATCCCATAGTTTGGCTTGCCTTAAGTTCGTTTAAGACAAATGCGGAATTATATGTGAATCCTTGGGGACTTCCAGAAAATATAGGATGGGAAAATTATATCCAAGCCATCACAGAAGGCCATGTTTTGCAATATTTTATCAACTCTGTTATTATTGCCGTATCAGCGGTTACAGTGGCAGTTCTTCTAAGTAGTATGGTGTCTTATGCAATTACACGAATGCGCTGGAAGCTGTCGAAGTTAACCCTAAATATATTTTTATTGGGGATGATGATTCCGGTATATGCGATGGTGGTACCGTTATTCTCAATGTTCAATAAGATGGGACTTTTAAATACACACTTAGCGGTCATTATTCCTCATATTGCCATTGCATTTCCCATGGCAATATTCATTATGAGTGGTTTTATGGGAGCTTTACCAAAGGAAATGGAAGAGGCTGCGGTAATGGATGGGTGTAATATTTACCAGATTTTCTTTCGAATTATTATGCCGATTTCTCGTTCGTCGATTGTAACGGTAGCGGTAGTCACCTTTATTAACGTATGGAATGATTTGCTATTCCCGCAGATATTTTTAACGGATTCATCAAAAATGACACTTCCGGTCGGTCTGACAGAGTTCCAGGGGCAGTATACCACCAATTATGTGGTGCAAATTGCGGCAGTTATTATTACGATTGTTCCCAGTATTATTGTATATATTTGGTTGCACAAGCATATTATGGAAGGTATGGTTTCGGGAGCGGTCAAGGGATAGGCGTGTCCCTAAAAGGAGTAAAGAGATGAACTTACTGATTGCAGATGATGAGAAGGCGATTCGTCAGGGAATGATGTCACTTCCTTGGGAGGATATAGGGATAAATCAGGTGTTTGAAGCAGAAAATGGCATACAAGCCAAAGCTGTGCTTCATGAGAAAGTAGTGGATATTGTAATCAGTGATATAAAGATGCCAGGTATGACGGGTTTAGAACTAGCGGAATATATAAAGGAGTATGACTTGGATACGGTGATAATTCTGCTTACAGGTTTCTCAGACTTTTGTTATGCACAGGAGGCTATCCGCTATAACGTAGTGGATTATATGTTGAAGCCTTTACGACCTAGAGACATTATGAACACAGTCGCTAGAAGTGGGGAACGCTTAAAACAAATACGATATCAGGAGAAAGTCGTACGTCAGTATGAGCGAGAGGCGGATAGCGTGGATTTAAGCAATCAAATTAGACATCATTTTCGAGATACCAATCCGCAGACAAAAATGATTCTACAAGACATGTCAAAAAATTTCACGCAGGACATTTCGTTGAATTCGATGGCTGAGAAATATCATTTTTCGGTAGCATATTTGTCGCGAATGATTCGTAAGGAGACAGGTTTCTCTTTTAGCGAGATGCTAGTTAGCATGCGCCTAACCGAAGCGGTACAGCAACTAGAGGATGAGAAGGTGAAGATTGGACAAGTTGCAGAAAAATCTGGGTTTAGTGATTATCGTTATTTTAGCCAAGTGTTTAAAAAAACGCTAGGGTGTAGTCCAGGAGAGTATAGAAGAAGTGGGGATAAGCAAAGAATATACGGATTGAAGAGCATGTTGGAGATGACGCGGGAGAAAAAGTAATGAGTGGGCATAAGGAAAAGAGAATAAAAGTGGCAAGTTTGAGAAAGAAAATGCTGCTGGTATTTACCTTACTCATTATAGTTACTGGTAGTATCTTATTTTTCTTTTCGGGAGCAGTTTATCGTTATAGCTATGCCGCAATTTCGAGAACGTATCTAGAAGACGTTACCGAACAGACGACAAACAACATTGAGAATTTTATCAATTCGATTGAAGATATTAACTTGCAGATTTTGACAAATAGTGTAATCCAAAATCAACTACAAGACGTAAACCAGAATGACATGAATTCGTTTGAATTGCGAAATGCAAGTAAATTGATAGAGCGAGAATTAGAACCATATGTACTAGCCACGTCAAATGTTGTATCTATGAGTGTAGTATCCTTGAATGAAATGGTGTTTTCAGTAAATAAGGTTACAGGTCGTGGTATTGATTTTGCATTTTCAACTGACGAAATCTATCAGGCCAATGGTACATCGATATGGAGTTTGGTGGGCCCAGAGCAATCGATTTGTATTGCAAAAGCGATTTTGGATCTTAAGACGATGAAGCCAATTGGTTATATAAATATGGTATACGAAGCAGAATATCTTGACAGTTTTTTGCGAAATGATTCAACGGAGTATTCTGGAATGATCTATTTGGTTGATGCCTTAGGTACTATTGTGTCAACTACTCATGATGGCTATGTTGGGGAGTCCTTTCCGATGGATATCAAAGAATTAGAATCTTCAGAGGTGTCCAGCTATGATATCTTGAATGAAAAGGAATCCTTTTATTATGTGGGAAATGTGATGCCCAATGGCTGGACGCTTGTTAAGGCAGTGGCAGTAGAAGATTTCTATCGTCGGACGAATCAAATAATGGGAGCATCTTGTGTGGCTTTGTGCGTGATTCTGATATTTGGTATCGCTACGGTGCAATTAGCCTCAAAACGTTTGATACAACCAACGCAAGACCTCTTAGAGAGTATGAAAAAATTTGGAAAGGGAGACTTGTCACAGAGGGTAAAGGTGAGCGAGCAAGATGAGGTTGGGCAAATTGGGGAAGAATACAACCGAATGGCGGACAATATCGAGACGCTGATAGAACAGGTCTATAAAATGGAAATCACTCAGAAGCAGGCAGAGATAGACTTTTTATCTATGCAGATTAACCCTCATTTTCTATACAATACCTTGGACACGATTAGTTGGATGGCAATTGCCCAAGAAGGTGATAAAGTCTCGGAATTGACGATTGCCTTGGCAGATCTTTTGCGAGCAATGGTAAAAAAAGAAAGGTTTATTACCTTAGAAGAAGAATTAAAGACGGTAAGAGACTATTTATTTATTCAAAAGCAACGATTTGGTGACAAGATATCTGTGGAGTATGATATTGATGAACGTGCATATTCTTACCGAGTTCCTAATTTTCTTTTCCAACCATTAATTGAAAATGCAATTATTCACGGCATTGAGCCTAAAATAGAGCCAGGAAAACTTATGATTCAAATTAAGGTTGAAGAGAAGAGTTTGTTCTTTAATATTAGTGATGATGGCGTAGGCATGTCGCCAGAGGAGAAAGAAAGTTTACTCGAACAGTGTGATAGGAATGATACGAAGAAAAATATAGGGCTAAAAAATGTGTATCGACGATTAATTTTGTGTTATGGGGAAGAAAGTCGGCTTAAGATTATAAGTGAAAAAAATCAGGGGACTGCAATTAGTTTTCGTCTTCCAATAGAATAAGAAAGGCAGGAAGCATTAGAATGAGAAAAGCACAGACGTATAAATGGAATCAAATGGAACTAGGAACTTGTTACTATCCAGAGCATTGGGACTCAAAGCTCTGGGGAGAAGATTTGCGTAGAATGAAGGAAAACGGCATCTTCACGATTCGTATTGCTGAATTTGCATGGAATAAATTTGAGCCTCAAGAAGGAGTATTTAACTTTGAGTTTTTCGATAAGTTTATGGAAATAGCAGTAGATGAAGGAATGAAAGTGATATTGGGAACACCCACCGCCACACCACCAGTCTGGCTAACGGAGAAATATCCTGAAGTACTGAATTGCCGAATGGATGGCAGTCCTTTTTATCACGGAATGAGACGGCATTATAACTACAATTCTAAGATATATCAAGAGCTTTCAGCGCGGATTGTGGATAAGATGGCGGCACATTATGGAGCGCATCCAGCAATCATAGGCTGGCAAATAGATAATGAATTGAATTGTGAGGTGGATGAGTTTTATTCTGAGAGCGACACGTTGGCGTTTCGTGAATTTTTGAAAAAAAAGTACTTGTCGTTAGAAAAACTAAATACAGCGTGGGGGACGATTGTCTGGAATCAGACCTATAATGCATGGGAAGAAATCTATGTACCCCGTACGACAATTCACAATTCTACAAATCCTCATCAAACATTGGATTATATTCGCTTTGTTTCGGAAAGTGCCATTGCTTTTTGTAAAATGCAAAGTGATATTATCAGAAAGTACAAAAAGGCAGATGACTTTATTACAACCAATGGCATGTTTGGAAATCTCGATAACCACAAAATGCAAGATCAATGTTTAGATGTATATACTTATGACTCTTACCCTAACTTTGCGTTTTGCTTGGAGGAAAATCCACTAAATAGTGATGACTTAAACGATCGGAAATGGAGTCGCAATCTAATGGAAGTGCGTTCAATTTGTCCCCATTTTGGCATTATGGAGCAGCAGTCAGGGGCGAACGGGTGGAATACGAGAATGGAAGCACCGGCTCCTAAGCCAGGACAAATGATGCTTTGGGCCATGCAGAGTATTGCACACGGAGCGGATTATGTGAGTTTTTTCAGATGGCGCACCGCAACTGTGGGGACGGAAATATACTGGCACGGGATATTGGATTACGACAATCGAGACAATCGGAAGTTAACAGAAGTACGACAGATATGGGAGCGAACCAAGGCGATTGGTGAAATGGTAGGTGCTGAGTATCAGGCATCTGTGGCTATGCTTCAGGATTATGACAATACCTGGGATTCGCAAGTGGATGTGTGGCATAAGCGACTAAAAAAACAGAGCGAGAAGGAAATCTTTGTGGCATTCCAAATTAACCACACCCCAATGGATATATTTAACATAACGGATGAGACTCAATGGGAAGAGTTAGCAAAGTATTCAGTGCTGATTTATCCTCATGCTCTGATTTTGAATGAAAAGAAGGTACATACGCTTGAGACATATGTGCAAAACGGGGGCATCCTCGTTCTCGGAAGTAGAACGGGACAAAAGGATGAAAATGGTCAATGTGTAATGACACCGATGCCAGGGTTATTAGCTAGTCTTACGGGAACGAATGTAAGAGAATATACTTTTGTTGGCCCAGCAGATAAAGCTGTGACTATGGTATGGGGAGATAAGTCGGTAGACACAGGAGTTTTTAATGATATTCTTGAGGTCGCATCTCCGGATGCCCAGGTTCTAGCAGTTTATGAGAACAATTATTATTCAGGAAGTTCGGCATTAATCGAACGAAAAGAAGGAAAAGGGAAAGTGTTGCACTTTGGCGGAACATTTACTCGGGAAAACACTAAAGAACTTATGGATTATACGGGGGTACTATCGCCTTACGCGTCTCTAATTGAATTACCTGAATCGTGTGAAATAGTGGTACGAAAAAAAGACGGTGTAGAATATTATATTGTGCTAAATTTTGCAGCAGAAGAACAGGTCATTAATCTGAAGTCTAGTTTGGTAGATATGGATACAAAAGAAGAAGTAGCGGGAAAGATTATGCTACAAGCTTATGAAACAAGAGTATTTTGTTAAGACATATTGGTCGTATATTAATAAAAATGGAAAATGACTAAAAAAGTAATTAAAGAAAAAATCTAAAAACAAAGAAATCGCCAGGGGTTTGTACTCTGGCGATTTCTTTGCAAATAATAGCATTTGCGGAGATTAAAAGCCCATTGTAATCCATAGAATATACGGATGGGTGTGGCGAAAAGAAGACATATCGTAGAGTTAACATTTTAACGAAAGCATGATACTATTAGGATAGTTCGTAAAGCATGGTTTGGAGGTGGCACGAGAGTGGCTCATTTTCAAGTGCGTGTTTGGGTTGAAATATGTATTTGATTTCTCGTATGCAAAAACGGAAAGGGGAAAATAGATGGACGAGCAAATGAGAGAATGGTTTGAAGAACAAAAAATAGCCGATGTTTATAATAAAAATACCTTTAACGTAGATGGGATTGTTGAACCAAAGTGCTACGATCATAAGATTCTATTTGTTCTTAAAGAAGCCAATGATACAGTAAGTGACGGTGTTATTGATCAAATTGAATCATATAGAGATACTGCAAAGGGAAAAGGTGATGGCTTTAAAAACGCTGCTATAAAGAGGCGTTTAGCACGAATGTACAAAGTGGCAAGCAATAGAAATGATCTAGAAGATGCTGAGGCTTTAAAACATGTTGCATATATCAATCTAAAGAAGACAAGTGGCGCTGGAAGGACAAATATCGCAGATGTAAAAGAGTACGTATGTAAGTTCAAAAATATATAAGAAATCAGATTGCTAAAATTAATCCTGAAATAATAGTTTGCCTTGGGACATATGATATATTTGTTAAGCAAGTAATATTTAATCTTGAGCCGAGTAGTAAGGTGAGGTGGAGAAATGCTGCCGGTAACGCTTACAAGCAGAGCGAAAAAGAGGGCTGTTTTATAGGAAAGGGCACGCGCTTTAAAGTGGCTTTTCCTTTTCGCCATCCCTCAGTATTTGGAAAATACAATGTTACTGATGAAGAGTATATCGAAGAATTTGCAGAAAAATATGAGTCATCTAGAAACAAGAATTTATAAACTATAAATAGGAACGGAGGAAGTAGTGTGGGAGACATTGTTAATAATAACGAATCATTAGATTTAGTAGAAATAACAGAAGGGTTATTATTTGATGCGCGGGCGAGTTTGAGACCTGAAGAGACGACATGTATTCCGATAGCGGAACTTGCTACATTAGGTGTGGGTGTATCATCACTCATCCCGGCTTTGCGTACAATAACGCAGACAACCACTGTGAGTACGGATGGGCTATATAGATTGGCGAACCAACAGGTGGGAGATGTTCTGAAGACGGCTAAAAATGGCAATTTTTGGGGTGCGTTTAAGACGGCAGATAACAAGTCTAAATTTTTACAGTTGAAAGAAGCGGGGACGCAAACAGTAACAACATCCACCGCAATGCCGATAGATCCAGCGACACTGATGATGGCCGCGGCGTTAGCTTCAATTGAACGACAGCTTAATGACATCTCAGAAATGTGTAAGCAGATAATATCTTTCTTGGAGATTGAGAAAGAGTCAGAAATAGAAGCTGATGTTGAGACTCTTTTGAATATCATTTTGAAGTATAAATCAAATTGGAATAATGAGCAGTTTGTAAATAGCAACCATAAAATGGTGTTAGATATTCAGCGTACAGCTAGGAAAAATATAATTGCCTACCAGAAAAAAGTAAACGAAGTATATGGAGCAAGGCGAATGGTAGTAAATCAAGCGAAAGTAAACGCAGTGCTTGATGATTTTGCGAAACAATTTAAATACTACCGGTTATCTCTTTATGCCTTCTCGCTAGCGTCACTTATTGAAATTATGCTTAGTGGTAATTTTAAGGAAGGGTATATTTCGGGAATTAAAAACGAAGTGCATGTATTAGCCGAAACCTATAGAGACACGTTTGGAAAGTGTTCTATTTATTTAGAGAAATTAAGCCATTCTGCTTTGGATGTGAATTTGCTAAAAGGGCTTGGACACACAGGAGAAGCAGCAGGGAAAATGTTGGAAAAAGTTCCGTTTGTTAAGAAAGGGAATCTTGATGAATTATTGCAAAGCACTGGAGAAAAATTGAAAGGTGATGCAGAGGGGCGTATGAATAAATCGGTTGGCGATTTTGCGACATTAGGAAATCCGTGTATAGGCGTATTCGAAGAGAAAATGAATGATATGATTAATATTTATAATCATACCTCGCAGATAGGCTTTGATAAGGATAATATTTATCTTATTGCAAATTAGGGGAGAGGTATATAAACCCGCGTATTTATATTCGGTGTAGCTTTTTTCTGTCGAGGACTAGCGGCTATAAAACCATTTTAGATTCGATTTTCAAATAAAAAATAAGAAACGACTCTACGTTAAACGTTATGAAGGATGTTTACACACATTTTTAGGCTCTATGTCAAGCAGTGGAGAGGGATGTTAACGCATCTCACTCTCACTCTGGCATAGGGTCTTTTTTATATTTCATAGGCACAATCTCAAAATAATATTTGAAGGTTATTAATGAATGCATTATAATCATGACATTAAACAGAAAGGAAACTCTGATGTTATGTTTGCAAAGTTAAGTAGAACAAGGAAAAAAAGTATTCGGATTCAACTTATACTAGGTTTTTTAGTTGTTCTAATTCCACTTGT
The DNA here is from genome assembly GCF_024721265.1 of Ohessyouella blattaphilus. GTDB lineage: Bacteria > Bacillota > Clostridia > Lachnospirales > Lachnospiraceae > Aequitasia > Aequitasia blattaphilus_A. Next base: position 55,931 of record NZ_JAMXOC010000014.1, on the reverse strand, counting down.
GCTCCTTTTGGAAGTCGGTCTTTATCTCTATTCATCTAGGATAATCGAAGAAAAGACCATGGGGCAAGCTAAAGAGACCGTTGAGCAGTTTGTTAATTCGCTTGATTACTTTATGGAGCAGAATATAAATAAAATTGAGATGATTGCCTGCAACCCGACAATCCAGATGACACTTAATCCAGCGGAAGATGCTAATTATCAGTCAGAAAATCCCTTCTACACACAGGATCAGCAAATCCAACGTATCATGCTAAAGGAATATAGTAGTGTTACCATGAACGATATCGAATTATACGGGATAAATGGCACGAACTACTACTATTCGATTTGGTCAGAAAAACCAGAAATTCCAGATGAAGAACGTCTACTGCTGACGGCTGATGAAGCAAAGGGAAAATGGGTTCTCATTAGCGAAGACGAGCAATCGGATTCTGTGCATCTTCTAAAACAAGTCAAGGATTTGCAAACGTATAAGGTCCTTGGGTATATCCGCGTAGGACTTAAGCGCAGTTATATCGAGAAAATGGCTTCTGGCATTAACTTCGATAGTGGCGGAACGATGTCTATTCTCTACAAGGGAGAGCTACTAGCTAGTGGCGGCCTAGTAGATGAAAAACTGATTCAGAAGATGCAAGGTGAAAACGGAGCTGATGGCAGGTTTCGGTACCGCTTAGATAGTGGAACGGAGTGCGAAGTCTTTTACGTACATTCTTCGATTGTTGGTTGGAACTGCATGGGTGTTATTCCTCTGACATACATACAGAAAGAACTAGCAGGCCTTCGCTACGCATCGGTGTTACTACTTCTAGTGGCACTGATTGGAGGAATCATCCTGATTTCTAAGATTGCCAAGAGCCTTACTTCGCCAATTAGTGAGACGGCTGACGCACTAGCCCAATTTTCAACCGGTGATTTTGATGTTCGCTTATCGGTGGATAGAGAAGATGAGATTGGCAAGATGAACGAAGTTTTTAACACAGCAATCGAAGATATTCAGGTGCTAATGCAGAAAGTGACGCAAGCGGAAATCTTAAAAAGAGAGATGGAATACAAGACGCTCCAGTCTCAGATGAATCCACATTTTCTGTATAATACTTTAGATGCTATTAACTGGATGGCTTTTAAAAAGGGAGAAAGAGAAATTTGCGATTTGGTATCCGCAATCAGTGATCTGTTACGAGAGAGCATCAATAATAAACAAAGCCTCATTACTCTTGGTCAGGAATTGGATTATGTGAAGAACTATCTTCATATCCAGCAAGTACGTTTTCATGACTATTTTACAATATATTACGATATAGATGAGAGCTTACTGGATCAGCTGATACCAAAGCTAGTGGTTCAGCCTATTGTTGAAAATGCAATTATTCACGGGTTAGATAATGGTCAAAGCGGTACCTCTCTCCTAATTTCTGTAAAGGAATACGAGAAGACGATTCATATTATGGTGAGAGATGATGGGGTTGGTATCTCGCAAGAGCGGATAGAGGAGCTATTTTCTGAGAAGGAGAACGAGGCCGCTAAGCAGAAACGCTTTCATACAAATCTTGGCATTTATGCGGTTAGCAAAAGGATTCAATTCTTATACGGTGAAGAATACGGTGTGGAGATTGAGTCGAAAGAAGGGGCAGGTACTACGGTAACCCTAAAGATTCCCCATTTAGAAGACCAACAACATTTATATACAATCTGCAATTTTTTTAGTGAGGGAGAAGAAGATGAGTGTAAAGATACTGATAATTGATGATGAATACACGATAGTGGATGGTCTATCTTCTTTTCCATGGGAAGAATACGGGTGTGAAGTAGTAGGTACTTCGCAGAATGGTCAGGAGGGACTAGAGCTATTAGAAATCCTGAACCCAGACCTTGTGTTTACTGATATACGAATGCCCAAAATGGATGGCCTAACATTTGCCGCCGAAGCTAAGAAAAGCAATCCCCATTTGCGCATTGTGTTTCTTACTGGGTACGATAGCTTTGAATACGTACAGGAGGCTATTCGGGTGGGTGGCTCAGATTATCTGCTAAAACCCATGAATTTCCGTAAGCTAGATGAGCTAGTACGCCGGTTATGCGAGGAGATAAGAAAGGAAAACGAAGTACAGAGCTACTACCGAGATTTGCAGAAAACCTTCGAAGCAGAGTTACCGTATATACGTACGAAGCTAATAAGCGATTTACTTCAGGGTAGAATTGGTACCTCAGCAGAGCTTAATGAACGCATTCGGGCAGTAGGAGTACAGATTGAAAAATACGTGTGTATAGCAATTACTCGCGAAAATGCTCATTCAGGAGAAGAAAACAACTGGATGGAACAGCTGGCATTCTTAAATATCGGGGAAGAAATTTTCGGCGAATTTAGTTCAGAAGTTCTCGGTGAATACGATGATTTGAATCTTAAATTTGGATTTGTGCTCTTATTCCCTCAGGACATGTCCTCTATGGATTGTATGAGACGGAGCGTCGAGGCGTCAGAAAAACTAAAAACGGTAGCAGAAAAGTTAATTCGTTACAAGCTCTGTATAGGTATTAGTGATGTGGAGACGGCTGCGGAAGACATTTCTAAGGCTTACAGAGAGGCGTGCACAGCGTGTAGCCAGAGTATCTATTTAGGTGAAAATACCATCGTTCAATATCGCGATCTTGATGCGGTGACCAGCAGAAACATCAGTATTTCAGAGGGAAAAAAGCAAAGACTGTTTATGAAAATATATTCGGGGCAGCTAGTGGAAGTATGCGAAGAACTAGCAAAGATATTCCAAGTGGAGGAATCCGACTTAGCGGCCTGTAAGTATATGGCACTGGATCTGCTAGTATCCTGTTTACAGTATCCCTTTTTATGCCGTGTAAAATGTGAAATACAGGAACGAGAGTATGACTATTCCTTCTTACAAAATGGAATTAAAGTGATTAGTAATGCGAAAACAATCGATGAGATTGTTCAATACTTGTCGAAAGGGTTTAGCCTTCTGGCCACCCAGAATAACAAAGATACAGAAGACAGGTACCAGCACATCGTGAATGACATGATTTCTTATGTCGGGACACACTACATGGAAAACCTAACCCTAGACATGCTTGCTGATTATTTTCACATGAGTAGAACCTATGTTAGCCGGTTATTAAAGCGATACACGAATCAGAGCTTTTTGAAAATCTTGGTGGACGTGCGGATGGAGAAGGCTTGTCAGATGATTATGGAAGACCAGTATAAAGTGTACGAAATTGCGCAAAAGGTCGGCTATAATGATTTCAGCTATTTCATCCAGGCGTTCAAAAAGAAGTTTGGCGTGACGCCTAACGAATATCGACAGACGGGATATCATTCGCTGAAAAATGACAATCCAACGTCTCGTTGAGAAGTGTTAAATTTGGGCAAAACTATAAAAAACGTACAAAAATCATAAAAAAGAAAGACGAAAGCAGTGTAAATGTGTGCAAAATTAACATTTTACACTGTTTTTTGGATTGAGAATGAGGAAAACGTCATATTATAATAGCTGCAGATAGAAAAAGGGAGGAATGAAATGAAAAGAAAAATTTTAGCATTTGTTCTCATCTTAACACTGGTAACATCGTTGCTTCTTGTTGGATGCGGACAGAAAAAAGAAGAGGGCTCTGGGTCAGGAAGCACTGGCGAGAGAACAAAAATCACAGCGCTACTAAAGGGTACGGAATCTACAGAACAATATTTAGTGTTTAACTATTTATTGAAAAATTTCTGTGATGAGAAGGGACTGGATTATGAAATCGAGCTAGTTAATGACATGCAAGATTATTTTACAAAATTGCAAATGTACATTAACAGTAACACACTTCCAGATATCTATGGTTGCCCTAACGGAACACTTTCTCAAGCATGCTTAGATATTGATGCGTTAGTAGATGTTGGTGCCGAATTAGAGCGAAATGGCTATGCAGAGAAAATGAACGGAGCAGTTAAGGACTTTCTGACAGATGTCAATGATGGGAACCTATACCTATTCCCACAAGGGCTATATTGTGAGTACTTTATGTATCGTACAGATATCTTCGAAGAAGCCGGTATCAAAGATACTCCGACAACGTGGGAAGAGTTCCAAGAGGCTTGCCAGAAGATAGCTGACATCGGCGAAATTCCAGTCGTTGTAGGTGGCTCTGATGCATGGCAGCTGATGCGCTACTTGTCATTTTCACCATGGCGCGTAACCGGTGCTGAATTTATTCAAGATTATCAGGCAGGAACAGACTCTTTTGCAGAAAACGAATCCGCAAAATACTCTGTAAACCTCCTTGCTGATTTAGGAACCAAAGGTTATTTTGAACCAGGGTTCGCAAGTGTAGACTATACCTCAGCATGTAACCTATTCTACGGCGGAACAGGCGCAATTTTCTACTCAGGTTCAGGTAATATTGATCTTGCCGATGAAATGTACAAAGAAGGTAAATTAGGTTTCTTCCCAGTACCAGATACAGAAGGTATGGAAAACATGGATACGAACGTGCCGATTCATGCAGGATTTGCTGAAGGATTCAACAAAGGAACTTATGATGAAACCATGCAAGAATTCTTTGACTATATGTGTGAAAACTTCTCAGACGCATGCTATACGCAAGCAAAAATCTTTTCTCCATTTAACGAAGAGTTACCTGATGGCTTGCCCCAGTTATATTATGATACACAACCGATGTTCGCAGACGCAAAGACCGCTTGGACATCTTGGGATGATAAGTTAAACTCGGACACGCTTACAAAAATTGTAGATGCGCAGCAAAACTTGGCACAGGGTAATATTACCCCAGAAAAATTCATCGAGAATTGTGATGCCTTGGTGGAAAAATAGATTTATTGAATGGGTTAGGAGCAAAACTCCTAATCCATTTTAAAAGAAAGGAGAAAAAGTGCAAAAGGCATTTGGAAAGAAATCAGTTATTTTTGTATTCTTATTTCCGGCACTCCTGATATACACTGCGTTAGTCATAGTTTCAATCATATGGGCGGGGTATTACAGCTTCTTTGATTGGAGTGGTGTTGGTGACAAGATTTTTGTAGGACTTAGTAATTATATCGAACTATTTACAAATGATGATGTGTTCCGGGCGTCGGTAGGGCATACGGTTATATACACGATAATTAACGTGGCAATCCAAGTATTTGGCGGTCTGCTGTTTGCCATCTTATTAAGCAGAATAACAAAGGGGCGAGTGGTATTACAGACGCTGTATTATATCCCCGTAGTCATTTCGTCAGTAGCTATTTGTCAGATTTTCACGAAGCTATTTTCGGTAACGCCGACGGGTATTGTAAACCAGGTGCTGTCTTTCTTTAGCTCCTCATTTAAGACGATGGAGTGGATTTCGAATCCTTCTATCTCGTTATATGTGGCCGCTTTCGTAGAGGCATATAAATACCTAGGTCTCTATATGGTTATATTTTATGCCGCTCTTATCGGTGTGCCAAACGAATTGAGTGAGGCCGCTAAAATTGACGGAGCAACGGTAGCTCAGGAATATCTTCACGTTAGAATTCCCTACATTAAGCCAGTTATAATTGCAAACTGTCTTTTAGTATTAAATGGGTCACTGCGTTCTTTTGAATTTTCTTATCTCTTGACTCATGGTGGTCCTGGAAACTCATCAGAGCTTATGACTACCTATATGTATAAGCAAGCATTTACCAGTATGAAATACGGATACGGTAGCGCGGTTGCAATCATGATTGTAATAATCTGTTTAGTGGTCGGTGTGCTATTCCGAAAGATGACTGGAGAAGGGAAGGAAGAATGAGAAAGTCTAAAATAAAGATTGGTTCAATAGTTAAGTGGGTTATTGCAATTCTGCTATTGATTATGCAAATATACCCCTTGCTGTATGTTATTATCTCAAGCTTTAAATCATTAGAGGATTTTCGCAAGCTTCCTGCATACGCGCTGCCATCGTCACTGTACCTTGGAAACTATATTACGGTCTTTACGAAAAGCCATATGCCAACTTACTTTAAAAACAGTATTATCGTTTTGCTAGGTGTATTAATTCCCCTATTATTGTTTGCATTAATGGCAGGGTTTATGCTGAGTAAAGTTCAGTTTAAGGGAAAGAAATTCCTATTAAATTACTTTTTACTAGGATTGATGCTTCCGATGCAGGTTGCGTTAATTCCTCTGTTTACGATATTCAACAAGCTAGGACTGATTAATAGCTATGTGGCAATTATACTTCCACAAATTGCGTTTTCACTTTCGTATTCGATTCAGCTGTTCTATTCGTTTAGCAAATTTTTCCCAGAGGAGATGTTAGAAGCAGCGATTATAGACGGGTGTTCACCGATAGGTTGCTTCTTTAAGATGATTATCCCTATGTCAAGAAACTCGATAATCACAGTTGCGACGATGCAGGCGGTGTTCTGCTGGAATGAATATATTAATGCTTATACTTTTACGAGATCTACAGATATGAAGACAGTAACGCTAGGATTAAATGATTATGTGGGTAGTATGGGCTTGACGGATTGGGGAGCAACCTTTGCAGCGATTGCCGTGACGGTTATACCGGTGTTTATCTTCTATTTCTTCAGTAGTAAGAAGATGCTAGAAGGGATGTCAGCAGGAGCCGTGAAAGGATAGTCGCAATTCAAAGAGATAGATTAAAAACTAGAAAAAGAGGAGATCACTATGAACAAATTATATTATCAATTCCCAGGAACCTGGTTTGGTGACTGTATGCCATTTGGAAAAGGAGAGGAATTTTACCTTTTTCACCAGAGAGATAATCGCAATCCTTGTCCGTTTGGGGAGCCGTTTGGCTGGGATTTGGCGACTACATCTGATTTTGTAAACTATAAAGATTACGGCGTGGCAATTCCCAGGGGAACGGATGAAGAGCAGGATCAGTTTATATATGCAGGAAGTGTCTTTGAAGCAGAAGGCGCATATCATGCATTTTACACGGGCTTTAATAGAGAGTATCCAAAACAGGGAAAGGCCTCTCAAGTACTTATGCACGCAATTAGCGAAGACTTGATTCACTGGACAAAAACGCAGGATAAGCTCACGTTTACGCCACAGGAAGGGTATGATCCAGATGACTGGCGCGATCCGTTTGTACTTCGCGATGAAGAAAACGATCAATATATGCTGATTCTTGGAGCTAGGCTGGAGGGTCCAAAGACGGTTCAGTCAGGAAGAACTGTAAAATTCACCTCTAAAGATTTGAAAGAATGGAAATTTGAGGGCGATTTTTGGGCACCAGATTTATTTGTTATGCATGAAATGGTTGATCTCTTTAAGATTGGCGACTGGTGGTATCATGTAGTTACGGAATATAGTGATCGCAGTAAAATGATTTATCGCATGAGTAAGAACATCAATGGCCCATGGATTACACCAAAAGACGATGCTTTTGACGGAAGATCATACTACGCTGGACGTACGTTTGAGTTAAATGGTCATAGAATACTATTTGGCTGGGTAGCAACTAAGGAAGAGTGCGACGACAAGAATAACTACGAATGGGGCGGTACGTTTGTTGCCCATGAAGTATATCAGAGAGAAGATGGCACATTAGGGGTTAAAATCCCGGATACGGTATGGAATGCCTTTGAAAATCGCAAATCTATAGAGGACTGTGAGATTAGCTGTAAAGAAGCAAGAACCGAGAAGGTGGTTTTCGATAACTGTGGAGATATTTTTAGCTTTGAGGCTGATGTTTCCTTTACAGAAGGAACCCATACCTTCGGAGTTCGCGTATATAATGATGTTGAAACACAACAGTCATATCAGTTTATCTTCCAGTGTGAAGAGAATAGATATATTTGCGAGAAGAATCCTAACTGGCCATGGTTTACTTACCTTAGTCAAGGATCTGAGCGTCCGATTGACCTAGTTCCAGGAAAGAAATATAATATTCGCATCATTGTTGATGATACGATAGCAACAATATATGTGGACGGAGTTGCTTTGAATGCAAGAATGTACACAAAGCCGGGAGATTCGATTAGCTTATTCGTATCAGAAGGCTCTATTGAGGTAAGTAATTGTAGCTTCTCGAAAGAGTTGAAGAAGTAAATACACGTTTAAAAGAGGTGAACCTATCATTGGAAGTTCACCTCTTTTACAAATTAATGAAGAGTGAAGGAGTAGCGAATGGAAAGCAATATTACTGGTTTACAACACATTGGAATACCGACGGAAAAGTATGAAAATACAAAAGCGTTCTATACGGCGTTAGGATTTAAGCCCTATGGGGAAACGATTATTGAGTCAAAAAACCAAAGAGTGGTCTTCATGAGACTTGGAAATATAGAGTTTGAGGTCTATGAAGTGAAAAAGAGCAGCAATACTTCGGGTGCGATTGACCATGTGGCGATAGATGTAAAGTCAATTGAGGAAGCTTACACTTTCATCAAAAGACTGGGATTTACCGTTATTGAAGAGGAAATAACGAGTTTGTCACTTAAAGAAAATGGAGTTCTGTTTTTTACGACTCTTGGTCCAAATGGGGAGAAAATAGAGTTTAATCAGGCTAAATAAAATAACACAATAGCCCGTCTTCTCTCATTCTCAGAGGGAAGATGGGCTATTGTGTTAGATACTATTCGTTTCTTTACTTAATATTAGGTTGACCAAGAGCTTTATTAACCAGCACTTTTAATTTGTTATCTGGAGAATGTAACTTACCGGATAAAACATCATCTTCTGTAAAACGGGCCATTAATATTTCACGTTCCGTAATGCGTTGTCGGTCATATGTCACATAAATATAACCATCGTCTGCTTCTTTGGCGTCAGGATAGGAGACTTCATCACGCTCGTCTAGCAAGAGTGAATAAGGCCAAGTTTTACCATCATCTTCGCTAAGTAAAGCAGTCAAATGAGTACGCCCTTTCCAAGCTTTTACATCGCCTTGATTCATTATATCCTCGACGCTATTTTGTTCCTTAAAATTAAAGTGATTAATTAGTAACAGACGCCCTGATTTTAAGCGACTAATATGAAAGCGCGAGCAGGGACCATCAATCTTACTTTTTTGTCCATGACTCCAAGTATAGCCACCATCAGTGGAGAAACTCTCGCCTATTCCGTAGAGTGTCCTTACTAGCATCCAAAGTGTACCATCGTTTTTTTCCACAATCATGTGTTCATCGAAGCCACGGTCAGGAACATCAGCGTGGCCTCTAAGGGTAATGGTCCTACCTTCATCTGTGGAAGCATATACGTTTGAAAATTGCTCGTTCTCCAAACCATGGCGTTCAGTAGGAATGCTACCACTCGTATCGCACCAAATAGCACAGGGAAATAACCATTCACCTTTACTGCTAACAGTTGGCTTGTTCATCATGATACCGTTGGCAATACGTCGGGGAGTTGACCAAGATAGAATATCGGCATCTGGATTATCACAGGTCACTAGCCAGACACCACTTCTTCCATCGTTAAACCCTCGGGCTTGGGTGTAGGTCATCCATAATATTCCATGAGGTGTAATCCATAGATTTGGGTCATAGATGCGTACTTCTGGATCTGGATGCTCTATAACAGTTGCACATGAGCGGAAGCTTTCACCATGGTCATCGCTGATGCATAGGACCATGATGTTGCCACCTACCTCGGCGTCTTGCCCTGCATAAAAGTTTACGAAAATCCTTCCCTTAGCAGATACTTCAATAGAGGGAATCCCTTGCCAGCGTCTATATGTATCTTGAAATCGCTCTTCAGCTGCATTGACATATATTTTAGCGGGGGTTAGTGTTGATTCATTTGGCATTTTTATACCTCCTTAAAATGGGTAAATAATACCACTAATCAGTGATGAGTAGCTATACCTTAACATGAGAATACGAAAACTGTCAAATGAAATTATAAATAAAAAGGGGAATTACATTTTGTGAGATATCAACAAATGAAAGAAGAAAAGTAGAAAGCATATTGACAAAGTGAACGAAGAAGTGATAAGTTCAAAGCAACACCACTCATTAGTGATGAGCAGAGAAAAACAAGGTGGTGAAATAATTGAATAGAAGAATTTTTAAAAATGGTCTGATAGTATTGCCAGATCAAGTGGTCAAAGGCTCCTTAGTTGTTGACGATGGAGTAATAGCGGGAATAGTTTTACCTGGTATTTCTTTAGTGGGATACGAGGAAGTAGAAGTAAGTGGTAAAGTTTTAATGCCGGGACTAATAGATACACATGTGCATATGTGGGCACCGTCACCGCTTGATTATAGGGAGGATTGGAACTACGGCTCGAAATGTGCAGCTTCCGGGGGAATTACTACAATAGTGGATATGCCCCTCAGCGTTCCGCCAGTTTTAGATGAGGAAGGGTTTCGGTTAAAAAGAAGTCTGGCAGAGAAAGAGTCAGTTGTGGACTTTGCATTTTGGGGAGGGTTAACACCCAAAAATATTGACAAGATGTCCCTATTGAATGAACTTGGCTGTGTGGCTTACAAGGGATTTATGAGTTTTGCTAATGAGGATTATCCTCAAGTGACAGATGAATTTCTTGTTAGAGGGATGAAAGAAGTTAAGAAATTTGATGGCTTAATTGGTGTTCATGCTGAAAATGCAGAAGTTGCAGACTTTGGCAGTAGAGAGATGGCAGAATCAAATTGTCATGATTACGCGATGCACGATGATGCAAGACCTTGGTGGGTAGAGTTAGAAGCAATTCAGCGGGCAGTGCTTTTTGCTAAGGCGAATGATGTACGTCTCTATATCTGTCATATGACTATTGAACAAGGTGCAGCTTTTCTAAAGCAAGCAAAGGCAGATAGAACCAATGTTTATGTAGAGACATGCCCTCAGTACTTGCTTTTTGACAAAACCTTTTTAAGAGAAAAAGGCTCATATGCAAAATGCAATCCGCCCTATCGCAGTCGAGAAAACGTGGAACGGTTATGGGATTATGTTTTTGACGGTACAATTGATACAATCGGGTCAGATCATGGACCGTATCGAGATGATGAGAAGGTTAAGGCTGGAAACTTTTGGTTAGAATATAGCGGCTATGGCGGATTTGATGCGATGCTGGCAGGATTATTAACAGAAGGTGTGCATAAGCGGGGCTTGTCGTTATCTAGACTGACCAATTTGACCTCAAAAAATGCTGCTGACATTATGGGCTTAGCGCCAAAAAAAGGGAGTCTTTTACCAGGGAGTGACGCTGATATAATAGTGGTTGACCTTAATAAGGAATGGGTGTTTGATGGTACCAAGTCACTTAGTAAAACTAAAAGTGTTAATAATGTCTATCACGGAATGAATTTTAAGGGCAAAGTAGTTCAGACGTATGTACGCGGTGAATTAGTGTACGACGAAGGTCAGATTAAGACAGTAGATGGTTATGGGGAATATATTCCTCGGCAGAGTTGAAACAAGGAGATGCATCATGATTAAAGAAAGCTTGATTGTATCAATGCAAAATATTAAGAAGTCCTTTGGTGGGGTACATGCCCTTACTGATGGGAAATTGGAGCTAAGAGAGGGTGAGGTTCTCGGTCTGATAGGTGAGAATGGTGCTGGAAAATCTACATTAATGAAAATTCTTTCAGGGGTTTTTGGCGCTGACTCAGGAGTAATAGAGGTTGGCCAAAGCGTAGTAGACTATAAAGACCCTAGTATGGCTCTGGAAGATGGCATCTGTATGATTTATCAAGAGTTAAACTTGGTACAAAAACTGTCTATTGCCGATAATATTTTTATTGGTAGAGAGGCCCAAAAAGGAGTTGTTCTAGATAGAAAAAAAGATATAGAGAATAGTAAGCAGATTTTGGAACAATTGGATTTGGATATCAACCCCAATACAATTGTAGAGAAATTGCCTGTGGCGAAGCAGCAAATGATAGAGATTGCCAAAGGGATATCTTACAATAGTAAAGTTTTGATTATGGACGAACCGACAGCAGCCTTGGCAGTAAGTGAGATTGAAGAGCTTTTTAGAATTATTAGAAAGCTAAAGGAGCAAGGGATATCCATAATTTACATCTCTCATCGATTAGAAGAGTTATTTACGATTACTGATCGTATTACTGTAATGAGAGATGGTGCCTATATAAAGACCTTTGAAACATGTAACTGCCATATGGATGAGTTAATTCACAGCATGGTTGGACGAGAAGTAAGCTGGGAAAAGAAGGAGAAATCTAATGTTGCTGTTGACGCAGAGACGGTTTTAGAGGTTGAAGACATGGAATCACCAGACATTCATGGGGCGTCCTTCAAGCTTCGGCGAGGTGAGATAATAGGATTTGGCGGCCTAATGGGCGCCGGTAGAACCGAACTTGCTAGATTGATTTTTGGAGCAGATTGGCGTCGGAAAGGTAAGGTATATGTCAAAGGAAAGGAAGTCACTATTAGAACACCTAATGATGCTGTGATGAATGGTATTGGATATATTTCTGAGGATCGAAAGGATTTTGGGCTCTCTCTTGATTTGTCTATTGCGGATAATATTGCTCTTCCTAACTGGGAACTGTTTACCAAAGGTGGCGTGGTCAATCATAAGCACCAGTATGAAAAAACAGCAGAAATTGCAGAATTGGTATCTGTAAAGATGCCTTCGGTTAAGCAATTGGTGCGTAATTTATCTGGTGGGAACCAACAAAAGGTGGTTATAGCCAAATGGTTACTTAAGAACTGTGATATTTTAATCTTTGATGAGCCTACAAGAGGAATTGATGTTGGCGCTAAAAGCGAGATTTATGACTTGATGCGCGAGTTGATAAAAATTGGAAAATCCATAATTATGATTTCTTCAGAAATGCCAGAGTTGCTTGGAATGAGTGATCGAATTATTGTCATGCGTGAAGGATATATAACTGGCGAGTTAGGAATTGAAGATACGACACAAGAAAAAATTATGGAACTTGCGGTAAAAAATGTAAAGGCCGGAAGTAATTAGGAGGGTTAGATGAAAAAGAATAATGCATTTAAGAGAATTTTTTTGTCGCAACGGGTCATTGCATTATCCACATTGTTTATATTGTTTGTACTGTTTTCCATTTTCGGGAAAAATTTTTTAACAACCAATTCGATGATTAGTTTATTAGAAAGTACTTACTATATTATTTGTTTAGCATTTGGGATGACATTTATAATTTCTACCGGTGGCATTGATTTATCTATGGGGAGTGTCGCTATGTGCGGCGCCCTTATTGGAGGAGTGGCGTATTCTGTATGGGGGATGCCAATCGGTATGTCGCTGGTCATTACGATAGTGGTGTGCGTTTGCTTTGGGATTCTTAACGGTGTACTTGTTTCTATCTTTAAGATTCCACCATTTGTAGCTACAATGGGTTCTTCCTATATCGCCCAAGGTTTAGGATATATCGTTTCAAAAGTACAAACAATGAGATACCCTGTAATTACAAGTCCGGATGGTTGGTTTAAACGAGTTTTTTATAAAACACTGAATGGTTTCCCGATTGGAGTAGTTTATATGATATTACTATTTGCAATTGCCTACTTTATTTTTAGGTATACAAAAATAGGAAAGTATGCCTGTGCCATTGGGTCAAACAGTGAAGCTACCAGATTATCAGGAGTTAAGACAAGGAAATGGACGATGTTAGTCTATACAATAGCGGGTGTATTTGCGGGAATGGGTGGAATTTTTTATAGTGCTACATATACATCAGTGTTACCAGGTTCGGGAAGTGGTATGGAAATGAATGCTATTGCTGCTGTTGTTATTGGTGGGACCTCGCTAAGTGGAGGTTCAGGAACGATGGTTGGAACCATTATTGGTGTTTTCATTATGGCAGTACTACGGAATGGTTTACAAACAATAGGTATTCAACAACAATGGCAAGTTATGTTTACAGGACTTGCGGTGTTGTTAGCTGTTATGCTTGATACATATCGAGGGATTAAAGAAAAACATAGCTAAATAATAAGAAAACTGAAAGGAGAGTATGATTATGTTAAGGAACATACATCATACAAAGAAAAAGATGAGAAAAAAAATAGCATTAATATTAGCGATAGTTATGATGGTTAGTTCATTTGTAGCTTGTGGTAATAAAGGTTCTAAGAGTGGTGATAAGGCAGATGGCAGTAATGAAGCTTCGAATGATGAATATAACATTGAAATGGTAGGTAATTCCTTTTCAATAGAATATTGTAACATTAACGTAGACGGTGCAAGGGCGGCTGTAGAGGATATGAAAAAGGAAGGGGTTACAGTCAACTTAGAGTACAATGCTTCTGCAGACTCTTCACAAGTAGATGAGCAAATTAACATTATTAGCCAAGCATTGGCGAAACAGCCAGCAGCACTTTTATTAGCCGCAGCTGACTCGGGTTCACTAGACGAGCAGATGATTGCTGCTAAAAATGCAAAAATCCCTGTAATTGCTTATGATATAACTTTTGATAACCCGCCAGAGGGAAGCCTTACAGCGACTTCAGCTAGCGATAGCAAGATGGCAGCAGCACAAGCAGCTGAGAATCTAGTATTAAATGATGATATCGTAAGTAAAATAAAAGAGGCAACGGCAAAAAAACCGGTGGTTATTAGTGTAATTGCACCTGATGCAATTATGACAGTACATCGAGATAGAACGATTGGTTTTTCGGAAAAAATGTATGAGCTATGTCAAGAGTGGCAACCAGGAGCAGTGGAAATATCTGGGAATGATGCTTTTGCAAAAGCGGCAGATAAAGAGCCATCCGTAATTATTCGAACCGATATTGCTGCCTCTAAGGCAGATGAGGATATTAGAAATTTAGCTAGTAGTGTGGTAACGGATGCAGATGTGGCAGCTATTTTCGTAGTAAATGAAGCGGCAGCCACAGGTGTTCTCAGTGCCACAACTGACGGTGCCGATTTAGATAGAGAAAAAGGAAAATATAAGGACATGATTGTAATCGGCTTTGACTCAGGAGCTACCACTAATAACGCGGTTAGAAACAGATATTTTTATGGAGCGGTTGCTCAAGATCCATATACAATGGGTTATGAAGCGATGAAAATGGCGGTCAATGTGCTACAGGGTGGAAAAGCAGAAGATATTGTGATTCCAGCGGTATGGTTTGATGCTGACAATATGGATGATTCAGAAATATCTCGTATTCTTTATGAATAAAATCATGTAAATTCACTTTGAAAGCGAAAGGATAAAAATATGTCAACATTACTAATCGGTGGCAATGGCCTAATAGGTACACGTCTCGTAGAGTACCTCTGTGAACAAGGGGAACACGTTATCTCGTACGGGCGTAATAAGCCAGAAAAGAAAGTGGACGGTTGTGATTATGTACAGGGAGATGCCAATGATTATGGTAATCTCAATATGGTCTTGAAAAATAATAGTGTAGATAGAATCATTCACAATGCAGGAATATCTCATCCCAAGATGTTAAGAGATAATCCATATATGATTTATAAAACAAATGTGGGTGGGGTGCTAACTAGCTTAGAAGCAGCAAGAAATTACGGCATTAGTCGGTACGTCTATATAAGTTCGGGTGCAGTTTATGGTGATGTACAGTATGATGTTATTGACGAGAGTTTGAAACTTCATGCGGAAAACCCATATGCAGCTACTAAAGTAGCTTGTGAAGAGCTTGTGAGAAACTATGGATTAGATAGTGTATCTTTGAGAGTGGGATTTGTCTATGGTCCCAGACGCGTTAACGAGTGTCCGGTTAATATGATTCTGTCAGCATTATTAAAAGATGGAAAAGTTTCTTGGGAACGTGGTGCAGAGCAGCTGTTAGATTATATTTACATTGAAGATTGTATAGAAGGTATTGTGAAAATCGCCTTTGCTAAAGAACTAAAACATAGAGAATATAACGTAGGCGGCGGTGAGGTCATTCCCTATTCAAGGATAATCGCAAAAGCAAAAGAACTTTTCCCAGAAGCTCTAATTGAAATTGGTGAAGGTGATTTAGGCTATGATAATCTGGGGTCTCTTAGTGTAGCAAGGGCTTATGAAGATTATGGATGGAAGCCACGATTTTCAATAGAAGAGGGAATGGAACTGTACCTTGACTGGCTAAGGAAAACTATGCAATAATTTGAATTAATAAGTAAAGTGGGAGAAAATTATGGGCGAAAGTAGTAACTTGATAAGTCACTTAATGCGAACAGGCTTATTTAAGACCAATAGAGATGTGCTTGATTATTTTATTTTAGATGATATCTCAGCGCATGATGGACCAATGGGATCATGGACACTAGTTCAACTGTTGGCAGACAGAGGTGTTGATGTTAGTAGTGCCACTATTGGTCGTTATCTAAAGGATTTAGATTATGCTGGATATACCGTTAGGGAGAGTAATCAGGGACGAATATTAACACCTGAAGGTAAGGCGCATTTGAAGACTTTATCCGAGCAGATCGAGCGAGCGGAAGTTCATGACGGCGAGACCCAAGCACTATGTGTAAATGAATACGATGAACTTTTTGATTTACTAAAAGCGAGAAGAGTATTAGAAGTTGCTGTAATGAAAGAAGCTATAAAAAATGCGACTGCAAAAGACATCGAACGACTACGCCTATCTAACTCCGACTATTATGCCGATTTAGCAGAGAAGGTAGATCATATTGAGCCAGCGCTTGATTTTCATGCTATCCTAGCGGAAATGAGTGGTAATAAATATTTTATCAGCCTACTTAAGCTGCTAATATACGAGGAGAAACAAGTTGAGGCCGGACTAGACGTATTAGAAACGCGTTTTCAAGGGGATGTTTATGCGGCTCAGCACGAAGAAATTACAAACGCTGTGGAGAAGAAAGATGTGGATTTAGCTGTGCGCCTAATGAAAGAGCATATGGATGAGATAATTCGCACCGTAGAACAGCAGATTAACGAGCTTAAGAAGGTGGAAAACTAAGAGTTTGAGTTGAAGAATGGGGGCGTCGGAAAATAGCTATTTTGAGTACCGATTTCTCTAAATAAGAACCCTTACCCTAGAATCAAGGATTAATGCCTTGTAATCATTCTGGGGTAAGGGTTCTTTTGATAACTTTTCTTTTTTGCACTCTCATCTAGTGAGCTCTATTGCCATTTTAAATACTAGTGTTTCTAGACTGGATTTCTGTAGGGATAGTGATAATATTGGGTTTATCCTTAAAAATTAGAGATGGATTAGCAATTTCTTTTAAAACTTCTTCAGCAGCGATATTTCCCATTATACTCTTGGGATGAGAAGCAGAGATAAAAGGTAAATCAATATTGCCGTGAGCGAAGTTGTCATCGTCAAAGCTAGCTAGAGCCAAATGAGGAGAGATAATACATTTTTTTTGTTTGGCTCTTTGCATAATAATGTCTAAGAGCAGATCATTATAAATAATTAACCCATCGGCATCGGCTAAGCGAGTGCATATGTTATTGATTGTCATGATGCTTGAATAGGACTCAAATACATTTTCGTGCTTTGTGTCAAGATCGCCAAACCAAAATATATTGTTGTTTTCAATGGGGAGTCCGGCATCAAGTAGTGCCTTAACAAATCCTAAATAGCGATTTTGCCCTTGAATATCGTCGTACTTAAAGCAACCAAGGATATTTTTTTTACCTATTTTAATTATGCGTTTTGTCATCTCATAAGATAGCTTTTCGTCTGCCATTTCTAAAGAGGTGGCGGCCAGAGTATTATAATGATTATTTATAAAAATCACGGGAATCCCTTGGTTAATAAGTTTTTGATATAAATCAATATTGGGATTAGGAAGACCTGATTTGACGCCCTCAACAATTATCCCAGACACATTTAAATCTAACATTCTTTGAAGGTATGCTCGTTCTGTGGTTAAAGAATAGTGACTAAAAGCTAAGTCAATTCCGTAGTTATGTGCTCCAAGAACTTGTTCGATACCTCGTACAATAGCTGGGTACACGTAGGATGACATATAGGCGACCATGATACCAATAGTTTTTTTCTTTTCACTATGAGACCAGGTTACATATGAACCACTCCCTTTTATTCGACAGATATAACCATGCTCGGACAACTCAATAAGCGCTCGCCGGACGGTTTGCCTACTAATTTGAAAGTTATTGCATAATTCCATCTCAGTAGGTAATTTATCCTTGGTTTTATAGGTGCCGTCTTTAATGCTGTTGACTATATGATTGTATAGTTCTTTATATTTTGCCATTGCTATCCATGCCCTATCCTTTTGTAATGAAGTATAGCATGTTTTTTATTTGAAATCAGCTAGAAAATCTTTGTTAGCGCGACAAAGCTCGTCTGATAAATCATTTAGTTGTTCCAAAGTACAAACGGCACTAGCTAACGGATCCATTTTAATAGCGTCAGCTATTGCAGAGAAACTTTTTGACCAGGCAGCTTTAGCCATTAGCTTATGCGTAGAAATATTGGTATTGTTAAGTGCAGCTAGTTGTTCGGGAAGGCGTCCTACATAGCAAGGATGAATGCCCTCCGCATCGGCATAGCAAGGAACTTCAACACAGCTATCTGCGGGAAGATTTTCTATAAGGCCTGTATTCATAACATTTAAATTTGCTCGATAAGGCTTACCTGTCAAATTAGCATGAATTATTTCAGGTGCATATTCAAAAGATTTTTTCATAGGAATATCTTCGTTATTTGCTAAATATGTTTTTAAAGTTTCATAATATTCATCAGATCCTAATTCAAAATCCAGCCACCAGCGTCTTTCGACTTTATATTTCTCAATTAATTCTTTGTTCTTTCGAAAATATGGCACATATTCAGACATGTGAAAAGGTGATTCTGAAGGGAATTTACCAAAGTTTTTCATGATTTCGAAACGAACCATATCGTAAACAGCTACATTATAGTTAGGACCATAGTCAGGTTCTACCTTTTGTAAGGCGACCATCTTGTCCCAATCTTTAGCGAGTTCAAAGAGTTGGGGATAAATATCCTTTCCCTTAACCTTGAATTGCAAAAACCAATCCATGTGATTAATGCCGGCAGCCCAAACAGAGACATCCTTTAAGTCTGCACCAACATATGCAGCTAGTTGCTCGGTTGTGCTTTGAACATTATGACAAAAGCCAAATGTTTTTATGGTGGTTTCCTTTTGTAAAGCTAAGCAAAGGGGAGCCATGGGGTTAGTGTAGTTAAAGAAATAAGCGTCGGGACAGAGTGTTTCCATATCTTTGCATATTGCTAATATATCGGGATAGGCTCTTAAAAAACGCATAACTCCACTAGGATTTATTATATCACCTACGGAAGGGTGCACGCCGTATTTATCACATATTTCTAGGTCGTCTTTATATCGGTATGGACCGCCGACATTAATAGTGTTGATGACATAGGAGGCATCCTTTAAAACATCTCTTCTATCAGAAGAGGCTTCGATAGTTGTTGACTTTCCAGTTTGTGAAACAAGTTTTCTTGCTACTTTTTCCATTATTTCTAGTTTTTCGGTATTGATGTCAACTAAGGAAATGTTATCAATTTCGATGTCGTTGAAATAGAGAAGATCTCCGATAAACTTTTTGGAAAACATGGCACTACCAGCACCGATAATTACTACTTTATTCATTTTTTCTCCTTTCGGCGTATTTGTACTTATTTAATTGAATACAAATACAAATCAAATTAATTGGTTGGCTTTATTATTTACATAAATTGTTCTTAAATGTCAATGCTTGAATATGTATTTCGTGAATTTGGATAAATAATGGAAATCGATTTTGAACAAGATATATAAATGCTTAGGAAAGCTTAGAAAAGATTATGAATTTGTACCATATATAAAGCTGATTTGTACTTTATAAAAATTGTTTAAATGATAAAAATGCCTATTTGTGAGGGGTTGAGCTATTGTAAAAAGCGCACAAAAGAGGACGAGAGACGTAAAAAAACAAGATTATTCCTAACAAAGCAAAAGAATTTTGGTGTTTTCAAAATAAAAACTTTATGTTTAGATTTTACTAACGTTAATTATTTTGTTGCAACGAAAAGGAGGAAAGGAGTAGAGAGAATGGAAAAGCCCCTATTGGAAATAAAAAACTTGAGTAAGTCTTTTGGCGTAACAAGGGCTTTGCAGGATGTATCTTTTAGTATATCAAAAGGGACAATTTGTGGTTTGGTTGGGGAGAATGGATCGGGAAAATCGACATTGTCTTCTATTATAGCAGGAATGCAAGGAAGTGATAGTGGAGAGCTGATTCTTGAAGAAAGAGTATTTACACCTCACAATATTAGTGATGCTAGTAGCCAAGGAGTCAGTATGGTTGTTCAGGAAAAGGGCACGATAAACAAATTGACAGTGGCGGAAAACATTTTTATTGGTAAAGAGGAGCAGTTTCTGGTAGGCAATTTAATTTCTAAGAAAAAGATGAATGAAGCAGCTGATAGTGTGTTGAAGCTAATTGGTGCAGAGGAAATCAAGTCAGAAGCAATGATTGATGAGCTGAACTTTGAAGAATGTAAGATTGTAGAAATCGCAAGAGCAATGGAAAACAATCCTCGTCTTCTAATTATTGATGAAACGACGACAGCTATTGCCCACAAAGGCCGCGAGTTATTATATAAGCTCATTAAAGAAGTAAAGAAAAATGGTCAGTCGGTTCTATTTATTACACACGATTTGGACGAATTACAGATGGTATCAGATGAAATAGTAGTTCTTCGCGATGGTTGTTTTATTGGAAAGAGAGTAAACCAGAATTTAGATGTTCAAGAACTTAAAGCGATGATGGTTGGACGTGAAGTCTCCGATAATTTTTATAGGAATGATTATAGTGAACTGGAGAAGCTGGAACCAGCGTTGTGTGTGGAGAATCTCACGTTGGATGAGAAAATCCAAGAAATAACTTTTACAGCTCATAAAGGGGAAATACTTGGCTTGGGAGGTCTTAGTGAATGCGGTATGCATGAAATAGGCAAAGCACTTTTCGGATTGATAAAGCCAATAACGGGGAAGGTTACTGTGGCTGATAAAAATATATCAGTAAGAAACGCGAGTCAGGCGAAAAAGCTAGCTATTGCTTACTTATCAAAAAACCGAGATAAAGATTCAGTACTACTAAATACCAGCGTTGTTGATAATATCGTATTGCCTTCAATAAGTAGTTTGTCAAGGGCAGGACTCTTGTCAAAGAGAAAAGAAAAAAATTTCGCAAAGAAGTGGGCGAATGAACTAGAGGTTAAATGTAAAGATGTTAATCAGTATGTGTCTGAGTTGAGTGGAGGGAATAAGCAAAAGGTAGCCATTGCCAAGTGGTTGGGAAAGGGATCGGATATTTTTATTTTTGATTGCCCGACAAGGGGAATAGACATTGGTGTTAAAGAATCTATATATCACTTGATGGAAGCATTAAGAGCTCAAGGAAAGAGCATTGTTATGATTTCAGAGGAGATGCCGGAGTTAATAGGAATGAGTGATCGTATAATTATTATTAAGGATGGCAGGATATCTGGTGAATTAAAAAGAAGTGTCGATTTAGTGGAACGAGATGTTATTCAGTATATGATATAAGGTGGGTGAAGATAAATGAAGACTAATGCAGCAGATGTAAATTTCAAAAAGATAAATTTATCGAGAGTAATCCCCTTTGCTGGTTTGATTCTTGTGACTATTTTTTTTACGCTTGTATCACATGGAAACTTACTTTCAATTCAGAACGTTAAGCTGTTGATCAATCAGATGTTTACTCTTTGCGTAGGTGCTATAGGTTGTGCATTTGTAGTTGCTCAAGGAAACTTAGATTTTTCGGTAGGTGGAATTCTGGGCGTATCTGCGACTTTTGCTGCATATGCATCACAAAAGTCAATTGGTGCGATGGTGATTACGGCACTTGGAGTATCACTTGCTATAGGGCTAATAAACGGGTTTATCCATGCAAAATTAAAGGTGGAATCGTTTGTTTTAACGTTAGCCATGCAATTTGTTCTTCAAGGAGTAATTGTTATAGCAACAAAATCGGGGACGGTACCAATACCTTTTAGTATGTACAGTTTAGACAATTTGACACTTAAGATAATTACAGTTATTGTGGTGGGAATTATTGGGTATATTGTCTTTGAGTATTCAGCGGTGGGCAAGTATTCAAAAGCTATCGGAAGTGGTATAGAAGCGACAAGGCAAAGTGGAATAAGTGTTAATAAGTATAAAATAGTAGCATTTATGATATCAGCTTTTACGGCAGGAATATGCAGTATATTTGTATTGGTTAGAACGGGTGCAGCGTCAACAGCAACAGGAAAGTTTTTTGAAACAGATGTGTTAACGGCGTTAGTGCTTGGAGGGATTTCCCTTGAAGGTGGGTCGAGCAGTAAAATTAGCAGTGCGATAATAGGCTCTTTAACGCTAGCGATATTGTCGAACGGCATGGTTTTATGGGGAATCAACGAGCATTATCAGCAATTGGCAAAGGGATTGATCTTTATTGTAGCAGTGTGGTTAGCAGCGGGAAATTCAAGAAAAAAAAGAAAAGGTTAAGAAGAAAGGAAGGACTATAATTATGAGTATTAAAAAGAGAGTATTAGCGGTATTGTTGTGTGTAATGATGGTGATTTCATTAACAGCTTGTGGTGGCGACAAGTCCAGTGAAGAAAATGAAGGAGAGACAACTAAAACTGCAGAACCTAAAGTAGGTATTTCAATCTGGTCTTCTACAGATTCTTTAGGAAAAGCATGTACGGACCTAGTAAAATCTGCAGCAGCGGATATGGGCGGAAGTGCTATGGTAGATGTAAGTGGTTTGACACCAGAAAAGCAGGTGACTTCGGTAGAGAACTTGATATCAGCAGGATGTGATGCGATTACTATTTGTCCGTTTAGTGACGCTATTTTACCAAAAGTGGCTAAAATGTGTGAGGATGCAGAGGTTCCATTTATGATATATTTCCGCCAAATTCTTGACCCTGAGGTTAAGGAGGCAGTAGAGGGAAGTAAATTTTACTTGGGAAATTGCTACGAAGATGAAGAAGTAACAGGATATAATATGGGAAAATCACTTGCCGATAAAGGATGTAAAGAATTGATGATTATTTCTTTGCCTAATGGTGATACGACAGCTGAGCAGAGGGAAAAAGGATTAGCAAGAGCTTGCGACGAGTTTGGCATGAAAGTGGTGGCAGAAGTACGAGATGTTGAACAGGCAAATGATGCTACAAAAGCGGTGGAAAGCGCAATAGCGGGTTTCCCAAATCTTGATGGAGTTATGTTTGTGTCAAGAGGTCCTGCTGCATTTAGCGGTGCGATACAAGCAATAAAGCAAGCAGATAAAGTTGGAGAAATTTTCGTTTCAAGTATAGATTTTCCGGATCAGATTGAAAGTATGGAGACGGCATTTGAAGAGGGTATCTTAGCTGGTGTTTGTGGCGGACATTTTCCAGACCCAATGTTTACCACAGTTGTACTTTTCAATTATTTAAATGGAACACCGTTGGCAGATGATAATATTTCTTTGACACTTAATTTTATATACTTATATAGTCTGGAAGATGTGAATAACTACTATGAATTCTTTGAAGGTGATACGCCGGTATATAATGAATCTGAATTAGCAGAGATGCTTAAGAAGAATAATACAGACTTTAGTGTTGATGCGTTGCAAGAAATCATGGATACATATAGCTTGGAAGATGTGATGGGAAGGCGTCAATAGTTATTTGCTTAAGGAGAACAAACAGATGAAAATAAAGAAGCTTATATTCGATATCGCTAAAAGTTTGGTACTTCCGGGTTTTGTATATCTTATATTTTTAATAATATTACCTCAGGCATTTGGTTCTGTTAAAAGTCTATATGTTATATTTTTGCAGACGATTATTCCATCGGTGATGGGGTGGGGATTGTGTTTTATATTGACATCGAACATGTGGGATTTTAGTATAGGTGCAGAAATGGTACTTGTGGCGATAATTTCTGCATACCTAGGTATTGAATATGGTGTAGTCGTGCTATTTATTGCAGCAATAGTTTTAGGCTTGGCATTCCATCTGATAACGGGACTTGTGTACTATTTTTTGCAGATACCAACGATTGTTACAACGATTGCGATGGCATTAGTATATGAAGCTACAGGAGCACTCTTTAAGGGGGGAGGTGGATTTACGCTTCCTAGTGATAAAACGTTTTTGGGTAATCCACCTTATAATATTATTCTTGGTGTTATCTGTGTAGTTATTGCTTATTTCTTATACAATAAAACGCGTTTTGGATTTCATGTACGAGCTATTGGAAATGGCGAGAATCTTGTAAAGCATATAGGTATTAACGTTAAGAAAGTACGATTTTTTTGTTTTTTGACTTGTGGTTTTTTTGTGGGAATTGCTGCTGTTTTGCAATTATGTTACGGAGGTTCCATGGTGCCGATGCAGAATCTTGCAAGTATGTCGATTGTGTTTAAGCCGATGATGGGTGTTTTTATTGGTATGACATTGTCAAAATTTTGTAATCCTATTTTTGGAGTATTTATTGGTGAACTAACGATGAGTATCGTAACATTGGGAATGGTGGCATCAGGGTTGCCTGCAACTGTTCAAAACATTATTATTGGTGTATTTTTAATTATATTTTTGATTGTCAATAATAATAAAGATGATTTTGTAGAGTTAAAAAAGAGAGCAAATATAAAGGGGAAGTTGGCTGAAAAAGCAAATTAATCAGAGGAAATCCTAGCGCCTATCGCTATTTAGTTAGTGATAGGCGCGTTTTGTGGTACACTGTAAGTAACGAGGTGAAAGTATGCTGAAATTAGTTATTGTAGATGATGAACCATTGGCTACGGAATATTTGACCGAATTAATCATATGGGAAGATTTTGGATTCCAACTAGTTGGCAAGGCGAATAGTGCAAGACAAGCAATTTCGATTATTAAAAAAAACAAAGTTGATTTAGTAATAACGGATATCCAAATGCCAGGGAATGATGGAATTAAACTAATCGAAATGGCGCGAGAACTTGAGTTAGAAACAAAATTTATACTTTTATCAGCTTATTCGGAATTTGAGTATGCAAAAAGTGCATTGTCTTTAGGAGTTCTCGATTATCTTCTTAAACAGGAGTTGAGCAAAGACTATTTGGAAAGTAAGATGTCTAGCGTGTATATGGAACTATCAAAAGAGGTCTTTAAAAAGCAACAAAGTGAAACACACTTAATAAAGGATTGTTTTCTTGGTTCTGTCTATACTGAAACAGATAGAAGGGGGATAGAGTTACCGAAGCGAGACATGTTTTTTTACATGATTATTCCTAGAATTTGTTTTTTCTCGAGCTTACATAAGCAGGAAATAAATAATCGTTTTATTGAGATGAAAAAAGCAAATGATAATTTTATACAAAGTATAGAGAAGGAAAAATATCAAGACTTTTTGGTGGATTACTCGTTTGAATTACCAAATAGTTCGGTAGTACTATTAATAAATGAAAATAGACCTGTTTCAGCCTTTCAGAAAAAAGCATGGGCTGAAGAAGTGAGAAGGGAAATTGAAGAGCAGTATAAGACATTTGGGGGTTATTATGTGATTTACGGAGAACAAAAAGATATTGCGCAAAAGTGGGGATTGGTGTATCAAGAGTTTGCAAGAGATATGAACAGTCTGATATTTTATAAAGGGGATAGATTTATTTCATTAGATAAGTGGAATGCATATATAAAAAAGGTACATGGTGAACGAGTAAGGTATGAAAATATCCAAAACAAGCTAGAGGATATTAAGTGGATTCAAGAACTTGGGAATTACACGAAAGAAAGTGTTGTAGATAAAATTAAAGGGGAGTGGGAAAGTATTGAGCGTTGTAAGAACAACCAAAGCCCTCTGAATGCTCTTATAAAGTTATTGGAGATAGCAAAAAGTAAAAATCGAACTGCGTTTGAAGAGTTGCGCCTTGATGAGAAGTGGTTTGAAGAGTATTCAAATGACTCTTATATAATGATGGAGTTATACACTGAAATTGCGTTGAAGACAGTAGCGGCAAAGAGGAAAGGCAAAGAGAATACGTATTCTAAGGATGTATCGATGGCTATTCGTTATATTAATCTTCATTTCTGCGATAAATATCTTGCGGTTGAGAAGATCGCTAAGAAAGTAGAATTAAGTATATCGAGGCTTAGCGTGGTCTTTAAGAAGGAAACAGGTATGACTATTGGCGGTTTTA
Organism: Ohessyouella blattaphilus; assembly: GCF_024721265.1. Classification (GTDB taxonomy): domain Bacteria; phylum Bacillota; class Clostridia; order Lachnospirales; family Lachnospiraceae; genus Aequitasia; species Aequitasia blattaphilus_A. The sequence goes on along the minus strand of NZ_JAMXOC010000014.1, from coordinate 29,890 downwards.
TTACTAATAAGAGAATAGAAGCAGCCAAAAGATATTTACAGGAAAGAGAGTTGAGAGTCCATGAAATTGCTGAGTTGGTTGGGTATAGCAGTAGTCAGTATTTTAGCCAAGTTTTTCTTAACGAGGTAGGAATGAGTCCGAAAGAGTACGCTAATATGGAGGGGAATTGATGGTACGAGGTCGAATTGCTACGAAACTGACCAAGCAAATATTGGGGATAACGGGAATTATATATGCCTCAATATTAGTTGTGATTTTCTTTTTTGCATATCAAAGTAATAGAGATATTGTTATTAGAGAAAATGAAATTTATGCAGAAAATCTTGTGACACAAATAGATGGAATATCCAGGGTTATTATTAGCAGTAGTAATATGATTTTTACCGATGATATTTTAAGAACTTCCTTTGAAATATATGAGAATGCTACAAAGGAGGAACAGGATTCGCTCTATGAAAAAGTTTCGTTTCGTTTAGGGAATTTATCACATGTCGACAACCGAATCAAGAAAGTGGTGCTTGTAGCGAAAAAAGATAACGAACTTTTTTATGGAAGCCAAGGAATAAATCTAGAAGGTGTAATCGACTGGGAGGATTTTGAAAGATTTAGAGGAACAGGAACGACAAAGGGATTTGGGAAACCATACGTCCATAGAGCGACGGATGGTTTGGATTACATATATTGTAACTATTATGGAAACAATCACTTTTCGGACGGGCGTTCCTTTGATATAGTCATGGTATTTAATATTTCAGGCGTTTTAAAGGAAGAGATGACTTTGCCTATTTTTACCGAGTACTGCATGATTCTTAATGGCCAAGGGGATGTATTGCATGAGGTGACAGCAGCCAATGACAGTGCAAATATCGGCGAAAATGAAGTGGAGAAGGGAGTGTTTGTTAATAAGAACTCAGAGGTGACAGCATGGAGAGTGCTTTGCGGGATTTCACAAGAGAAGTTAGTGAGAATTGTATTAGAGAATATTTTAAACGTATTAGTCGCAAGCGGTTTACTAATCATTTTAGTACTAGTGATTACCCCACGATTGATTAATCGAATGCTCAAGCCCTTGAGCGACCTATCTGAGAGCATGAAAACAATGGAAACAGGAAATTTGCATGAGTTGCCATCACCAGAATCAAACGATGAGTTGGAGACACTGGTAAATCAGTTTAATTTTTTGATAAAAAGAATCAAACAACATATTTTATCGGAAAAGCAGATGTTTGAAGAAAATAAGCAGCTAGAGTATGACCTTATTCTTGCTCAGATTGATCCGCATTTCATCTACAATACGTTGCTTTCAGTAAATTATTTGGCACTGAAAAATCGTTCTAAAGATGTTGTCGAGGTTAACAATGCTTTGATAATGATTTTGCAAGACCGATTAAAATTGAAAGAGTATGCAGGCTTTGTTACCGTTGAGCAGGAACTTCTGATGATTGAGCAATATTTTATAATTCAAAACAAACGATATGGTAATGGTGTGGTGCTAGAGTATGATGTAGAGATTGGGACAGAAAAAGAAAAGATTCCTAAATTTATTCTCCAACCGATTGTAGAAAATGCGTTTAATCATGGATTTGTCTCAGAAGGATATAGTAATGGGCAAATAAGTATAAAGGTTAGTAGGAGGAATAGGGGGCTACTCATGGTGGTTGCAGATACTGGAAAGAGAATTTCAGAAGATAAGCTTTATGAACTAAATCAAGGTAAATTTTCCTTTGAAAAAGGACGTAACTTTGGGTTATATTCTGTAAATGAACGGTTACAGCATTATTATAAAAAGGACTTTTCTATTAGCTTTAGTAGCAATGATAAGTTGACAGAGGTGTCTATTCACATTGGTTAAGCGGATAAATATGATACCAAATTAATGTCAAAGAAGAATGGGTCTTTGAAGCGAGAGGTAGGTACCTTAAAGTCAGCAGCCGGGCAAGCGGCTTGTTTCATAATTGCCTTTTCGAAGAGGTTATGGGGAAAGAGATCGTTCCCGAAGTCGCCGCTTCATCAAAGACAGGAAGTATGCTTCGTTGATAAATAAAACAGAGCCCTGTGCAGCGTCGGAGTTCTCTTTGATAAGGTTGGCTGCCGGCTTACATATTTACTAATTAAATCTGTCTGACTTACCTTATGTAAGTTACCTATAGAAAGAATTCCATTGTCTCTCATAATTGTATTTATCTATCAAATATTTTAAGAGCCATATTAAACACGTACGGACGCTTCCTCAAAATAGCGACGAGAATAAATAGATTATTTATATCATTGAAATACTAGATCAAGCTACGGTGGAAAACAAAAATATGGAAGAAGGGTTAAGCGCATCAAAGTATATGGCTGAATATCTATATATGTTTGGCGGTGAAAAAGCCGCAACAAGGTACGAAGTTCAAAAAAATGATGAGGGCGAAGGTGAATTATGATGGATAAGAACATGGAGTATAACCCGAAAAGAGAAGGATTTATTGGGCGTGATAGGAAGGAAGAAGTAGAGGTGCTTTTTATTCTCAAGGAACCTAATAGCTCTGGGGAAGAAGGGGTTTGGTTTCGTGATTGTGTCTATGAAAAGAAAATTGAGAATAAGTACTACAGAACGTTAGGTATACTTGCAGACTTACTGATGGGTGATAAAGCAGGTGGGAATACCCATAGCAATTTGGGTAAATGTGGATATATGAATGTATATCCATGTTCTGGCGGTCCTACGGCAAGCCTCAACTATGAGAAAACAATAAATGATGCTGTTATTCTGAAGGGACGTTTGGACAGCTGTTTCAAGAAATTAAACCCTAAGATGGTGGTTACTTGCTTAGGGAACTATGATGCTATCTTCAAGTTGGAAAAGTATAAGTCGGAGAACTATGAGGATCACTTTTTGTATAAAAGAGATACTAAAGAGGATAGGAAATTTAATAGCTGTACGATATGTGTAAATGGCAAACGAATTCCTATGTATGAGTTCTATCACCCCGCAGCAAGGGTTCGCAAAGATAGAGAAAGATTTGATTTACAAGGAGGTCACCTATGACAAGAATAATAACAGTTAAAGGTGTTGGAAATGTATCTACGAAGCCAGATTACGTGGTGGTTTCCATGAATCTAGAAGCAAAGGATAAAGAGTATGACGCGGCTATGGATTTGGCAGCAGAGCAGCTGGAACAGCTTAATGATAGTCTTATGTCTCTTGGCTTTGAAAAGAATGATCTAAAAACCACGAATTTTAGCGTGGATACAGATTACAAAAGCCTTAAAGATCAGCAAGGTAACTACCAACGAGTGTTTAACGGCTTTGTCTGCAGGCATCAGCTAAAGTTATCCTTTGACTTTGATATGAAGAGGTTATCACAAGTGTTGTCTACGGTGGCTGAGTGTCTGGCACATCCAGAAATCGGAATATCCTTTACTGTAAAAGATGCCACAGCGATCAATGAGGCCCTACTGCGTGAGGCGACTGCCAATGCAAAAAGAAAAGCAGAGCTGCTCTGTGAAGCCTCTGAGGTGAAACTAGGCAAGCTGATTACGATAGACTATAACTGGGGCGAACTGAATATATATTCTGACACCAGATATGATATAGCGGAGGACAGCAAAATAGGAGCCGTGCCAATGATGGCAAGAGCTATCGACATCGAGCCAGATGATATTGATGTGAGGGATACCGCTACTTTTGTGTGGGAGATTGAATGAGTTAGCGGTATGAAGGTAGAAGGTGATGATATGCCATATATTCCGAAAGGTCATGAAAAGTATAATTTATTGCCGATCTGTAGAATAGAAGCTAGCGAGGTTTTTGATTATCCAAGTGAGTTGATGCACACGCTATCTGAGCGTGGTATAGAGGGACTTGAACCGTATGGATATCAGAGTTATGAAGAATATTATGCATATCTCGATAAAAAGAGAGAAAGCTTGAGAGAGGCTAGTGATAGAAAGCTTTTGGATAACTTTAAGAGGCGTGTAATAGAATTAAATAACAAAGATGTTTGGTCTGTTCTTAAATATGTCGGTGACGATATAGATGCACCTTGTGGCTTAACAAGGGGACGTTACTATTATTGGCCGTGTCTGTCTAATGAGGGCGTATATAGAGGTGTTATTGATGATGAAGAATTTACAGCGTATGAATATACTGTGGATTCCGCTTGTTGGGAAATTGTAGAAGACCCTACAGGTATGGCATCTCGAACGTTGCGGTAAGTGAATGAGTGTAATGTGAGCAGGGGAATAGGGGCGTATGCGAATCTTGTCTTGCAGGATGAAGAGTGGCATATTGATGTAATGGCATTGCATATTATAAACGATATTTTCTTGAAATATCAGGAAAAGGGAGAATTTCCGGAATACATCAGCTATAATGTGTGAGATTTTTTCAACGAAATAATTATCGGCAAAAAACAGAAAAACGACGCATAAAGCTGGAAATATTGCCGATAATGGTAAATGAACATTAATGCTTACGATAATGTATCGCAAAGAACGGCTGATATTGCGGCACAACAACAGATTGCGGCAGGCGTGAGAGAAAATGGTCTAGGTGATGGCGGAGGGATGTTGTTTGGCATGAACATGGCTCAAGGTATGAGCCCACAAACCGCAGCTCAAGTACCGCAAAGGCCAGAGATGTCATTTGATGAGCAAATCGAGGCAGTGAAGAAGTTGAAGGATCTTGTAGATGCCGGAATTTTATCTCAAGAGGAATTTGATTTTAAGAAGAAGGAAATAATGGGATTGTAAACGATATTCCTGCTTGAAAATAAAACGAAAACTCGTTATAATTAAATAAAACGAGTTTTCGTTTTATTTAATTAGGAGGCTGCTATGTTAATTGATTTTCAAGTCACCAACTTCAGATCGTTCAAGAATGAAAACAGCTTCTCAATGGAGAAGGGGAAGAACGTACGTAAGCATAAAAATAATGTTATGGAGGTAGGTAAAGAAAAGTTACTCAAAACAGCAGTGCTTTTCGGTGGTAATGCGAATGGCAAAACAAATTTAATAAATGCACTCTCTGTACTAAAATATTTGATTTTGCAGCCCACTCTCAGTATATCTCAAAAATTACCAACGGATACATTTGGCTATAATAATGAAAATACTACGTTCAAGATATCATTTTTAAAAAATGAAAAACGTTTTGACTACATTATAGAATACAATGAATTGGAAATTGCTAAAGAGATTCTTGGCGTTAATGAAGAAATTGTTTTTGACCGTCAAGCTCAGGAGTTTGCAATTCTTCCAGCGCAGCTGCAACCACTAAAGAAAAATATTAGAAAGAATCAAAATGTGCTTTTTTTTGCTCAATCCAATAACGTAGAGGAAGCGAAAATTGCTTATTCATGGTTTCTAGAAGATTTGATTGTGGTCAATACGGATCAAATTCCCAATGTACTATTCAAGTCGCTTTCGGAGCCAATTTTTAAAAAGGAATTTCTGAAGTTTCTTCGGGCAGCAGATTTCAATATTACAGACGTGGAAGTTAGAGAGCGTAAAGAAGCGCAACCGAATATTCAGTTTGATCTTGGCGAAGGTGGGCCAGTAATTCAAACAAATCCTGAGTTGAATTATACTACAGTTTACGATGTATATAGTACCCATCAATCAGAAACACGGGAATTTCAGATTCACTTTAATAATGAAAGCACAGGTACAAAAGTGTTCATGTTCCTTGCCTTATATATTTTGCATAATGAAAACGCAAGTAAAGTTTTACTTATCGATGAGTTTGATCGTTCTTTTCATATCGAATTGGCGGAGGCTTTACTCGACGTATTTACTGATGAAAAGCAAACGAATCAATTTATTCTAACTACCCATGAACTGTCACTCATGGATTATCACCTACGTCAAGACCAGATTTGGTTTGCGGAAAAGAACCAATATGGTGAAACAGAATTATTCTCTATCTATGACTTTGAGGATGACGCTCTTCGTCGTAGCGATTTTGGCTATAAGAAACGTTATCTTGAAGGACGATTTGGGGCTTCGCAGATTATCAACAAGACTGTATTATTAGAGGTCGCGGAGGGCTTGAATGGCACGAAATAGAAAAGGGAAGAAGGAAAAAAGGAAAATCTTCATTCTTGTTGAAGGAGAGACAGAGCAGAAGTACTTTGATTTTTTGCGTCAGAGGCTCCGTCTATCTAATGTAAAAATCAAAACAGTAGTTTTGGAAAATAGTGGCCAGACTTGGATTGAAAAAGCAAAACGCTTGGTACAAAACGATTTTAATTTTAGACGCGACAGGACGACAGAAATATTTGTGGTCTTTGATAAGGATGAGTTCTCTAATCAAGATTTGCAGAAAATGTTTCAACGAGCCAAAGATGAGGCGTTTGAAGTTGGTTTCTCAAATTTGACATTTGAAGTGTGGCTCCTGGCTCATTTTGAAGAAATAACCCCTCGTCTGTACTCAAAATCTGTGTTGAAAAATAAACTGAGTAGGCATTTGCAGACGGATTATGTTAAGGCTGATACTGAACAATTGGAGAAGATGATTAAAAACGTGGATCAGGCAGTAAAGAATGCAGGTGGAATTTCGAAAATCGACTTTGATTATCAATCAACCAATATCGGTGCATTGATTATGAAAATTAAGTCGTGAATAACGTAGCCATCTTGATGATAATTATCATAACAGGAATAAATTATAAGCTTCATCCAAAGCTTCACATTGAAGCTTTGGATGAAGCATTAGAAAGGAATGAGGTATGAAAGAACAAAAAAAGAAGGTAATTAGTAAAAAGCTCAAAAAAATCGTAATTTTGGTTGCTATCGTCTTAGCTGTTGCGGTGTTCTTTGCGCTAGGCTTTCAGGTGTCCCGACTTACGGAGAGTAAGACCACGAAGCTAGGGTTTGAAGATATTGGCGAGTTAGCAACCCAGTCGGCCTATTGCACAGAGGTGAATGTGACGGATAACTCAAGAGAGCTATTCAACATCAAAATCCCGTTTACCCAGAGCAAGTACGTATATAGCTACGATATCGTTATCAAAGCCGGTTATGATTTTGGTGAGATTGAGTGGAGCGAAAAGGACAATAAAGAGATAGAGGTCAAACTTCCAGAAGCGAAGATCCTAAGTAGCGATCTCGATACCGAGTCCTTTAAGGTGTATCACGAGGATGAAAGTATTTACACCCAGATTGGCCTTGAAGATAATAACGAGGCGCTTAAGGGCATGAAGAAGAATGCTGAAGAGGATGCAATCAGCAATGGTTTGTTAGAAAATGCCCGGAGCAATGCCGAGACAGTGTTAAGAGGTTTTATTGGTAACGTGTATGATTTGAATGAATACACCATAACTTTTGTAGACAAATAAACGGAGGAACCGGGATGAAGAAGAAAATACTTTATGCTCTAGGGGCGATTATACTAGTGATAGTGCTGTTTTACTTGTACTTATTTATGACAGCGTAAAAAACAACAAATATTCATAACAAAAATGAAAATATTTTCACTGTTCTTCGAAAAAAGATTAAAAGTGAAAATATTTTCATTTTTTATTTTTGCGCCAGAAAGTATGATGTATCTAGAATATTTGGGAAAGAGAAAAACGAAGGAGGAAGAGAAGATGGATGTAATGAAGATTGCAAATGGCGCGCCCATGTGGATAGCATGTGGAATTCCCGTAGTATTTGTCGTAATACAGGCAATACTATTTGCAAAAGGAGCGTATGGGGCTGGTAAAAAGCTGGGTCTCACAGACACACAGATGAAGAAAGCGATAAAGAGTAGTGCGGTGACTTCAATAGGACCAGCAATCGTTGTCTTAAGTAGTATGCTTTCGCTACTAATTACCGTAGGAGCCCCAGTCGGATGGATGAGACTTTCGATGATTGGTTCCGTAATGTTCGAGTCAATTGCCGCAGGACTAGGAACTTCGGCCGTGGGCGTAACTCTTGGCACAGATCCAATGACAAAAGAGGCCTTGGCGATGGCTGTCTGGACAATGATTCTCTGTTCAGTGGGGTGGGTACTTTTTGCCACATTCTCGGCAAACAAAATGGACAAAATCGAGCATAAGCTCTCGAAGGGAAATTCAGGAACATTAACGACGATTGCCTCAGCCGCAATTATTGGTGTGTTCTCAGCGATGGTAGCAAGTCATCTATCCAAACCAATTTATTTCCTTATTCAGAAAGCCGATGCGGTCGCCATGGCAGGAGCCAACAAAAATGCCATTGCCTGTATCTTGGGGGCGGTTATTATGTTTGTATTAACAACGCTCGCAGATAAAAAGGAAATTGGTTGGTTAAAAGAATGGTCACTAACAATCACGATTATCGGCGCCATGATCATTACGGCAATCATTTAGAGGGAGGATAAGAAGCATGAGTGAAAATTTTTATAAAGATAAATATATGCCAAGTGTCAATAGAATCGGTAAAATCACGGGATACCTTGGTGTCGTCTTAGCGTTTACCCCAGCAGTTATGTTGGCGATAGTATATGGACTCGTACCAAAACCGGCAGCGTTATTAACCGCATTTATCAGTGGTGCAAGTGCGTTTGGTGTACTTTGGTTTGTAGAACCGATTTCGTATTTTCCGGTAGTAGGACCGGCGGGAACGTATATGGCCTTTTTATCAGGGAATATTTCTAATATGCGTATCCCCTGTGCCAGTATGGCCCAGGTGGCGGCGGATGTGGAGCCGGGGACAGAGAAAGGTTCTGTGGTTGCCACCATTGGTATGGCAGTATCCATCATTATTAATATCGCTGTCTTGACGATTGGGGCCATCCTTGGAAGTTCTGTCTTATCCATGCTGCCAGACTCGATAAAAGCCGCGCTTAATTATTTACTTCCAGCACTGTTTGGAGCACTTTTGGTTCAGTTTGGACTGAAAATGGAGAAGCACAGTTTGGTTATGGTTTTAATTGCAGTGACTTTATATACGGCTATTGGTCTAGGCGTGTTTAACTGGTTGCCGGGAGCATCTAACTGGCTCGGAACACTTGGCTGCGTATTTGCAAGTATTTTAATTGGGCTGGCAACTTTAAAGAATAAAGCAAAAAGCTAGGGAGGGGTTTCAGTGAATAAGAAAGAAGTACAGGGAATTGTAAAAAGCCTTGATGATTTGTGTCAAAAAAGCTGTCGCACGATTTGGAATCAGCCAGAAATCGGCGGCACCGAGAAAGAGGGGGCGAATTATTTTCGCCAGATGTTAAAAGAAGAAGGCTTTGTAATTGTTAATGAAGAGAAGATGGAACACGCATTCTATGCTGAGTATGGTTCAGGGAGTCCGGTGATTGCGATTTTAGGAGAGTTTGATGCGCTTCCTGGATTGTCACAAAAGGTGACAGACGTAAAAGAACCTATCGAAGAAGGTGCTCCTGGACATGGCTGTGGACATAATCTCTTAGGCACTGCGGCCGCCCTTGGAGCCATTGCCATAAAACGCTTTTTGGAAGAGGATAAATTGCCAGGAACGGTACGTTTCTACGGCTGTCCGGAAGAGGAACTCTTATGTGGCAAGGTGAAGATGGCACATTATCAGATGTTTGATGGTTGTGATTTTGCCATTAGCTGGCATCCAATGAACTCTAATATGGTATATGATAGCGGTTATCTGGCCAGTGCCTCCGTTCATTTTGAATTCAAGGGAATCAGCTCCCATGCCGCCTTTGCCCCGGAAGTAGGACGAAGTGCCTTGGATGCAGTAGAGCTTATGAATGTAGGCGTGAATTATTTGCGGGAGCATGTAATTTCTCAGGCGAGAATCCACTATACAACCGACAGTGGCGGATTTGCTCCGAATATTGTTCCGCCAAGGGCAGGGTCTTGGTATTATGTGAGAGCGCCATATATCTCTGACGTAAAAGACATCATCAAGAGGGTCAAAAAAGCAGCAGATGGAGCGGCGCTGATGACGGAGACCACCGTAGAAATGAAGGTAGATTATGGCTGTTGTGAGATGCAGGAGAATCATGCGTATGCGGATTTGACTTACGAAAATCTAAAAGAGGCGGAACTTTCTGTTTATACGGCAGAAGAAGTAGCGTTTGCTAAGAAACTAAATGATCAGGTCATAGAAACCAATCTGCAAAGAATGGATAAATTACTGGGAACGAACGGAGCGCCATTGCCTGTAGGAGTAGAACCGAGAAATCTGTATGAGAAGATTCCGTTGACAGGTTCCTCTGATAGTGGAGATGTGAGCCAGATTATGCCGATGTGTATGTTCACTACTACATGCTGGCCAACGGGGGTCGCCCCCCATACTTGGCAGGCGACAGCCTCAGCAGGAAGTACCATTGGTGAAAAAGGGGCCTTGGATGCAGGCAAGGTAATTGCTGGGATTGCCTATGATTTATATACCAAGCCAGAGGTTCGTGAAGCAATCCAAAAAGAGTTCGACGAAAAGAAAAAGAGCTATGAGCCGATGTATCAGGAATAACCAGGGTTCGTATAAATAGGAAGACCAACAAAGGTGTATCACCGGTTTCTTGACAATGTTTAGAAATGAGTGATACACTTTTTTTATACCGAGGAGGACGAAAATGGGAATTGCAATACAACATTTACTTTCGCAAGAATTTTTTAAAGATTTTCATGTAATCGCGGGCAGAAAAGGTCTTCATAGAGAGTTACAAGGAATTGCGATTATGGATGCGCCAGACTCCTTGCGATGGTCAAAGGGAAAAGAATTGGTTATTACCAGTGGATATGCGATTGCTAAGGAACCTGACTGTATTCGAAAGGCATTTGAAGAAGGAAGCATGCAACTAGCGGCGGGGATGATGATCAAAAGGGAGAGGCATCTAAAAAAAATACCGGAAGAGATGATTGCCCTTTTTGATCAATATGAGATTCCGCTGATTAGTATGCCGTTTGAGAGTGCCTATATGGATGTTATGCAACAGGTGAACACCATTGTAATGAACAGAGCAATTAAGCGGTTTCAAATACAACAAAATGATTCCTTTCAATTATCAAGCACCACTTATAGAGTGCGTAAAATAAAAAAGATTTTGCAGGCAGTAGAGGTGGAGATGAATTTTCCGGCCTTTCTTTATGATGTGGGAGAAAAGGAAGGGTATTATAGCTCGGCTAATTTTAAGAAAATATCAGATTCATATGGACTAGATGAAAGTGATTATTGGGAGCCAAAGCAGGAATATACCCAGTACACCTTATGCGACTATATTCATATGTCCCGGATTCGCATGGTAGACGATAAGAATCCGGAGAGTCCTCGTGTGAGCTGGATTCTGATACCAATTTATGCTGGGGGAGTGTTGCAGGCATACTTTGTGGTGATGGAATCCCGAGAATTCCTGGATTATTATGATGAGTATTCGGTTCGAATTGCATATTTATTGCTGCAGGCAGTTTATGAGCAGATTGTCATCGCGAATAGTGTTGGGAATATTGGGTTTGAAAACTTTGTCCTTTATGTCATGAATTCCGTCGGAGAAGATCCGGAGCGCCTTCTCTATCAAGCGGCACAGCAAGGGCTATCCATGAATACCTATTATATCTGCATTCTGTTCCATCAGAAAAAGGGCGATACAAGCGCCCGTGGTGAAAGAAATAAATATTTTCGTATTTTCCAGAACTGTAAAATCTCTAAGGATGCTAAAGTTGCCTTTCTCGATGAGAACGAAGGAATCATTTTAATGCAAACCCAAGAAAAGAATGGTTTTGAAAAAGAGTTTTTGGAAAAGATGATTACGGAATTTCGAACGAAGGTGGAAGAAAGCCTTGAAGGTGTCGAGTTAGAGTTTGCCTTTTTGCGAGAAGGAAAGTTACTTCCCGGGTTGAAGCAGAGCATCAAGAAATGTCAAAAAGTGCTGGAGATGGGAAGACAATTTTATCCTAGGAAGCGTATCCTAGATGACGAAATGCTGGGACCGTTTACCTGGATTGACATTCCGAAGGAAGAGTTGGAAACCTTGCTTACTGAGTACCGAGAGCTTATGCAGGATGAAAAGCATGCAGAGCTTTTGCATACGCTAAAAATTTACTTGGAAAATAATATGAATTACAGCATCACCGCTGAGAAAATGTACGCTCATATTAATACTATTCGCAAAAGAATTGACAAGGTGAATAGTCTTCTGGAAATCGATTGGACAAATCATATGTCCAAGCTAAAGATGGAGGTTTTGTTACAATTTTTGTTTGCTAGTGATTTTTAAGATTATCTAGATACCTATGGGCACCACAAGCTTTCGTCCATCTAGTTCATGGACGTTTACGCGAAGACCATAGGTAGCTTCGATGGCTTCGCTAGTAATAATTGACTGGTCGCCGGCAGCGTAAATCTGATGATCCTTCATCAAAAGGAACCGGTCACAGTATTCTAAGCTCAAATTCAGGTCGTGGAGAATGACGATGGTAATCATGCTTTTGGCTTGGGTGACTTTTCTGGTGAGAGACAATACCTCACACTTATTTCGCAGGTCTAAGCTACTGGTAGGCTCGTCCATTAGTAGCACTTTTGGCTGTTGAGCGAGAGCCCGGGCAAACATAATCTTTTGGCGTTCCCCGCCGCTTAATTCATTTACGGGGCGAAAGGCAAGGTCTTCTAGGTTTAAGTCGTTAAGAAGCGACTGAACTAGGTCCTTGTCTTTTTTTGATGCCACGAAATTCAGATAAGGGCGTCGTCCTAGAAGAATCGTATCAAAAACGCTTAGCTGACTTTCGGGACTTTGCTGGTCCACAAAGGCCATGTGCTTAGCTAGCTCTTTATTAGAAAGGTTTAGTAACGACGTCTCCTCAAGGCAGACGGTGCCAGTTTGTGGGCGCAGAATCTTATTGAGACACTTTAGCAAGGTGCTTTTACCGGCGCCGTTATTGCCTAGTATCGCTAGACACTCACCAGCGTTAGCTCTAAAGGCGAGCTCATCGAGAATGAGAGTTCCCCGTTTGTATTGAAAAGATAGGTTATCTACTTGTAGCACGCTGTTTGCCTCCTTTTAGAATCAGATAGACGAAGAGAGGACCGCCAAGGAAGGCGGTAATCGCACCAATTGGTAGAACCACAGGGGAGATAATCGTTCGTGAAATTAAGTCGCCAAGTAGTAAGAGCAGAGCGCCTGCCAGAGCAGAGCCTGGTAAGGTAAAGCTATGGTTGCTTCCTGTCAGTCCTCTAGCAATATGGGGAGCGGCTAGCCCGATAAAGCTGATTGTGCCTAGGTTAGCAATAATAACGGCGGTTACTAGAGAACAGATTAGCATACTGACGACCTGCAGAGAGGCTACGCTGACACCCACGCTTATGGCGTTATTTTCCCCTGTCTCTAAGGCGTTATAATTCCAGCGGTTTAGCCAGAAAAAGAGGAGCGATAAGGCAACGATGATAAACATAACCGAGATGTCTTTATAGTCCGTTAGGCTAAGGTCGCCAAAGGTCCAAAAGACAAAGGTAGAAAGCTCGGTCTCGCTAGCAAAGAATTGAAGCAAAGTGGTGCCTCCTTGAAACATTAAGCTAAAGGCAATACCCGTTAGAATCATGCTTTGAGGACCGATGCTGCGAAATCTAGACAGTAAAAGAACGGCGATTGCCACCGCTAAGCTAAATAAAAAGGCGCATCCCGTTACTAAGGCGCGACCGCTTAAAAACGTATTAAGAACGGCCGTCTTACTGGTGCTAGCCCCTAAGATAATAATGGCAAAGCAGGCGCCAAAAGAAGCCCCTTGAGAGATGCCGATGGTAGAAGCAGAAGCTAAGGGATTGCGTAGCACTGCTTGCAGGACACAGCCACTAACGCCAAGCCCCATGCCACCGACGATAGCCGTTAGGACTCTCGGCAGGCGCATATTGCGGATGACGAGGGTGGCGCTATCGCTAGAGGCCTTGCCAAAGAAAGCCGAAAGAAGCTCGCTTATGGTGATGTCATAGGAGCCTGCTCGCAGAGCGATCAGCGCCATCAGGCCCAGACAGACAATCATCAAAAGCAAAGCCAGTGAATTTCTAACTTTCTGTTTCTCATAGGTCATATTATTTCTCCCAAGTGATAGGGCCAAAGGCTACGTCGTTGGCGACAAATTCGTCATAAAGCGGGGTGCCTAAAAAGGTTTCAAAGATCTCATCGGCTTTTACTGCAGGATCGATATCAGTAAAGAGCTGGGGGAACATCACCGTGCCAGCGTAATAGGCGTCAGCTAGGGCGAGCTCGATGTTAACCGCACTAAAGCGGAAAGAAATCTGAGAGTATACTTGGCCATTCTTAAAGGCGGATAAGGACTGGTAATAATCAGGATTCTTTTCATAATCCTCTGTCATTAGCGCCAAGCCGTTGTGATCGACAAAGATAATCTCCGGATCTCTTTTTAGAATTTCTTCCAGGTCCATATTAAAGGGACCGCTTTGCCCCGTATCATCGGCGATGTTACGGGCGCCGATAGCTGTTAGCGGCGAATATCCAGCTTCCGTACCTTCAAAACCGTGAAGGCCTTTAAAGGACACACCGCCTACATAAGCCGTGGGCTTATCTTCATCCATTAAGGTGGCAGTGCGTAGTGTTAAGTCAGCCTTTAGGTCCTGAATATAGGTGGTGAGCTCATGAGCGCGCTCTTTTTTTTGAAAAACATCACCTAGCAGGCTGATAGTTTCCAGACAGGTGCTATCAAACATATTATCCACTAAAGGAATCGTCACTACGGGAATCGCCAGCTTTTCCTGAAGGGTGTCGGCAAAGTCACCCGTGTTCGAGGTGATAATCACATCGGGAGCTGCCGTTATAATCTCTTCCTCGTAGGCTTCGCTGTTGTCGCCGATGACGGGAAGGGTGTTAAGGTACTCGTTATTTATATAGTTGTATGGTTTGGAAAGGGTCTTTTCCAGTTCGTTTTGTTCTGTGCCCACCACAAGCTCTAGACTATCCATATAGGTAGTAAAGCGCAGGACGCCCACTCCTAAGCAGACGATTGTCTGGACGTTTTCGGGGATTTCTACCTTCCGTTTGCTGCTATCGGTAATGGTTCGTGTCTCCTTTTCTTTGGCTTTGCCACTACTTACAGGAGCACAGCCGGTGATAAGGAGGGTTAGGGCCAGGATAAGTGCTAGTATTTTCTTCATTCATCTTCTTCTCTTTCGTAGTTAGTAAAGCAGTCTAGACAGACCTTCTTGCCATTTTCTAGACGTAGCCAATATTCGCCGGTGGTTTCCTTACAGCATTCACAGGTGTCAGAAGGAAAGCGTCTAGCCTTCGGTATCTCCCTAAAGGGCACTCTTTGACAGAGGAAAAGCTCTTCTAGAGGTGCCGTTAGTAGATAGTCTAAGAATTCTTCTCGGGAGCGCCTTCCTGAGTCCTGCTTTAGGTAAAAGCGCATGGCTTCCTTGCGGCTCCGATTTAGAAAAGTAAACGCTTGCTTGCCCCGGTTCTTAAGAATGAGATTGCCTTTTCCTAGGGTGCAACCGGTCAAAGCCTGGACGGCGTCAATGCTACAAGCATCGGTCTCAGAGATACAAAGCAGCTCTTCATCAGCGGCTCTATCGAGATTCATCTGGCTCATAGCCGCTTCACAGGCGCGAACGCCGATGGCTAGTCCTGGGCATTCATGGCCATGGAAAGCGACCGCGGTTTTCCAGTTAGTTCGTTCCATAGTATCCTCGCTTATATATTGAATGATTTTTGTGTAAACTATTTAGTTTTCATAGATTTCATTGGCGCCAGAAATAGCCGCCGTTAAGGACTTCTCGATAGCCTCCCGAGCGGTCTTCCTATCCCTTGCTTTTAAAGCCTCAAGAATCGTACCGGCATTGCGACAGAGAGTTTCGTTTCCATATTTTTCGGCAAAGCGAATCCAGAGATGGGTAATCGGAATTCGAAAGGAGCGGTAGATGAGAGGCAGCAAGGTGTTGTCGCTAATCATACAAAGCTCGTGATAAAAATCGAAGGTGGCATCAGCTGTGGCTTCGTCGTTCTTATCGTGCTTGCCCATTTCGGCTAAGCGCTCTTCTAGGGCTTCGATGTCTTCATCGGTACACTTATCCACCGCTAGTTCAGCAGCTAGGGTGTCCACAATCATTTTAATCTCTAAGATGGAGCGAATCTCATCGTTTCGCAAATGGCCACCGTTATAATTCATAATGGATAATAAGGTCTCAGCGGTGCCGTAGCGGCGGTAATCCACCACGTAGACCCCGGAGCGGGGCTTTACTTGCAGAAAGCCTTTTCTCGCTAGCTCAGCAATCCCGCCGTTAACCACCGCACGGCTGACCTGCATCCGCTCGGCCAGGGTGCGCTCAGGTGGCAATTTCTCCCCAATCTTTAGCTTGCCAGAGAGAATCATGGCTTCTAATTCCTTTACAAAAAGTTCCTTTAAAGTAGGTGCACTTAGTTTCGCAAAATTCATTTCTTTTTCCTTTGTCTTTGGTTTGTCAAAATCGTTGTCTTAAAGTGGTATGACCAGATACCAGATTCACCTTATTTATATCATAGTTACTATAAAAAGGCAAAGGAATTAGGTGAAAATGGTGAAAATGTGTAATAAAGCTGACAAAAGCTTGACAATCATAAGGAGATTACCTAAACTCAAAGTATAATTGCACTACTGGTATGACCAAAATAAATAAAGGGCTTTTTAAGAAGAAAGGAGTCGAGTATGTTTACGTTTAACTATGAGGAGGGAGCGAGTGTAGGCAGTGTACTTTTGGTGTGGCTCGCAGTATTTTTATCACTATTTCTTTTAAATGAGATTAGTCGTCGTTTTAAGTGGTTGGGCTTTTTGTGTTTTGTGGTCCTACCAATTGTCTTATCGGTTCTTTGGTTTACGGTTTTAAGCGAATCTACCTATACCGACTGGTTTCATCTGGCTAAGGTCTATTCGTCGACGGCGGGCTGTATCGGTTTTTGGTGCATTCGCCACCTACGAGGAACCAATAAGAAGACCGGTGCCGATTGGGCCTTAGCAAATAATAAGATTGCTCTTTGTTTTCCCCCTTTGATTCTGGCGATTAATATCGCCGAGGCGGTTATCCGGGATTTTGAAGTGGGTCAGAAATACGCCGTGATGGCACAGGATTTGACGGCAGATGCCCCGGTTATGTTAATGGGCGGCTCCTGGAACTATATGAACGCCATTGCCGGGATTATCAATATCGTTATCATAACGGGTTGGTTTGGCATTAAGATTCGCAAGTCGACGGCAAAGGATAATAGCCGGGATATGCTGTGGCCGGATATGCTCTGGTTTTACATTATCGCTTATGACTTATGGAACTTTGCTTATACGTATAACTGCTTGCCTCACCATTCTTGGTACTGTGGAATCGCGCTCCTGCTAGCGCCCACGGTGTGTAGCTTTACCTTAGGAAAAGGAGCTTGGCTCCAGCACCGGGCCCAGACATTAGCGCTGTGGTGTATGTTTGCCCAGACCTTCCCTAGGTTCCAGGATTACGGCACTTGGCGAGTAGACTCCACCTACAATCCGACCATTTATTTTATCGTCAGTTTCCTAGCCCTAGCAGTCAATATCGCGGTGCTAGTATACATGATTTACAAATGGAGAAAGACGGGACGCAATCCATATAAGGGTGAATTATATACGGATCTGAAGGCTTACCAAGAAGTAAAAGCGTTAGCAGAATAGAAAGTGGTGAGAAGATGAAAGAATTTAAGGTGTTAGAAATTAAAGAGAGCGTGTTTGCCGATAACGACGAAGACGCTAGACGCTTACGGGCAAAGCTTAAAGAAGAGAACCGATTTTTGCTGAATCTAATGAGCTCTCCTGGGGCAGGGAAGACCACCACCTTGGTGCAGACGATTGAGGCCCTAAAGGATCAAATGAGCATTGCCGTAATGGAGGCGGACATCGATTCCGATGTGGATGCCAAAACCATTGCCGATACCGGGGTCAAAGTGATTCAGCTCCATACTGGTGGGATGTGTCACCTAGATGCCGATATGACCAGACAAGGTCTTACCGGGTTAGCGGCCGCTGAGGCTGAGTTAGTAATCTTAGAAAACGTGGGAAATCTGGTCTGTCCGGCAGAGTTTGATACTGGGGCCACGAAGAATGCCATGATCCTAAGTGTACCAGAAGGGGATGATAAGCCTTTAAAGTACCCGTTGATGTTTCAGATATCAGATGCTCTTTTAATTAATAAAATCGATACGCTAGAGGTCTTTGATTTTGACCTAGAGCTGTGTATAAAACGAGTGAAAGCACTTAATCCAGAGATTGCCATCTTCCCAGTCTCCGCAAAGACGGGAGAGGGGATGGAAGCCTGGGAGAATTGGTTACTAGAACAGGTGAAAGGAGGGAATAGCTAGTGGAACGTGAAATTACGAAAATGTATTTTCCAGAAGGGTACGTACCGAAGCATAATGAAAAGGTAATGGCCCTTGCGAACTTAATCGGTCGCCGTGACTCGAAGAAAAACAGCTATCTGTGGGATGACCCAGAATACGTTATCCTAGAAGCAGGGGTGGATGACGATATGGCGGAAGTGGGGCTGGCGATGGGATTTTTTACCAAGCGTACAGCAAAAGAAATGGCAGAGATCATGGGGAAATCCGAAGAATACTGTCATGAGCAGATGATGAAGCTGGCGGTCTACGGGACGACTTTTGTCAATGTGATTGATGGGGTGGATACCTTCTGGCATGCTGAAAGCTGGATACCGGGAGTCATGGAGATGATCGTCAATAACCTAGACAACGTGGAGAAGTACCCGGTGGTCGCTTATGCGATGGAGGCTTATGGACGGGTTCGGGGCCCTATGAGTGCCGGGATGTTTCCGCCGGGAATCGGCCTAATGCGGGTTATCCCCATTGAAGAGTCCATCGAAGGCGGCAGTCGCAACGTAAGCTACGAGCAGGTGTCCAAGTACTTAAATGACAATACCATCTTCTCTTGCTCACCTTGTTCGTGCCGAACGGACCGGGAAGCAATGGGCGAGGGCTGTGGTCATCTGAAAGAGGATATGTGTATCCAGATGGGACACGCCGCTGAATATTACATTCGCACAGGAAGAGCTCGGGAAATCACGAGAGAAGAGGCGTTTGAAATTATCAAGCGGGCTGAGGATAACGGCTTAATGCACCAAATTCCCAATATTGACGGCTCGGGAAAAACTCACGCTATCTGCAACTGTTGCGGGTGTTCTTGCCTTTCTCTGCGCTCAGGCACTATGTATAAAAATGTGGATATGGTGCGCTCGAATTACGTATCCACCATTGATAAAGAAAAGTGTGTGGCCTGCGGTCAGTGTGTGGAGAACTGTCCGATGAACGCTCTCCAACTAGGCCAGAAGCTATGCTCGAATAAGCCGGTCACCGAGAATATTACGACTACGTATACACCTAGAGATCACGAGTGGACGAAGGAAGACTGGAATCCTGACTACCGCACAAATCGCCAAGAAGTAGTAGATACAGGAACAGCTCCTTGTAAGACGAACTGTCCGGCCCATATCGCTGTTCAGGGGTATATTAAATTAGCAGCTCAGGGTAAATACACAGAAGCCCTAGAGCTAATCAAGATGGAGAATCCGTTCCCAGCGATTTGCGGCTACGTCTGTAATCGGCGCTGTGAGGATGCTTGTACAAGAGGAGACCTAGACGAGCCCATCGCCATTGATGATATTAAGCGCTTTATCGCCAGTCAGGATCTAAATAAAGAGACCCGTTTTATCCCGCGCAAACGCCACGATTATAGCGATAAGAAAATCGCCGTGGTGGGTTCGGGACCAGCAGGCTTATCCTGTGCATATTTCCTGGCAGTAGACGGCTATGACGTGACGGTCTTTGAAAAGGAAAAGGTAGTTGGCGGAATGTTAACCCTTGGTATTCCTTCTTTTGTCCTGGAAAAAACGATTGTGGAAGCCGAAATCGATGTCCTTAGAGAATTAGGCGTCACCTTTAAGACCGGTGTAGAGATTGGTAAAGACCTGACCTTAGACCAGCTAAGAGACCAGGGCTATCAGGCATTTTACGTGGCTATTGGTGCGGGAAAAGGTCGCAAGGTAGGAATTGCCGGTGAAGACGCCGAAGGTGTGCTTTCAGGAATCGATTTTCTTTCTAAAGTCAATCAAAGGGAAGAAGCGATTCTCTCTGGGAAGGTGGTAGTGGTCGGTGGCGGTAACGTGGCCATTGATGTGGCTAGAGGGGCCACCCGTGCAGGTGCCCAGGTTGTTAGCATGTATAGCCTTGAGAGCCGGGAGCAAATGCCAGCGAAGGCAGAAGAAATTGAAATCGCCGAGAGCGAGGATATTGTTATCAATAATTCTTGGGGTCCTAACCGGATTTTAACCGAGAATGGAAAAGTAACCGGCGTTGAATTTAAGCGGTGCACCCGCGTGTTTGACGAAGGGGGCCGCTTTAGTCCTCAGTACGACGAAGAGGATCTTTTGACGGTGGAAGCAGACTACGTGCTGTTATCCATTGGTCAAAGCGTAGACTGGGGTAACCTTTTAGAGGGAAGTCAGGCAGTCCTTAATCCCAATCAGACCATTCAGGTGGAAGAGCTAACGTATCAGAGTCAGCAACCGGATATTTTTGCTGGTGGGGATGCAGTTACCGGACCGAAGTTTGCCATTGATGCCATTGCTGCTGGTAAGCAAGGGGCGATTTCTATTCATCGCTTCGTGCAAAAGGGACAAGACTTGCGGATTGGCCGGAGCAGGCGAGAGTTTACCGAGCTTGATAAAGAAGCAGCGGTTATCGATAGCTACGATACGACACCAAGACAGCGAGTTGAGAAGGTGGATGGTCAGAAGGCGAAAACCACGTTTAGAGACTTAAGCAGCACCTTAAATGAAGAACAGATTATGAAAGAGACCCAGCGGTGTCTTGGCTGCGGGGCAACCGTGGTAGATGAGTACATGTGTGTCGGCTGTGGTATGTGTGCGACAAAATGTAAGTTTGATGCCATTAAGCTAGAGCGGGTGTACGATGGAGCCGGCGTGGAATTCTTGAAGATGAAGAAGGCGGTTGTGCCTACGGTCCTCAAACGTAAGCTAAAGATTACGGCGAAGAAAGTTATTGGCAAGAAGTAGCGGAAGGATGAAGAGCGATGCATGAGCTTGGAATTATGTACCACATAGTGAAGCAAGTGTTAAGGGTGGTAGAAGATAACCAGCTTGAAGAAGTGGAAGCCATCGTATTGCAGGTGGGGGAATTATCGTCGGTAATTCCCCGCTATTTAAAAGCCTGCTATCCGGCAGCGGTAGACGGTACTATCTTAGAGTCCACAAAGCTTGAGATTGAAGAGCTACCGGCTAATGGAATCTGTCAGGCGTGTGGCAAGGTGTACGCTCTCACAGAGCACGGGGGCAAGTGCCCTGTGTGCCAAGCGACAGAACACGAGGTTCTTAGCGGCAGGGAGTTTTTCCTAAAAGAAATAAGGGCCTGTTAAAGAAAAGTGAAGTTACGTTGCAACGTGCAACGAAAAATGCAACGCAAAAATTTGCGTTGCATTTTTTTCTACCCGACAATCAGCTTGTTCGTCTTCTTAAGGTATTTTGCCGGGATAGGTTGATCAAGCTTCCACGTAATGTTCATGGGCTTGCTACCTTCGTGTTTAACATAACTAGCAGTTCCTAAAAAGGTATAGGCAGAAGCGCTACCAGTAAGATGATCTTGTTTAAATTCGCGAACGAATAGTAAGATTCGACTCCCGTTTTCGCGGTGGTGGATGTAACGCTGTCCAGTCTGAGAGTCTTCGCTGGTTGTGCTTTGACTTTGCCAGTGGAAGAGTCTGTCATTAATAGAATAGTCATTATACATGGTGGTAGGAGAGTAATCTTTGTCGGATTTATTTAGGGTTACGAAGAAGACGTCCAGTTGCTTATCAGGCAACCATTTCACCCCCTCGCGAACAGTATTAGGCTTCATAAAGTCTAACGCTACTAAAAGTTGATCTCTAGTATATGTACAGTGTAGATCTAAGGGGCATTCAAAGCCTAAATCTACCGGTTTATCAATAAAATCGATGTGCTCATATTGGTATTTTAGAAGCTCAATAAGTTCATCTAGCATTACGGGGCAATCAGATAATCCGTAAAGATTATCTAGTACCTCATCACTTTCCCAATCCTCTACTACAGAGCCCCAGACGGTAACATAGAACATCTGAAGCATTCGCTTCTTTATATCTGGTAACTTGGCAAAGTCAATATTGTCGAGCTTAGGTAGAACCTCAAGTAGAAATTTAATCCAGCGTCTTGAATCCACTGCAGAAAAGCGGGCGAAGGCTTTTGTTAGAGCTACTTCAACAGATTCGCTGAAATCGTCGATTACATCTCCGCGAGCACATAGTCGTGAGAATGATGTATATTTATATAGCATTCGTGGATCCAGATGATAATACTCCAAAAAGTTACTAAGAGAGAGTTCTAAGCCGCTATCCTCTGTAAAAGTAGCCACGCGGGAGACTAGACCAGCGGTGTTACCATAGGAGGCTTGAATGTTACTGAGGATATACCGGGCGGCCTTCTTTTCCAGCTGGATATAGCAACCTTTGGGGGCGGAGATAAAGCCGTCCTTGATTTCTTTTGTCACACTGCGGGTAGTATTGCTAAGCAGTGCCCGGAATTTGTCTTCAAAATTGTAGCGCTTATTTGCTTGTCCAATAAAATCTAGAACAGTTAGGCATTCTTTATTTTCCGCGATTCGGAGACCGCGACCGAGCTGTTGTAAGAAAACGGTTAAAGATTCCGTTGGGCGCAAAAAGAGCGTAGTGTTTACTTCAGGGATATCAACACCTTCATTGTAGAGGTCTACCACGAAGATAAAGCGTATATCGCCGGAAACCAAACAATCTTTAGCGGTGTTCCGTTCTTTGCTTGTGGAGTCACTGGTAAGGTACATGGAAGGAATATGGCAGTTGTTAAAATGCTCTGCCATAAATTCTGCATGATCTTTAGAAACGCAAAACCCGAGTCCTTTTACATCATCCATAGCGGTCACGTATTTCAGTAAGGAAGCTACCACTAGGTCAGCACGTCGCTTGGCTACCGCACCGCTGAACGAGTAAATATTGGATAGCGCTTCCTTGTCATATCCGCCTCTAGTCCAGCGCATACTATCTAGATCAACGGTATCAGTGATGCCAAAATACTGAAAGGGACATAGAAGTTTGCGGTCAATGGCTTCGGGCAGACGAATTTCGGCAGCGATCCGGTTATTGAAATAGGAGAGAATACTTTTTCCATCCATTCGCTCAGGCGTCGCTGTTAAGCCCAAGAGAAGCTTAGGCTGATAGTAGCCTAGAAGCGACTGATAAGTCGGGGCAACAGCATGATGGAATTCATCGACTACGATGTAGTCGTAAAACTCCTTCGTGGTTTTTGTGGTAAAGTCTTGTGAATGAAAGGTTTGAACCGATATAAACAAATGATTAATGCCATCAGGTCTCGCACTACCAACGTATAAATCGCCAAAATTGGCGTCTTTTAAGACCGCTCTAAAGGTATGGAGACTTTGTCTGAGAAGTTCTTCACGGTGCGCGACGAACAGTAACCGTGCAGGACTTCCAGGATTTTGCTTACGAAAGCGCTTATAATCCAGAGCAGAAATAACGGTTTTGCCAGTGCCAGTAGCAGCGACAACTAAATTGCGCATATAGCCACGGACCGTACGCTCAGCTTCCAAACGGTCGAGAATTTCTTGCTGATAGGAGTAGGGGAGAATATCCATGAGGTAGATATTCTCATCATCCGTTCCTGAATACTTTTCAGCCTTTAGCGCGCGGGATAATCTTTCTTGCTGAGTTTCTGAGTAGTATTCAAACTCATTAGAATTCCAGTAGCTCTCAAAGGTAGCGGCGATTTTATCAATAGTTTCTGGTAGGTCTTTTTTTGTTACTTTCACATTCCATTCTAATCCGCTAGAAATAGCGGCGTTAGATAAATTTGACGAGCCAACATAGGCAGTGGTAAAGCTTGTGTCGCGGTAAAATACATATGTCTTTGCGTGAAGCCGGGTACGTTTTGTGTCATAGTTGATTTTAATCTGTGTATTTGGAAGGTGGCGTAATTCTTCGATTGCTTTTATATCGGTAGCGCCCATGTAGGAAGTAGTTATAATTCGCAGTTCTCCACCATTTTGCGTAAATTGCCGCAATTCATCCATGAGAAGTCGTAAACCACTCCATTTGATAAAGGAAACAAGCATATCGATTCGGTTTGCAGAGATTATTTCCTTTTTTAGCTCGGTATACATTTGCGGTTCATGAATAGCTCCGGTGAAGAGGGAGCTCTGTGCGATAGAAGTTTCAGGTCTTTCCAAATCCTTAGCACTTTTTCCAATTGCCAGGCGAGGGTCTTTTTCCTGCAACAGGGCGAGTAAAAGCTCGGCTTGTTGATTGACGCTTAAGCTTCCAAAATCAGCGTCTTTAGTGGCTTCTTGGATGAGAGCAACAATCTGATTAACAAGTTCGACTTGGTCATCGATACCGCCATTCTTGTCTAAGATGTTATCAAGTCCCTTTTGAATAATATTGGTAAGATACTGGGAGAGAATTTTAGAAGCTTCGGCTTTATCTATGGCGGAAGTCGCTTTGCGAGCGTCAGGTATGGTAGCTAACTCGTCGCCGATTGCTTCGTTAATTATCTGTTCGTATAATCCGGGTTTTAGCATGTTGAAGTCCTCACTGATCTAGTTATTAGTGTTCATTTATATATTGTACCTTTTTTGCGGCAACAAGGAAATGAGAAAATGAGCAGTTGTTATTTTTACTACTTTAGATTATAATAATCGTAAGTAGTAAAACTGGAGGTGAGATTGTGTTTTTAGGAAGAGAAAAAGAACTGGACTCGCTGGAACGTATGTATAACAAGAAAAACTTTCAGATGGCGGTAGTCTATGGTCGTCGCCGTATTGGAAAAACATCCTTGCTCAATGAGTTTGTAAAGGATAAGAATTCCTTATATCTACCGGCAGAAGAGGTTAATGATTCGCTTAACCTTCACAAATTTTCCCGGCTTCTGGGCGAAAAAATCGGTATCCATAACTTTCCAGCAGTTACTGATTGGAACAATTTTTTTAGTCTTATAAAGGAGCAACTAGGCAATGAGCACTTAGTTCTCGTTATCGATGAATATCCGTATGCCGCCTCGGCGAATAAGTCTCTTAATTCGATTTTGCAACACGTAATCGACTACGAGTTTAAGGAAACGAATATATTCTTGATTCTTTGCGGTTCTTCCATGAGCTTTATGGAGAATCAGGTGCTAGGTGAAAAAAGCCCTCTCTTTGGTAGGCGGACAGGGCAGTTGAAGATTAATCCCCTTGATTACTATGACTCCGCAAAGTTTTATCCGAATGTTAGTAACGAGGATAAAATCCGGTATTATGCTTGCATTGGCGGTACTCCTTATTATCTGTCGCTAATTAATTCGGATTTGAGTTTTGAAGAGAATCTCCAGGAGCTATATTTTGAAATTAGTGGCTACCTTAATAACGAGGGTGTGCTGTTAATGAAGCAAGAATTCAGAGAACCTGCGAATTACAATGCTGTTCTTCAGGCTATCGCTAGTGGTTCTAATACACTAGGAGAGATTGTTGGCTTTACAAAACTTGAGAGCAGTTTGATCTCGAGATATCTCATTACTTTACAGGAACTTAATTATATTGAACGAGTGATTCCCTTTGGTTCAAATCCATTAAAAGGGAAGACTAGTCAGTATCAGATAACGGAGAATTTCATTGCCTTTTGGTATCGTTTTGTCTTTTCGGTAAGAAGTGAAATTGAACGTGGCAATGGAGATATCTATTTTTCCTTGGCTCTTAATGATTTGACTGATTACATTGGCCCGATTTTTGAAGAAGTATCGCGACAATATCTTCGTAGGAAGAATGCGAAAGGCGAATTGCCATTTGTAGCAAAATCGTTTGGTAAGTGGTGGGGAAAAGATCGTAAAGGGAATGTTCAGGAGTTAGATGTGGTTGCCTCATCTGTATCGGGTAAAGAATTACTTGTGGGCGAATGTAAGTGGCGCAGTAATCTTAAGGTGAATAAAATTAGAAGAGTGCTTGAAGAGCGGGCAGCTCTTTTTGATCAATACACTACCTATAAATATTTGTTTACGAAGAATCCGATCAATGGAGATGGGGAAGCGGATATTATTTATGTTTCGGTTGATGACTTTTATGGAAGGGATAAATAGGAGGTAAAGAGAATGTTAGTTGTTTGTTATCCAAAGTGTTCAACATGCAAAAAGGCCTTGAAATGGCTCGATGATCACCAAATTCAATATACGAAGCGGGATATCGCGAAAGACAATCCTACCTATGAGGAGTTAAAAGAATGGTACGGGAAAAGTGGTCTTCCTCTTAAGCGTTTCTTCAATACTAGCGGTCTGGTGTATCGTGACTTGCAGTTGAAAGATAAGCTTCCTTCAATGAGCGAAGAGGAGCAACTACGGCTTCTGGCTACAGACGGAATGCTGGTGAAGCGCCCGGTGCTTATTGAGGGTGAGAAGGTCTTGGTTGGGTTTAAAGAAGAGCAGTGGAAGTCATATGCAAAAAGATAATGCAAGGAGATTGATTCCCGCACTTCCGCAGAGATATACCTTAGAGATATCTGTGTAAAAATAAAATAGTAGGTTAATGAAAAGTCCTCAATGAGTTGGAATTAGTATCTGACTTATTGAGGATTTTTGTTGCCTTTATGTACGTGTGGCGAATCGGAGTCCTTATTTTGGGACATGAAATGTTGCAGAATAGAGTTATCCAATCACTTAGCAACATAGACTAGCTGGAAACGAAGGAGGAAACACAGATGGAAAGAAAGTATTTTACAATTACCGGATTAAATCACTATTACGGTGAAAAATTCCTAGAGCGAGATATGAAGGTTAAGCTTACGAAAGAACCTGATAACGACCATGATAAGGAAGCGATCAAGGTGGAAATGGAGGGGCTTGGCGTAGTGGGTTACGTTGCCAATAGCCCCTATACCGTTCAAGGTGAAAGCATGAGTGCGGGTCGCCTTTATGAAAAAATGGACGATACCGCTATAGGAACCGTTCTGTATATTTTACCTCGTGGTGTTATCTGCTATCTTGATGAGGAGTAGGTGAATACTGGATGCCGTACTTGAGGAGACATGATTACAGCAGTTATCTTTGATAGGGATGGAGTTTTGATTGATAGCGAAGAAATCTCTTCGAACTGGGGATATGGGACGGAAGTGTTGATTAAGGTTCCGATTATGAGACAACCGTTGGTATAGAAAGGATTTTTCTTCCATGGGGCACCGGCGGTAATTTTCGTTATAGCCGATGACCCGGTGGATGCAGCACTGGCTTCGACTAATATGGGGACCATGGCAGAGGCTCAGGGACTTGGGGTATTATATGTGGGCTTCTTTGCCATGGCCGCCCGAGTAAGTAAAAAGATACGTAAAAAGTTGTCGCTTACGGGAAAAGAAAAGGTGGTAACGGCTATTGCTATTGGCTATCCTGATGTTCATTACAAAAGAACGGTTCCGAGAAAGAAGGCAAAGGTGAAATTGTTAAGGTCGTAGCCATATATCCTCTATTCAAAAGCAAGGTCGATTTTAGCTTCAGTAACATCTTTATAGTCCTCGCCTTTGACTGAGAAGGTCATTTGAGCAGTAGAGATGTCTTCTGGGTCGGAAATATCGTTATCGCTGAGGAAGGATTCGTATATCTCAAGGTCTAGTAATCCGCTTTTTCCTGGCTCGAGAGTGAGTGAAGATAAAGAGTAGTCTGCCATTATCCCATTAACGGAAAGGGCGTCATAAGGGTCGCGGACGGTAATCGACTTATCGGTGTCATTATGGATGATGACTAGCAGGTAGATGTCGTTAGAATATTCGTTGATGCTGCCTAAAAGTCCTTTCGAGACAAAGCGAACTCCCTTTTCGTTATAGACTTCATCACCACTATTATCATAGGCGGCAGCCTTTTTGTTAAGGATAATTTCAAGGGCCTTAGAGGGCGCTATTTCCTCAGAATCAGTGTTTTCGGCAGCAAAAGAGAGCTGTAGATTACCGATATCCTCGAGGGCGCACTTTTCAGCAAAGGCTGGCTCTAATAGGGAATCAAGAGAAAGGGTTAAGATTTTGCGCGTCCCAGGATTCAGAGAATCTGAGGACCATAGGCCATCATAGACCACAAGATTATTGATTGAGATGCCAGAGGTAGTCACGCTGACACTCTCAGCAGTGTTGTTTTCCACTTCTAATAAAAGGGCTTTTCCTCCATCCTTGTCGGTGACCAGAGCTTCTGAAACCATGCGGATACCGTTCGCCGTATAAAGCTCCTCTTTTCAAAGTAATCGATAGAATAGTCAAATAGTGCCCCCATTATGCCACTATTTATCGCTTCTTGGTAAGTGTCAGGGGCATAATCGTAATCGGCTGCAGCAGAAGTAAGTAGCTTGCTGACGCCGGTATAGACTTCGTTATAATCGGCATCCTTTACCTGAAAGCCGATCTGGATATCCGCAATTTCTTGAAGGCCGTAAAGCATAAGCTCATCGAACTTAAGGGAAATGGTTTCGTTAGCTAAGTTGCCGGCGGTAACATCTACATTTAAGTAACTACTATCTAGCATATAGTTGTTCACCGAATTCCAGTTGTAGCCCATAGAGCCACTAATGAAAGATAGATCCTGGTCGCTATTATTCTCGATTATTAAATTGATATCTGCAACATGCGAGCGATAAGTCAACTCTGTAGCGGTGATTTTTATATTATTGGCATCTACAAGTACGGTTTCCTCAATGGTAGCTTCTGGGGAAAAATCGGGTAATTCTCCAGTCTTCTTTTCTTCTTTTTCGGTTGTGGGAGTCGTTTCACTTTCGGTTTTTGTATCAGTGGTAGGCGCTTTTTGTACGCAGCCGGTGAAGGCAGTAAGGGCAGCGCATAACAAAAGCCCTGTCATAGTTTTTCTCATACTCATAATTTGTTTTCTCCTATTTTTTAATTTGTTGATCGTGCTACGCTAGATTTTATCCAGATGATCTTTTGCTTTTTCAATTAGTTGCTCGAGCTGTTTTTTCTGTAGCTTAAGTACCTCTAGTTGCTGAGTAAGAGCATGCTTTTTCTCGATACTAGCAGCGTCTATTAAGTGGGTGATCTCCTTTATAGTAAAGCCTATTTGTTGATAAAAGCGGATGGTTTGGACTCTTTCTTGAGCTTCTTCATCATATAATAGATAACCGCGGTTATTTCTGCTAGTAGCCTGAACCAATTTTGCTTTTTCATAACCTTGCACAGCACGCCTAGAAACATGTAGGGTGATGCATAGTTCTCGCAATGTCATCTCAGTCATATTTTTCCTCTAGTGTTTCATTCATAACACGTCCTTTCCTCATAGGCTAAAATTGCACGTTACGTGCAGTCAATTTTTTTGAAAGACACGATCCACGTAATAGTTCATGTGTTTTTCGCGGAGAAGAGTCTAAGGATTGACGCGTTTTCGCAAGTCCTGAATATCGGACAGCTAAGCTCATATATTAGGGATATACAAAAACCCACACAAATCATTAAAGGTAGGTGCGGGACCAGAGGAAGGAGACTTGGCGATGGATGGCTATTTGGTAGTAGACTTGGAAATGTGCATGGTAAGAGGTGGTGCGAAGAAGAGAAGTAGAGGTATGCTATGTGAAACTATTCAGATTGGAGCAGTTATTCTCAATCAGGAAAATCACATAGTAGATGATTTTTCAGTATATGTGAAACCGGAGTATGGCAAACTAAATAGGTTTATTAAGGATTTGACGGGGATTACCGAGGAAAATTTGGACAAAGCCCCTCCGCTTAGAACGGCTCTCATGAAGTTGGCTAATTGGCTTGGGGAGCGGAAGGTAATAGCCACATCCTGGAGTAATGCGGATTATATTCAGTTGGCGCAGGAAACGAGGGTTAAAAAGATTAAAGATCATAGAATTAATAAGTTACTAGACAGCTCTGAAAGGTAAAAATAATTCGCACTAATGCAGCCTATATACAGGCTGCAT
>NZ_JAMXOC010000013.1 GCF_024721265.1 Ohessyouella blattaphilus | reverse complement strand
CTACCGGGCGGATTGCGGACTTACACCGGTTAGAAACGTGCGCCGCCAGGCGCACAGCCAAAGAAAGCTTCCAGTCCTAAGCGGGACTAGAAGCTTTCTTTCGTTTCGCGATTAATTTGTGAATAGGGTAACCCATACCAGAAAACTTCTCTTCGTACTCTGTCATAATGTTACCGACACACATCTCTTTGTCGTTATGCAGATCATAGGTATGAGCGAGCAATGTGAATCGGTCGCTATTTTCCACTTCTTCCAGGGAAAAATCGAAGAGCTTTTCGTTATCGGTTTTGAACTCTAGCAGTCCCTCCTCTTCTAAGAACTGGTCATACCTAGCTAAGAATTCGCTTGAGGTCAAACGTCTTCTCGCGTGCTTCGCTTTGGGCCAAGGATCGGAAAAATTTAAATATATCCGGGACACTTCTCCTGGGGCAAACACCTCTGGCAATTCATTCGCATCGATACACAAGAACCGTAGATTCTCCGGTGGCGCCGCTTCGGCCTCCTGAAGGCGCTCGACGGCTCGCAGGAGTACGCTTGGATAGCGCTCAATCCCGATAAAGTTTATCTCGGGATTGGCAAGGGCTTGGGCTTCGATATACTTTCCCTTCCCCATCCCGATCTCGATATAGAGAGGTGCCTCCCTGGCAAAAACCATCTGCCATTTTCCCTTCTTTTCCTTTTCCTCTTTGATTACCAGAGAGCTCTGGGCTAATACTTTCGTCGCTCTCGGAATATTTCGTAAACGCATTACTTATCTCCTTTTTCACCTAAACTTTATACATTTATTATACATATTTAATATAAAAGGGTAATTACCTTATTCAGTGTACCAAATAATATGAAACTTTACCAAAACTTTCTATAGAAAGCCCTCTAAAACGGTGTATAATAACGATAGTAATTTATTTTTTTCGGAGTATGATATAATTTGTCGACTTAAATTAGTTAAGTTACATGTTAATAGGAAGAAAGGAAAATCGCAATGGATGAAGTAGTGAAGAAGATTATTGAAATCGAGGCAACGGGAAAGGCCATTGTTAAGAGTGCAGAGGACCAAAAGTACACGGTAGAAAAAGAGTTACAGGGGAAGCGAGATCAATTTGACAAAGAGTTAGAAGCCGAGACGAAAGCAAAGGTTGACAAGATTCGTAGCGAAACCGAAAGTACCATGAACGGCCTAATTGATGAGCAAAAAGACTCGAACCAAAGCACCATTGATACCTTGATTCAAGATTATAATGAAAACCACGCAAAGTATGCGCAGGAAATACTAAAGAAAATAACTGAGGTATAAGCATGGATAAAGTGATGTCGTACAGCGGTATCGTGGCCAAGCTTAAAGCGATGCAGGCAAAACTTCTCACCGATGAGGATTTCGAAACCATCGCCGGCATGCACACCGTACCGGAAGTAATCGAATATTTAAAAGAGACGCCTTCCTATGAACCCTACATTGGGCCTCTCGATGCTTCTTTGCATCACCGGCGGCATATTGAAAAGGTGTTAATTCAGTCCTTGTATGATGACTACACCAAGGTCTTTCGCTTTGCCGGCATAGAGCAAAAGAAATTTATGAAGTTCTATATCAAGAGATACGAAGTAGATTTGGTCAATTACTGTTTGCGGATTGTGTTTAATCACTACGACTGGCCTTTTGATCTAGACTATAAGAGGGATTTCTTCGACCGTTATTCTCAACTGAAGATTGACAAGCTAATTACCTCTAACTCTCCGGAAGAGTTGGTGGAAAATTTAAAAGATACAGAATACTACGAGCCCCTCTCCCGCATAAAGAATACGGAGAACCCTACCCTATTCGACTATGACTTAGCCCTTGACCTTTACTCCTTTTCCAGTATTTGGAAATCCCGAAAGCGCACCTTAGCAGGTAAAGAACTTGAGCTCTTTACTAAAGATGTGGGAACGGCTATTGATTTAATGAATCTGCAGTGGATCTACCGGGCGAAGAAGTATTACAATATGCTTCCCCCTGATATCTACGCCATTGTATTGCCTATTCATTACCGACTAAAGATCGAGAACTTTAAGGCTCTGGTGGAAGCACCTTCCGTAACGGAATTTCTAAACGTTCTCAGTGGTACTTACTACGCGAAGCGCTATAACTTAGACGGCACTAAGACCCTGGAACAGCTATATAAAGAGTGTATGATCAAACTGTATATGTCCGATAGACGAAACAACCCCTACTCGGTGGCAAGCATCAACACCTACTTTTTCCAAAAGGAAAATGAGATTGATAAGTTGACCGCCGCCTTAGAATGTATACGTTATGATCTATCAAAAGGTGAGACCTTAAATTACATAGGAGGTGTAATTCATTGATTGTTAAAATGAAGTTTTTAAGTATTAGCGGACCACGGACCGATATTGACAGGGTCAGCGATACGTATCTCTCCAAGTATGAGATGCAACTAGAAAATGCCGTGACGGAACTACGGACCACGGATAACTTAATGCCTTTCGTGGATGTCAACCCTTACCGTGACGCCCTCCAGAAAGCGGAAAAACTGGTGGAACACCTAAGCGTCCCTGGGACCGAGGATGAAACCATCAAGACTGAGCTTACCGTGGATGAAATGTTAGACTTGATTCGCGAAATTAATCACGACAGCTTAGAACTTCAGGAAAAGCAGGAACTTTTGAAAAAAGACCGAGATTCTCTAAAAGAGAAGCGAGACGTCCTCGAACCCTTTAAATCTTTGGACATGAATTTGCACCAAGTACTTAATCTGGAGTATTTCAAAGTCCGTTTCGGTCGTATTGCTATCGATTATTATCAGAAGCTGGAAAAGTATCTATATAACGACCTCCACGCCATCTTTTTAGAGGGTATGCGAAACGACAGCTACGTTTACGGCTGCTACTTTGTCTCTAATAGCGAGGTGGGAAAGGTTGACTCCGTCTTCAGTTCACTCCATTTTGAGAAGATTGGTTTGGATGATCACTACGACGACACTCCTACCGAATCCTACAAAAAGTTGGATGATGAGATTCAGGCCGCCGAAACAAAAATCGATGAACTGGATAATCAAATGCAAGGTCTGGTGGATAATCACCGGGAGGAACTCCTGGCCACTCAGAACCGCTTAGAAGAATTATCCAACAACTTCGATGTTCGTAAAATGGCCGCTCGGGTCAAGAATAACGAAGAAGACCACTACATTATCTGTGGCTGGATGGGCGAAAAAGATGTGGAGCACTTCCTTAAAGATATCGAAAACGATGACCGGGTCTTTGCTGTAGTTGAAGAGGACCGAGAGAAATTCTACGGAAAGCCACCAACTAAACTAAAGAACCCGAAGCTGTTTAAGCCCTTCGAGATGTTTATAAAAATGTACGGTATGCCCGATGAAAAGGAGATGGACCCCACCATTTTCGTGGCCCTTACTTACACCTTAATCTTCGGGGCCATGTTTGGTGACGTGGGTCAAGGAGCGCTACTCTTCATTATCGGCGGCATCCTCTACCTGACGAAAAAAATGAATCTGGCTGGCATCATCTCCATCGCTGGGTTGTTTTCCATGTTCTTCGGCTTTATGTTCGGTAGCGTCTTCGGTTTTGAGAATATTATTCACGCCAAGTGGATGCGCCCCGTGGAAGCCATGACCAAGCTCCCCTTTGTAGGACAGCTTAATACGATTTTTATCATCGCCATCGCCTTTGGTATGGCACTTAACCTTTTAGTGATGGTTTTCCAAATCATCAACTCCATTCGGGCCAAGGATACTGAGAATATTTGGTTCTCACCTAATGGCATCGCTGGTTTCATCTTTTACGGAATGATTATTGTCACGGTAGTACTTTTCTTTACCGGTCATAAGACCCCGGGGAATGTATTATTAGCCATTTTCCTAGGAATTCCCATTCTCGTCTTCATCTTTAAGGAGCCACTGACCAACTTAGTGGAGCGTAACCACAAAAAGATTGAAGAAGGAAAGGTGATGTTCTTCGTCCAAGCATTTTTCGAAATCTTTGAAACCATGCTCAGTTACTTTTCGAACACCCTTTCTTACGTGCGTATCGGCGCTTTTGCCGTCAGCCACGCTGCCATTATGGAAGTCGTGCTCATGCTAGCTGGCGCTGATAAAGGCCAGATTAGTTGGCCCGTTATCATCATCGGTAACCTTATCGTCATCGGAATCGAAGGCTTAATCGTCGGTATTCAGGTACTAAGACTTGAGTATTACGAAATGTTCAGCCGGTTCTACAGAGGCACCGGCCGCGAGTTCAAACCGTTTAACAAAAAAAATAAAGTAAAATAGATCACACACATTCAAGGAGGATTTGAATTATGACACTAGCAGTAAAATTATTATTAATTACCGCCATTATCTTAGGCATCATCGTTCCTTTCGGATATTTCCTATTGGGCGAAAGAAGTAAGAACCGTTACAAAAAAGCGCTTGGCGCAAATGTATTTTTCTATTTTGGCGCCTTTTTAATCGCCGGAATTATGCTTTTTAGTGGCACCCCTGCCGAAGCTGCCGAAGCAGCTAATGCCGCTGGTGCCGCTGGCATGTCTACTGGCCTTGGTTACCTCGCCGCTGCACTGGCAACCGGTCTTTCCTGTGTTGGTGGTGGTATCGCTGTTGCTTCAGCCGCTAGTGCCGCTCTTGGCGCTATTAGCGAAGATCCCAGCGCTCTTGGTAAATCACTTATCTTCGTTGGTCTTGCAGAAGGTGTATGTCTCTACGGACTTATCATCTCCTTCATGATCATCGGTAAATTGTAAGATGAAGATGTACCTGATCAGTGATAACATCGATACTCTGACAGGAATGCGTCTTGCCGGCGTCGATGGGGTGATCGTTCACGAAAAGAACGAATTAAGAACCGCCCTCGAAGACGCCATGAACGATAAAAGCATTGGTATTATTCTCCTAACGGAAAAGTTCGGGCGGGAATTCCCTGACTTGATTGACGAGATTAAACTCGCCAGGACCATGCCTTTATTGATCGAAATTCCTGATAGACACGGGACCGGCCGTAAAAAAGATTTTATCACTTCGTATGTAAACGAAGCCATCGGACTAAAACTGTAAAGAAGGTGACCATCTTTGAATATAGAAAAAAAACTAGAGTTTCTCAGGGACTCGGCCATGGAAGAAGCGCGGGCTAAGGGTAACGCCATCATTAAACAACACGAAGACGCCTTAAACCGGGTATTCGAGCAGCACCGTAGCGAAGCGATGCACCAAATGGACACCCGCATTAAAGCGGAGCGCATTTCTGCTAAGCAACAGCTAAATATGGCCTCTTCTAAAGCTGGCTTAGAGCTTAAAAAGAGTCTCGGTGAAACTCAGACGGAATTAAAGAAAAAGCTATTCGCCGAAGTACGCGAATTGCTCGATGAATACATGAAAACTCCTGAGTATGAGGAACTGCTCATCAGCTATATCCGCAGTGCCGTGCGTTTTGCTAAGGGAGACGAGATGGTAATCTACATCAACCCCTCCGATGAAGGCAAAAAAGCCTCCTTAGAAGAACGAACCGGTATGACTTTAACCATTAGTAAAGAAGATTTTATCGGCGGCGTTCGCTGTGTAATTCACAAAAGAAACATTTTAGTTGACCACGCTTTTAAAGAAGCGTTGGCGACAGAGTTCCACAATTTCACTTTAAAGGGAGGTGCGGGAATTGAATAACTCCGGAACTATTTACGGTATTAACGGTCCCGTAATCTACTTAAAAGGGGAGACCGCTCTGAAGATGTCAGAAATGGTCCACGTAGGCGACGAGAAGCTAGTGGGCGAGGTTATTTCTCTCGATAGTCAAACAACCACGATTCAGGTTTACGAGGAAACCGGCGGTCTTAGGCCGGGAGAAACCGTTGAATCCACCGGCGCTGCGGTCTCTGTTACCCTAGCCCCGGGAATCTTAAATAATATCTTCGATGGCATTGAACGACCACTCGAAATGATCGCCCAAGAAGGCGGTGCCTTTATTAGTCGCGGGGTCTCTGTAGATTCACTAGACAAGACCCGGAAGTGGGAAACCCACCTAACGGTGAAAGTAGGAGACCGCTTAACCCCCGGCACAATTATCGCTGAGGTGCCTGAAACCAGAGCTATCCTTCATAAATGTATGGTGCCACCTGATGTCTACGGACAAGTGGTAAGCGTGGTTCCTGATGGCGAATATACCATCGACGAGACCTTAGTCGTAATCGAACTGCGAGACGGTAGTAAAAAAGAATTGACTATGACCCAGCAATGGCCTATCCGAGTACCAAGACCGGTGCACCACCGCTATTCAGCCAGTGTACCGCTAGTTACGGGACAGCGGATTATCGATACTATGTTTCCCATCGCTAAAGGCGGTACTGCTGCCATTCCTGGCGGCTTCGGCACGGGAAAGACGATGACCCAACACCAGATTGCTAAGTGGTCTGATGCGGATATTATCGTCTACATCGGTTGTGGCGAGCGTGGCAACGAGATGACTCAGGTCCTAGAAGAGTTTGGCGAACTAGAAGACCCTAAGACCGGCAATCCTTTGATGGACCGGACGGTCCTCATTGCTAACACCTCTAATATGCCCGTAGCCGCTCGTGAGGCTTCTATCTATACTGGCCTTACCCTCGCTGAATATTACCGGGATATGGGCTATGACGTGGCGATTATGGCCGATTCTACCTCACGGTGGGCGGAAGCTCTTAGAGAGCTTTCCGGACGTTTGGAAGAAATGCCTGCGGAAGAAGGCTTCCCGGCCTACTTAGCTTCAAGACTTTCTGCCTTTTACGAGCGAGCCGGGATGATGCAAACCTTAAACGGAGCCACCGGTAGCGTGTCGATTATCGGTGCCGTCTCCCCTCAAGGTGGTGACTTCTCCGAACCGGTTACCCAGAACACCAAGCGCTTTGTTCGCTGCTTCTGGGGCCTAGATAAGTCCCTAGCCTATGCCAGACACTTCCCAGCCATTAACTGGCTAACTAGTTATAGCGAATACGTAGGCGACCTAAGTGGATGGTTTACCGATAATGTTTCACCTAAGTTTGTGGACTATCGAAATCGCTTAATGACTCTTCTAAACCAAGAGAGTTCGCTGATGGAAATCGTTAAGCTTATCGGCGGCGACGTCCTTCCCGATGACCAGAAGCTAACCCTTGAGATTGCGAAAGTTATTCGTCTTGGTTTTCTCCAGCAGAACGCTTTCCACAAAGACGACACTTGTGTGTCTCTCGAAAAGCAGTTCCGGATGATGGACGTGATTCTCTACTTATACAAAGTATCCAGAAAATTAATCGCTATGGGCATGCCGATGTCTGTCTTAAAGTCGGAAGGCATCTTCGAAAGGGTAATTGCTATCAAATACGATGTGCCCAATGACAACCTGCAATTACTGGATATGTACAAAAAAGACATTGATGACTTTTACAATAACGTTATCGCCAAAAACGCTTAAAGGAGGGCATAGAAATGGCAATAGAATATCTTGGTCTTAGCAGCATAAATGGCCCTCTCGTTATCCTCGAAGGGGTACAGGACGCCTTTTTTGACGAGATCGTAGAATTTGTAGTAGACGGCAATACTCGCAAGATGGGACGTATTGTCGAGCTTTATGAAGATAAAGCCGTAATTCAAGTATTTGAAGGTACGGAGAATATGTCACTAGTTAACACCCACACCAAGCTTTCCGGACACCCGATGGAAGTCGCTGTTTCTCCGGAAATGCTAGGTCGTACCTTTAACGGAATCGGCCAACCTATCGACGGGCTTGGTCCGGTGAACACCGAATATCGAAAGAACGTTAACGGACTTCCCCTTAACCCGGTAAAACGAGAATATCCAAGAAACTATATTAACACTGGTATCTCTGCAATCGACGGGCTAACGACCCTGATCCGTGGCCAGAAGCTTCCTATTTTTTCAGGAAACGGTCTGCCTCACGATCAGCTAGCGGCCCAAATCGTTAAGCAGGCTTCTCTCGGCGGTGACTCCGATGAGGATTTCGCCATCGTCTTTGGCGCTATGGGTGTCAAGCACGATGTGGCTGAATTTTTCCAAAAGACCTTTGACGAAAGCGGCGTAGCCGACCACGTATGTATGTTTCTCAACCTCGCCAACGACCCTGTAGTAGAGCGTCTAATCACGCCTCGGGTGGCTTTAACCGTGGCGGAATACTTAGCCTTTGAGCAAAACATGCACATCCTAGTTATCTTAACGGATATGACCTCATTTGCAGAAGCGCTCCGGGAAGTCTCCTCTTCTAAGGGTGAGATTCCTTCAAGAAAGGGTTATCCTGGTTATCTCTACAGCGAACTAGCAACGATTTACGAACGGGCAGGTATTATCGAAGAAGCAAATGGCTCAGTAACCCAGCTACCAATTCTGACGATGCCAAATGATGATATTACTCATCCGATTCCTGATTTAACGGGGTATATTACCGAAGGGCAAATCGTTCTCGATCGTAGCTTATACGGACAATCCATCTACCCACCAATCAGTATTCTACCGTCCCTATCGCGACTGATGAAGGACGGAATCGGTGAAGGGTATACAAGAGAAGATCACCAGGATCTTGCCAACCAGCTTTTCTCTTCTTATGCGAAGGTAGGAGAAGCGCGAAATCTAGCGTCCGTTATCGGTGAGGATGAACTGTCACCCATCGATAAAAAGTACTTAGAGTTCGGTAAAGAATTCGAAAATCGCTACATCGGCCAGGGACCGGCAGAGAACCGTACCGTAATCGAAACCCTAGACCTAGGCTGGGAGCTTCTACGACTCTTGCCAAAAGAGGAATTAGACCGCATCGATACGAAGATTATTGACAAGTATTACAAGGAGTAATGACTTATGAATCCAATTGAATTTCCAACGAAGGGTAATTTAATTATCGCAAAGAACTCTTTGGCCTTGGCTCACCAAGGTTATGATTTGATGGATAAAAAAAGAAATATTCTCTTAAAAGAGTTAATGAGTCTCATCGATGAAGCCAAGGATATTCAGGAAGAAATCGATTCGACCTTTACAAGAGCCTATGCTTGTCTACAGCGAACGAATATCGAACACGGAATTAGCAAGGTGCAAGAGATTGCCTTTACCGTACCGATTGAGGACTCCATTCAGATTCAGACCCGAAGTATTATGGGTACGGAGATACCTCACGTTAAGTACGATGCTACCGGCAATAAGCTTACCTATTCTTTCGAGAGTACTCATGAATCCATCGATATTGCCAGAGATGCGTTCCGAGCCGTTAAGGACTTAACTGTAAAGCTTTCCATGGTGGAAAACGCTGCCTATCGGCTAGCGACTAACATTAAGAAAACCCAAAAGAGAGCGAATGCCCTTAAGAATATCACCATTCCTATGTACGCAGCGTTAGTACACAACATCACCAACGCCCTAGAGGAAAAGGAACGGGAAGAATTTACCAGACTGAAAGTAATTAAAAAGATGCACACTAAAAAAGATTAGCCTTAATTGGCTAATCTTTTTTATATCCTGAATTGTTCCCCTTAAAACTCAAAAACCGCGACTCCAAAAGGTGGCAATTTATAACCTATGCTATAGGGGAGACCATCGCACTCACCTTTTTTAGCAGGGTAGACTTTCTTACGTCTAGTCCCCTCACCGCCGTACTTCTTGGCATCGCTATTAAGAACTAAGGTGTAATCCTTCCCAGAGGGTACACCTACGCGGTAATCCTCTCTCGCAATAGGCGTGAAGTTGCAGACGAACAGTAGGCTTTTCTTTCCTGACTTACTCTTTCTCATAAAGCTATAGATGCTGCGATACCCATCATCGGCATTGACCCACTCAAAGCCGGCCGGATCGTTATCTAATTCATAAAGCGCCGGATACTCCTTATAGAGATGGAGAAGCTCCTTCACCCAAGCCTGCAAAGCCTGGTGTTCTGGCTCTTGAAGCAGGAACCAGTCAAGTTCTCGTTCTTCACTCCACTCCCTAAGTTGAGCAAACTCCTGTCCCATAAATAAGAGCTTTTTCCCGCTGTGGCCAAACATAAAGGCGTAACCTACTTTTAAGTTGGCGTACTTGTCAAAGCCAAGCCCCGGCATCTTATTGATCATCGAGCCTTTCATATGCACCACTTCGTCGTGGGAAAGTACCAGGATATAGTTCTCGCTATAAGCGTAGCTCATGGCAAACGTCATCTGGTGGTGATGTTCCTTGCGGAAATACGGATCCAGTTTCATATATTCGGTAAAATCATGCATCCAGCCCATGTTCCATTTAAGAGAAAATCCCAAGCCATCGTCTTCTGCTGGCGCCGTCACCTTCGGCCAAGCCGTGGATTCTTCGGCAATCATCATAGCTCCTTGATTTCTTCCTAGGACAACGGAGTTTAGATGCTTAAAGAAGCCGACTGCCTCTAAGTTCTTATTGCCCCCGTATTTATTAGCTACCCACTGACCATCTTCCTTACCGTAATCCAAGTAAAGAATCGAAGCCACCGCATCCACTCTAAGGCCATCCACATGGAAGTTTTCAATCCAAAAGAGGGCGTTAGCGATCAGAAAATTCTGCACTTCACTTCGGCCAAAGTCAAAAATCTTCGTCCCCCAATCGGGATGCTCACCCATCTTGGGATCCGCGTATTCATACGTCGGTGTTCCGTCAAAATTAGCGAGGCCGTGGGCATCTTTAGGGAAGTGGGCCGGCACCCAGTCAAGGATAACACCAATCCCTTGCTTGTGCAGATAATTAACCATCCAGGCAAAATCCTCTGGCGTTCCGTATCTAGAGGTAGGTGCAAAGTAGCCCGTCACCTGATACCCCCAGGAACCATCAAAGGGATGCTCGGCAATGCCCATCAGTTCCACATGAGTATACCCCATCTCGGTTACGTACTGGGCAATGCTTTCGGCAAATTCCCGGTAGTTATAGAAGCCCTCGTCCTCTCTGCCAGGATGACGCCGCCAAGAGCCCAGGTGCATCTCATAGATAGACACTGGATCCTTTGTGCACTGAAAGCGCTGCCGCTTCTTTAACCAGGCGCTATCACTCCATTTGATTTTATCCAGATCAAATATACGAGATGCCGTTCCCGGTCTCAGTTCCGCGTAATTGGCGTACGGATCCGCTTTATAGAGGAGTTCACCAGTAGGTGTTTGCAAGCAAAACTTGTACAGCTGGCCTTCTTTCGCTCCCGGTACAAACACACTGTGAATCCCGGCGCCGGTGTCCGGCGTCATAACCGCCGCATGTTCATCCCAGCCGTTAAATTCTCCCACCACTGAGACCCTCTTTGCCCTGGGAGCCCAGGTAGCAAAAAAGACCCCCTCTTCGCCGTCCTTTTCTCCTAAGTGAGCGCCTAATTTCTGATAAATGTCGTAATGGGTTCCCTGACCTAATAGATAGGAATCCAGTTCACCGATTTCTTGATAGGTTTTTTTTCCGTCCATTCTCGCTCCGTCCCTTCGCTCTTAGTGTGAAAGAGGATTGCTAATTCTACTAGCAATCCTCTTTTTTTTAGTTCTATTTTATACTCTAAAATCCTCTTCTTTAAGGATTACTCGGTCAGAGGCATCGGTGCTCTTACCAAATACTCGACGAGCTAGATGCTTTACATTTGCCTTCTGTGAATGAGCAATCGCTTCGTCCATAATCTCCTTAACCTCAGCAACCGTTACGGAGTGGTCGTCTCGTTGCATGGCATCGATCCGGCTATAAAGAGCTAAGATACTCATCTCATCTAGTTTGTAGCCATTTTCCTTCGCATACGTTTGTCCAAAGGTAACTAGCTCATCATTAATGAACACCGGTAACTCCAGCTTCGAACTAAACTTCTTCTTAAAGTCTGGGTGAGCCGTGAAGATTCGCTCTAGCGGTTTACGCTGATCTTCAAGGACAAAAAGAATTTCGCCCGTTTGCTTATCCATCAGCATATTCAGCTCTTTTATCGTCCGCGAATTAAGCTTTCCAGCCTTCTCAATAATGATGGCCCCGCCTCTAAGCTTTTTAAAGATTGTCGTTAACTCTTTCTTATTTAGAGACTCACCTGTAACAATAGCGATCTTACCTTGCTTTAAGTTCCGCTGCTTCTGAATGGCTTTCACGATATCAACGGCTAGTACAGTCTTTCCTGAACCCTTGCGACCAATAACTAAGATATTACCCACTTTAGAAGTGCCTTCTTTTTGCGTACGTCTATCATTGTCTAACACTTCAACAATCTGCTCACTCATGCCGCGAACAGGTACAAAGTAAGAAAATAATTTCTTCTGTTCTTCCGTAAGACCTGCCTTAAGGCCGATTTCGCTAGTGGCGCTTAAGTCATACCGGCCAGTCACTACAAAGCCAGTATCAAATGGCACACCGCCCTTAGATTTCTTGATTCGTCTCTGGATTTCTTCCTCAGTCGGTTCGATGGTCTCTTCTAAGGCTTTATGGAGATCGAATTCCTCGTCGTCTTCTTCCTCATCCGCTTCTTCAAACTCTTCTGCCTCTAGCTCATCCTCATCGAAGTCATCCTCGTCATCTTCGGCAAATGCTTCGTCTTCATCAAACTCTTCGGTAAATTCCTCATCAAACTCGTCTTCGTCGTCAAAATCATCGTCGAAGTCATCCTCTACCTCTGCCACGTCTTCTGCCGGCTCAAGACCGAAATCGTCATCAATCTCGTCAAAGTCTTCAGCAAAGTCATCTGGGTCAATAGACACATCAAAATCGTCGTCGTCAAAATCATTGTCTTCATCAAAGTCGAAGTCTTCATCCTCGTCGGCGACTTCCTCATCCTCTTCCCCAACTACTTCAAACTCGCCGTAATCTTCGTCTTCATCAAAATCTTCATCATCGTCAAACTCATCATCAGCCGTAACCGTAAAGTCATCTTCCTCGTCAGAGACGGTAAATTCTTCTTCATCGCCCTCTTCATCAGTGGCCGCAAACTCAATATCGGCAAACTCGTCGTCTTCCTCATCGGCCATAATTGCCGCTACGGTTTCTCGCTCTTCCTGCTCCTTGGCAAGACGCTGGGCTTCTAACTGTCTTTGCTTTTCGGCCTCCGCCTCTTCTTGAAGTCTTGTTCGCTCAGCGGCTACTCTGGCTTCTGACTCTTGGCGCTCTTTCTCAATGCGCACCTCGTCTATCTCTTTCTGGGCTTGAATCTGCTTTTCAACTTCTTTTTGTTTGTTTTCCCAATCCGCTAAAAGCTCATCAATTTTCATTTTGCCTGATAGCAGCAACTCTTCATCAGTCTTCTGCTCTTCTGGTTCTTCGGGTTCTTCTTCCTTTACGGAAGCGCCACTGGCATGCATCACGCCTTTTTTAAGCGCATCCTGGAGGTTCTCACCTGTAAATACGGTTTTTGTCACCCCAGAACTAGGAGCTTGTGCTTCTTCCGCTACGTCTGCTTCCGTAAAGACAGTGGCTGCCTCTTCCGCCGTTTCCCCAGCTTCTTCGGGTTCATCCGCGACTTTTGACTCACTGCCGATACTTGGCATGACAATCGTTTCTGCTGGTACAGTAGCTTCTTTTTCCCGGGTCGGCGTCTCTTCAGTGGCGACCTTCACTCCCGGTCTTTGATTGTACTTTTCTTGCTGTAATGGCGTTAAAGGCTTATGAGTCTGCTTAAGCTCCATCGCCTTATAGACATACTTACCTTCACTAAACCACAGAATCAAATCATCGCATTCTTCTATACACTTAGAAGCCATCCCCGCCTGATCGTAGAGGGTCGCTAATTCATACGCCCACTTCTCCACGTATTCGGCCTTTTTTAAGTCCTCTAGGGTACTTATCTGGTCAGCCAAACTAGCATTTTGCGCTTTTTGAATCCGATACTTTAATACATATCGATTAGGGTCTTTCGGAGCCAGATTAACAAAAGACTCATAGCAATCCACCGCTTCGGCCAAATCGCCTACACGAATAGCGAGAACGGCCAAACGATACATAATTTTCTTGCTTCCTGGCGCTCTATCAAAAGCAATGTAGAGAACCTCACGGCTTTTTGCAAGCTCGCCAGCATTTTCATATATCTCGCTCACGTTATTTAACATGGCGACGTTCTTCACTCGTTTCCAATCAATTGTATCGGCGATTTCCGCAGCCTTAACATCCTGCTTCTTCTCCATATACTCTAGCATTTGTTCCGTTTTTACTTTGTACTCGTATTTATCCAAAGTCTTCACCTCAACATTCTTGTTTACACTGTTTTTAGTTTATCAGATTATCCCTAAGTATGCAATTGTCATTTGGTCTATCGCCGCTTGTGGCAATGTTTTTGTTTCTCCACTGCTAACCTCGATATATTGGGCATTTTCTTCATCATAGC
Source organism: Ohessyouella blattaphilus (assembly GCF_024721265.1). Lineage (GTDB taxonomy): Bacteria > Bacillota > Clostridia > Lachnospirales > Lachnospiraceae > Aequitasia > Aequitasia blattaphilus_A. The sequence goes on along the minus strand of NZ_JAMXOC010000013.1, from coordinate 70,433 downwards.
CATAGATAATTAGCTTACTATTATCCGCGGTAATCGCCACAATCGCCCGGTCTCTGTTGATACAATAAAGAAGCTGAGAAAGCTTCGCGCCTGTATAGTTAATCGCCCCATATCCTTCTAACTCATCCAGCGCTTCTAGAGGGGATTGATCGGTACTCAGTTGGCTCCTCATTTTTTTCAAAAGCTCCGGCTCACTGGTAATCGTATAGATTAAATAACGATTTCCCCGCTCCCAGACGTACTGCAAACGGTCATTTATCACGAGACCCGAATAACCTTCCGCGGCCACAATCGCGGCACCAACTTCTTTATACTTGCCCTTAAGACGTCCATTGCCGTAGACATAATAAGAAGATTGCTCCGCTTTCTCTGACTTCTCCTTCGCAAAGCTAACCACAAAGGGTTTGCCCTGTGTTAACTGCTTTGGTGTCAAAAGCTCAGGCTCTTTCCTAGCAATCCCACCGGTATAGGTCAAGCGCCACTGTAAGCCCTTATACTTGGTGACATAGTATTCCGGGATGATTTTCGCCTCTTCTTGCTCTTCATTGTTGACGATATAATCCTCGCCAATACTTTGAAAGCTGCCATCTGTTTGGGACACGCGCTTAAGGGTAATCATGTTATTCTCGATCAAAGCTTCGGTGATATAAATATTCTCCTGGGTGTATTCTTTTATTTCCTTACCTTTGGCATCCACAATTTTAACTTGATACATCGGCTCTATTTCTTCGCCTAAGGTTGTTTTTCCTCGGTCCGCTTCTCTAGCATAGCCCACTACAAAATCATTGTTGACAAAGCCTAAAGGAATCTGGCATTCTTCACCCTCGCTTTTAAGACGCTGCTCTTCGCCACTTTCCAGATTCAGAATAATTAACTCACTTTCATCTTTCGGGTTACGATAGGCAATTCGCTTGCTAGCAGGAGCCGTCACATAACTTCCCTCTGTTAAGCCGGACACCAAGACCTTTTTGGCCTTCTCCGACTTCTCCAAATCCACTTGGTAAAGGCTCCCACCGACGATTACGTAAAAGGCATTACTCGTCTCACTATAATAGACTAGCTGATCAAGCTCTAAGGCCACGTTACCGTAGGATTGATCTGAGGTGATAAAGATCTTCTCCTCTACGGCGTTCTTAGCCACATTATAATAGTAGATAGCCGCCCCCACTTCGCCTTCGTGAGGCCCCCTATTCATATAACCGTAAACACCAAAGGTAGTGTTTCCTTTCGTATCAATATTCAGTAGCTTTATCTGGTGGTTGCCTCGGCTGCTCCGAGGATCGTAGTTCGTACTATCACTAAAGCTAAAGACCCGGGCAATCTCGTCCCGCTCCCGGCTATAGCTCCACACCGTCCCCGCCTGAACAAAAGTTGCTTCCTCCCCATCTTTCGTCGCCAGATAAGGAATATCACCTGGGGTAATTCCTAAGAGAATACCCTTGGCGTTAAGCACAGGCTCGGTAATGTCAAACACCTGGGTCATTGTTCGGTCATAATACACCAACTGACCACCCGTGTCACTATAGCGAACCTTCATAAACTCTTCTACGTTATAAAGGTCAGTTTCCGCTTCTTCACCAGCCGTAATCACTCGGTATTCTAGGCGCACACAAGTATAATTCGCCCGAATCTCTGTTACTACGCAGTTTACCTTGCCCTCTACTTGAGGCGCTAGGTCACCCCAGCTCACATTTTCATAGCTATTAGCTGCGGTTACGTGAGCAAAAGAGCTGTTATCTACCCGGTAGTCCGGGCTAATGGTCGCCGTTACAATCTCCGAGTTCTCTCCGGTAATGGCAGCTTCATGAAAGCTCTGGGCATAAGCGATGCACTCTTCGGCTCGGTTACTCTCACCGTCTACAAGCCTTGTGTAAAAGTTGATTGGCTCATCTGCCTGAGTGAAGAGCTGAATTTTCATAATTCGCTCCTCCTCTAACAGCCCTTCACTGGAGAGATCAAGACTTTCCTCTTCGCCAGGATTTTTGATTTCCGCGCTTTCAAGCTCTTCCTCGCCATTTCTGGTATAGATACTGTATTTCAATTTTGTTAAGGTATTTTCATAAGGCAGTAACTTCACCCGCAATTTGCCTGCATAGACAGGTGTCATCACATCTCGCATCGCCTGCAGATCCATCGCTTTTGTATAGCCACTGATTTGGTTTACCTGATACTCTTTCGTCGCAAAGGCAATCTGAGGAAGACTAGGCTCACTCATATCCGAGACCTGTTTATCGCTTCCACGATTGATAATGGCTGAGAAGACAATGACTGCAAGGATAAAGGTTGCCATGATGATGCCGCCATTTATTAGTTTCTTCTTTACATTTTTCATATAAGATTTCCTATCGTACTGTCGGTATTAAGAAATTGTTCCAACTCTTTAAGGGGCGCTCGTGATTTTTTCTTACCGTTTCGGATGGCACGAATCAGAATATTTTTCGGAGTGTGCTCGAGATCGATAAATTCTAAGAGTTGGCACTTATACCCCACACTTTCCAAGTATTCAGCTCGTAACCCGTCGGTTACGAGTGCCGCTAGACGCTCCTTTAGTAATCCGTATTTGAGAATTGGCGCCAGCGTCTCGTTCTTAATCTGCTCATTTAACTCGTGTTGACAACAAGGCACCGAGAGAATCACCCTTGCCTGCCAGTTGACCGCTTTTTCTAACGCATAATCCGTGGCTTTGTCGCAAGCGTGAAGAGAGACTACCAAATCTACGCTTTCCGCTTCCTGATAGTCTTTGATATCGCCGATGCTAAAAGAAAGTTGATCGTATCCGTACTTCTTCGCCAGCTCATTACAGTGCTTTATTACGTCTTGCTTTAAATCAAGCCCCGTCATCTCCACTTCATAACCATTCATGATTTTTAAGAAATAGTACATTGCAAACGTTAAATACGATTTGCCACAACCAAAGTCGATAATCCGGATCGGCTGATTATCTTTTCTCACAAGCTCTGGCAAAATATCTTCAATAAACTCTAAAAAGCGATTAATCTGTCGATACTTATGAAAGTGACTCTTTACCACCTGGCCCTCTTTCGTCATAACCCCTAGGTCCACAAGAAAGGGTACCGGCACGCCTTCCGGTAATAGGTAACGCTTTTGCCGATTATGGCTAGTGATGGCCGGCGCGCTTTCCTGAGCTTTTCGCTTAATTGTGACTTTACCCTTCTTGCTGATTAGGACGCTGATAAATGCGGTCGTAGTGGTAATTTGGACTTGCCGAAAGACCTCACTCTTTAAAGTGAGGTTCTCGATTGCTTCTGTGCGTTCCAGATTCTCATGAAAAACCTGATTTCCGCGGAAGCTCTCAATCTGAAATAAAAGTGCTTCCCGGATGATTAGGGGACGCACCTTTATTTTTTTTATCTCTTCCTCGCTCCGACGAGGATTGCTAAATATCATTTCTACTAGGTTCTCATCTAGTGTTTCTGTAAGTAACTGGATTTGCTCATTCATAGGGTATATTGTACCACTTTTTCCCCTCGTTGACATCTTAAAATAAGCTTATGCAAATTTTTCCAAACTTTCTCCCATTACCTCTGCTTGAACTGGTTTTGAAAAATAGACCCCTTTCATCAAGGAGCGCTCTGTTTTAATAATATCAACCGGTGGATCAATCGGTACTTCCTGGTTTTCACTAATTCCCAAACGAAGCTTCCGAGATGGAAAATTATAGCGGTTTAACACCCTTCCAATTTTAATGGATAAGTCACGCTCCTGTAGCTGAATTGGCGAGATATTTATATTTAAGATAAACCGTCTTTTTTTGTCTAAGCCCCATTCCTGTACCTGACGGATTGCCTCGTGAAGCACCCATTCCGTTAAAAGACTAATCAGTCCTAGACTTTCCGCCTCTTGAACAAACATCGCCGAAGGCACAGGGCCGTAGCCCGGTCGCTCCCAGTGGCAAAGAGCTTCTATGCCAATCCAGCGTTCAGAAGCAGCCTCCACAATTGGTTGATAGATTAAGGAAAAGCCTTCCATATCATTTAAAATACAGCGGCGCAGATCAGCCTCAAATTTAAGGCGCTCGCTTAATTTCGTATCGATTTCTTCATCAAATAAAATCAAGTAGTTCTCATGGCGAGCGTAACTCATCACTTTTTCCACCGATGTCTGTACAGCTTCATAGCTCGTGGCAGGATATCCTACGCCTAAAACGCCCATATGAATTCCAACATATAATTCCTTCCTTACTCCCGAGGCAAGTTCTATCTCCCAAGGCCTTTCAAAGCGGTTATAAATCCGCATCGCCGCTCGCATCACTTCTCCCCGTTCGCAGTTCTCAAAAAGAATGACAAAATCACTACTTTCCACACGATAAATTTGCTTTCCTGTATCCTTATTAGCGTTCACCCAGGCAAGAATCTGTTTAAGTAACCGATCCCCTAATTTTCTATCATAGAGATTATTTATTTTACGCAAATCTTGAATATTAAAACAAAGATAGAAGTTTCCCACCCCTGTCAGCTCCCGCGAATCCTCATAAAGCTTAACCCCGTTTGGAAGATCAAGACGCTTATCGTGATATGCCAAGTAGTGGATTCGTTCCTCGGCAATTTTTGCCGCCGTTACATCCTCACAGGTCGTCAATACCACCGTCCGCTCATCAAACCAAGAAAACCCTCGGCTCGTGCAAGAGTACCAAACACTCTCATAGGGTAAACAGACTTCCCACGTATAAGATTTCTTCTGGTTTTTTTCCGCTTTCATTTGCTTTTTGATTTTTTGCGGAAAATGTTCCATTATCTTTCTTTTACAGGCTTCATTAGCTAGCAGGAACTCTCCTGTCTCTAAATCCATCAAACACGTTGGCTGCTCCTTCAGATTAATAAACTCCGCAAATATTTCCGTACTCTCTCTCATTAAAATCCCCCCTTACTTTCGCTCCCCAGCAAAAAATATAGCCACTTATCTAAAATAACCTTACCACATTCTCATTACCCAGCGACTGTATGCTCTCAATAATCGTTGTTTTTTTGGTATTTTCTTATTTTTTTCGCTGATCTATTCTTGACCGGTTCGGTCAACAGATCTATACTATGCTTATAAACCGATTCGGTCGAAAGGAGGCTTTCATGTATCAATATTTCTACGCCTTACCAGAAGAAAAACAGCAGCGAATCCGCAATGCTGCTTTTAGAGAGTTCGGCAAAAACGGCTATAAAAAGACTTCCACCGAGCAGATCGCCATCGCTGCTGGAATATCGAAAGCCATGGTTTTTCATTATTTTAGGAGCAAAATTGGACTTTTTGAATATCTCTTTGAAAGTGGTACTACTCTCATCAAAAATACTTACGGTAATGTTCACGAACAATTAGAAGGCAAAGACTTTATCAAACAATATCAACTGCTCTCGGAGATTAAGCTAAAGGCGATGAAAGAGCTACCTGAGCTCTTCGAATTCTTCGCCATGTTTTATCTACGCGAAGAGAATCGCCAAGTCTCTGCCAAATGCGTCGCCCTCTACGAAGAGCTAATCCAGTTTCAGCAAAGCGTCTACTCCCTTGTATATAAAAAGAATTCCCATACCCCTTTTCGAAAAGATTTGCCAGAGGACCAGCTCAAGAATTACATCTCTTGGCTCTTTGAAGGCTACACGTCTTCACTCATTGCCAAAATAAAAGAGACGCCTTTTGGTGAGACTGATTTTGCCCCTTACTGGAAGGAATACTTTACTATGCTCACGGATTTAGAAACTCTATTTTACGAACCTAAGGAGGATGTATAATGAACATGATTGAAATGCAAGATATCACTAAGAAATTCGGGTCTTTCACCGCCCTTGATGGCGTAAATCTAAGCGTAGGCGAAGGAGAAATCCACGGCTTTATCGGACCCAATGGCGCTGGTAAGACGACCACTATTCGGGTGCTGATGGGAATACTTAAAGCCACCTCTGGTACAGCCACCATCTTTGGGAAAGATGTCTGGAAGGACAGCGTGGAGATCCACAAGCGCATCGCCTACGTCCCTGGTGATGTAAACCTTTGGTCAAATCTAACCGGCGGTGAAGTCATCGATTTATTCCTGCGTCTCCGAGGAGATAAAAACGCCAAATATCCCAAAGACTTAATTGAACAATTTGACTTTGATCCCCGCAAGAAATGCCGGACTTACTCCAAAGGAAATCGGCAAAAGGTGGCTTTAGTGGCTGCTTTTGCTAGCGATGCCGATCTATATATCTTCGACGAGCCCACTAGCGGCTTAGACCCATTAATGGAAAGCGTCTTCAAGGAACATGTTCAAAAAGTTACGAGAGAAGGAAAAAGTATCCTCCTCTCTAGTCACATTCTTTCGGAAGTAGAAGAGTTGTGTAACCAAGTTAGCATTATTCGTCAAGGGAAGATTATCGAAACCGGTACCCTAACCGAGTTACGTCATTTAACGAGGACCTCAATCACCGTCACTACCAAAGAGCCTCTCCTAGGATTAGCCCAGCTCCCTTACGTCTTTGATATCAGCACCAAAGGCGACGGTACCAACTTTAGCGTCGACACCGAACACCTAGGTGAAGCCATTGCCTACTTAAACGGCAAGGACATTCTGGATCTAAAATGCCTGCCCCCATCTTTAGAAGAACTCTTTATGAGTCACTACGCCGAAGGAGGTCATTAAGATGAACAATCGCTTCTTTGCTAGCATCCGCCCACTGGTGTCTTTGATTTTGCGCCGGGATCGGCTGCGAATCCTTATTTGGACCGTGTCTATTGGTGGTTTTCTCGGGGCTTTAATCCCCTTACTAAAAGAGTACTTTACTTCTGGCGCCGATAACGCCGTCTCCGCCCAGATGCTGGAAAATCCTGCCATGGTCGCTATCGTTGGACCGGTCTACGGAGCTAGCAATTATCACACCGGGGCCGCCTACGGCAATATGATGCTACTTTTTATGGCTGTTACCGTCGCCATTATGGATATCTTTATGGTCGCTAGACACACCAGGCAAGACGAAGAGCGGGGACGCTTAGAGATGATCCGGTCACTACCTGTTGGCAGACTCGCTGGTCTCGGGGCAACTTTCATCGCTACCTTGCTCACTAATCTCCTGGTCTTTTTAGCGGGTACCGGCTTTATGTATTTCTTTATGGAAGACGGCATGACCCTTACCGGTTGCCTCCTTTTTAATGCTGGGCTTCTGGTAAGCGGACTGTTTTTTGCTGCTACCACAGCGGTATTGGCACAAGTTTTCACGAATAATCGCTCCGTTATCAGCTGGTCGTTCGCCCTCCTCCTGTTCCTTTACTGCCTCCGTGGTGTGGGAGATGTCAGTAACGAAACCCTTTCCCTCATTTCTCCTTTAGGCTTGGTCTTAAGGACCAAGGTTTTCGTCGACAACGATTGGTGGCCAATTGTCATTCTCTTTTTAATCACTTGCACCGTGGCTGCTCTGGCTTTTATACTGGCCCGCATTCGCGACCTTGGCAGCGGACTTTTACCGGAGCGAAAAGGGCATGCCCACGCTTCCGCCTTATTATGCGGTCCTGGCGGCCTAGCAATGCGCCTTCTGCGAACACCTTTTATCATCTGGACCCTAGTAATGGTTATCCTCGCCGCCATGTACGCTTCCGTCTTCGGCGACCTGGAAAGCTTTATGGATAGCAACGAAATGCTAAAATTGGTTTTTGGACAAAATCCCGATCACTCTCCCACCGAGCAATTCGTGGGCCTAATTATCGTCATTATGTCCATGATTGGTACCATTCCCGTACTTAGCTTCACCTTCAGGCCAGCCGCCGAAGAGGTCAGAGGACGAGCCGAAAATATCTTATCAAAAGCCATCTCCCGGACGAAGTACCTAACTACTTACTTAGTGCCAGGGCTTCTGATAAGTCTGCTGACTCAAGTCCTGATGGCTCTGACTTTTTGGGGTATCGGAAGCGCCGTTATGGATACACCTCCCAGCTTAGAGACCTTTCTCATCGGGTTCCTTTCCTTTTTACCAGCTATGTGGGTTTTTCAAGGGGTCGGTACCTTACTAGTAGGGGTGCTGCCAAAACGCACGAGCCTGGCTTACCTCTACCTAGGCTTTTCTTTTATCGTCGTGTATATGGGTGCCTTGATGAATCTGCCTGAGTGGGTGAAGAAATTCACGCCCTTTGGACTCACTCCTCAGTATCCTGTGGACGACTGGAACTTTCCTTTGCTCCTCGCCCTTACCGGTGTTGCCATTTTGCTAACAATTATCGGTTATTTAGGGTATAATAGGAGGAATATAGGAGGGTAAAAATATGTCAAATAGTGTAGAATCTTATCGCAGCAGTGTCAACTCCGGCCTCTTATTTCTCTTGGTCGGAGTCGCTCTGCTCTTTATCACCATCATGTGTCTCATCTTTCTGGTAAAAAGCTACCGGGCCGGCATCAAAATCGGCATGGAAAAGAAGGTCTTAAGAAAGGTCATCATCAGTAGCGCTACCTTTACCGTACTTCCCAGTATCAGTATTCTCTTAGGAGTGATCGCTCTAAGCGGTACCTTAGGAATTCCTTATTCCTGGCTTCGTCTTTCCGTAATTGGAGCCTTACAGTACGAGCTGAACGTAGCCGCTATGGCTGCCGAAAGCATCGGTCTAAGTGGGCTAAAGGTGACAGAGATGAGCATGGGTTCTTTTACCACCATCGCCCTTGTGATGGCCGCCGGAATCTTAGGGAGTCTCCTTTGCTGCCTCTTTTTCCTCGGTCGTTACCTTAAGAAAATCCGCGGTAACCAAGCAGCTGATACTGCTGCCACCGATGCAAAAGACAAGAAGCCCGGCTTTGGCGCTTATGCTACCACCGCGATGTTTATCGGTCTTTGCTCTGCGTATATCGGTGCTTATCTCGGTGATGCCATCCGTAATCAAAACGTCATCCCCCTTTTAACAGCCGGGGTTGCTGCTCTTACCATGGCTATCTTCGAATACTTTACCCAGAAGAAGAATATAAAAGCTCTCGATAACTTTAGCGTTGCCGGCAGTATGCTAATCGCTATGGCCGCCGCTGTGTGTTTCGGGCAAGTGATTGGAGGTTAGACGGATGAATCAACAAGAAAAAAAGCAGTTTTTTGAAAACTTTAATAAGTCCCTACATATCATTGGCAAGATTACGGTTTCGATCTCGATTCTCTTATTTCTCCTGATTCCGATTGTCGTCGGCTTTATCTACCACGCAAGCCCCGACCTAGGAAGCTTCTGGAGTGGCTTTGCCAAAGTCGCGGTCATTTACTATCCCGTGGCCATTGTGGAGTTCTTAGTGTACACGCCCATGCTGGGTGTAGGCGGCAGTTACCTAGCCTTTATCACCGGTAACGTCACCAACATGAAGATTCCCTGTGTGATGAACTCCAAAGACATCACAGATACTCCCGATGGCACCCCAGAGAGTGAAATCGTCTCTACCTTAAGTGTTGCCACCTCAGCGATTACTACCACTGTGGTGGTCGCCCTAGGCGTAATCCTAATTATCCCGTTAAAGCCCGTCCTTGAGAACCCAGTCTTATTACCGGCCTTTAACAACGTAGTTCCCGCTCTTTTTGGCGCTCTCGGACTTAAGTACTTTATTAAAGAGCCGAAGATTACCGCGATTCCCTTAGCCGCGATGATTCTTCTTTGCACTCTCGTCCCGGCTATGATTTCCCAGACCAGCATCTTAATTCTTCCCGCTGGTGGCCTGGCAATTGGGATTGCCTACCTACTCCATAAGAAAGGAAAATTATAGGTGATTCTTATGAAAATATTACTCTTTATTCTCGCCCTAATCGTCCTCTTACTGCTCGTCCTCTTGGTTCGCACCCTGCTTTTAAAACCCGATTCGGCAACCACCGCGACCATTGAGTTTATCTCCGGTGAAAGAGCCGATACCTATGCGAAGAAGCTGGCTACCATGGTCCAAAAGGAAACCATCTCTAGTCGCTTCGATAACGATAGAACGAAGTTCTTAGAGTTTCACCAAGTGTTAGTAGACCTCTTTCCGCACACCTTTAACACCTGTGAAAAGCACGTCTTTGACGGCAGTCTCTTGCTAAAATGGCCAGGAAAATCCGCTGCTGACCCGGTACTTTTAATGAGTCACACCGACGTAGTCGAAGCCGGTGGCGACTGGACCCATCCCCCCTTTAGCGGGGAGATAAAAGATGGCATTATCTGGGGCAGAGGAACGGTAGATACGAAAGGCAGTCTCTCCTGTATCTTTAATGCCGTAGAAGAACTCATCGCCGAAGGCTATGTGCCAAAGTCTGACGTTTATATCGCCAGTAGCTGCACCGAAGAGATTAGCGGGGACGGCGCTCCGGCTACCGTCCGCTTCCTTAAAGAAAAGAACGTCCATCTCCGCTTCCTCATCGATGAGGGGGGAATGATTCTCTCTGATCCGATTGGCGGCGTAAAAGGAACTTACGCCATGGTGGGCGTCTTAGAAAAGGGCTACGGCGATCTTAAGTTTATTGCCAAAGGAAAGGGCGGGCACGCCAGTGCTCCGGGGAAAAATACCCCTATCCCAAGACTGGCCAAATTTGTGGCCAGAATCGAAAAGAAATCGCCTTTTACCGTGAGCTTTCACCCTACCGCCAAAGAGATGTTCCGCCGCTTTACCCCCAATATGACCTTCCCGATGAAGTTTATCTTCGCCAACATGTGGCTCTTTGAGCCCTTGCTTAAGAAGGTTATGCCTAGCATCTCGCCCACTGGCGCTGCCATGCTCCAGACCACTATGGCCTTTACCATGGCAAAAGGCTCCGATGGCTTAAATGTTTTGCCACAAGAAGCCAGTGTCTCTGCGAATATGCGCTTTATTCACCACCAAAGCACCGATGAGAGTATTCGCTTAGTCAGTGAGATTGCCAAAGAATACGACCTAGAAACCAACATCATCTATAAGAACTACCCCGTCAGTGTAGTGGACTACAACAGCGAACAGTTCAAACTCGTAGAAGATGTTATCCACGATATCTACCCTGGTGTCGGCGTTATCCCCTATCCGATGACCGGTGGCACCGATGCTAAATTCTATCAAGATGTCTGTGAGCACTGCATCCGCTTTGCGCCTCTGTACATCAATAATCAGCAATACGGCAGCATCCACGGAATCGACGAAAACATCGATGCGAAAGCTCTGCCTCAGGGGGTGGACTTCTATAAGGAAGTAATACAAAGGCTATAACGTTTACTACAAATGCAAAAATACCAGGGCAGACAACACAATCATCTGCTCTGGCATTTTCATATCACTTACTTGCTTACTTTTTTCTTCAAAATACCATACGCTTCCTCGGCACTGGTTACTTCCCACACCGCCTTCTCCATCGGGCAACCTCCGGTTTTCGTGCGATTCTCGATAAAAGGTACCTCTTTATCGTATTCGCAGTCGACACCAAAGCTTCGTAGGACCTCTAGGGCTGGGGTGCTGATAATGCCTGCATAAAGGGCGGTGGCGCCGCCGTACACCGCAAGAAAGGCTGCCGCTTTTCCCACCACCTTATCGGCGATCACACCACCAGCAAAAGGTTTCTCCCCTGTTTCTAAAAGAACCATCATGGGGGCAATGCCCTTTTCCGTTCGCTTATATAGCTTTTTCTCAGAGTCCTGCAAGACAAAGCTAAGCTCACTCTCCTCTTGCAGAACCTTCTTAACCACTTCTAGATTACTTCGACTCAAAGCCTACCTCCTCTGACAATAACAGCTTCTGTAGCTGCTGATAAATAACCGGAATAATAAGTAACTGTAAAGCCAGTCCCGGTATTCCTATCCCTAAAGTGTAGCCGAAAGCACTAAGACTAATAAAAGGTGCTTTCATTCCCAGCACCACACCCCCAAAGATTAGCGCGATCCCATAGACTAACCGACCACTAAGTGATGCTAATATAAGCGTAATTCGCGAGCGAAAGCGAGTCTTTAGAATACCGGTCATAACCGCATACGTGGCTAACTCTGGAATCATAAAGTACACTTTGGGAACGGGGGGCATTCCCGTAATCAGGCTACTTAGAATCGGTACTAAAACTCCCACCATCAGCGCATACCCTGGCGATAGCAAAAATCCTGCTAAAAAGGCCGCATACTGAATCGGTAGAAAAATCATTCCGCCCGTATTCCCAAAGACATGAAAGACCTGGGGCAAGACGATTCCCAGCGCGACCAAGAAACCCGCTGTCGTTAATTTCTTTGTCTGCATGCTAACCACCAATCTGCGCTAAGCGCTCTATAATCGGTAAGTGCTGGGTACAGGCTGCCTCACAGGCACCACAAGCGACACACTCGGCCGCCTTATCTTTCGTAATGCCCCAATGATTCTCTAGGCGTTCTTCTATAGCCTTTTCTTTTCCCATTAAAATCTTCATATTGTAGGCGTCCATGTACTTAGGAATCGGGATTCCCACCGGACAATTATCACAATAGCCACAACCGGTACACAGATCGTTTAAGGATACACCTGCGTTTTCTAATTTGCTCGCTACCACTTCAGCTGGTTCTTCCTTGAGGCCTTCCACCGCCCGGACCGCGTCATCTACGTGAGCCTCGGTGGTACAGCCAGCTAGTGTCACGGTAATCTCCTTATGGCTAGCTACAAAGCGAAGGGCCGCCTGGGCCACCGTTAAGTCCGTATCCTTTGCTAGATACGCAAAGGTATCTGGATGCTCCGGAATAAGGCCGCCACCTAAAGGATTCATAACTACCACGCCCATCCCTTTCTCGTAAGCCTTCTTAATGCCACTTTGACGAAAACGATAGTTAAGGGCGTTGTAGCCGATGAGCATCCCTTTAAATTTACCAGAATCCACCACCGTCTCAATATCATTGCCTTGCATATGGGAAGAAAAGACGATATTACGAATCAAGCCTTCGCTTTTCGCCTCTTCAAAAAATCCGTATAACGCTTCCATATGCGCTTCCCAAGAATCCAGATTAAGCATACACCACATATGGTAAAAATCAATATAGTCCGTTTGTAGTCTCGATAGCGAGAGCTCTAACCGCCGGCGAAAATCATCCTTTGTAGGCGTTTTCGTATCCAAGGTGCCAAAATTAACCTTAGAAGTTACATATACCTTGCTCCGATCCACCTGAGATAATGCCATCCCCGTAACAATCTCACTCTTATCATGACAGTAAAAAGGAGCCGTATCCCAATAGTTAATCCCCTTTTCCAAAGCATAAAGAGGGATCTGGGCACACTTCTCAAAGCGCCCTGCGAGAATATCCTCTTCGTCATAGCGCATCGTACCAAGGCCAACCGCCGAGACTTTCATGCCTGTATTTCCATACTCTTTATAATACATACTAACACCCACCTTTCTTCTACTAATTCTACAATACCAACAAAAAAATAGCGACCCCTTTTCCCCAGAATTTCTCCAGTTAAAAGCAGTCGCTATCTAAATAGCTTTATCGATAATCTTCCGCGTCTCTTCTTGCAGGTTTTGAATAATCGTCATGTTCAGCTTGCGGATGCGTCGCACTTCCTCTTTCGCTTCAGCGATCATCTGCTGCGCTTTTTCCTCGGCCTCTGCCAAGATGCGTTTGCCTTCCTCCTCACACTTTTCCTTCGCCTCCTGCCGCGTCTTCTCAAAATCAAAAGCCGCCTTTTGCGCGGATTCAAAAACACCGTTTATCTTCAAAGTAAAGTCGGCAAGATTCCCTGTTTCGTCGATATTAAGACGTAGATTCGTTAATTCTTCCTCTTTTTCATTAACTAATGCTCGCAGTCTCTCTACTTCCTTTTGATATTGAAGGTTATCATCTCTAAGCTTCTTATTCTCCGCTTCCACTGCCATCAGTACCTCTAAAGCTTCGATGTCGTCATGTTCTTTATCCCTATCTCGAAAATTAGAAAGCTTTTCACTAAGCTTTAGCATCATAATTTAAATCCCCCTTAAAGCTCTCTAGCACCTCCACGATTTCCTGTTTCGTCCTCGCCAGCATCTCGCGACTAGATTCTTCGATTTGTCTAGACTCGGCGACTAATTGGTCGTGGCGCCTAGCCTCAGCTTCTACATTTCCCATCTTTTCTATCTGCTCTAATAGTTGGTTATGGGTTTCCTCAAGCTTCGCGTATGCCTCCTCTTGTTCCAGGCACTTTGCTTCTTGTTCTTCTAGTTTTATTTCTAACGCTTTTTTATCGTTAATCAGCTCCTCTATGGTACTGAGTAGCTCCCTGCGCTTCATCTTCTTAAAAGTAGCTTCACTATATTCTGTATACATATCAGAAACCTCCAGATTACTTTTAATTATAAACATATTTGGCACAATCCGCAAATTAAGAACAAATAAAGAAAATGATTTTTCTATGAAATGGAATTCGTTACACGAAATAGAATTTGCCCTTGGCAAATTCTTGCGCCTTCGGCGTGTGCTGTTGCACGAAAAAAGCAACCTCTGCAGAAAGGCTGCTTTTAATGAAAAAACAAGATTTGTTTAGGGGTGACTCGTCTTCGGGGTTCAAACAGATATCCCCCAATATCCGTATGAAAGCCCGAAGTTTTATTTGAAATACTCCCCAGTAGACCAAACATATTTTACTATCTCCCCATGTAATCCTTCTCTCAACTAGATTACATAGCAAGTATAGCTCGTTATTTTATTATCGTCTGTTACCCAAAGGGTTACAAATTGCATTTTTTTCATAAAGATTCTATATATTTCAGTTCCTTCCTGGAATTGATTCCCAGCTTTACAAACCCTCTTTTAAGAAGAACCTTAACCGTTTCTGCCGAGATAAGCAACTGGGTAGCGATCTCTTTATTCGTCATCCCCTGTTTTGCCAGATGGGCAACTTCTTTTTCTCTATCCGATAGCGACGTTTCCCTGCCCCCCATTGCCTCGGCGATAATTTCCCCATTCTCTTTAAAGCGTTTATAAAAAGCCTGAAGCTTTACCGCTGTCTCTCTATCTACAAAACGTATATAGTCTTGGTGCAGCTCCTCTCCCATCTCCGCAAAAGGATAGTACACCTCATCTGGCAATGCATAGGCATACGCCTCCTTAAGGCAGGCCTCATATTCCTTACGGTTTCCGAGACGCTTATAGGCAATACCTTTAAATACTAGGTAATGTATCTGCGCAAATAAGAAGTTATGCTGAACCACCTGCGGTAGCGCTCCGTTGGCCAGTCCGATTACCTTAAGGTTCTCGCCGATACTAAGTAGCCATTTCAGATGAGCAATCATATAAAACGGGGCCGCTGCGTACGACTGTAAGTTCTTCTCCTGATCAAGTAACCGCATCCATCTAGGAAGGTGATCCATTAAACCTGACTCCGGCTCACAATTTACAGCCCCTTCTATCATTTGATGGATATCCACTCGCGTCGTCTCTTCACCTGCTTTTTCCATATCTTTCTTGATTTCTAAGAACTGCTTGGCATCGCCTTTTAACAGGGCTATACGCAAGAGTTTCGTGTTCGCCGAAATATACATATCTATTTGTCCGTGGCTTTTCGCCAAGTACCTCGCCTCATAACTGTAGATTTCTGCTTCCTCAAGCTTCCCTCTTACAAGCTCTCGCTCTGCTTTTAACACTTGCAAAGCGCTACTTCCACGCCTTCCCGTAAGTGGCACGTATAAGCTTAAAAAATATTCTAACTTCTGAATCGTTTCTAGCAGGCTATAATTCTTCGTCCAGTATAGATGGATAACCGAAGTTTGTCCTAAGAGCCAAGACCATTTCGAATCCCCCTCGCCAAACATCTTCGCCTTTCCCTTAAGTAAGTGCTGCGCCTCTCCTGCATAGCGAGTCATTAAATCCAGGTCATTAAAGCTATCGAAAATTCTTATAAACATTATCTGCCCTAACAGGTCATCCTGATGACCGTACAGATGCTTGGTAATCCCCTCCTCGACAAGGCTTACGCACTCTTTGCTAAGGCTCTCTCTGCCTACTAAGAAAAGCGGCAAAGCCATATTGAGTAATGCCTGAGGATGCTTTAAAAGCAGGTCGTGGTCGCCTTCTCGCAGAACCCGCTCGAGTCTAACCATCAGTTCTTTGCTTTGAAAAGTCGAAAAGTCTTGAACATTTAGACAAAGCTCTAATAGCTGAGCATAATTACCATTATCCTGATACAAGGTAAAGGCCTTATCTACTTCGCCGGTCTCTCGGCAAACTTCGGCTACATGATTCACGATAAAATTACGCGCATCCCTCTTTAGTGCTTGTAGGGTTGTGCTCAAAAAGTCCGCCAAAATATAATCAAAATGATAGCGACCTGTGCCACTGTCCTTTTGAATAAATTCTTTCAGTCGTAAGAGCTTTTCTACCTCTGTCTCATCAAAGGGAAAATCCAAAATCCTCACTGCTTGTTCTAAGCTAAAGGAGTCCAGTAGCGAAAGTCCCAATAAGCCCCGTCTCTCCGGGGGGGTAATCGTCTCCCAGATCACCGTCTGGATTAGTTCCTTTAAATCTTCTGACAAACCAAAGGTATGGGTATTTAGAAAATGGAGACGCTGCATATTGATCGCTTCGAACCACCCATTCGTATACGTCACCACTTCACTTAACTCCGCCGGAGTCAAGTGAATATGATTTTCCTCTAAGTATAACTTCGTCTCCTCTTCGTTTAGCCGAAGCTCCTCGTGAGAAATAATCAAGACATTTTGCTTATCCGCCGGTAATATGCGGATTCCTTCCAAACTCCTGGTACAGACAATGAAGTGAAGATTCTCATCCTCATGCTTGGATAACGCTCGCACAAAGTCCTCATGAAACTCTCCTTGGATCTGCTCAAAGTTATCGATTATCAAATACGTAGGTTCCTTACAAGCACTCTTTTGGAGAAGCGCTGCCAAGTCACCGATACTATCGTTATCCGCCACCTCGATGTTAATCGCTTCCCCTGCAAATACCGGATTAACCTCCCTAAAAAGACAAATAAGGCGCTGCCAGTTCTCCTCGGCGCCGCCATTTGTCGCCATAAAAAAAGCATTTTTCACCTTCTTAGCGGCAATAAAGCCTTTTATCGCCGTAGATTTGCCAAAGCCTGTAGGAGATTCTAAAATGGTCACTGGGTATTCTTTGCTTCTTGTTATCAGGTTTTTTATTCGGGGCGAGAAATACAGCTTCGCCTTTGTATACTGTTTAAATATACGCATTCTTTTCGCCTTCTTTCAGAGTGATTCTCCCCTCTAACTATTCTTCATCATCGTCACTTCAATCACATCCGCTACATGCTCACAGCAATCACAGCAATCCTCCATCAAGTCAAAAAGCTTACTCCACGCTGTAATCGCAATGGGATTCTTCTCTTCCCGGAAAAGCCCACTCACTGTCTCCACATATAAGCGGTCCCCTTCTTCTTCAATCGAATTAATCTCAATAATCAACCCTTGAAGAGTGGTTGATTTACGGAAATTCGAGAATTCCTTCATCGCCTCACCAAGCTTCTCGCAGGCCCGAGCAATAATATCTGCATACGTCTTCGCTGCTTCCGGAATCTCCGTAATATTATACATCCGCAGCCGCAACAAAACATCCTCTATCTTATCGGTGATATCGTCAAGGCCACCTGCCATGGCCACAATATCTTCCCGGTCAATCGGTGTGATAAACTCCTTCAAAAGGCGGTTCATCATCTCATGTTTAAGATAGTCTCCTTTATTCTCAATCTCGTGCATCTCTTCGCACTTTTCTTCTAATTCCACTGGGTCAAAATCCAATAATGTCGCTTGTAAAAACCCAGCCGCTTGAATAGAAACTTCCATCATTTCCACAAAATCATCAAAATACGGTGCCTTCTTCTTTGCCATAATTCTTACGTCCTTTCATCTTCAGCAATCAGAAAATCATTAGAAATATCTTAGAAATAAGATAGCCAATCAAGCCACATCCTGGGAAGGTGAGAATCCAAGTCATCACCATTTCCTTAACCACGCTCCAGTCAACGCTGCGAATCCTTTTGGCTGCCCCTACTCCCATAATCGCCGTCGTCTTCGTATGCGTCGTCGATACCGGCAAACCAATTAGCGAAGATATAAGCAAACACCCAGCTCCGGCAAGATCCGCCGAAAAGCCCTGATACGTCTCAAGCTTCACCATATCCATCCCCACCGCCTTAATAATGCGATAGCCGCCAATGGAGGTTCCCAGTCCCATGACTGCCGAGCATAGCACAATGAGCCAAAATGGAATATCGAAGTTAGCCTTATCCATCTGCCCTTTGCTAAGGGCGATTCCCAGGAGAAAGACCCCCATAAACTTCTGCCCATCCTGAGCTCCATGCATAAAAGCCATTGCTGCAGCACTACCAATTTGGGCTTTTCCAAAAAAGAAATTCGTCTTCCGCCTATCCGCCCTTTTAAATAGGAAGGCAACTATCTTCACCACGATATAGCCCATAACAAATCCTAAGAATGTAGATAGTAGCAGCCCATAAATTACCTTTATCCACTCGCGGCCATTCACTCCCTCTAAAGAATTATGCATAGCAATAGCGGCTCCTGTAAGTCCGGCAATTAAAGCGTGGCTTTCACTGGTGGGAATACCAAAGGCCCACGCCGCCACCGCCCACACGACAATCGCCACCATTCCGGCACAAAGGCCAATTAGCGCTTCATGTGATTGTTCGCCGAAGTCTACCATATTATAGATGGTCTGGGCGACCGTCTTATTAATCGTCGTCATCACTAGAATACCAAGAAAGTTAAATACGGCCGCCATTAAAATGGCCGGTCTAGGGGCAATCGCTTTCGTAGAAACCGCCGTAGCAATGGCATTGGGCGCATCTGTCCACCCATTTACTAAGATAACAGCAAGGGTTAAAATCACCGTAATTAAGAGCGCCGGGCTCTTTAATACCTCTGACAAAAATACACTGAAATCCTCCATGTCTTTTCCTCCGCTTTATGTTACCTTAATTCTAACATAACCGCCTGGAAGTAATTATGAAATATATATAAAAAAGCCCTGTTTCTTATCTAGTTTTTGGTTGTTGAACATCTCGCAAAGTGCTAAAATAAGTGTAATCGTATCTTTTTATGCGAAATATTTGGTTAATGTTAAGGAAGAGAGAAAATGCATAAAACTGCTGCTATCAAAGAATTTAAAGAATTACCTGATTATCAACTTGCAATTATCGAAGCGGCTTGCGACTGGGTATTTATCACGAATAAGGCTTTTGACATATGCTATGTTCACAAGTGTCAAAGTGCCCTTGATGAGATTCTCCCCAGCAACCTTGTTGGTCTTCCCTTTGAGAACTTTCTGCCAACGGATGCACGCCCCGAAATTCTCCAACTGCTACGGGCTAATTGCCGAGACCGCAAAAAGACCGCTGAGAGCGTTTACGCCGATCCGCTTACGGGCCTCCATCAATTTAAAGGAGTTCCCTATCAAGTAGAGACTTTTACCGGCTTTTGCATTACCATTCGGCAAATCAGTGCCCACGACCTTGGGTCTATTCGAAAAGAACTTTACGGAGATTCCTACCGCACAATTGATCAACACGCATCCATTCAGCTTGCACAGCAAAAACTAATTGCGGGCTTATCCTCCGTCTTTGCTAAAAGTACTGACTCATTGGATGAGCTTTTTGCCTACGCCTTAAAAGAGTTGGGTTCCTTCATGAAGGTGGATCGTTGCTCGGTTTTTCGTCACGACCTAGAAAATCGGACTTATAGCGTATTGTATGAGTGGTGTCAGGAGGGCGTAACCTCCACGAAACCCCTGTTACAAAACATCCCCTACAACGACGATGACGAGGGGTTTATTCAGCTGACGACCAGACCGTATATTGCCGTTGATGATACCTTCGCCTATTCTGGCGAGGCCTACCGCATTCAGCGCGAGAGTGGCGTCCACGCTTTTGCCGACCTTCCTATTATCTGTCACGGTACGTTCTGGGGATTTCTCGGCGTTGACTACGGAAGTGGGCCTCATTACTGGACCGATAGTGAATTTCACATGCTCCAAACCATCGGTAGCGTAATGTCAGCGACAATTGAAAAGAATTCTGCTAAAAAAGATCTTGAAGAGGCTATCAAAGAAGCCGAGCAGGCCAATCAGGCCAAGACCGACTTCTTATCCCGGATGAGTCACGAGATACGCACGCCGATGAACGCCATTATCGGTATGACCGAAATCGCCAAGACTGCTGCCGACCCCGGGCGGGTTAAGTACTGCCTTGCCAAAATCGGCCAGGCCTCGAACCAGCTACTAGGGCTAATCAACGATATCCTCGATCTCTCCAAAATTGAATCCGGAAAGATGGAATTAGTGCTTGCACCCTTTGATTTTGAAAAAATGCTAAAGCGAATTTATACTGTGATTCAACCACGTGTAGATGAGAAGCACTTGGAGTTTACCTTTCACCTTGATGTAAGCTGTGACCGCTATCTAATCAGTGACGAGCTCCACCTTAATCAAGTGATTACTAATCTCCTTTCAAATGCCGTGAAATTTACTCCCGAAGAAGGCCGCATTACTTTACATACGTCCTTCATCCAGCGAGACAACCAAGCAACGCTTTTACGAGTAGAGGTGAAAGATACGGGAATTGGTATCGACAGTTCCGAACAGGAACGACTTTTTCAGCCTTTTGAGCAGGCTGATGGTAGCACCACCAGACAATTTGGCGGCACCGGACTGGGACTTTCTATCTGCCGAAAAATCATCGATTTGATGGAAGGTAATATCTGGGTCGAGAGTACAATCGGCGAAGGGTCTTGTTTTATCTTTGAGATTCCCATCGCTTTTGGCGATGTCAACGTGGTTGAGCCGATGGAACTGCCAGACTTAAAGAACACCCGTATCCTCGTGGTAGATGATAGCTACGATGTCCTTGAGTACTGTCAGCAGATTATTACTGGTTTTAAAATTCACTGCGATACCGCTAGTAGCGGGAAAGAAGCGATAGCTGTCGTAGAAACCAGCGATACCCCTTACAATATCGTCTTTATCGACTGGAAAATGCCCGGTATGGACGGCCTCCAGACCGCTAAGGAAATACAAAGAATCGCCCCACCAGAGACGATTGTGATTATGATCTCGGTAGCCGATTGGAGCGATATGAAGACACAGGCAAATGAGATTGGCATCACTAGATACTTAGCCAAACCACTGCTGCCCTCTTCTCTCTTTAACACCATTGTCGAGTTAACGAGAGGCAGCGAGACCAAATCTACGAATAACAATAAGACAAAACCTAGCTACCACTGGCAGGGCAAAACCATCTTAATGGCTGAAGATATTGATATTAATCAGGAGATTATTCGGGTCCTGCTTAACCCTACTGAAATCGCTATTGATTGCGCCAGCAACGGTGCCGAAGCCTTAGAGATGTATTGTCAGAACCCCGATCGTTACGACGTCGTTCTCATGGATATTCAAATGCCGGTTATGGACGGTTACGAAGCCACAAGACAGATTCGAGAAAGCGGCAAGCCTAGAGCGAAGACGATTCCCATTCTCGCCATGACGGCCAATGCCTTTTCTGAAGACGTTAAGCGCAGCCTAGAGGCTGGTATGAACGATCATATCTCCAAGCCGATTAATGTAGATGAGCTACTTCAAAAAATAAATAATTGCTTTTAGCTTTTAAGAAAGGAGGCGTCATAGACGCCTCCTTTCTTATCTTCTGAGCCAAACACTCATCTCGCCTAGTCCTCGATTATTCCAGTAGGAATAGGGGATGGCTTTTATCTCCACTTCTTTATACTGTAACGGTTTGGTCGTATAGAGAAGCTCTTCTGCCTCTTCGAGGATTCTTTTGCCTCTACATCGAAGCTCGATGCTACCGCCAAACTCTCTCGCTGGCACTTCCTCAATCTGACTATCCGTATCCACTTTAAGAGCTGAGAGATTGGCGCCGTTATCCACTTCCTCTAAGCAATACACCTGAGGGCCTCTGACAAGGGCTACCTTTCCAGTATTAGCTCGCACTTTCACGTTGCTTCTGATAAATCTCGCCGGTGCTTTAAAAGAGATATCAAAGACACCGTCAGCATTCAGATTTAGGAGGGCGTAGCCCTTTTCCTTACAGACCTCTACTACCTTGCCCTCTTCCGTCACCTGGTAATCCTGGGCGTAATCGGGAATTCTGATTCCAAGGTTTACACCCTTTACTGGGACATTTGAAATCGCGATTTGCAGGCTATTCTCCTTAGGAAACCTAGTGTTAAGTTCGATTCCCACCTCTTTGTTTTCAAGCCTTATCTTCGTCTTGTTAGAAATAAATAAGTTTACATAAATACTTTCACTATCGACACAGTAGATATATTGTCCTAAAGAAGCTAACGTTCTGGCGATATTTGGTGGACAACAAGCGACTCCAAACCATTTCTGACGCATAGGTTTTACATGTTCTTTGGAGGTTCGCTCCTTACAGCTATCCGGCCAAACTTCTAAAGGATTGACGTAGAAAAAGGATTTCCCGTCGAGAGCAACTCCCGCTAAGATGGTATTATAAAGGGCTCTTTCTACCACATCCATGTATTTCCCTTCCCGTGTAATCTGAGCCATTCGCTGACCAAACATCGCCAGGCCAATGGAGGCACAGGATTCACAGTAGCAGTAGTCATTTGGTAAGTCATAATCTACGGTAAAGCGCTCTAAGATACCGGACGAACCGATCCCCCCAGTAAGATACATCCGCTTATTAACCAGATTGTCCCACAGCGTCTGACAAGCGTTTAAGAGCTCTTCGTCTTGGTATTCATAGGCCAATTCTGCCATTGCTGTATACATATAAGTTGCGCGAACGGCGTGACCTTCTGCCGTCGTTTGCTCCCTTACCGGTAGATGAGACTGAGAATACGAGGGATCGTAATTTGCAAACTCGGGAAAGAAATGCTGAAAATCAGGATCACTCATCTCTTTAAGAAAATAGTTTTCGCCGACGCCTCTGGCATCGATAAAGTATTTTGCCTGATCGAGATATTTCCTTTCACCGGTTACGTGATAGAGCTTAATCAGACCAATTTCCACCTCTTGATGACCAGGGTACCCTTTGATCTGTCCTTCTGATGTCCCGAAAGTACGGCAAATCAGATCTGCGTTTTTGCAGACAATCTCTAAGAACCGCTTCTTACCTGTGCCTTGGTAGTACGCTACCGCTGCCTCCATCATATGACCAGCAATATAGAGCTCATGGCCTTCGCAAAGATTGCTCCACCGCTTCTCCTTCGCCTGGATAATATAATACGTATCTAGGTAGCCGTCGTCCTGCTGAGCCTTACCGATTAACTCAATTACCTCATCTGCTCTTTGCTCTAAGTCCTCATCCCTTTTATTAATAAGAGAGAAGCCTACCGCTTCTAGCCACTTGGCTATATCCGTATCCTGAAATACAGCTCCATAAAAGACACCAGACTTTAGGCCGGCAGCTATTTTAAAGTTTTCCAAGCATCGAGAAGGCTCTGCTCCAGGAACTCGGTCATTCATCGCCTCCCATTGATAGGGAATGATTTCTTTATCCACAAGCTCTATGTGTTTTGACCAGAAAGGATCCTGAATCTGAATATCCTTTAGATTCACCGCCTGCATTTTATTCATACGCTTACCTCATTATATTTCTAGATTATTATCAAAGGAAAAAACGGGTCGTCCTTCTTTATCATAAACTACTTTCATAATCATCGTGTGGCGATTGGGATTGTAGAGAGGATTTCCGGCGATTTCCTTCTCTTGGCGCACGTGATACACGCACAAATCATCCTGATCATCTTCGGACTTTACAAATGTATTATGACCTGGTCCGTATAGCTGTCTCTTCTCATCGGTAACAAGGACTGGTTCTCTCGTCTTTACCCAAGCCTTCGGATCGAGAACGTCGCCATTTTCTTCAAGGGTAAGTAACCCCATACAGTAGCTCGTTCCCGTCTCACTGGCAGAAAATGTTAGGTACAGGCGGTCGTTATGCTTTAAGATAGCCGGTCCTTCATTGACCCAAAAGCCCACTCTCTCCCAATCATAATCCGGCGTGGTGAGAAGCACTTGAGCCGTCGCCAAGCGATTGGGCGCTGCTAACCTGGCAATATAAAGGTTGGAAATCATCTTTCCGACCCCTGTTTTCTCTGCCCAAATCACGTAATGCTCGCCTTTATAGGAAAACACCGTCGCGTCTAAGGAGAAGGCTTTAAAAGAGAAGTCATCCCCGGGGGCGCTCTTTAGCATACCCATTTCTACCCATTCGTCTTCTAAGGGATCAGGCCCTAGGCATTTTAAGACGTAGGGTCTGATTTCCCAGACATCGTCTTTATCTCCGGCAGCGTAGTAGATATACCAAGCATCTTCAATCTTATGTATTTCCGGCGCCCAGACGTGTTCGCTCTGAGGTCCGCTTTCATGCTTAACCCAAAGGGTCTTTTCTTCTGCCGTCTTAAGGCCGCTTATAGTCTTTGCCCCTCTAAGTACAATTCGGTCATAGGTAGGAACAGAGGCGGTAAAATAATACCGCCCGTCCTCTTTATAGATATATGGATCCGCTCTTTGTGTAATAAAAGGTGTATTGTCTTTACTATTCATATTATTTACCCAGACGAATCACATTCCAAGAAGCATGCTTAATCTCGCTGTGCAAGATTCCGCTGTCAACTTTTGAGTTGTCAACCGCTACTGGCTTCACTGATTCTCTACCTGGTCCATTCGTCTCTTTCAAATTCTCGTGGTGAAGTACTGTGTGTTCCAACAAACGATAGCCTTCTAGCCCTCTAATATCGGTCGCCAATGAAATATCTTCCGAAAGGTTTCGGTTTACTACAAAGATCGTTGCTTCTTCTAACTCTTCGTTATAGACAACCACGCTTTCAATATCGGTAATCTCGTCGTGCTTTTTGGTTCCGTGCATGGGTGACTTAATCAGAGGATTTAGCACCACGCCGCGGCCATACTTAGACGCTTGCATAAAGGGATAAAAGATCGTTTGCTTCCAACCGATACCACCACCTGCTTCCGTCATAATCGGCGCAATTACGTTTACCAACTGGGCTAGACAAGCCATCTTTACCCGGTCCGCATTGCGAAGCAAGGTAATTAGCATTAGCCCCACTAGCAACGCGTCTTCAAAGGTATAGATATCCTCTAACATCGGCGGCGCTACTTGCCATGGGTGGTTTTCGGTAATATCGTCATCGGCCGCATTGGAGTGAAACCAGACATTCCATTCATCAAAGCTTAAGTTCAAAGTTTTCTTACTGCGCTTTTTGGCCTTTACGTAATCACAGGTAGCAATCACCGTCTTGATAAAATCGTCCATATCATTGGACTGGGCCAGATAGTCATTGGAATCCTCATCCCGGTTTCCGTAGTATTGATGAAGGGACACGTAGTCAACAAAGTCGTACGTATGCTCCAGTGTTGTGGACTCCCACTTAGGGAAGGTGGGCATATCCTGGGCTGAGCTTCCACAAGAAACCAGCTCAATCGTGGGGTCGATTAACTTCATCGCCTTGGCCGTCTCGTAAGCTAGACGTCCGTATTCTTCCATCGTCTTCTGTCCTAATTGCCAAGGACCATCCATTTCATTTCCCAGACACCAGACTTTAATATTATGAGGATCACTCACTCCGTGAGCGATTCGCATATTGCTGTATTTCGTCCCTTTATCAAAGTTACAGTACTCAAGAAGGTTGCAGGCATCAGCCACCCCTCTAGTCCCAAGGTTAACGGCCATCATTACCTCTGAGTTCGCCTCTTTAGCCCACTTGGTAAATTCGTTGACGCCAACCTCGTTCTTTTCCATACTTCGCCATGCTAGATCTAATCTTGCCGGCCTTTCATCCACCGGTCCCACACTATCTTCCCAGAAAAAGTTAGAGACAAAGTTACCGCCTGGATAACGGATAATCGGTACATCTAATTCCTTAACCATCTCGGTCACATCGCTACGGAAACCGTCGCTATTTGCTAGGGGATGGTTCGGCTGATAGATGCCGTCATAAACCGCACGGCCTAGATGCTCGATAAACGAGCCATAGATTCGCTTATCCACAGGGGCGATTACAAAGTCTTTATCGATAATCATTTTTGCTTGTTTACTCATAACTATAAACTCCTTTTGCTATTCTTTAACCGCACCTGCAGTCATGCCTTCAATAAAATACTTCTGGAAACACACAAAGAGAATAAAAATCGGGACGATGGAGAAGAAGGCACCAACCACTAATAGGCTATAGTTGTCTCCATAAGGATTGATAAGCGTATTAAGACCTAAGGTCAGAGTATACTTATCAGAAGAGCGAACCACTAGTAGCGGCCATAAATAATTATTCCATGCGTTCATTCCGTTTAAGATCGCCATGGCTGCAAATGCCGGTTTCATAATCGGCACCACCAGGCGTAAAAATATTCCGTATTCTGTAGCCCCATCAATTCTGCCGGCCTCAAGTAAGGATTTGGGAATCCCTAAAAGATACTGACGGAAGAAAAAGATGGTGGACGCGTGCGCCAAAAACGGCAATACCACCGCCACATAGCTATCCATTAAGCCCCAAGAAGACATCTGCTTATATAAAGGCAGCATCACCACTTCAAAGGGAACGGAAAGGATAATTAAAACGATGACAAAGAGCACATTCCTGCCTTTAAATTCGTAGGCAGCAAACCCATACCCGACAAAGGCACTGACAAGTAAGGTTAGAACCACCGTAATCACCGTTAGAATAATACTGTTAAAAAACCATTGCCAATAATCGTGCTGACCGGTAAAGAGGAGCTTGTAATTATCCAGACTCATCCGACTCCAGTCAATCCCTAAGTTAAGGCCGTATTGGAGCAAATCTCCGCCCGGCTTAAAGCTAGCAATAAAAATGGTATACACGGGTATGATAATTAGGATTGCCAAAATGGAAAACATAATTACCAAAAAAATGCTTGTAATTCTATCTTTCTTCTTTCCTCTGCTCATCTAACGCTCCTCCTTATCAAATGTTCCGGTAGCTTTTAGCTGAATCAGATTAATGACCATAACTACCACAAGGAGTACTAAGCCGACGGCACAAGCGTAACCAAGCGCTCGTTTTTCAATTCCCTGTCGATATAAATAACCGACAATTGTCAAACCAATGTTCTGAGGTGAGTTATTTCCTTTCCAAAGCATAAAGCTCTCAAGGAACATAGACAGTCCTGCATAGATACTGATTGTGAGTACGTACACCGTCGTTGGCTTTAGTAGCGGAAAAGAAATCTTCGTAAACTGCTGCCATTTACTAGCACCGTCAATGGAAGCCGCCTCGTAGATATCACCAGGAATGCTCTGAAGTCCGGCTAAGAAGTACAGAATATTCACTCCCGTCCAGCGCCAACAAGCGATACAGAGCAAGGCAAAATACCCTGTCCATTCATTTTTTAGCCATTTGATTGGCTCCATGCCAAAAATCCCGATAACTTGATTTGCCAAGGAGGTTCCCATCTCCCCAAAGATTAAGCGGAAGATGGTACCTGCAACGACAACGGAAGTAAGTGCCGGTAAGAAATAGATGGACTTAAAAAATCCTGGTTTTTTCATCAGCTTGCTGTTTAAAAGACTGGCAAAAAGCATGGGAAACGGGATTAATAACACCAAGGTCCCAACCATATAACGAACGCTGTTGTAGACTGACTTTAAGAAGATTTTGTCCGTCATCAGTCTTTCGTAATTCTTAAACCCCACCCACTCCTTTTTTAATACGTCCTGAAAGCTTAAGAGCACACCATTGGCAATCGGATAAATCCAAAATAACAGGACCGTGATCACAAAAGGCAGAACGAATACGTAAGGAGCAACTTTCTTTGAATATAATAACTTCTTCATTAACACTCACTTCCTTTTTATCGACTTGGCTTAATTAAATTCGTTTTCCAATGTTTGTTGTGACTCCTCTAACGCTTCTTTTACTGGCATACCATTTTCATAAATATTATTAAGCGTGGTGGTTACCAGTTCGTTGTTGATAGATGGCCATTTTTCATTAGAAAGCGTATCTAGGGCCGCAATACTGTCTTTGATTTCATTTAAGGTATCAAATGGATAGGTATTGAAGAACTGTACGAACTTGTTGTCCGGGTTCTTCGTTAACTCTTCATCTTCCCATACGGCTGTATTAACTGGA
This sequence comes from Ohessyouella blattaphilus, assembly GCF_024721265.1. Lineage (GTDB taxonomy): Bacteria > Bacillota > Clostridia > Lachnospirales > Lachnospiraceae > Aequitasia > Aequitasia blattaphilus_A. The sequence goes on along the minus strand of NZ_JAMXOC010000013.1, from coordinate 42,447 downwards.
TCAAATCCTAAGACATTCCATACTTCCTTATTTGCTTCTTCAGAAAGCTTGATGAATGCAAATACTTCAGCTGCCAAATCAGCATTTTCGCTAGTCTTCACAACGGCTGTTCCCGTTCCGCCACCACCGATAGATTTAACATCTCCGTCTTTCCATACTGGTGCAGGAGCAATGGCTACATCGCCTTCAAGGTCTGTCATGTAACTGGTAAATCTAGATGTTTGCCAGAAAGGCATAATCTGTACTGCGTAGTCACCGCTATTGTAAGAAGGATACGCTTCTTCGTTATCCGGTTGTCCGCCTGGTACGGTTGCGAACGCGCCGGTATCTTGCATATCTTTAATGTACTGAAGTACTTCCACTAAGGTGTCGTTAGTCAAATCCAAATTACCGTCGCCATCTAGGTAATCTCCACCCTTTTGTACTAACATAAGGTTAATCATCCAGTTAGCGAAGGTCTCTACACAAGCAAAATACTTACCAGTTGCTTCGTAGTATTTAACTCCTGCTGCTTTAAATTCATCCCAGGTCTTAATCTGAGTATAGTCAATACCAGCTCCTTCTAATAACTCTGTGTTATAGAAAGCCACTGTTGCCCCTACGTGAGTAGGTAGGCCGTATCTGCTTCCATCTTTCGAATAGATGTCAAGTCTTGATTCAACTGTGGTATCTTTGTATGGCGCGATGCTTTCAGTCAAATCCATAAGCTCTACATCACCAACCATAAAAGCTGGGAACTTACCAAGCTCAATATCCACTACATCTGGTGCCCCTTCGCCTGACTCTAAGGCAAGGGAAAGCTTGTTGTGCATATCATCATACTGCATATTGCTTAAGGTAAGCTTCACTTGCTTATCCGGATTCGCTTCATTCCATTTCTCTGCCATATTCGTGTAAAATTCTTGATGTAACTCAATAAAGGTCCATACTTCTAGCTCTGTATAATCTCCTTCAACTTCCATGGTATTCGATCCTGCCGAACCACTGCTATCCTTGTCATCACCAGAACCTTCCGATCCCGATTTGCATCCCACCAATAAGCTAGCCATCATAGCTACACACAACATTACTGCGATTAATCTCTTTTTCATAAGTTTCCTCCTTTTTGTTAATCGTTTTAGTTACTACTCCTTAGTTTTTCTCCCCTTTTGTTTCTTTCGGAAAATTAATTTGCTGAATAACACCTCTTTTTTCAACAACTAAACTTTAATTATTGTTAATCGTTTTAGTAAAATAAATAATCATTTTACTAAAAATTATTATTTTAAAGTTTTAATTTCCGATTTAACCCTTATTTTGCGCGCTTTTATTTATATCATCGTTATATCACTATGCTTTTATAAAATCAAGTAGAAATTAAACGTTTAATTATGTGCAAATTGCACAAAAAAGAAGAGGTTATGTATTATAACCTCTTCTTTTCCCCTTACTATTCGTTAACCTCACCTACTGATTTTCTCAATAAAAACTCACAAGGAACCTTGTAGATTCCCTCTTTTTCTGGCAACTCTTCATGAGCGAGAAGACCCATCATCACTTCACTCGCCTTATAACCGATATCGTGTAGCGGTAGCGTCGTCGTTGTCAGCGGTGGCTTATAATAAGACGACACCTCCCGGTTATCGAAGCCAACGATAGAAATATCCTCTCCCACCTTTAAGCCTCTTTCTTCCAGCCGGTCATACACCCCTCCTGCCATCACGTCATTCATACAAAAGATAGCTGTTACTCCTTGATCGATTAGGGCATCGGTATTGCTATACCCGCTCTCCCGGTTCCAATCCCCCGTCATACAAAACTTCGGGTTAAATAAAATGCTATTGTCAAATAAAGCTCTTTGAAATCCTTCTAATCTGGCCTGCATATGCAAGCTGTCCTTCTTTCCGGTAATGACGCCAATCTGCTTGTGCCCCATCGCCGCCAAATGAGAGACCAGCTGATAAGCCCCCTCTTCATCATCTACAACGATACTCGGAATCTTCGCTGTATCTGAATATCCATAAGCCATTACCGCAGGAATTCGGATATCCTCCGGAATACATTTAATCACCCGCTCATGGGCAGAGATATAGATAATCCCCTCCACCTGTTTTGACTGGAGCTTACGAATCTCCTTATGAACGTCTTCATAATAATCTTGCTTATGGTAATAGGTGTCTTCATGCTTCTTAAATAGCCGCAGATTCGTTAATAGGATATGATAGTCCGCCTCCTCGCATTGCTGAGTAATCCCATCAATAATATCTGGAATACTAAAAATCGTCATGTCTTCCGCAATTACCCCAATACTTCTAGTATTTCTCATCTTCAAGTTCTTCGCCACGATATTCGGTGTGTAGTTCATCTCTTTGGCAGCCTTTAGAACCTTTTGCTTCGTTTCCTCACTGGCACCGCCCTTGTTATTTAGAATATTAGAGACTGTGGCAACCGAGACCCCGCAAGCCTTCGCCAGTTCTTTAATGGTAGTCATCGCTTCTTCCCCCGTTTGCTTTTCGTAGTATAAGATAATTAACGCAAGTTTTCGGGCGGTTGTCAAGGATATCTTATACGTTTAACCTCATAAGCGTGCATAAAACTCCAAAGCGTAACTTTGAAAATAACCTTCTCTTAAATCAAGCCTCTCTTCTAGCATCTCGATTAGCCTTTTTATCTTTGCTAGCGCCTTTTCCTTTGTATCCCCAGCAAAGAAGGCTTCTATCTCTTCTTTATCCTCTGCATCCACCTCTAAACTCTCCATTCTTTTCCCTGCAATCATACAGAAAAGTGCCTGCCGCAAGATGCAATACACAATATTATCCATATAATCCTGCCGATAGTCAGAGCTCACTTCTTCAAGGACTTGAATAATGGCATTCTCTGAGAACCTATTCAAGAAGTGCTGTTCAGCTCGAATATCTTCTAAATACTCAAGGATCAAATCAGCACCCCTTTTGTCCACTACCTGGTGTAGAGGTGGGTAGTCTAAGGTCAAAATATGGTTCTGGGGAAGATAGATGGGATCGTAATTCAAGAAGAAAGCTGGCATTCCCTTTAAAATCGTCTCCCGGTAATTCTCTACACCATAGTCTCGAAAGTCTTCAATAATCTTCGTATAAACCGCCTTCGCTCGGTACACCTTTTTCTTGGTTATCTCAAGTCCTTGCTGATACAGAACTTCTAAAGGTGTGTTCTCATCCCTTAGACTCCCCTCTTCTGCCCCACATGCTTCTATGTGATACATGATTCCATCCATTAGCTCCTGAGCCCGCTCATAGGTTACCGACGAGCTTTCATAAGATACCGATTTCTTAATTACCTGATCTAATAGCCGCAACAATTCCTCTTCGTTATATACCATCGCCTACCTCCTCCTAAGTCTAGACAGTATACGCCCCTTTGGACCCCCTTACAAGTCTTGAATTTTCGCGGTTTTTGTGGTAATATATAGTTAAGTAAAAAGCTCCTCTAGATTCGTTTTGAACCTAGAAGAGCTCTTTTTTGAAACTACAAAGTTTACTTTTCTAACCTGCGTGATATCTTAATTAGCACTGGTAGGGTGATACCAATCACAAGGGTATCCACGAGCTTAAGTACGGCTGTTCCGAAGAAGCAGGAGAGCGCGTTGCCGTAGCCTCTATTTAAGCTCCAAGTATAGAACCGATATTCCCAGCCACTGTCGGGAATACCGCCATTCTTCCAGAGCGTCAACAAGCCGGCAATCACCGTTCCCGCTGCGAAATAGATTAGCATTGCCAAAAGCAGGCGTTTTATCTTTATGCTATCCCTATTCAGTAGCAGACCAAAGCTTAGAGCTGCTATTCCCCCAATTAGGTAAAAGAGCAACGAGTTAACGCCGTAGACAAAGGCCGATTGAAAGAAGGTGGAGGCAAAAGCCACTAGTAACCCTGCTGTCGGTTCAATCATAACTGCTGCCAATACCGTACCTAGGGAATCTAGCCATGCCGGCAGATGAAAGACGTGCCCTAGATAATAAAGTCCAATATCAAGTCCTACTCCAACACCCATAATCAGCAAGCTTCGCTTTAAAAATGCACCACTTAGTTTGCTTACCTTCTCTAGTTTTTTCTCCGTCTTACTCAAATCTATTTTCAGCTCATCGAGAAAGCCGGCGGTCACAATACCCGCTGGCATCGCGATAACCGCCACCCCAAAAAGTGATGACAGCATACTGATAAACTTACCTACGTCAGTACTAGGGTAGATATCTCCATAACCTACTGTGGTCAAAGCCGTCGTTGCCCAGTATAGAGCATCAAAAAACTGAGGGAAATTCTGCTCCGGTTCCGAAACGAACATAATAAGCGCTGAGATAACAACGTAAGCAATGGCTAGGTTAAGCACCGCTAAAAGGGTTTTCCCTTGCTTTTTAAATACGTTGGTAATCCGTACAAAACTGCGAGAGTAATGTAATAGTTTACCAAGTCTTAGCAAGCGCAATACCCGAAAGGCAGGCGGTAACAGACCAAGAGATGGCAAAATACTGAGAATATCCATAACTGCAAAGGGGGTAAAGGGATAAATTAAGAAGGACTGTATACCGCTCTTTCCCGTATGATAATCGCAGGTAATCCAGCGCAAGATATAATCCAAAAACAAAAAATAAATGGATACGGTTTCCAGAATACCAGTTATCCCCTCAGGCGGATTCCGAAACATCATGGGAACAATACTGATAATCGCCACCACCATGATAAACCAGTCGTAGATCCGACTGGCTTTATCGCCAGGACCAGCTTTTCTAATTAGCTCAAATATCCGTCTTCTCATCTGCTTGCCCTTCCCCAGCCGTCTCTTTTGCTTTTTCAATTTTTTCCATAGCTTTCGCCTTTAGCTTATCCGTTTCGCTTAGAAACTCTTCTTCCTTTTCATCTTTAACCACTTGCATGGTCGGAAATTCCCTGGGGATAGAGAAGAACTCCATAACTGAATTCGGTAATTTCTTAATGAGGAAATAGATAACGAATAAGAATACCGCCATATCGATAAAGGTTACCACCAGGAAGCAAAATACGCTAGCGATCATAGTTCTCTCACCAAACCGCTCTAATATGCCATGTAAAAATAATAGCTTTGAATCGTAGGGTATACGCCCTCCATTAAAAGCAAAGTGAATAGGAATCTTAAAGAGCGTATCCATTAACGTACAGGCTACGACGCCTACCCAGACGCCTTTAATCGTAGCAAAAAAGCCGAGACGAACATAGGCGCCAAAGAAAATCGAGAGTGAGATCGCTTCGATGGCGAATACGATAATGATTGGCTCCGCTCCCGTTAGAAAATTAAAAACAAAGACCACAATCGCGATAATCGTTCCGTAAACTGGTCCGCCAACGCAAGTACCAAACAAGATAGGAAGCAAATTGACGTACGGAAGAAACGAAAATACATCATCAAAAAAGAGTGTAGCTATAACCGTCAAAATCGTCAGGACAACTAAGAGCCTAATTCTACCTGGGTTCCAAACCGTCGTCGCTAGACCTGTATTATATTCTTTCATGCACTGTTCCTCCCCTCTATAAATACGCCGCAATTGGCATCACAATATGACCTAAGATAACGATAAAAATTAACAGCATCGACAGAATCCTTCCAAACAAAGCGGCAAATTTATTGTCGTTATATTTTGTCCGAATACGATTGATATTGATAATAATTAAAGCACCACAAAGAATGGTCAAAATCCCCCAAGCATTCACATACTCTAAGAGTCCTATCTCAAGCGCATCCGGTAGCAAATTAGCCCCAATCATAATATTAGAAACCGTACCAAATAAAGCTGCGGGAATCATCGAAAGAGGATCAATCCGGTGATACGTACACAGGATTACCATAATAAAGACCCATAGTGACGTGCCAAATAAGGCAATAAAGCATTTTAAATACAGCCCGAAGCCACTCCGGTTCAGCTCCATTTGGGTCATGAATTCCGACGTATAAGAGCCCTTTTCTTGATCTGGCATACCATAAGTGGATTCGTATTCATTCGTATGTACCCCATTAGCAAAGCGCTTTAGTTCATAACCGGCGATACTTACCGAAGAGTTAATCTCACAATTCTCTATATCTCCTTCAAAGACCACTTCATCGATGGTATAAGAAGGCTCAATATAGAAACGCAGCTGATGCGATTCTAGCGGAAAACGCTTCGTCCAAAAGTTTTTGAACACATTTACATCTACGCTACAGAGCTGGTAATTTACTCCGTTAACTGTCTCATCCGTAATAATCTCCATCTTGCTAATCGTCCCGTTATACACATGAAAATTATTGGCAAGATCAAGGCTTTTATCGCCACGCCATTTAAACCAAACCTTGAAAGCTACCCGGTAGTAGCTATTCTTCATATTAATTTCTTTCAAACTTTCCACACACGTTCCCACGGTAACCTTGGTTGCGGATTGGCTAAGGGCAATTGCCTTCTCCTCGTCCACTGGACTTTCTAGGAGCGCTCCGCGCCAATATTTATCTTCAGCCACCTTATCTTGATACAACGTCCATGTAGTATATTGTAGAAAGATTCCTCCACATAAAATAATTCCCAAAAACCAAGTGACCAGCTTTTTAATCTGCCACTTCTTGTAAATCTTTTTTTGCATGGTTCCCACCTCTTTTACTCAATTCACATAAAATCCCGAAAAAAGGGATGGTAACTATCTACCATCCCAAATAAGATTATATCTATTTCCTTAGTATATCGAATTTTTTAAACCCTTGCAAGTGCCCATTTTTTCAGTATTCTCTACCAAAATAATTCCTTTAACACATCCAAATATACATCCTTATCCCATCTTTTTTCGGTCGTGAGCTCATCGTATCGTTCTTTTCTTCTTTCCTCATTATTGCGCCATCCGGCCTTCACCGCTTCTTTAAAGCGCTCTAGGCACGTTCCTCCAAGATAGTCTAAGTCACCATAACAAATCTCTTCAAACTGCTCTCGCATAAATTCGATTAATTCATCATCGCTTACTAAGTCCATACATTCATTTTTGTACTGATAAAATAAGTCTTGTAAATCTATTAACGTCTCTAAATAGTTTCCTTGACTAAGATACTGAGAATCTTGAAAGGCATCTACTAGTTTTCCCAGGATGCTCTCGCCTAGCTCTAAGCGTTTATACTTCCTAAGGGTTTGGTTCTTGCTCTCCACCAGCTGCGTAGCTTCTTCTTCCGATAACGACAGCTGAAACGTAGCAGATGCCTCGTTTCGCGCCATCAACCCCTTGACTTCCTTTTTCTTCGTGACTAATGACAAACCGTTTAAATCTTTAATCTCCATCCACACACCTCCTTAGTAGGTCTAGACAGTATAAGCCTCTTTAGCAAGCCTTACAAGTCTTGAATTTTCGGGGTTTTTGTGGTATTATATATACAGACAAAAGAACTGTTTCTTTTGTCTTTTTTTATTACTATATGAAGTGGAGACCCATGCTTATGAATACAGAAAACAACTTACAAACTCTCGCTGATATGCATTCTCGCAGCAAAGCTGCCCAGGCCAAATTTGCGCCGGGAACAGCTCAATATACTCTACAGGTAAATCGCCTTCACGCCTTAGAAGTTGCGAAAGCTTTGATTGAAAAAGATGGAGGAACTTTTGTCTCTGATTTAAGCCGGGAAGAATTGGAACGCGCACAAGCCCCTCTTGCTTCTCTTATCAGCAAATCAGAAAAATCGCTAACTAAATTAAAGGATGGAAGTTGGCAGCAGAAGATGCTTATAGATAACCTTGAAGCCCTTCATCAGGCTTACAAGCTGCTAGACTTGGCTCTTGCAGAAGCTACTGCCAGAGAAATGACTTGGGATGAATACGTAGATAGTGTGACCATCGGTGAAAGAGATCCCTTAGAGGGCGATGTCTTTCTGGCTGATTATAGCCCTGATTGGCCACTTTGGTTTGCTAGTGAAAAGGAAAAAATAGAAAAGGCTCTCGGGGATAAGGCTCTCCAGATTCATCACGTTGGCTCCACCTCCGTACCTAATCTCGTTGCCAAACCTCTTCTTGATCTGCTACTACTGGTCCCCGATGCCGCCAAGGAGGAGGATTACGTTGTACCGCTAGAAGCGCTAGGCTATACGTTACGCATTCGAGAACCGGATTGGTACGGGCATCGGTTGCTAAAAGGTCCTGAAAACAAAATCAACCTTCATGTCTTTACAGAAGGTTGTGAAGAGGCCAAAAGAATGCTACTCTTTCGTGACTGGTTACGGGAGCATCCAGAAGACCGCGAACTCTATGCTAAAACAAAGCAAGAGCTCGCTAAGAAATCTTGGACACATATCCAGCACTACGCGGACGCTAAGTCTGAGGTAGTAGCGGAAATTATGGCTAGAGCAACTAAAGAAAAGCTTTCATAATTCCTAATAATATTGATACTTCTTATTATTCGCCCTTAAAAAAACAAAGGTTACGATCACTGCTAATAGTTCTGCTACCACCACCGAAAACCAGACGCCATCTAGGCCAAGAATAGAAGGCAATATCAAAATACAAGCGATTTGAAAAAGCAGAGTTCTCAGAAAAGATATCGCTGCTGATACTCCCCGTTTCCCAACGCCGTAAAGAATGCCGAGCCAAAAATACCAAATCCCATAAATAAGAAAGAGATAGCATAGATACGAAACGCATGGGTCGTTAACTCTAGAAGCTCAGCGTCGTAGCTAACAAATATCTTCGCCACAAAAGGGGCAAGAATCTGAGACATCAGTAGCATAATAATGGCAAAACCAGCTACCATCACCAAGCTTTTCCTGAGCAGGTTTTTCAGTTCACCAGTATTTTTTGCCCCGTAGTGATAACTGATAATCGGAGCACTTCCAATAGCATATCCAAAGAAGATAGCGATAAAAATAAAGTTTGCGTACATAATAACGCCGTAAGCTACTACCCCGTCTTCGCCAATCATCCGCATCAGCTGTATGTTAAATAGAATGTTGACAATATTGGTAGACATATTGGTAACGAGCTCAGAAGCTCCGTTAGAACACGTTTTAAGCAATACTTTCGTATCAAGCTTTGCTTTCGTTAAATGTAAGGTGCTACTATTTTTCCTGGCAAAGAATACTAGCGGAATAACACCACCAATTACTTGACTCATAGCGGTTGCTACTGCTGCCCCCACAAGCCCCATAGAAAATACTGCAACAAATAAAAAGTCAAACACGATGTTGGTAAGGCCTGCACCAATTGTGACAACAAGACCCAAATTGGGCCTTTCTGCCGTCACGAGAAAACTTTGAAACGCGTATTGTAGCATGGCAAAGGGCAACACCACGAGAAGAATCCTGCCATAGGTAACGCATTGTTCAATCATCTCTCCTTCTGCCCCTAATAAAATCGCTATCGGGCGTAAGAACGCTACCCCTAGGACTGCCAGGACGATGCCAACACCAATCGCAACGTAAATTAACATTGAAAAGTACTGCCGCGCCCGTTCCTCGCTCTTCTCACCTAAGGCCTGTGACACAATGGCGCTGCCACCGGTACCAATCATAAACCCGACGGCGCTTAATATCATTGTGACGGGATAGATGATATTTACCGCCGCAAAGGCGGTTTTTCCCACATAATTCGATACGAAGATTCCATCTACCACACCATAGATCGACGTGAAAATCATCATCATAATCGACGGCCATACAAAGCGAAAGAGGCGCCGATAATTAAAATGATCCGATAACTGGATTCTCATCAATTCCCCCTCCAACCCTTAATATATTCCGCTGTTGCCGGAACAATCGTTTTTATCTGTACATCCGAGGTATTAATACACAATTGATAGTTCTCCTTATCTCCCCATACCGCAGAGGTGATAATTTCTCTATTTTTCTTTCTTCCCTTATCTACCCGCAGAATTTGCTTTTTCATTTCTTTATCAGTAAGCTCGTTCATATCCTTGCCTAGCTTTTGACACCTTCTAATCTTACTTTCCATCTCCGCATAGACAAATATCTTAAAAGGCTCATACTCCTGTAAAATCACATCGGCATTTCTGCCAATGATGACAAAGTCCTCACCCTTAGCCGCAAGCTCTTTTAAAATCTTCTGCTGCTCTACCAATATTTTCACCGTATCTTCGACCTGATTAAGGCCAGCGAACGTCTTTCCAAAAGAAACAGGAACCGAGCGTGAGTAGCCACTATTCATCTTGCGGCTGATATACCCTTCATCCATCTTTAACTCTTCCGCTATCGTATGCAAAATTTCTTTATCATAATAGGCAATACCCAAATGCTCTGCCAGACTCTTTCCTAATTCTCTGCCGCCACTGCCAAACTCTCTACTAACTGTTATAATATTCATCCTCATCACCTCTTCCAAAATTGTTCCCATTATATTACAGTTCACCACAAAACCCAAGATAAGTAAAGAGGCTTAGGATACCCTAAGCCTCTAAACCTATTTCAATTATTTCTATAAGTCCTTATATAACCTTCTTTTACGCCTTCTTAAGATCACAATTACTAAACAAATACTGGAGAGGATAAGCAAACCAAGCGCTATCCAGATACGATTTGTATCTCCCGTTTTTGTCTTATTGGTTTTTGCTAACTGGCTCGTTTTCGCATTTTCATCGCCTTTTGGGGCCTGCTGTTTATCTCCCACAACCGTAAGCGTATATTCTTTAGAGGCACTACTACTGCTATTTTTTATCGAAACAGTAAATTTGAAAATCCCCGCTTCCGTAGGCACTCCCTTTAAAACATATTCTGCATTGATTGACCCTTCTGTAAAGCTTAAGCCCTTTGGAAGCTTTCCATCTACAGACCACTCTATATTGTCACCTAAAGCCGAGATGGTGGCTGAATAATCTTGGCCGATTTTACCTTCTGGAAGCGCTTCAGGCCCCTGAATTGAAATTTCTGGTAACACTTCTCCCAAAGCTCGGACATGTACATATGGCTCTAACTTTACCTCACCTACGATACCGAAGGCATACGTATCATTATCATTATTTGCATATTTGACGTTTGAAACATTACTAGAAACTCTGGCAACTATGGTATTATTTCCGGCTTTAAGATATGGTCCTATGTCTGCTTTAAGCGTCAACTGATTAAGAGGAACCTCGATATCATTTACAAATAGTCGCATAACATCTGCAGCATTATCAAAAGACAGGATTGCACCTTGCCCTTCTTCCCAGCCCTTATTCAATTCAAAGGAAGTCGTATACTTTGCAACTCCTGCTGCCTTCGTTAAGTTCTGTGCATCGATATCATACCAAGGAACAAGTCCAATTTCACTTAAATCATAGCTATTTGTATCTTCAACGATTGTATCATGTGCTGTTTCTCCTGGCTTCCATTGTTCTAGTATCATTTGCCAGTTGTTTAAGTTCCTAGCTTCATCCGCTAATTCTGTTGTCGCTGAAATCTTTGTACCATCGCTCATTTCTGCTGAAATTTCGCCACCCGTATACGACCGTAACGCGACCGTCGATGCCATCCTATCATAAATCACTTCATCAGCATTCGTAGAAATTAGTTGGTTGGAAATACTATGGCTACTCCAACCCTCTTGAGCAATCGCCACCATCATGGTGCTCATCGCCTCTATCTGAGCATCCATAGTTATCGTGCCATTATTATCTACATAAGAGACTATGGGAGTGATATCTCCACTCCAAGGATCTAATAAATATGGTTTCCCATACCCTTTTAAGGTGAGTTTTTGTGTACTATCTTCACTTCCGTCATTATATAGAAAATAAAGTTCTGCATCTGCGGTGTGGCGGTGATTACTATAAATATTCTGGGGTGCCTCTGGTTGCATATCAGGCGTTACACCCAGCTGAGCCAAATTAGCCGCCAGTTCTTCTCTGCTGCCAATTGACTTTACATTATCCAAGGTTTTTAGCTGATTCATGTAATCCGCAAGCTGCGTATTTTCCTCCGCCTGACCATTTACCGGATCTATCCCTTCTTTGGCAATGTAGCCATCTACTTGGCTTGGAGCTTCACCGATAATTACGACCGGCAATCCATTGTGAGCATAGTCTAAAATCTTCTCTGCCATATGCAATGACATTTTGGGAACTGTCCCATCATTCATTGGTTCAATGATTAACGCTTTATACGATGGACCATCGGCAGCTAACACGGCTCTATTATCTTCCATTCCTACCACAGCATTATCTAAATCGAGTAAAAAAGGAGTAACATAGTCATATGTATAGCCATTCTGCTCCACTGCTGTAATATCATTACGCACATTTCCTTTTCCGTGTAGATTTCTATATACCGCTAAGTCAACATCTCCTTGACCCTGTTGCAGCACCATCTGGGTACGTGAGATAGAATCCGTCATTATATCAACATTATCCCACATAGGAGTCTTATCATCCCATTCATTTCCATAGCTCATGAGCGACATCGCCGAATAGCCCGGCCAACTCGTATCCGCTGGCATCCATGGTGGCATACCCAGCCCTTCCGTATCAGTCATTTTATAGGTGGTGCCATGAAAAATCGCTTTATTAACGCCAGCAGCATAAAAGCGATTTGCGTAATACATGTATCCTCGGTGATGACTTTCGCCATTTTTTCTCTTTGTCTCTAACCAAGTATTTCTCCACGCATCCTGCCCTATTTCGACGCCTTCGACTGTGTAAAGATTATCTCCGCGCATATTTACAACACCACTTAACTGCCTATAGGCATCAGGAGCACTTCCACTCATAGCGTAAGACTCTGCTTCTATAATATCAGAAGCAAACGCTGGTTCCGTAAGTTCAAATACGCTGCTACCTGCACTACTATACGCTTGATATCTCAAGGTCATATTATGACCCTTTGCCCAATCACTGAATTGGTGCATATGATTATTTGCTAATAATTCAGTCATTGTTTTATAAAGGTCTTCACGGACATCATTACCAATTGAATTCATCTCATAATGAATGGCCGGTAGCCACGGAGTAAGGTCATATCCGCGACGCTGTGCAAATTCTTGCAACATATCTACTGTCCACAAATTAGATCTTAACTCAAAGGAATCTCCAAAAATACTCCCACCATTTTGCTCATACAGACTTTTTAACTCTGAGTCACAATTCATCGCTTCATCCCAGTTATCTGTCACTGCTTTGGTCGCAGCTGCACTCATATGGTCGATAACATATTGTCCAACTATCATGGTAGTTGCTCCAGATGACTGCCGGTAAAAGTAAAAGATACTCCACTCCCCTTCTTGCGGAGCACTCCAAGAAATAGCGCCACTAGCCTCATCAAAATTGCTTTCTTCTCCTAACAAACTGACAGCCGTGGTTGGATCATAAGTACCATCTTCTAATTTCATAGCCGCTGTAATCGCTATCAATTCGTGTTTACGTCCACTTGCAAAACCTGAGCCCGCATCTGGAAAAACATACTCTGTTGCCGCATACTCCATATTCTGAGCCGTCGCACTAAAATCTACAGTCGTACTGTATATTCTCTGCTCAGTTCGATCATCATCAATATCGTTTATAGCCGGTGTCGCAATGGGCCAAAGTTGTCCAATGGTAAAATCCACTTGAATACCAAAGTCTCTTCCAGCCCGGAGAATCCACTTCATCGTCTCATTCCACGTCTGATCATTGATTACAGACCCCTTGGCCAATTCAAGACTCTGCAATTCGACTCCGCCAAAGCCTCCTAACGCAAATGCTTCCATTTCCCTACGCACTTGTTCTTCATTCATCCGTCCCGGTGCAATCCAGTAGCGCATAAATGGCTTCGCATCGTTGTTTGGTGATTTGAATTCTTGTTCAAAAGCTGATAACTCCGTTTCGGCAGCACGAGTAAGACCAACATCGTTTAAATTTCCACCTAGCACAGATAAAATCATGCTAACACTAAGAATTCCCGCAATTACATTACTTCTTTTTTTCATGTTCATACCCTCTTCTTTTACGAAATCCCACTTCCTTTAACCCTTACAATTCTATCGCGATATTAAGCGAATTACATTGTAAAAAACGATGTGATTTCTTGTGATTATCTGCACATAATCATCTATGAGAGTAGTGAAAGAAAACTCTTATCCGTTCCTTTTCTTATACGTTGCTGGTGATAAACCATATCTTTTTTTGAAAACTCGGTGCAAATAACTGGCATCATTAAATCCGACCATTTCTGCAACACGTCCGATGGATAATTCTCCTATCTCAATATATTGCTTCGCTCTTTCAAGTTTCATTTCGTGAACAACCTCTACATATCTTTTTCCTGTATATAGATACACCAATCGCGAAATATAGCTGGTCGAGTAATGAAATTCATTTGCCACCTTCTTTAAGGTTACTGTATTCAGATTGTCACGAATATACGCAATCACTGAGTTCATTACTGTATCGACTTCATTTCGGTTTTTCAATGCATTCATCTCTTTCGCATTTCTTGATAATTCGTTAAAAAGTGCAATCAAACAGGTTGAAATCATAGATTCAAAATGAGCATCCTGCATGCTCAACTCCTCTATCAACTTCACTAATAATCTATTGATAGCTTTCTCTTCACAACTGGGGAAAAAGATATAATTATCGTCTTTCTTCAAGCCATAGATATAATCTACCATGAAACGTGAGACCAGCGGATTCTGTTTTAAAAAAAGTAGAACGGATTCATTTAACACCTCTTTTTTGATTAAAAGATTAATCACACAATCCGTTTCATTTTCTACATGAATCGCATGAACGGTATTTGGATCCATCAAAACGATATCACCTTGATGCAGCGATATGTGCTGGTCTCTCATCATCTGTAATGCCTGACCTTTATAGACATAAACAAGTTCATAAAAATCATGATTGTGTAAAGGAATCTGCTTTAAAGAAGAAGCCGGACAAAAATGAAGACAGATATCTATCTGTGGCATACCTATAATTTTATCTATTGTGTAAAATCCTTGTTCGTGTACCTGTTTTGCCCATTTCTTATTTGGTATAATTTCGTTTTGATAGGTCGCCCTGTTTTCTTGAAAATCTCGAATTGCTTCCAGTAATACATCCACCATAAATATTCTCCTTTAAATATATACATTTTGTACATTTAACTTAATATCTATAACGGGTTCCTAACTTTACTTTAGCATAGTCTCAAATCCAACCCTATGGTAGATTTTTTGGATATTGGGTAAATTTTAAATTTCTTATTATCACAAAAAGCCGTTATTTCTAACGAAAGACCAAAATCTTCAACGTCCAGTCCTCGTCTAATTCCTTTATATCTACAATAGCACACTGGCCCTGTCCGTTACGAGTTAGGTAAACTCTACAATCCTTCACGGCTAGTAGAGTATAACTTTTTGCTGCAAATCATACAAAAAATCAACATGTATACTCACACCTCTTAATACCTTTTTTGCACAATAAAGGGACTGTCTTATTTCCCGATAGTCCCTCATTTTTTTACTTCTCAGTATCTTTCACCTCTACAACAATATATCCAGCATCTCTAACAGCCTTTTTTAAAGTCATAATATCCGGCGCTTCTTTACAAAGAACCTTAGCTAGGTGCTGCCCTAGGTCCACCTGGGCATAAGCTCCCGGCAAGCTATTCAGTCCATTCTCAACCCGCAAAGCACAGTTGGCACAAGTCATACCCTCAATACGTAGCGTAACCTGGTATGGATAATTTGCTTTATTTCGGTCAGCCACCCGTACTTTCTTAATCGGCGCCTCGCCTTCAGTGCAGCAGCTATCACCACGGCGCAACTTACGCACATAATTATAAAGAACGTAGCCGCAAAAAACAAATAAAAGACCAGCAATCATATACGTCGTCATCTTTAAACCTTTTCCCACATAACGGGGCCTCGCGGAGCCACGTTTTGGCAATCGCAGGAGCCATTGCCACATTTGCCACCGCAACTTTCACAGCCACCGCCGCGCTCTACTCGCCGCAAGAGTCCCATTCGTTCCAAGTATTCCACCTGAGCCTTGACACCTTCTTCTCCGGTGCCAAGACTCTCGGCTAATTCTAGTTGAGAATACGCCCGTCCCTCATCTAGTAAGGTCAAAAGCTTGATTAACATTTGCCCCGCCTCCTTTTTGAAAAATGTAACTATCTTTAGAAAATAAGCATCCCGATATGATAAACCAGAAAGGCTAATACTAAAGCCGCACAGAAATAGTAAAGAGCTATTCTAAGCGTCCACTTAAGGGAACGTGTCTCCTGATACGTAGAGCTAATGGCCATTAGACAAGGTACATTAAAGGTAACCGCAAAGATAAACGCTAACGCCTGCGCCTGCGTAATGGAAGTAGCAAGCACCTCACTTAAATTGGCGGCCGTGCCGCTTCCTCCAAAAGTAGCTGAGAAGAGACTTCCACCACCTACATATAAGGTAGAAAGCACACCTAAGGCTGCTTCTTTACTAATCGCTGAGGAAACAAATGCTAAAAACGTCTGCCAGGTAAAACCAAAAATACTTGTCACTGGTTCAATCATCCGACCAAAACGATATAAAATCGTCGTTTCTGGATTTCCGGTACTCGTATACGTTAGTAGCCAAAAGACCAAAGACACAATGAAGATCACTTTAATGGCTTTCCACAAAATCTCCCTAGTTTGTACAAGAATCGAGCGAAGTAGTGCTCCCCACTTTGGCTTGTGGTAAGGTGGTAATTCCATAATCAGACCTGTTCGGTCTTCCTCTTTTACCAAGCGCTTACTAGTTGCCTTTTTATCAAACTTTGAGAGTGCCACACCTTGCTTTTTCCCGGTGATTGCCCCTTGTAGCGTTTCGTCAATCCGCTTAAACTTACAATCTCCCGTTAAAAGGGCGCCGTTTTTTATCTGCGCTAACGTTTCTTCAAACGCCTTTTTACTTTCTGCTGGTAAGCCTTCCCGTACTTTAGCAATAACCACCATATCTCCTTCTAGAGCTTTGGCTGCTAACCATACTGGTGAATAGCCATCAAATTAAGGAGCAGTACCGCCGGGCAATCCATCCCCGCATAGTCGGCTAGCATAAACATGCTTCGCTCAAGCTGAGCCGCATCTGCTAAGATACGCACCACATCCGCTTTGCCACTGGCGATATAATCTCTCGTAATCACCTCTTCATCTGAGTTTGCTGAAAGACTGTAGCTCCCTGGTAAATCCGTCACCGTATAGCGTCCGCCATCTTTCGTAAAATACCCTTCCTTTTTTTCTACCGTCTTTCCTGGCCAGTTACCTACGTGTTGATGGGAACCGGTAAGTGCATTAAATAACGTAGATTTACCGGAGTTTGGTTCTCCTAGTAACGCAATAACCGGCGTTTTTGTTGCTGCCATAGTACTCATGCTCTCACCTCCACCAAAATATTGTCACTTTCTTCTCGGTTAAGGGCAACCACGCTGTCTCGCCCGTAAAGTAATAAAGGCATCTTCTTTTCATTTCTTAGTACTTCCACCCGGCTCCCCACCGTTAGACCAATAGAGATTACTCTGGTCAAAAATCGGGTATCGCCTTGTACTCCCGCAATGGTGCCCTGCTGCCCTGGTTGTAACTCGTTTAATTTTTGCATTTCCTTTCCTCCTCATAAAATCTGGTTAGTTTTCACTAACTATTGGTTAAAAAATATCAGGGTTAAAACCCCAATATTTTCTGCCACCCGGCTGTATAAAATTCTCCTAATACTTCCACATACTGCAATGCCTTTTCTTTTGGCATCTCATGAGCGATAGGCTCAAAGATGCCTGCATAATACGTGCTGGTAATAATATGAATTAACTCTTCTTCTAATTCTCGCTTAAGCACCTTGCTTTGCTGTAGATGCTTAATCAGATGCGTAGTCGCCGCTGTCTCCATTTCCGCAAGACCATTCATATAACCTTCATAACTGGTTCCACTAGCCTTGCAACAAAGAAGGTGAAACGCCTCAAAGTGCTGATACAAAAAATCGACCAAAGACCGCGGATCTACATCTAGCCATTTACGCCAAGAGCTGATATCTTCGCTTAAGGTTTCATCCATCGTCTTCGTAGCCTTTAGAAAATGTCCCTTTAGCTCTTCGGCCGGCTCTCTCACTAGCGCTTCAAACAGTGCCCCTTTATCTGGAAAATACGTATAAATTGCTCCTGTAGTCACTTGGGCTATAGCGGCAATTCTTCGCAGGGAAGCTTTCTCAAAACCGTATTCTAAAAACTCTTTTTTCCCTGCTTCAAGAATGGCAGACTTTGTTTTTTCATTCAGCAACCGCATACACTGACTGCCCTCCTCTTAATATAACAATGTTATCTTATTCCTTTGCCGGGATTTTGTCAAGGAAAAAACTACTTTAAAGCTTTCCGGCCAGTTGCTCCTGTGCTTCTTCCCTTGTAATATCGCCCGAGTTAGCGGCTGCCATAATCTGCACCATCTTATCCCGAAGCTTATATTTGGCAAAAATCGGTAAAGAAATAAGTGCGCCGATTACCGGCGAAAGGATAAATAGCACCCAAATAGCGTTGATAGCCGAAGGCGGCTGCACGGCACCTTCTCCTGAAACAAAGCCGAATGCTCCTAAAATAAACATCGCCACCGCACCCGGCACCGCGTTCATAAACTTAAAGACAAAAGTCTGAATGGAATAGGCCGTTCCCTGCAAGCGCTTTCCGGTAACAAACTCGCCATACTCAACGAAATCACCGGTGAATTGCAACTGTAAAATCAGCTGGATACCAAAGAAAATGCCCCGCACGCCTAGTAGGATAAAGAACAACACCTGATTTTCATATCCTGCCAAAAAGCAGACCACACTCATTACTGTTTGACCGATAATCCCCACCATCAGCAAATGGAACTTGTCGAACTTGCGAGTGAGTACCGGCATCAATACTCCCATCACTAACGATGGTAAGGCGATAAATAGCGAAAGGACGCTTACCATACCTAAATTTCCGAGACAGTTTACCGCAAAGTAGGTAATCACTGCATTTGTCATACTAGTGACACTAAGGATCATAATCCCTAGGAAACCGATACGCAGATATTTGTTGCTCTTCACATAATTTAGCATGCTTTTTAGTGTCACTTCCTCCTCATCCTTGTTGACGTAGCGCTCCTTCGCATAGCGGCTCATAAAGAACATCAAAAAGGCGGCAACGATACTTAAGATAACGGCTGTCGGCAAAGGCCCAAGGGAACTGTAGAGCCCCGGTCCAGCTACCGCTACCACGATTGCCGTAAGGGTAGAAAGCACCGTATTGCGAGACATAATATTGATTCGCTCATGTACCTGGTCGGTGACCGCACTAGTCATGGCAAAGATTGGCACATCGCACATCGTATATGCGATATCAAATAGCAGATAAGACACAAAGGCCCACAGAATCTTCCATCCAGTGGCAATTCCACTAGGAATGGCAAACATTAACACCACCGTAACCGGAAGCATCACGTTCGCCGCACGCAAAAAGGGCAAGAACTTACCTGACTTTAAATTGGTCCTGTCCAAAATAGCACCAAAAATCGGGTCGTTCACTGCATCCCATACTCGGGCAAATAAAAACAAGACCCCCACCGCATAGGCGGTAATGCCAATATTAGTAAGAAACAGCGGTAAAAAACTGCCGGCAAAAGTATTTATAACGCTTTGGCCAGCCATAAAAAGACCGAATCCCCAGCGTTCAATACCGCTGGTACGAAATAGTTTGTTATCCATAATCTCCCTCTAACTTTCTTGCTCATAATCACTCATGTGCTTAAATGCTTCTACCTTTGCCCGCTGCTGGGGTAGCGCCTGGTCATACCTCAATCCCTGGCAATCCATAGCTGCTAACATCGGGACCAGTTCAGGGGTAGAGAATACCTCTGTTTCATATGCACGGGCTTTTGCCACCTCTTCCCCGCGCACCTCTGCATTGCCAGTCATACGCATTTCCTCCGTATCTAGCGAAGGATGGGTGACGAAAAAGTACTGACCATTCGGCAGGGTTTTAAGAGCTTCTGTCATGGCCGGTAGTCCTCCTGAAAAGTCCTGAAACCCTGGCGGCAGATTATAAAAATACATATGGTCGATAAGACCTTTCTTCTTCGCAAAGTCCTCCATGGCCTCATCAAGCCCTGGAATCACCATTTCGGGAAACATATGGGAGTCCAGATACTGAATAGCAAACCCTAGCGTATGCAGCTTTTCCAGTTGCGCTGCCACCTCCCGCATAATAGCCTCCACCGCTGGTTTGGTGCTTGCAAACATCGAAGGATTGCTTAAGAAATAGCCTTTGGCATCTACTAATCCGCTGGTCTCATCAAGGGGTATTACCGGTCCCCACTTTACCTTATCCCACTCTGCGTTTAAAGTGGTGTGCATCCCAAAGCAAAGATCCTGACGCCCTGCTAGCAGCTTCGCTGCCGCCTCCACATGAGGGCCTGGTGCCATAACCGAAACATTTTTTATAAATCCTGCTCGTGTCACTCTGTCAATAGCCTGATTGGCGCTAATACTGCTACCTAGATCATCACTGCGAGCCACCATATCTATTCTTGCCATCTCGATTCCTCCTCTCTAAAACTGTCGTTTGAAAAATTCCAAAATAGGTAAAATGTTCTGAGGTTCCAAGTACTCTGGTCCAGCGCCGGCATGGGGTGCACCTTCAAGAAGATCGAGAACGAGATTGTCATCCGTAGCATTTTCCACCTTGGCCAGCAGGTCATAGAAGCGGACTACGTTATGACAGTCGATATCCTTGTCCTTGGTTCCCATTTGCAGATAAAAAGGTGGTATCGTTTTTTCCAGATACGTTTCTGCACTGGCAAGACGCATCTTTTCAGCTATCTTAGACGGCCAATCGCCAAAATACGAACGGCACAAGTAAGGCGCCATTAAGCGGGTGTAAAGGGACGTCTGTTTCTTGCGCACATCATCGTAAGTCCATACAAAACTTACCAGCGGGCACAGGGCCGCCACCGCTCGCACCTGATAGGCTGTCTTCTCTTTATGTCCCTTAAGCCCTACAAGTGACACTAGGTTTCCGCCAGCAGAGGTGCCATATAAGCATAAACGCTCTGCATCTAACCCCCACTCTAAAGCATGTTCCTTAATATGAAGGATCGCCCTTATAAGGTCGTTTACCCCTGCCGGATACTTGTTCTTTGGCGCCAACCTATAATTAACAGAAATTAAAGCAAAGCCCTCTTTTAGGGCAAAGAAGCCTGGGTACATGTGCCAATCCCGCTTATCCATGTGCATAAAGCCGCCCCCATGAACAATAACTACCACCGGTAGAAGCCCTTCCGGCCTTTTTTCGGGATAATAGAGATCATAGCGCTGCAGGGAATCGTCACCATAAGCGATGTCTAATTGTTTATCTTTAATCCAGTCTATTCTGGGTACAGGAATTTTCGGACCCATATCAATCCATTCTGGTACAAATTTTGTTTTTCTAATCGGTGGTGCCATAACTATTCCTCCTTCAATAAAACCACGGCCTCATAAGGGGCTAGCTGATGATTTTCAAGATAAGTACTAGCTTCTATATTGGTCAAAAGTAACTCTACGTCATCTCCGGCAAATGCCTCTGGCGGGACCCATTGCTGTCTTTGTGAGGTAAAATTGCAGCATACATACAAGCGTTGGTGCAAAAGACAGCGTTGGTACGCAAAAACATCCGGATTGTCTAAATCATCAGGTACAAATTCCCCGTAGACGATGACTGCGTAGTTACGTCGCAGGCGGATAAGCTCCCGGTAAAAGGCGAGTACCGAATCCCCGCGACTCTTTTGCTCCTGGGCATTGATAACTGTGTAGTTCGCGTTAATATCCATCCAGGGTTTCCCGGTGGTGAATCCTGCCCCGATGTTCCCGCTCCACTGCATCGGTGTACGGGCGTTGTCTCGACTTTTAAGACTGATATACCGCAGCATATCCTCCTTAGAGATGCTCCCATCCTCTGTATAGCGCTGATACGCATTGCGACTTTCGCTGTCACGTAACTGATCGGAACTCGCGAAGCACATATTGGTCATTCCCAGCTCCTCGCCCTGATAGATAAAGGGCGTCCCTTTTAGCATATGGAGGCACACTGCCAGCATCTTCGCCGAGGTCTCCCGCAATTCTCCTTCGTCTCCTAGACGAGAAAGCATTCGCGGTTGGTCATGATTATTCCAGAATAAGGCATTCCAGCCCCTCTGCTCAAGTCCCTGCTGCCACTTTGCCATTACTTTTTTTAGTTCCGGTAGAGGAATCACTTGGTCGTTCCATTTAAAGGTTTCGCCGCCGTCCAAGTCCATGTGCTCAAACTGAAATACCATATCTAATTCACTGCCATCCGGATTGGTAAAGCGACGAGCCTCCTCTAGCGTCGTAGCAGCGGCTTCCCCTACCGTCATAATATCGTGTCCTGCCAAAGCTTTTTGGCGCATTTCCCGTAGATGTTCGTGTACCCGGGGATTTGCCGCAATGCGGCCTCGCGGATCAAAGTATCCGCTTGGTCCTACTGGTCCGTCCGACAAATCAGCCGGCTTGGCAATCAGACTAATGACGTCCATGCGAAAGCCGTCCACACCTCTAGCTAACCAACGATCCATCATGGCATAAACGTCTGCTCGCAGCTTAGGATTCTCCCAGTTAAGATCTGGTTGCTTAGGCGAAAAAAGGTGCAAGTAGTATTCTTCACTGTCCCTATCTAAACTCCAAGCAGGTCCCCCAAATAAGGCTCCCCAGTTATTGGGTAACTGACCATCACTCCCAGGCTCGCGCCATATATAATAGTCCCTTGTAGGCGCCGTTTTATCTACGTTAGCCGCTGTAAACCAAGGATGCTCATCCGAAGTATGATTCACCACCAAATCGATGATAACCTTTAAGTCCCGACTATGTGCTTCCGCCAACAATCGTTCAAAATCTTCCATGGTTCCGTAACGGGGATCAACGCCTTCATAATCACTAATATCATAGCCATTATCATAACCAGGGCTAGGGTAAAAAGGTGACAGCCAAAGCACGTCCACACCTAGCCACTTCAAATAATCTAATTTCTTTATAATTCCTAAAATATCCCCTATGCCGTCTCCGTTATCATCACAAAAACTCTGAGGATAAATCTGGTAAACAACACTTTCCTTCCACCATTTTCGCTTATCCATTTACATCCTCCTTAGCGGGCACCGTAATCAGGACCCGGTTATATTTAGCGCAGCGTCTTCCTTTTGTTATGCCATACTGCGCCTTTCCCTGGACTATTTTCCTAGCACAGGTCAAATAATCGTCAATATAGCTTTTATCCACCGGAAAGCTATGGTGCCCTGGCCAGATTGTGTCAAAGTCAGCTTCTAAGCTTTGTAATCTCTGCATAGATTCTCCAAACACCTGGGATGAGCAGCTTTCCTTAGTAAGGTGTAATAAGACTCCCCATTCGCAAAGAGTATCGCCACTAAAGAGTAGACGCTCACTCCTATCTAAAAAGCATACCGAACCAGGGGTGTGTCCAGGTGTAGGCACTACCGCCACCTCTCGCTCACCTAAATGGAAGATGTATTCGTCGCCAAAATAGTGGTATTGTCCACTTGTATTCACACTCAATAACCCCTTAGCCACCCAGCCTAGCACAACTTGCACCGGTGCCGGCATCCCCTCGCCTAAGAGCTTCCGGGTATACCTTCTGTCGGTATGTAGCGCAAACACCCCTTTATCCTTTTGGTGAAACCAGATTTCCTCAAAGAAGTGATTGCCTCTAATATGATCAATATGAGCGTGAGTATTCGCCACGATAACAGGTAAAGACGTAAGACCTTTGACGGTCTCCCTAAGACCTTTAAAGCCAAGACCCGTATCAATCAACAAGGCCTTTTCCTTTCCACAAAGCAAATAGCAGAGTCCTTGACTAATCCGGGTTTTCTCTTCAATGGCAAAGGTTGTTTCGGTGATAGGGTAAACGGTGTAGCGATTGTCTCTCATATTTATAACTCCTTCCAAAGAGCAACTTTCTTGCCTATTTATAGGTATATTATATCCGCCCTTATAGACACTGTCTTTCAATATTTTAATGTTTATGTTATTATTTTAATGTGTCCTCTTTTTTGTCGTTTTCAACAATTAGTAACCGTATTGATTTGGTTGTTTTGCACAACCAAGTCTGTTTTTGTAAAGGAGAATAATGAGAACGTATTCCGATGAAGTCGCTCTTGTGGCGACCATAACACCTCTTTGGGAGACAGCCATAAATACCTACGACGGACCTTGTGCTGCGGCGATCCACCAAGTTTTACTGGAGCTATTTGGCGTGGTTAGCAGTCCCGAGCGCCTGGCCCTGGGGCTTGGTATACGCTACCGCGGTGAGGCTGGTCTTATCCAAACTGCCTATGCCGGCGGGGCTATGTTTATCAGCCAGACCGCCCACATAAACGGGCAACCACAGGCCACAATAATAAGCCTGTGTAAAAAATGGCAGTATTTGTACGAAGGTGTATTAGAAGGGGGCGAAAACGCTTCCCCACTCTCGCTAGCCGATCCAGTTATAAGAGTTCTGGTAGCCGCTTACTATTTCGCAGACCAACACCGGCAGTTGCTTGGTCTTGGTGAACAGCCGGAAAAGCCTAGGGAATATTACGATAGCATTTATGCTGACCGGGAATCCCTGTTTCACCACAGCCCTTATGCCCTCGAGGAAAAGCTTTCGAAGGCCGTTGCCAAAGGAAATGAGGCCTTAGCACTGGCTACTCTACACGAAATAAATGCTCATGGCGAAAAAGCCGTGCTGGCTAAAAACCCTCTACGCTCCGTAAAGAATTCCCTCATCGGTTCCATTGCTTTTTTAGCCCGAGCTTCTATTCAAGCCGGAGTTGGCGCCAATGATGCCTTTGCCCTTAGCGACGCCTTAACTCAGCGAGTGGAAGAAATGAACGAGCGACGTACGGTACTAGACTTTGAAGAACATATCTTGCTCCAGTTTATCGGTCTCGTCCATCGGCGCCTAGAGGAATCCTACTCGCCCCCCATCCTTAAAGTTGTGCACTACGTAGAAAATCACTTAGATGCTAAGATAAGTCTGTCTCAGGCCGCTGCTTATGCTGGCGTTCATCCAGTCTATCTATCCGCCCGTTTTAAAAAGGAGACTGGCTTTGCCTTCGCCAACTATGTGGCTGCCCGCAAAATCCAAGAATCTAGTTATTTTGTTAGACATACCAACTACTCTACTTCGCAAATTGCCTCATTGTATGGATTTTCTAGTCAAAGCTACTACATTACCACTTTTAAAAAGGTGCTAGGAACCACTCCTAGAGAATACCGGCGGCAATTACTAGCAGAATAGTACCTCTAAACGTTAAAAAATCTCACTCTAGAATCAAATGTGACTCTAGGGTGAGACTTTCTTTTATCCTTATTTTATCTTCTCTTTCTTTTATATCCTGTTACTGTGGCAATAATAGCTGCTGCCATTACCACCAGTAGGCCATATCCTACGACTGGCTCATAATCACCTGTTCTTGGGCTTTGGGAAATGCTCTTTCCTTCTTGGGGATCCGCTGGGTCTAAAGGATCGGGAATATCTGTCTTCGGATCCGGTTCTTCTTTCTTATTGCCAATTTTTCCAATATTAAGGATTCCCTCTTCCAAATGTTCTTTATTTGTATCTAGTTCTTCATCCAGCTCAAATAAATACTTCTCATCACTTAGCACATATCCTACTGGCGCAACCACTTCTTGTAGATAATATTTTCCGGCCGAAAGACCAAGAATTTCTAATTTCCCATCTTCATCCGTAATCAAGGGCTCCGCTGCGCCCTCCTTATGTACAAGGTAATCTATACCGGAAATTGTTTCTTTACTAAAGCCCACCACTTCCTCTGCATCCGCAAAATCTTCTTCTGTATATTTAAAAAGTTTAAACTCAGCGCCTGTAAGGGTTGTCTCTGGGTTTTCCTCATCTATTTTCAAAAGTCGAATTCCCCGGCGAACATTTTCTACCAACTCGTAATTTACTTGACTCTTATTAACACTAAATGAAAACCTTTGATTTTGATACTGATAATACCCGTCCGGATTACTAACTTCCTTTAAATAATAATCACCAGCTAATAAATCCCCAAGGATTAACCTTCCCTCCTCATCGCTTTCAACTTCTTGCAGATTACCATTCTCATTATAAGCATATTTGCCATTGAGATAATCGAACCTAAGGGGGATGATTTCATTCTCTTTAAATACCTGAAATTCTACCCCTGCTTGCGTACCAAGAACCTCGTAAGACTCTAACTCACTGGCACTATTTTGATATAGAGAATCCGCCTTATAGACCACCACATCCCCAAAGACAACTTCCGCATTAATCGTACCGCTCCAGAAATTTGCCTGCGTAGCTTCATCCTCTTTAGCAGTGTATTCCCCGCTTAGGCGATAACTATTTTTCACCGAAGACGCCGTAGCTGTCTCTAGCTGCTTAGTTAAGACTTTTGTAATAATTTCCAAGTTAACGGCATACACATAGGGGTCACCTAAATAATATTCATAGGTGTCACTAATAAGCCGATACCATTTCTTCCAGGTTGCCTTTGCCGCTCCAAAACCGTGTTCCTCTTCTAAAAGATAACTATCACCCTTATCTGCATTCGCCTTTAATACAGCCTCAGCATAATCTCTTGATTTCTTCATTTTATCTAAGTATAAGGTATAGTCTTTTAAGTCGCTATACTTTAACCCACCATTTCCTGGACCACCAAAATTAACGATCATTCGCTCTCTAGGGTTGCCTTGCCCATCCTGCTCTTTAATAATTGTCCATGTTTTTGCCGTCTCTTTTACATACGTCTCTGCATTGGAATTCTCCGCTGAATCAACGTACTTCATAATCGTCTCTGACATGGTCCCCAGATTGAAAAATTCCTTTCCAAAGCTGATATATTCCCCATCATCTAGACCTTCACTATCGTATACGTATAAAGGCACATTAACCAGTGCGTAGGCTCCACCATTATAGTAGTCTTCAAGGCTAAAGGTCTGATGGCTATCTAAGATGTCCTCAAAGATAAAGTGACTATAATTGGGGGTGTTTTCTGCTTTATAGTCAATAAATTGTTGCTCTGCAAATTCCGTCAAGTCAACTGCCCAAGTAATTGTATCTTTCGTATCATTCACGTTTTTAACGTATTTATTTACCTCTGGTATCGGTTGCTGATATCCCGGTCCTACTGGCTTCGTTCCTGAATCGTTGGTCTTCTTTGTTATCTCGGCAAGTGACTCCTCGCCGCGGTTTACCTTGACCTTCTCCCCGTCACCTGTACCGGCGATGGTAGCACCACCGTCCATTGTTCCTGATATGTTTTGCTTACCGACAATATTATCATTAAAGATTACTTTATATAACAATCTATAAACGCCATCTTCCACTTTTTCAATAACAAACTCTCCGGTACCAAGTGCCAGCGTTTTGTCATTTTTGTCATATAAAATTTTTGATTTCGTCGCATCCTTTAAGATTGTCGCTAGGTCACCAGATACTTTACAAATCTCAAACATTAAATAATCATCTGCTTTAAACGTATCTTGATCACTATCCTTCGCGGACCAACTAATGGTAAAGGTAATTCTCTGAGTTCCATAAGACGTATATACCTTTTCCGAAACACTTGCTCCTTGCCCATCGAAATAATAGACCTGGAAATCATCTATCTTAATCATTAAATCATCAATTTTAAAATATTTACTACAATCACTCCCACCAGAACGGAGTAGATTATTAAACACTTGTAAATCTGGGTTTACTGGCTCGGGATTCTCTGGTATAACCTCAGCTAGCTCATGCTCGGTATCTTCAATATCCTCATCCTCAATCTCAATCTGCTTTTCCCCAACTCCTTCTTGCTCCGCCTCGCCATCCTGATTTTCATAGATTTCTTCTGCTTGTACATTCACATTAACGTATGCCATATTACATACTAGGAGTGCTAAACAAAGAATGATTGAAATAACACGTTTCCCTCTACTCATATCTTCCTCCATTTTCTTTAGTATGTTCCGATTATATCCTAGCGAATTTCTTTTGTCTTTATCCCCATTCATAGGTTGCACTATTCAAGACATAAAATGCATAAATCACACAGAGTGATTATTGATTATCGACGATTTCACTCTTTTCTTAATAGAAAAATAGCGATAACCCTTTGCTACTAGGAATTATCGCTATATCTGCAATCTTCTTTTCAGTTCTTTAATATAGGATCTTGAAACAAGTACTTTTTCACTATTCTCTAGCTTAAGTTCAAACCGAGAATTTATAACCGCGGCAATAGATACTATTTTATCGATATTTACAATTACCGATTTGGAAATGCGCATAAAGTCAACCTTATGGTACTTTTCTTCCAGTTGGTACAACTTTTCTTTGATCTCGTATACTTTATCCTTCGTATAGACGAAAGTTCTGTGTTCGACCCCTTCGATATAATATATTTCACCTAAAGAAATTCGATAAGTAACCCCTTCTAATTGCCCCGTTATTTCCTCGTTATTTTTCTCTAATTTATTAATTATGCTTTCTAATTCCTCGGTTACTTGATGGACCGCTAAAGTGGCGCTCTCCTCCCTCTCCCTACCAATTATTTCTACATTTACTTTCACTCTTGATCCCCCTCCTCATGACGTTTCTTAATTATGTCATTGATTTCATCGGCTTGGTGGGTATCAATACTAAAAATAATCAGCTTTATAAATACATACCCCACAATTGTAGCTGAAATATTAATGAAATAACCACGTGGTGAGAAGTTCCAGGAAAAAACTCGTGACAAAAGTACATACGTAATATTTAACATAACTACATAGAAAATTTCTATCGGTAAATATCCTATTCTCTCAATTAGACTATCCCAGAAGAAAAGAAGAGACATTGCCGCGTAGCAGCCAGCTACAAGTAGCGCTTGTTTAATTGTTTGATTCGTATGAGCAACCCCGGCAAACATAGTAAGAACAATAATGGCTATAAAGGCAATGGCAAATATTAAAAATAAATCTCTTAAGATTCTCAGCTTTTTCATGTTCTCTCTCCTTCTAGTTTAGATAAAGCCTATACAATTTATGGGGTGATTGTCAATTCTTTTTTTTCGCTTTACAAAGCTGTCCCCTTCTCAGGAACATGAAACGATGACATATCTATTTTTTCCATTGTAAGAAGCTTAACCTTTTTATCAATTCCCCCAGCATATCCCGTTAAGCTTCCGTTTCCTCCCACCACTCTGTGACAAGGTATGATTAAAGAAATTGAATTGTGTCCTACCGCTCCACCAACTGCTTGAGCTGACATATGAGAAAGCCCTTTTTGCTGTACCACCTGCCTTGCTATCTCTCCATAGGTCATGGTGCGTCCAAAGGGAATCTTCAGCATTATCTCCCACACATTCTTGCGAAACGGAGTGGTTTTCAGAGAAAGAGGCGGTGTAAAATCTGGCGCTTTGCCACTAAAGTAAATTGCTAGCCACTCTTCGGTCTGCTGAAAAACCGGCAGATCTTTCTCAACATATTCTTTCGACAGAGCCTCACCAAAATACTTTTGTCCGTCAAACCACAAGCCAGTAAGCGCCTTGCCATCACTGGCAATAGTGATCCCACCAAGAGGCGAAGTTATTTTTTTAATATAGTCCATAGTTAATCCTCCAATTCCATAGTTACAGTGTATCATATGGTTTTCAGAGATACAATCACTCATTCGAATGTATGTTCTTTGGCACTAATTGTGGTTTTACTCGGCAGTGCAATTTCTATTTTTGGCGGTGGTAGTGAAAATTCATCTTACACTCCTGTCAGTGCGGAGGTGGAAGCCTACACACCGATGATACAAAAATATGCAAAACAGCACGGCATTCCCGAATATGCGGAACTTATCAAGGCAGTTATGATGCAAGAGTCTGGCGGTCGTGGTAATGACCCGATGCAGGCATCCGAATGCGGATACAACAAAAAGTATCCCAATTCACCAAACGGAATTACAGACCCAGAGTATTCAGTCAATGTGGGCATACAGAATTTAGCTGCCTGCTTAAATGCCGCAGGGGTCAGAAATCCGATTGATATGGATAATATTAAACTGGCTCTGCAAGGCTACAATTATGGCAATGGATATATTTCATGGGCAAGGAGCAACTATGGCGGCTACACCTATGCAAATGCGGTGGAGTTTTCCACCACTCAGGCAGCGAAGTTGGGTTGGAGCAACTACGGCGATACACAGTATGTGTCTCATGTTCTGCGCTATTATCCATATGGTCGTACTTTTACAAGCGGCGGGAATCAAGCAATTGTTGAAGTTGCTTTGTCGCAGCTCGGAAATGTGGGCGGTCAACCTTATTGGTCGTGGTATGGTTTCGGCGGACGTGTAGAATGGTGTGCGTGCTTTGTGTCGTGGTGTGCCGAGCAATGTGGCTATATTGAAGTAGGAATTATACCGAAATTTGCTGGCTGTGTTCAAGGCTCTAACTGGTTTAAGGAACAAGGACAATGGCAGGATAGAAACTTCGAGCCGTCAGCAGGTCATATCATCTTTTTTGACTGGGAAGGAGATGGCGTTACCGACCATGTAGGTATTGTCGAAAAATGTGAGGACGGCATTGTATATACCGTGGAAGGTAATTCTGGCGATGCATGTAAACAAAGAAATTATGCCGTTGGAAATAGTAGTATTTATGGATATGGTACTCCTTCCTACTAAGCACGGGGAGCAACGCTCTCCGTACATATATAGGGTGTTTAAAAGTTTTCTTAAAGATATATTGACAATTATCAATCTAGTGCATATAATGATATATAGATGATTATCTATTCGTTCTGGGAGGTGAAATTTTGAACGTTGATGAAAAAAAGATGGCTATAGTATTCAAGGCTTATTGCGATGAAAATCGTATCCGTATACTAAAGCTTTTAAGTACAGGTGAAAAATGTGCATGTAAGTTGCTTGAGGAAGTGAATGTTACGCAACCTACACTATCTCACCATATGAAAATACTCTGTGACTCTGGAATTGTTGTAGGACGAAAAGAAGGAAAGTGGATGCACTATTCAATTTCTGCAAAAGGTGCAGAATATGCTATGGAGTGCTTGCACATATTAACAAAAGTTAATTTTACTTGCGAAGATAAGTCGTGTTGTGAAGAATAAGAGGTATCATCTTCTCTACACGGCTTCCATTCAAGCATGCATATAGACATATTTAAATATAACAATATAACTTAGGAGGTTACGATATGGAAATGTTTAAAACGGCTTGGGACTTTTTTCAAAATCAAGTCCTCGGTATGAAATGGCTGAACAGCTTAATTGGTTCGGCACTTGAAGCTTGCGGCTTAGATACCACGGGTAGAATTGGGGGAAGTGTACAATTTTTTATTTATGACATAATTAAAATTATGGTTTTACTAGGTGTTCTAATTTTGATTATCTCGTATATTCAAAGTTACTTCCCGCCTGAACGAACCAAAAAATACTAGGTAAATTTCACGGTATTGGCGCAAACATTATTGCAGCTCTTCTTGGCACGGTAACACCATTTTGCTCTTGCTCTTCCATTCCGCTATTTATTGGCTTTACAAGTGCGGGATTGCCACTTGGTGTAACATTCTCGTTCCTTATTTCATCGCCGATGGTTGACCTAGGTTCTCTTGTTCTACTTATGAGTATTTTCGGTTGGAAAGTTGCTATTGTATACGTAATATTTGGTCTAATCATTGCTGTTGCAGGCGGCACATTAATTGAAAATTTACATCTCGAAAGTCAAATTGAAGACTACATTAGAAACGGAAATTCTATAGATGTTCCACAAGAAGAACTTCATTTTAAAGATAGGATAAAATATGCTTGGGAGCAGGTTGTTTCCACTGCAAAGAAGGTCTTTCCATATGTTCTTATAGGTGTCGGCATTGGAGCCTTAATTCACAATTGGATACCTCAAGATTTTATTGTGAAAGTTCTTGGTGACAATAATCCCTTCGGTGTTATTTTAGCTACACTGGCAGGTGTTCCAATGTATGCTGACATTTTCGGCACAATTCCGATTGCAGAAGCTCTGCTTGCTAAGGGAGCATTACTTGGTGTCGTGCTTTCCTTTATGATGGGTGTTACTACTCTCTCTCTTCCTTCGATAATTATGTTACGTAAGGCAGTTAAACCGAAGCTGCTTGGCATCTTTATTGCAATATGTACACTTGGTATTATTGCCGTAGGCTATTTGTTTAATGTAATTCAACCCTTACTTGTTTAATGGTGGGAATTAGTATGGATAAAAAAAGGCATATTGTTGTTACTATTCTCAATTATATTACGTATGAAATGTTTGGAGGTGATTGCTATGGTTGATAATCAGACCACTAAAAATGAATATAAAAAGCAGTTATGGATACGTATTAGCGTTATCGTTGCCATTGTAGCAGTGATTGGAATTATTTTTTTAATAAAAAATACTGCAAAAAAAGATACTGCTGCACTCACGGATGACGGTTCACAAACAACAGAACACTCCGATGCCGATGAAACATATCCATTGAAATTGACCGCAGTTAATATCGAAACAATCAAAGCTTATGGAATACCAACCGTAATCGACTTTGGTTCTGACTCTTGTATTCCTTGTAAGGAAATGGCTCCTACACTGGAAAAACTTAATGCTGAGTGGCAAGAAAAAGCCGCAGTTCAGTTTATAGATGTTTGGAAATACACAGATGGCGTTTCAGATTTTCCTGTGCAGGTTATCCCTACGCAAGTTTTCTTCAACGCAGATGGCTCACCTTTTATACCAAGTGAGGATTTACAGAAAGAAATCCAATTTGACATGTATTCTGATAAAGAAAGCAAAGACCATGTGTTTACTGTACATCAAGGCGGATTAACAGAAGAGCAACTGCGAATAATATTTGCTGAGATGGGGGTAGAATAGTATGATTGATGCTTGCCTCTCTCAGATTGCTGAAACCATTGGGGGTAACCTCTGGTTAGCACCAATACTTGCTTTGATTGCAGGAGTGTTGACTTCAGTCACCCCTTGCTCTCTCTCCAGCATTCCCCTAATTATTGGATATGTCGGTGGTATTGGCGAAAAAAACACGAAAAAAGCCTTTGCGTATTCGGTCGTGTTTTCTATTGGTTCAGCGATTACATTTGTAACACTTGGTATTATTGCCACCTCAGCGGGGAAATTAATGGGAACATCATCCCCAATATGGTATGGCATCCTTGGCACACTCATGGTATTGATGGCACTTCAAACCTTTGGAATTATTAATATCATTCCGTCAACAAACTTACTATCAAAAAACAAAAAGCGAGGTTTTATTGGCGCATTTTTAGCGGGAATTCTCGCAGGGATTTTCTCTTCGCCATGCTCAACTCCTGTTCTGATTGCCTTGCTTGCTATTGTTGCTGGGAAAGGAAATATCTTCTGGGGTATTCTATTGATGTTACTTTATTCTATCGGTCACAGTTCTCTTGTAATGGTGGCTGGAACATCAGTTGGTTTTGTTCAAAGAATCAAAAGCAGTGAAAAATATAGGAACACTGCTAATATATTGAAAATCATAATGGGTATTGCAATTCTGCTAATTGGTTTTTATATGTTCTATCTTGCATTTTAATCAAACAAAAAATAGGAGGAAAATATTATGGCATTATTTAATTTTGGAAAGAAAAAAGAAGAAAAGGTACCTGCTTGTTCATGCAATGGAGAATGTCCTACAAGTGAGGTTGATGAAATCGTAAACGATTGCTGTGATGAGGCAAAGGATGGAATCTGCTGTATTAAAGTACTAGGTTCAGGGTGTAAAAATTGTCACGACTTACTTGAAAACACAAAAAAAGCTGTGGCAACAATGGGATTTAGCGTAGAAGTTGAATATGTTACCGATATGCAAAAAGTTATGGAATATGGAGCTATGAGTATGCCTGCACTTGTTGTTAACGAGAAGGTTGTCTCTATGGGAAAGGTTTTGAAACCTGCCGATGTCGAAAAGTTATTTCAAAAGCTAGGCTTCTAAGGAGCGATAATCAATGAACAGAGAAAAAAGTAGTATTAGTGTTTTTCAAAAATATCTATCCCTCTGGGTTATTATCTGTATGATTGTGGGGGTAGCTATTGGAAAGTATTTGCCGGGTATCCCAACCTTTCTCAATCAGTTTGAATATGCAAAGGTATCTATACCTATGGCGATACTTATTTGGCTAATGATATACCCCATGATGATAAAGGTTGATTTTCAAAGCATAAAAAACGTTGGGAAAAACCCAAAAGGACTATTTGTTACATGGATAACCAATTGGTTTATCAAGCCTTTTACAATGTATGGAATTGCAAGTCTATTTTTCTTTGTGATTTTCAAAGCATTTATCATGCCAGAACTTGCAACAGAGTATCTTGCAGGAGCAGTTTTACTTGGAGCTGCTCCCTGCACAGCAATGGTGTTTGTTTGGAGTTCTTTAACAAAAGGGAATCCAGCTTATACCGTAGTGCAGGTCGCAACTAATGACCTTATCATTCTTTTGGCATTCGTGCCAATTGTAAAATTCCTGCTTGGTGTTTCTAATGTTTCAGTACCATGGGACACTCTTATAATATCTGTTGTATTATTTGTAGTAATACCGCTTATTGGCGGATTAGCGACACGCTATCTTGTAGTTAAGAAAAAAGGCAAGGATTACTTGGAAAACATCTTCATTCATAAGTTCGACAATGCCACAAGCATAGGACTTTTGCTAACACTGATTATGATTTTTTCTTTTCAAGGGAATGTTATTCTGGAAAATCCGCTTCATATTGTTCTGATTGCCGTTCCGTTAATTTTGCAAACCTTTTTGATATTTGCAATCGCATATATAGCCTGCCGTATTTTGAAATTGCCATATAATATCGCAGCCCCAGCAGGGATGATAGGAGCATCAAACTTTTTTGAGCTTGCTGTTGCAGTAGCGATTGCTTTATTTGGAACAACATCACCTGCTGCATTAGCAACCACAGTAGGAGTTCTTACAGAAGTACCTGTGATGCTATTACTGGTGAAAATTGCAAATAATACGAAAGGTTGGTTTGTAAATGAATAAAAAGAAAATAGCTTTTATTTGTGTTCATAATTCGTGTCGAAGTCAAATTGCCGAAGCTCTTGGTAAACACTTTGCAGGTGACATATTTGATTTCTATTCGGCAGGAACGGAAACAAAACCGCAAATTAATCAAGATGCTGTTCGGTTGATAAAACAACTTTATGGGATTGACATGGAACAAACACAGTATAGTAAAACCATTGCAGATATACCTGCTCCTAATATTGCTATATCTATGGGGTGTGACGTTGGTTGCCCATATATCGGCAAAACTTTTGATGATAATTGGAATCTGCCAGACCCAACTGGAAAAAGCGATGCTTTTTTTAAAGAAGTGATTATAGAAATTGAAAAGAATATTTTAGCATTAAAAAACCATATTTTATAGAAAAGGGTTCGTTATAAAGCTAAAGAGCAAACGAAGACTTCTATTCTTCCGTTTGCTCTTTAGCATCACGTATCCCTCTAATTGTAGCGGCGATTATAATAAGCTCTTTTTCGCTAAGATTATCAAGAGCGGTTTCGATTTGTCGATGTATTGTTGACTTGCTTCCCTTTTTATTTGGGTATATGTACTGGTCTGCTGATATATCAAACATGGTAATAAGTCTGATGAATAATTGAAAACTGGGGTGCTGTCCTTCATTTTCAATGGACTGTATATGCCTTGGAGCAAGGTCCAGAGTTTCGGCTAGTTGTTCTCTCGTAATTCCATTTGCTTCACGTGCCTTTTTAATTGCACGTCCTAATGCCCTAAAATCAAATGTTTCAGTAAGCCTTTTCATGTTTTCACCACCTATATATAAAATAGTGGATTATATCACAGCTGAAATCAATGATATAGACCGTGAAATTGAACATTTGATTTCTTCTGAT
Source organism: Ohessyouella blattaphilus (assembly GCF_024721265.1). Taxonomy (GTDB): domain Bacteria; phylum Bacillota; class Clostridia; order Lachnospirales; family Lachnospiraceae; genus Aequitasia; species Aequitasia blattaphilus_A. The sequence goes on along the minus strand of NZ_JAMXOC010000013.1, from coordinate 6,614 downwards.
CCTGATTATGAAAATGCTATCCAGTTTCTAATGACTATTCCGGGTGTGAAACGTGATAGTGCAATCACTATCATCTCCGAAATAGGTATTGATATGACCCAGTTTTCAAGTTCCAAACGTTTATGTTGCTGGGCAGGATTAACTCCTGGCAGCAATGAATCTGGTGGTAAGAAGAAATCAGTTCGGGTTACACGTGCCGGAGTCTACCTCAAACCTGCATTAGTACAGTGCGCTCATGCAGCCGTCAAATCCGAAAAATCTCCTTACTACAAAAAGAAATATGAATCTCTTATGAAACGTCGTGGCAAGAAAAGAGCCATTATTGCAATCGCTCGGATGATTCTGACTGCTATCTATCAGATGTTATCAACTGGTGAAACATGGAATCCAAGCGATTTATATAAAATCGATATGCCTGAAGCTTTACTGGAAAAACAAAAAGCAAAAGCTATCAAGCAAGCCATGAAACTATTGCAACGCGAGGGATTATATCCTCCACCAAAACCAATAGCTTCTTAAAGTAATTGCTAATAATATTTACGCCACTAAAAAGTTGTCATTTACTGACAGCTTAAGTAAGTGCGCCACTTTTGGGCTGTCCTCTACTTTCTTTCACACTACCTCCCTATAAATTTATTTTTTCTGCACCTTATAAAACCAGTCAGTATCTTCACTCTTTAAACTTTTATATATAAAAAGCACCGTCCTTTGTTCATAAAATCTTATCACAAAGTGGTGCTTTTTTACAGTTTTCTTACTTTTTACTGAAGATATGTTTACTTACTTTTAAATATTATTTTCATAATCGGATAGAATACCCAGAACGAGATAACACTGTTAATCAACATGGTGATAATATCCGCTATAATCTCACCCCCGGAACCGATGCTGCTGATAAAATATTCATAGATCGGCTGCTTATAAAAGCCTTGTAAAACTGCAGCACCCAATGTGATAAAGAGATAGGCAATGATATACCACATTGCTGCTTTCTTGACACTATTTGTTGCTTTAAAAGTGATATTCCGTTGTAGAAAGAAATTTATCACCTGCGCTGCTGCAAGAGTCATCTGAACAGCCAGAAAATAAGCCAGGCCGCCGCCACCGCCAGCCGCTAATGCCCCTTTTGCATAATCAAACACATAATATTGCGGATGCCCCTTGCCAACAGCTCCAACCTGAAAATTAATATCTATCAGGCTGGTCAGACCAAACAATGATTTAACCAACGGCATCAGAAGAAGCTGCATGAGGGTAACCCCGTTTGAAAGTACAAAAAAAAGTAATAATCGCGAAATTCCCGGATATTTATTTTGAAATGTCTCCCATCGCTTTTGAATTTTCTCCATCAACTAGCTCCTTCTATTATGATCTTCTGCCAGACGGCGCTCTAACGCTCTGTTTTCCCGGCGGTTCCGAAAGTATTCCGGCACAATCTTAACAACGCCTTTTAGCACATGTCCGTTTACCATTTCTAAGATATGTCCCACCATCTTCATATTGACTTGTCCTTCTGTCATTTTTGCGATGGCCCGAAACGGCATGCTGGATACAAATATGAGGTTCAAGTCCGGCTTACCCGCCTTCATCTTCTTCTCCATCAAATGTTCCAGTCGGCGGCACACCCACCTGGCAATTCCGCTCTTTGCATACCTCATATCACCAACTGTGTTGTTTTCTGCCAGAACCCTCCGGCCCCTTTCCTCTTCACATGTTCTTCCCAGAAGCTGTAAGAACTCCTGGTCATTGATATCCTGAACTTTGCCAGTATAATACTGCGGCAGCTCTTTCTTCCCGCATTTTACAATTCCTTCGCTTCCTTCACACTCAATAGCCGCAGACAATTTGATATCTCTTACATTGGCACCAATCAATATTTCATACACACCCGCTTCGACTTCCCATTGATCTGTATCGGCATTAAAGTAACGGAAGGTTTTGTCATCAAAAGGAATGGTAACTCTTTTCTTCTCCCCGGATTTTACAAATATCTTCTCAAACCCTTTCAATTCCTTGGCCGCCCGGAATATCCGCCGTTCTCTGCAGGCAACATATAACTGCGGTACTTCCCAGCCATCTCTATCACCAATATTAGCTATTGTAAAGGAAACTCCCTTTTGATCCAGCTGCAGGTCACAATACTCGAAGCGGGTATAAGAAAGACCGTAACCAAATGGAAATGCCACCGGCACTCCGGCGGTTTCAAAATACCGGTAGCCAACATAAATACCTTCCCGATATTCTGCATTACCACCTTCTTTTGAGAAATAGTGATAGGAAGATACATCTTCCAGCTTATGCGGATAGGTTTCAGAAAGCCGGCCGGCCGGATCTGCCTTGCCAGTAATAATCTCCACCATCGCCCCGGCGCCAGCTTCACCGCACAGCCCCGCATATAACAAAGCCTTACACCTTCCTTGCCACTCTACCTCTACAGCAGATCCGGCACTTAATACCACAACGATATTTGGATTGACTTCCGCCAGCTCTTCAAGTAATTCGATTTGATTGTCCGGCAGTCTCATATGACTGCGGTCGACTCCTTCTGTCTCGCTCGTCTCCGGTAAGCCGAGATATAAAATGACTACTTCCGCTTCCTGAGCCAGATGAACTGCCCGCTCTTTTAAATATGTATATTGACCGCCATTTCTTTCAAAGCCTTTTTCGACCCCAATAAGTTCTAACTGGGATTGGGAGAATGCCGCCGCTGCTTTATCCACCATGCTAGTGTTAACAATACTGGATCCAGCCCCTTGATAACGGGGTGTCTCTGCAAAATCTCCAATCACCCCTACCTTTGTTTGTGGCTGCAGGGGCAGAATCTGTCCCTCATTTTTCAATAGTACAGCTGCGGCGCATGCTGCTTCTTTCGCCAGTTGATGATGCCTTTCCCGTAATTCTTCCATCTCAGGCCCAGCTTCATGATGATCTGAAATCTCCATCACCACACGAATCAATTCATCCACACGGGTATCAATATCAGCTTCATCCAGCTCACCTTTTCTAACCGCATCTATTAACTGCCTGCAGGAATCGCCGCCAGCCGAAGGCATCTCTAATGTGCCTCCGTTTTTAACCGCCTTAACGCAATCATTCCCACCGCCCCAATCTGTAACCACAGCCCCTTCAAATCCCCATTCCTGCCGTAAGATTTCTTGAAGTAAATGCGTATTTTCATGGGCATATTCGCCGTTGATCCGATTGTAAGAAGACATAATCGTTCTTGGCTTCGCTTCAGTTACAGCAATCTCAAATCCGGTCAAATAGATTTCTCTCAATGTCCGTTCATCGATAATACTGTCACTTGCCATCCGCCGGCGTTCCTGATTGTTGACTGCAAAATGTTTTGGACAAGCAGCCACTCCCTGGCTTTGAATCCCTTTAATATAGCCCGCAGCCATCTTTCCACTTAAGTAAGGATCCTCTGAAAAGTATTCAAAATTCCGCCCGCATAATGGATTCCGTTTAATATTAAGCCCTGGGCCCAGCACTACATCAACGCCTTGGCTCCGGGCTTCCCGTCCCAGTGCCATACCAATTTCCTCACCTAGCTTTATATCCCAGCTGTTCGCAATGGCTGCCGCAGTGGGGAAGCAGGTTGCTTCTTCACTGGCATTGAGACCCAGATGGTCCGCAGCCCCGGCTTGCTTACGCAAGCCATGAGGACCATCGGCAAAGAAACAGCTGGGAATTCCATACTGAGGAAAGTCACGGCTTTCCCAGACACTTTTGCCGGTCAAGAATATCGCCTTCTCTTCCAGCGACATTTGTTTGATAATGTCTTCGTATTGCAGCATGCTTCCCCCTCCTTTGCTAGCGATTTGCTTCTTTATATGCTTTCATTTTCTTATTTCTTCTGATGAAGAAAGCAATTGCACCAATTACAGCAGCCACATCAACACCGATGAGCATATACAGCCAATATAGTGTCGGACCATAATATGCAATTTCCATAGCATTGGAATTGACAACTGTGTAAAGGATGTTGTGAGTAGCTTTACGCATTGCCTGTTTTCCGGCATTACTGGTGTCATCCACTGTACTGCCGAGAGTATTAAGCATTAAATCATTCCCTGCATGGATTCCTTGTTCTGCATTCATATAGTCACCCAGTACCCAATCGGAGATCACCATTCCCTCAAATCCCCATTCGTCGCGCAGAACATCCGTTAACAATGCTTTGCTGGCACCAGACCAGTCGCTTCCAATCCGGTTATAGGATGACATCACCGCATGAGTATCCGCTTCTTTCACACAGATTTCAAATGGGCGAAGATAAATCTCACGAATTGCCTGTTCATTGCTCCAAACGACAATACCTGCCGCATTGGTACATTGATTATACATAGCAAAATGTTTAATATAATTATAAACGTCATTGGTATTAAATCCAGTCACCAGACTCGCTGCAATCTTACCGCTAATCAGACTGTCTTCTGAATAATACTCATAATTCCGGCCGCCAAACGGGATTCTTTGAATATTCATCGATGGGCCATAAATACCATTCACCTTCCACGCATCAGCTTCTGCACTAAAGCACTCGCCCATCTCCTGAACCAGTTCTGTATTCCATGTACTCGCCACTACTACTCCCGTGGTATAACCAACCCCTTCATAAGCTGTTTCATTAACCAAGGCTTTCAATCCTGCCGGACCATCCAAGTCAATAGAATAGGGCTTATCAATCGATTTTATTACCTGTGTTGCGAATCCGCCATAACCGATCAACTTCTGCATCTCTTCTACTGAAACCTGTTCCAGAAGCTGTTCCCATTTGGGATCATCATAATCAAGACCAATCATTTCTTCCAACTTCATTCCATGGTCTGCTATCACAATGTCTTCTGTCTCTTCGACTTCCGGCGCCGAGTAATCATTGATCTTCTCCATCATCCCATCCTGCGGTTCCCGTTCCATCGGAACATCTTTGGGCATAGTGCCTTCCCAATCGGCACGTGATACATATGTAATCTCCACATCGCCTTCCGCTTCCTCGAAATGTGTGACGGCAGCTACATTGTCACTGTCCCGTTTATTGTCTTCATTATAAACAATAGTGCTTGCTACTTTATAGTCCCGTGAATCAATCACTTCATGAGCATTTTTCATCAGTTTGATCTGATAATTTCCTTCATCTAATACATAGCATCCTTGATCTTCATAATCGAACGAAGCCATCTCTTCTACCGCAAACGAAATTTCCACCAGTTCCGATTCACCCGGTTCAAGAATATCTGTCTTGCCAAATTCCGCTAATACAACGTGTGATTTTTCGATTCCACCGACGATGTACGGTGCCGTATAATAGACTTGAACCACTTCTTTTCCTGCTGTATCCCCAGTGTTAGTCACTTTAACCGACAGGGCAATCATTTCATCGTCTGCTTCGAAACTATCTATTTCCTGCTTGAACTCACTGTAACTCAAACCATAGCCAAAAGGATACTGTACAGCCTGCCGATACGCCTCTTCATCGCAGGTAAAAGTCTCATTATCAACATAACGGGTCTCATAATAACGATACCCCACATAAATTCCTTCCACATAATCCACATAACTTTGATGTGTCTCATATTCGTTCCCATACCAGTCTGATGTCATATATTCTGTACCTGTATAATAATGATCACCAAAACTCATTGCCGCTGGTGATGACATCAAGTCGCGCGCATATGTATTTACAAGCCGTCCAGATGGATTTACTTCACCGGCCAGTACCCTGCCAACTGCATTCATCCCAGCTTCACCCGGACCACCGATCCAGATTGCTGAATCCACTTTATCCTCATCGAGAACACTCACTTCAATTGGATAGCTAGAGTTAAGCACTAACACAACCTTTTCAAAGCCAAGTCCATCAACCATATCAATTAAGTCCTTCTCTTCTTGGCTTAATTCCAGATAGTGTTCGTCAGCTGCTCCTCCCAGTTCACTCATATCCATCGGCACATCAGAAGCACCTTCGCCGCCAATCCGGCTAAACATAATCAGCGCCACATCAGAAAATTCCTGCGCATCACTTAGCAATTCCTCTGAATATTCACTTACCGGCACTTGATGTTTCGTATAGTCCGTTGAAAATGATCCATATGAATCTTTTGAAGTACTGGACACATCACTGTTCTCATAGAATTCAACCAGCTTATCATTAACCGCAAAACCTGAATTCTCAAGTCCTTCCAGAAACGAAGTTGCATTATCTTCATTTCCCCCACCTGTACCAACACCACTGTACACCGGATTGATTGACGCCCAGCCAAACACATTTACATTTGTGTCTTTTTCATTTAACGGTAAAGCTTGATTTGCATTCTTAAGCAGAACAATCCCTTCCTCTTCGATCCGTTCTGCCACCTCTCGAGCTGTTGCCGAGGCTGCTTTGGTTGCTTCTTCATCTACCTGCGCTTTCGAGAAGAATTGAGTGATAACATTGTAGTACATTCCACATACCACATTCACTACAATCAATACTACCAGCAATAGACTCGTTATAATTGCGCCTGCCTTTCCGGGTTTTCTTGTAACCTTTTCCATATTCTCTCCTCCAATCTTTTTGATAGTCTCTCGGAATCTCTAGCCCTCTGTTTACAAGGCTTGTAGATTCCTTTTTT
>NZ_JAMXOC010000012.1 GCF_024721265.1 Ohessyouella blattaphilus | reverse complement strand
TTTTTAAAAAATCCCATTAATCAATGACTATAAAAAGATTTACCTTTCAGAGCTGGTTACTAGATGAATGGGTAGACTTTCAAGATTCATTTGATAAAATGTTATGTCAGAAGGAACGAATATCTTTGGAAGCAGCTATGGAGATTGGAAGGGTTCAACCAATCGGCCGAAGGCATGATGGTTTATGTGATGCGTACAATACCGCGCGTCTTCTGGCCAAGGTACAAAGACAGACTGCACTGCAGCTAGAGTTTGTGCCTATTACTAGTTATTATGAGCAGATCGAGTCATTAAGCTATAGCATGGAAGAATTAATCACCCCAGAATTACTAGCACAGATTGACAGCCTTGAGGCAGAGCCAGAGTTAGAAGAGGAGATGACCTGCACTCAGGAAGAGGATTGGAGCTTATTCCGTAAAGGGTGTGGATTTATCTGGGGACAAGAAGCGGTTGCTGATGAGAATTGGCACAAGATTTTGTTTCGGCTGGAAATGCGACGCTTAGATATGATAGATTATCTTAAAGCCCTTTTTGTAAAAGATAAGTTGCTAGAAGAAAATTAAGACGTAGTCCCGGTAAACATAAAGGGTATGTTTCGGTTGATGACTTTTATGGAAGGGATAATAGGAGGGGATACCCTTTCGTCAGACAAAAGACCTAGATATGGTTTTGATTATTGAAGCTTTGGATGATGAATTTATAAATAGCTTTGTGGGTTTTGTCGATGAGGCTGGCTATGAGCACATCAAAAAGGTGAGGTTATTGATAGCAAGAGTATTAAAAAGCACAGAAATGATGTGTTGCGTTTAGGGGCTAATGTTGACTCAAGAAGCCGTTTTGCGATATCGGACCAAGTTAAGACAGATGTGCTTCGGTTTCTTGAAGATAATAAAGATAAAAAAATAGATTTAGTGAATCTTGGTATTCGAGGAATCACATCCGCTGAACTATTTGAAATACTTAAAAATTGTTGTGGTGTGTAAAATGAGCATTTAATAAGTATTAAAGATATGAACGCCGCGTGGATGGTAATCGAAGAGCTCTGTGTCAAGAAATGACACGGAGCTCTTCGATATAAGTACTGGTGAAGTTTAGGTGTCTTGATTAATAAGGCTATGGTACTCCTTTTTAGCTTTTGAAAGCGAGTAACGATGTAAGAAGAACACCACCAGAAGTAATAAAATAACTGCCGAACCTAAAGCGATGTAGATATTCTCTGTAAAGCCGATGATAATATAACCCACTAGACTACAGCCGGCTACAGTTAGGGCATACGGCATTTGCGTAGTAACGTGAATAAGGTGATTCACGCTAGCACCGGTACTTGAGAGAATGGTCGTATCGGAGATAGGGGAGCAGTGATCGCCAAAGATGCTTCCGGATAAGGTGGCGGCTAAGGAGGCCACTAATAGTTCGGGACAGATTAACTGAGCAACCGGTACGACAATAGGGATTAAGATACCGAAAGTACCCCAGGAGGTTCCGGTGGCAAAGCTCAGTCCGGCCGCGAGAATAAAGATTAAGCAGGGCAGGAACATGCCAGAAATACCAGCGGATTGGAAAATGACTTTAACAAATTCCGGGGTGCCTAGTAGAGTGCTGCAGAGACCGCCGATTGCCCATGCGAGCAGAAGGATGCAGGCAGAGGTAATCATACTAGACATCCCTTTGACAATGTTGTCCATATATTCTTTAAAGGTCATGATTTTTCGCGGAACATACATGAAAAGGGCGACTACTAAAGCGGCAAAGTTACCCCATACCAAGGCCTGAGCGGCAACACTATTACCAAGGGCAGCGGCAAATTTAAGGCGAAAAGCTGGGTCTGCGCCCCAAAATCCGCCGATATATAGCATGGAGATAATCGACACAACAATCAAAACGACAATGGGGACAAGCATATCGGCGACGCTTCCTTTTTGTGAAGAATCATCATCTAATTCGGCCTCCTCTTCTAAGGGGCTAAGATCGCCTTTTTCAGCAAGGGCTTCGTATTTTGCCATGGGCCCAAAATCCAACTTGAAAATACAGACCATTAAGACCATAATTAAGCTTAGAAGTGCGTAGAAATTATAAGGGATACTGGATATAAATCCAAGGAACTCGGATTTGAAAGCGCCGGTACTCTTTAGATGACTCCCCACCGCGGCGGCCCAGCTGGAAATAGGGGCGATTATACAAATGGGGGCAGCTGTTGTATCAATAATATAGGCTAGTTTGGCACGACTGACTTTATAACGATCGGTAACGGGCTTCATAACGGTACCTATTGTTAGGCAGTTAAAGTAATCGTCAACAAAGATTAGACAACCAAGAACAAAGGTTAGAATTTGCGACTGACGCTTTGAACGGATGAACTTTGAAGCCCAACGTCCATATGCTTCAGCGCCTCCAGAGACCTTAATAAGGTATACTAGGGCACCAAGCAAAAAGCAGAAAACCAAAATATACATATCTGCTCTTTGGATAATTAATTCAAAAGCGATTTGAACTGGTCCGACGATGGGATTTAAGCCTGCGGCGAAGGTGTAAATAGTTGTGCCAAAAAGAATTCCGGCTAAAAGCGAAAATAAGACCTGCTTGGTAAATAAAGCTAAGATAATAGCAATTACTGGTGGCAAAATCGAAAGCCACCCTACATATACTGTTTCCAAAATACTCACTCCTTTTCTGCGTGTTACGCATTTGTTTAACGACTAGTTGTAGAATACTCAGTTAAGGGAACTATAACTGAGGTTTCAAAAAAGTAATCTCTAAGTGTTCTCATTTTTGCCTCCTTATGTTTATAGTGGTGATGTTAAAATTGTACAAATATAGTTAAAATAATCACGTGCATGTTTATAAAATAGTTAAAAATAAACTAACATAACTTGAGGACGTATGCAAGTGAAAAGTAAAAACAAACATATATATGTAAAAAAATAATAATGATGTGTATAAAATTTATATTCGTAATTAAATATATTGAAAAGCTGATAATCAAGTGATATAATAATCTCAAATATAATGTTTTAAAAATAAATAACTTGTATACCAAATCGCAAAAGAGAAAAGGAGATATGAATATGTTGTGGACAGAGGAAATGTTTGGAGTTAAGAAACCGATTATTGCTATGCTTCATTTAGATGCTTTGCCAGGAGATCCGCTTTATAGAACAGAGAATGATATTGATGTGGTAATAGAGCATGCCCGGGCAGATTTACATGCGCTTCAGGAAGGCGGTGTTGATGGTATCATTGTTAGCAATGAATTTAGCTTGCCATATCAACGCACTATGGATATGGTAACGCCGGCGGCGATGGCGTATGTTATTGGAAATCTGCGTTCGGAAATCACCGTGCCCTACGGTGTTGATGCGATTAGTGATGGCGCAGCGTGTCTGGAGCTAGCAGCGGCTGTTAAAGCGAAGTTTGTTCGTGGTACTTTTTGTGGTGTGTATGTGGGTGATGGTGGCCTTTATGACAATGACTTTAGTCAGTTGCTTCGTCGTAAAGCAGCGCTTCATTTGGACGATTTAAAAATGTTTTATTTCATAAATCCAGAATCTGACAGGAACTTAGATACAAGACCGCTGGCGGATATCGCTAGCTCCACAATTGCCAAGGCGTCTCCAGATGGTTTGTGTATCTCGGCTAATGCAGCTGGACAAGACGTTGATGATGCTCTGATTGCTAGTGTAAAAGAGGCAAATCCTGATGTGGTGGTACTTTGTAACACTGGCTGTAATTTCAAGACGATTGAGCGGAAGCTAACAACGGCCGATGCGGCAGTTGTGGGAACTACCTTTAAAAAGGATGGCGTATTCGAAAATCGGGTTGACGTAAATCGGGTTAAGGATTTTATGGCAGTGGTTCGTAAATTCCGAGAGACAATATAAGGTAAGGTTGAAAGGGGCTGCGAGTACTGATGAAGCGTTATTTGATGGGAATTGATAATGGTGGGAGTGACATAAAGTGCGCAATATTTGATTTGAAAGGACAGGAAGTTGCCGTTTCCAGTACTCAAGTAGCACTGGATATTCCAGAGCCGGGGTTTACTGAGCGTGATGCTGACAAGGTATGGAAGGCTAATATCAAGGTTATTAGAGATGCCATGGAGCAAGCGGGGATTGCCGGAGAAGAGGTAGCAGCAGTAGGCCTAACCGGTTATGGCAATGGTATGGTATTAACTGATGAACTGGGTAGAGCTGTTTACCCGGCGATTGTCTCGACGGATGATAGGGCGAGTGGCTATTGTAAGAAGTTTCGGGAGGACGGAACCGAGCGGAAACTTTTTCCTTATACAAGGCAGACCACTTGGTCAGCCCAACCGGCGGTCATGCTTCCGTGGTTTCGAGACCACTTACCTGGTGTTTTGGAAAAGACCCGCTGGGTCCTAGGAATCAAGGATTACATCAGATTTCACTTAACGGGAGAGTTTGCCACGGAGATTACAGAGGCATCCTCAGGCTGTCTAGTAGACCTTGATACTCGCAGATTTGAACGGAAGTTATTTGAATTTTTAGGTATTGAAGATTGTTATCAGAAGATGCCGCCGATATTTGAAAGTGCCGAGATTAGCGGCCGAGTGACAGAAGCAGCGGCTAAGTTAACAGGTTTAGAAGCGGGGACACCGGTAGCGGCAGGATATTTTGATATTGACGCTAATGCCCTGGCTAGTGGGATCTTATCGTCGGAGGAATTATGTTTGATTGCCGGAACGTGGTCGATAAATGAGTACTTGAGTAAAGAGGCTTCAAAGGATATTGACAGTAAGGAAAACGTGGCAACCTTAAGTTATTTGAAGGACTATTATATCATGGAGGACTCAACACCTACATCGGCTAGTAATTTCAATTGGTTTATTAAGTCGCTGCTTCGTCCTGAGCGACCAGATGCTGCCATAAGCGAAATTTATCAAGAATGTAATAAACTAGTAGAGGCAATCGCGCCTCAAGACAGCGATGTTATTTTTGTGCCATATCTTTTTGGCAGTGCGACTCATCAGGATGCGAAGGGGGCTTTTCTAAATCTGACCGGTGCAGATGATAGGAATACTATGCTTAGAGCGGTCTATGAAGGGGTGGTGTTCTCCAGTGCTCATCACGTTTATAATTTGAAGAGACCGATAGAATCTTATACGAAGGCGCGGTTATCTGGCGGGGTCTCTAATAGTGAAGTGTGGTCACAAATGATGAGCGATGTGTTACAAATCTCAATCGAGACATTAGCTGGCGATGAACCGGGGGCAAAAGGGGCAGCCATGGGTGCAGGGGTTGCTTGTGGAGTGTTTGCTAGCCTTGAGGAAGCGGTAGAGAAAATGGTTAATATAGGGAAGACGTATTATCCTAGAAAAGAATATGCCGATATTTACGCGCGCAAGTTTAAGCGATATGAAGCTGCTCTGCAGGCGGTAGATATGCTGGCAGAGACAATATAACAGGAGGCACATATGTTTACGATTAGCCCTTCGATTTATTCGGCAGATTTGCTGGATTTACGTAATGTGTTAAAAGGATTGAAAGGTTTTGAACACTTACATTTGGATATAGATGATGGTAATTTTGTCCGAGGGATTAGCTTTGGGATGGACACTGTTAAGGGGATTGCCTCTAGTACGAACATTCCTCTTGATGCTCATTTGGAAGTTTTGAATCCCATGGACTATATTGAACCCTTGGTAGAGGCTGGTGTGGAAATGATTTGTGCACACGTTGAAGCCTTAGAGTTTCCCAGCCTATTTCTCAGTACGGTTCATCAATATCAGAAGAAAGCGGGGTTGGCCCTTAACATTAAGACGCCAGTAGCTTTTCTTGAACCATACGCTGATCAATTGGATCAGATTATTTTCGTTTCCTGCGAAGCGGATGTAGAGGGCTTGCCCTTTCGCCGAGGAGTGTTGAAGAAAGTCGCTGACGCCAGGTGCCTTTTTGGTGATAAGGTTAAGATATGGGTAGATGGTGGCGTTAACGAAAGTAATCTAAAGAGTGTTATCAGTGCAGGAGCGGATGGGGTGGTCCTTGGACGGGCGATATTTGGTTCGGCCGAGCCCGTATTAGAATATGAAAGACTTTTGAAACAGGGGCGTAAGTATCAGGAGGTTAAGGATGAGATATCTTAAAGAACGACAGAAGCTAATTGATTGCGCCCGTAAAATGGAGCAACAAAAATTAGTGATGATGTCTGGTGGTAACGTAGCTCTGCGCCTAGGGGAGGATGCTTTTCTTGTGACGCCGTCGGCAATAAGTTATGACGTAATGGTACCTGGGGATATTGTGATGGTAAATAGTGAGGGTGAAGTGCTTGAAGGAACCCGGCGGCCAACCAGCGATTTAAAGGCCCTGCTTTATATTTTTGAAAACATGCCCGAGGTTAATGTGGTTTTGCACACTCATCAACCAAAAGCAGTAGCGGTTAGCTTGGTTACCGATAAGTTGCCACTGATATCGACCACCATGGTGGATGAGCTTCATGGTGAAGTTATGGTAGCGCCTTTTACGATAAGCAGTGATCAAGGCATGGGAGAAGTGACGGTTGCATATGCTGGCAAAGCCCTAGCGGTAATTTTAAAACAACACGGCATTATGGCGTATGGGAGAGATCTTGAACAAGCACTTAGTGCGGCTATTTATTTAGAAGAAACCTGCGAAGTGTATTTATCAGTCTTAGCGACAGGGCGTGAGGTTCCGGTTTTGACAAAAGAGCAGATTGCGGCAGAAGAGGCTCCCCGGGGATATTACGGTCAACCTTAAGGCTAAGACGGGTGAAAAACGGTCATTGTTATAACGAGGACCGTTTTTTTGCTATATACCCATACATGCCATAAATTTTTTGAACAAGTCCCTTGGTCTATGATATAATCTTGGGGAATAAACATTGGTTGGGGAAAGGAGAATAAGATGGATTATCGAGTTCCACCTGGGGTGGAAGCTATTGAAAAACTCCAAAATTTTATTAAGGTAAATCGTTTGACGGCCAATACTCGCATTCCCTCTGAGCGAGATTTGTGTGAAATGTGGGGCGTTAGGCGCTCGACGCTTCGTCAAGCAGTGGATACATTAGTAGAGAGTGGGGAATTGTATCGCGTGAAAGGGGCAGGGGTATATGTGGCTGTATCCAAATTAGTTCGAAATATGAGCGGTGCGGATGCTATGATCGATGAATTGATGCAACAAGGAATCCCTATGTCCAAAAAAATCATTAGTGCCCGAGTGATCGAAGCAACTAAACAAATTTCCAAAAGGCTAAGGATACCACTGGGACGAAAGGTGTATGAGTATATTCGCGTTCGCGAGGTAGGTCATATCCCCAGTATTATGGAAACTTCTTATATAGATTGTGAACAATATCCTGACTTTGATAAGCATTATAATAATAAAACCTCGATGGCCTCCTTGTTTCGCAATCTTTATCATCAAGAAATGGTGAAAGGTGAAGAGCGTATTAGTATTACTTATGCCAGCGAAAGCGAGGCCGGGCTTCTAGATATAGAGGCAAATTCGTCGTTGTTTTTTACAGCTGGGGTATTAACTAACGAGGAAAATGTACCAGTAATGTATTACAAGCAGCTGCTGCGTTCGGATCGGTTTAAGTTTGTTAGTATGATTAGTAAATAAGGATAGTGAGGATAAGGTATGAATAGAGAGAATGAAGGTAAAGAATATAGTATTCAAAGTGATGAGGTCATTGATTATCATATGCCAATTTATCTTCAGTTACGAGAAATTATTCGTAGTAAAATTGAAGAAGGCGAATACATGCCGGGAACAGCAATTCCTTCTGAAAATAAGTTAGCGGATACTTTTGGGATTAACCGTCTGACGGTTCGCAATGCGGTAGAAGCTTTGGCGAATGAAGGGATTTTGCAACGGGTACAAGGAAAAGGTGTCTTTGTCGTTGGTAATAAATATGAAGAGGCTTTAGAGGAGCACGGTGGCTTTATCAGCGCCTTGTCTACTAATCAGCGAAGAGAAACGGTGAAGGAATTAGCGAAAGGATTAAGGCCGGCAGGTGATAAATTTGCTAATTACTTTGATATAGAGCCAGATGCTCAGATTTTTTATGTAAAGCATTTTACCAGTATCGGTGATGATCCGATTTCAATGGAGGAAATTTATGTTCCTAAAGAAATACTTCCGGAATTAGAGGTGGTCAATACTTCGGTCTTTACTATGAAAGACATTTTCGCCTTTTATGATATTGAGCTATATAGTATGCGACAGACTTTAGAAGTGATTGATGGCATGCCAAAAACAAGAAAAATGTTGAACGTTCCTGACGGTGCGGCGCTATTTATGCTAGCTTCTGATTATTTCGACAAAAGAGGTCAATCAATTGGCTATAGCACATCTTTTGTTAGGAGCGATAAGAGTTCTTTTAGTATTAAGATGCATTAATTTCAACAGAATTAGAATAGTAAAGAGGGAGGATTAAATGGGAAGTAATTACTATTTGGGCGCTGATATTGGAACGACGGCGATAAAGGTAGCGCTATTTGATGATTTTGGGAATAAAGTTATACATCATGTACAGGAATACGATTTGCTGAAACCCTCTGCTCAAAGAGTTGAGCAAGTTCCTCGTGTTTACTGGGATGCTTTTAAAGAGTGCGTAACTAGGGTAATGACTGAATCAGGCGTTGATAAGGAAAGGGTGAAGGCCTTTGCCATGGACTCATCGGCGGAGACCATCGTATTTATGGATGAGAAAATGGAACCCCTTGATAATTTCTATGTTTGGATGGATAACCGAGCAGAGACAGAGGCGGACGAAATCAATCAGCGTTTTACGCCTGAGGAAATTGTTAAGGCCACGGGTCAGACGCCGATTGATCCGGTCTATCCAGCCACAAAAATCCTTTGGTTTCGCAAGCATAAGCCAGAGCTGTTTGAAAAAATGCGCATGATGTTTATGTGCGACGACTATATTTTGTGGCATATGAGTGGAATCAAGGCCAGTCATGGCTCTAGTTGGTGCACTTCTTATTTATGGGATATAACGAAAAAAGAGTGGTGGCCGGAAATGATGGAATATTTACAGATAACAGCCGAACAACTTCCGAGGATATATGAAAGTGGGACGGTAGTGGGTGAAATTTTACCGGATATAGCTGACGAATTAGGATTGCCCCAGGGATTAATGCTGGTAATGGGGGGGCAGGATCAAAGTAGCGGAGCCATTGGCGTTGGTAATGTTGAACCAGGGATTTTCTCCGAGTCAACCGGCGGGGCTTTAATGGTTTGCACGACGATAGATCGCCCTATCTTTGATGATAAAGGTTGTGTTCCTTGTAATTATAGTGATATGGAAGATGTCTATATGATTCAGGCCGGTGCTAAGGGTGGCATTTTATTTCGCTGGTTACGAGATACTCTCTGCAATGAGGAGAGATTATTGGCGGCCTCTGGGGAGGGCGATGCCTATGATCTTATGACAGCATTAGCAGCGGAAACGCCGGCAGGGGCCGAAGGGCTATTTTTAATGCCGTTTTTTGGTGGTGCGGGCAACCCTCACCGGGATATCTATGGGCGCGGGGTGTTATATGGTCTAAGCTTGGGGCATACAAAGGGGCATATTATTCGGGCATTTATGGAGGCGCTGGCCTGTAATATTACGAAAATGATTGATTATACGGAAGAGCTGACAGGGGTTAAGGTGACGCAGGTGCGTTCGCTTGGCGGTGGCTCATTAAGTCCACTTTGGTGTCAAATTAAGGCTGACATAATGAACCGAGAGGTTGTGACAATGAAGAATACCCAAGATGCGGCCTGTTTAGGAGCGGCGATTATTGCCGGTTATGGGGCGGGAGAATGGAGCTCTATTCAAGAAGCAGCTAAGAAATTTGCTAGGATTGATAAGATCTACACGCCGAATCCTGCAAATCGAGAAGTATATGATAAGCTATTAGAAAAGTATGATTTATTTATCGAGGCAACCCATGGCTATACTGAGCGGTTAGCCCAAACAGAATAACAAAGAGGCTGGAAACGGAGATGTTTCCAGCCTCTTTTGCGAGCTAAAGGTTTACATATTATCTAGTTGGTGCATAAGACTTGCAGTGAGTGGATAAAGGTCATCATAAATAGCTTGGTATTTCTTGTAAAGCTCGTGATTTTCCATATTTGGAATATACGTTTTCCCAGGTTTAATGAAGTCGGTTAGACTGGAGAAAGTAGAAAAGCCTGGATACTTAATTCCCGAGGCGGCCATAAGAGCATCACCAAAGCTGGCGCCTACTGTTATGGCAGGCGTGCTGATTTCCATTCCGATAATATCAGCAACAATTTGCATCCATAAATCATTTTTGGCACCACCGCCGACAGCAAAGATTTGGGTAATAGGAACATCGTGCTCTAGCATGATCTTTAGCTGCTGGTTAACAGAGTAGCCGATTGATTCAAGAGCGCTCCGGTACATATGCTTACGGTTGTGATTTAAGGTTAGGCCAAAAAGGATTCCCTTTGCTTGAGGGTCATTAATCGGTGTTCTTTCGCCGGCGAAGTAGGGCAAAGTAATCAGTCCGCAGCTGCCAGGAGCAATATCAGCGATTCCGTTCATCATGGTCTGATAAGCGTCAACGCCCTCGTTCTTTTCAATCTCTAAGGCGTCGCCGAAGATGGTATCTCGATACCATTTGGTTAGCGAGCCGGCAGCGTTCGTGCCCGCCGAAATATCGCAAAGGCCGGGAACGATAAACTCTTCTCGCCATAGGCGGTCATCGTCTACAAGGTCTTTGGTGCCAAGAATCATGTAAATCGATGAGCCGAATTGAATCATCATTTTCCCCACATCAACTACACCGGTGCTGATAGCTTCAGCTCCAGAGTCATCGGTGCCAACAATAACCGGGGTGCCAATAGCAAGGCCGGTGTCTTTGGAAGCAGCTTCCGTTACATAACCGGCAATGTCATTTGCTTCTTTGACTTCGGCAAGTTGATCGGGCCTGCAAATAGGCTTGCAGGTCTCTGGATTAGGGGTACCGTCATTAAAATAGAGAGGATTAAAGCTAGCTAAACCGAGAAATCTGTCCACCGTGTAATTGCCGGTCAGCTTGGCAGTAAGAAAGCTTGAGCCGGTTAAAAATTTATGAGCTTTTGCATAAATTTCCGGCTCTTTGTTTTTGATCCAGAGGATTTTTGGCATAACATCACTTGAGCATAGGGGTCTTCCGTACCATTTCTTGATTTGTTCTTCGCCATACATTTCAGTCAATTCGGCCATTTCATCAGTTGCCCTAGCGTCAATGCCGTAAAGTATTGCTTTGCGTAGCGGCCGACACTGTTCATCAACGGGCAAACAGTCAGCGCCTAAAGCGCTAGTGCCAATTGCTTTGATGTCCTTAGGGTCAACGCCGGATTTAGCAATTAAGGCGTGGCTGATAGTGCATAAATCGCCCCACCAGTCCTTATCGGCATCGTGTTCGTAGTGCCCTGGTGCCGGATTGGTCATGGCGTGTTCGGTAGCGTGCTCAGCAAGTACATTTCCGCTTGCGTCAATGAGAACTCCTTTGCTGGAATTTGTTCCAGTATCAATTCCCATAAAAAAAGCTTTTTCCATTTCTATCTCCTTTCGATAAACAAGTTATAAAAATAATATAATATAAACTGGAATAAAAAGCAATTGATTGACATATATATACTGCTGTATTGCAAGCTATTAAACTGTATTTTCTTAAAAAACAAATAAAAAACAAAATAATATATAAATTTCTAATAAGCTAGTAAAGCTTGCTATAAATAAATGGTTAGATGTAAATAAACAGGTGAAATCATACAAAAAAAATCAAAAAAATTAGTGATTAAGCCAAAAAAAGAAATATTAGGTAAAAACTATTGAAATAAACAAGTTGCAAGAATATAATACAACTAAACAAGATATATTAATCACTTGTTGTGTTTTTCACATTTATGGAAGAGGAAGGAGAGTTTTTATGTCAGAAAAAACGAATGTCGCTCCCCAGACAGGTGGAGAGAAGCATCTAGTAAGACGGTTGGGATTAATGTCGGCAATAGTTCTAGGAGTGGGAACGACGGTTGGCTCAGGTATCTTCTCATCGGTTGGTGAGGTTGCTAAGACCGCAGGGACACCACTCTTTACAATTTTAGCTTTTTTAATCGGCGGTTTAATCATGATTCCGCAGAATCTGTGCTATACCGAGTTGATGACTGCTTACCCGGAGGATGGACTTTTCATTGTTTACTTCCGTGAAGCGAAATGGTACTTCTTATCATTCTTTGGTGGCTGGTCATGCTTTATCGCGACAGACCCGGTTGGAATTGCAATTATGGCAATCGCCGTAGGTAACTACCTTGCTTACTTTACAGGTTGGGGTGGGATGACAGTGAAACTAGTATCGGTTGGTTTGATTATTATCTTTACGCTACTGCATATGATTAAAATGGAAGCGGGGGCTAAGTGGCAAAATTTAATTACTAGCGTTAAGATTGTTCCTTTTATCCTTTTAGTTTTAGTAGGCCTGTTTAACGTTAACTCAGCTAACTACAGTGCCCCAATCGTTGACGGTGCTTCCACAGGGGCAATGGCGTTAATTCTTGCAATTGCAGCAACGACCTGGTCTTATGACGGAATGCAAACTTGTGGAACGATGGCAGGTGAAATTAAAAATCCGGGAAGAAATCTTCCAATCGCGTTAATCGGTACCGTTCTTTTGTGTACAGCTTTATACACTGGATTATCAACGGCAGCGGTAGGTTTAACAGATGTATCGGTATTAGCTGGTTCGGATGCGCCGATTGCGACAGCGTTTGAAGGTGTATTTGGCGCTGTATCCGGTAAGATTGCCGCCGTTCTAGCCATTGTGGTTGTTACGGGTTCACTATCATCCTTGATTATGTTCCAAGCCAGGGTGCAGTATAAAGCTGCTACCGAAGGTTTCTGGTGGAAGTCATGGGGTAAAGTTCACGAGCAATGGAAGACTCCATACGTATCAATGCTATGGCAAAGCGGTGTAGCGATTATCTTTGTTTTTGCTTCATCTCTTTCAGCACTGTTAGGCTACTTTACCTTTATTTGTCTAATTCGTAATATTTTAACATTCTGTACTTGGTTTAAGGTTAGAAAGAATGCCAATTACCATCCTACATGGAAGATGCCAGTGGCTCCATTAATGACTGTTTTAGCAATTGTACCGACGATGATTTTGGTTGTAACTACCTTTATTGATAGCCCGGTTCCTAGTTTGATTGCAGCAGGAGTAGGTATTTTCTCGGCAATTCCATTCTATTACTACTTTAAAAAAGCAAATGCTGATATTATTGCTGAAAAGGCGGCTGAGCGCGCAGCGCTTGAGGCATCACAATCGTAAAGATGCAGGATATTATAGTGACTACCCAATCTTTGTACTTTGTGTGCTGGATTGGGTAGTCGTTTTTTACAGAAGTAAATATGGAGGTGAAGCAGGTGGAGACAAATAGACTTACCAAGGATGAAATATTTAAATGGTGTTCTATTCCAAAAGAGGAGCTGTTAAATCAAGAAGGACGAAAAGTCAAATTAGAAGTTCGGGAAAACCGTGAGAAACTAATGGTTGATTTAGGGAATTTGATGGCGGAGGAAGTGATTGAACATAATAAGAGAGGGATGCTAACAAAATGGGTACTACCAGCAGGTCCCACCGATGAATATGATACGTTTACAAGGAGAGTAAATGAAGAGCGGATTAGTTTGAAGAATTTATGGATTTTTCATATGGATGAATTTCTTGATTGGGAGGGGCGCCCTTATCCAGTCGAGGATTCGTATGAAAGTTTGGAAGGGACAATGAATGCGTGCTTCTATGGACGGATTGATGATGAGCTAAATGTTCCGAAAGAGCAAAGAATCTGGCCAAGAATTAATGATATGGATTATGCCGATGAACTGTGTGAAAAAATGGGCGGAATAGATACGGTTTGGGCGGGCATTGGCGCCGCCGGGTTGGTTGCGTTTAATGAAGCGCCCCATAGTTATTGTCGTCATATATCAGTAGAAGAATATGCCCAGAGTAAAACGAGAATTGTAGATTTAAATGAAGATACTATTGTAGCGCTGGCTCATCGCTCTTTTGGCGCTTGCACGGATCGGGTACCGCCGAAGTCGATAACGATTGGCTTTAAGCTGATGTTGAACGCGAAACGCTTTATTTATATGGTGGCAACGGGGGCATGGAAACAGACGATTTGTCGAATTCTGATGTTTAGTGAGCCGACAGTCGATTACCCAGTTACGATTATTCCCAGATATGTAGCGGATGTTACGCTATATTCTACAGAAGAGACTTTAGATCATCCTCTATCTCATGAAACGAAAGGGTGGTAATTATGAAGGAAAAAGATGTTATTGTGTTGAATAGTCATGGCGTTGGCCAGTATGCATTTACCGATCATATGCCCAAGTGGGGGGAGACTTTAAGCGTTAAAAATTGGTATGTTGCGGAGGACGGGGGAAAAGGGAGCAATGTCTCCGTGGCCCTTGGCAGACTGGGGATTAACACTGCTTACATAGGTAAAGTGGGAAATGATCCTTGGGGAGACCTCGGGGAAAAGTGGATGGGCGGTGCTGGGGTTGATACCACCTATATGTACCGGACAGATGAGGTTTCAACGGGAACAGGTTTGATTTTGATTGGACCAGATGGACAGAATACGGTTATCGATGGGGACTCCTCGGCGGTCGCTTTAACAGAGCGGGAGGTAATTGATGCTATTGAGGCGATGAAGGGCTCTAAGTACTTTGTAACCGGCTTTGAGGTGCCCATGAAACTTGCTCTTATTGGGGCAAAGCATGCCAAATCATTGGGAATGTGCACGGCATTAAACCCCAGCCCTTTGCCGGAAGAAGCAATGGGCGAATTGGACTATATTGATTACCTATTCATAAATGAGGTGGAGGGAAGATATATTTGTGATGAAATTGAGAATGAAGAAATTGATTCCCTGCAGCTAGCAAGGGAAGTCCAAGAAAAATATAAGGTAGCTAATGTTGTGATGACGTTAGGCGAAAAGGGGAGTATGGCTCTTTGCGGCGAGAGGACATGGGGCGTTGAACCGGTTAAAGTGGATAAGGTAGTTAATACTGCTGGTGCTGGTGATGGCTTTATGGCGGCAACAATTGCCAATTTAGTTTGGGGCAAGGAATTGAAAGAAGCAATGGAGTGGGCGAATAAGTATGCGGCCTTGTCTGTGCAGTACGAAGGGACGATACCGGCGTATCGACCGCTTAGCGAAGTGAATGAATTTATCGAATCATTAAAGTAGTTATAGGAGAAGAGAATGAGCCAGCATAATACGATGATGGAAGAAATCGAAGAACAAGAAGGCTTGCTAAAAGAAATTTTCGCAAATAGGGAGGAGCTAACAGCAGATTTTGTGAAGGTATATCGTAAGCGGCGGTTCCGAAAGGTGATATTTGTAGGTAATGGTTCGCCGTATTATGCAGGATATACCCTGAGTTTTGCTGCCAAAAAGCTGTTAAAAGCGGAGGCGGAGGCAATACCGGCGGGAGTGTTTCATAATCATGGAAGCTTTGATGCCTCGGGAAATTATGAACCGTCAGAAATACTGTTGGTATGCCCAGCGGAGTCCGGACATTCTCGCGGACAAGTGGATGCGGCAAGAAGGGCTAAGACAGCAGGAATCTGCGTTATGTCAACAACCCTAAATCCTACAGGAGTTCTAGCAAGGGAGTCGAATATTGTTCTTCCTAAACTCGGTCAGCACGAAGTGGCAATGGCCGCAACAAAAGGGCAGACGATGGCCCTGTTTATGATTTTTCTAAACTTTCTAGAAGCGGGATATCAAGCGGGTAATATTACGTTTGCTGAGTACCAGGAATATTTACACGGATGTGAGCAGTTGCCGATAAACGTTGGTCAGACGGTAGTTGATACAAAAGCGTGGTTTGAAAATAATTATGAGCGAATAATGGCGGCGAATAAGTTTTTCTTGCTTGGGTATGGAGCGAATTACGGAACGGTCCAGGAGGCAGCACTTAAATTCTTTGAATGCCACCAAAAGCCAACCCTTGCCCTAGAGCTAGAGGAATCCTTGCACGGTCCCTTTCGTGCTTTAAAACCAACGGATATTGTTTTTTTTGTGATGGCGGAAAAAGGAGCGGAAAGGGAGCGGATGGAACGGCTTGCCCGGGCGGTTAAGTCTTACTGCGCTAATTGCGTGATGGTTACTAGTAATATACAGCCGGTCTCAGGCGATGTCCTGACCATTCACAGTTCGGACATCCCTTTTGTTAACGCTGTTGAGTATCTGATTCCGTTTCAAGTATTATCCTTTCTAATTGCCAAAAATATGGGAATTGATTTAAGCATTCCTTTGGTTTCGGCTTTGGATGAGATTATGTTACCGGCTTATGAGGATTGAAAAGATGAATGTATATATGGTTGTAGATATAGGAGGTTCCAAATATATATCTGGCTTTGTAAGTGATGATGGTCAAATTCTCTATCAGGAGAGAAAAGAGTGGACGAAAACTTCGGTAGAAGCGATTGTGGAGCAGCTAATTGCGTCCTTACGGGGAGTTTGTGCAACTCGCCCGGAACTGGCAGAACAGGCAAAGGCCGGCGGGGTGACAATTCCTGGCATCGCTGACCCCGCGACAGGGGTTTGGGTTGAGTCGGACTTTTTGTTGGTTAAGAATCTGCCGATCTGCGAAAGGCTAAGTATGGAATTTAAGATCCCCTTTTTTGCCGATAATGACGGAAATGCTTGTGCCTTAGCAGAGAAATACTTTGGAAGTGCAAAAGAGGATCGTGATTTTCTATATATGACAGTCAGTACGGGGATTGGCGGAGCTTTAATCTTAGATGATGAATTGTATTACGGTGAATATGGGCATGCAGGAGAGATAGGCATGCTTGTTGTGGAAGAGCAGGGGCGATTTTCGGATACGGGCAGCGTTCAAGGAAATGTGGAGATGTATGCTTCGGGGAGAGGGCTTCGAGATAACTACGTGGCGGCTAGCGGAATAGATAAAATTAGTAATCAGCCAGTTGATGGCAAAGTGATTTCGGAGCTAGCGGCTAAGGGAGATTTAGTAGCTCTTGAAGCGTTGGCCCTAGAAGGAGATTATTTAGGGCGAATTCTTGCAAATGCATATAGTTTTGCCAAGGTTGAAAAAATAATTATTGGCGGCGGCGTTGCTTTAATGTTTGAACGGTTTAAGCCGAATCTTTTAAAAGAATTTTTCCGTATTCACCCTGAAGCGCAGGTGATTATTGAGGTAACTAGTCTGGGATACTCAGGTGCTTTTCTAGGTGCGGCAGCGGTGGCTCGCAGAGGCTGCGAGGCGGTCGAGCTAAAGAGCATGGGAAGGCAAGGACAGACGGTGTTGCGCTTTAGTATTGGAGATGAGGTTGGTACGGCCTTAGAGGTGGATGATAAGGTGCTTGCTTCTACTCACTGTGAGAATAATAATTTCTTGATTGCCAGAGCACTTAGTGATAGTGGGGCTACGCTCAGGCAAATGCTAAAAGAGGAGGAACGGCAAAAGGATTTAAGAGAGTTTGGCAAGGGAATTGGTAAGGCGGTTGCTTGTGGCTGCGTCTTATTTGATCCTGGTAAGGTTATTATTGAAGGCGAGGGTACTTCCGATGAGTCGTTTCGCAGTAGTCTAGAAGCGGCGGTTATAGAGGAGACTTATTACCGAGGGAAACTGCCCTTTGCCATAGAATATAGAGGATGTTGAGGTAGAGTATGAACGTATTATTACAGAATATATATGAGCAACCGTTAGAGCTAAAAAAAGTATTGCAAGATCTAAGGGAAGAGAAAATAGAAGAGGTACTTCTAATTAGTAAGTTAATGAGTGAGGCTGAGGAGATTGTTTTAACCTCAATGGGCAGTGCCTTTTATTCTTTAATGCCAATGTATGAGGCATTAAGGGCGATGTTGAATATTAGGGTGTCATTAGTTGAGACAGCGGACTTAATACAGCATCCGGAACGAATGAAGAAGGAAGCCCTTTATATTATGATGTCTCGCTCAGGCGAAAGCCGTGAGGTGGCAGATTTTTCCCAGTATTTAAAGGACAATCAGTATACTTCTGTAGCGGTGACGATGACTCCTAATAGCACTATGGCAAAAAATTGCACATATGTGCTTCACGACATTGCCAGTTACGATGCCATAGTGTGTATTAAGGCATATAGTTCGTTGGCATTATGTGGCCTTTTTCTGGTTTCGCTGATGGGTAAGGAGAGGCCGGATTCAGCCTTGCTGCAAAAGCTAGAGCATGCTTTTACCTGGATGGAGACAAATAAGAAGGCGATATTTGAAGAAATACAGAAGATTCCGTATTTTGCGGAAGCTGATGGTTACTACTTATTGTCTCGGGGATACGGAATTAACATGATGAGAAGCGGTTCCTTGTGGATTGAAGAGACAGCAAAAATCATGAGTAATGTTATGTCGATAGATAATTTCTACCATGGGCCGATGGAAGTGATACGCTTTAGTAAGCAGGTTGCGCAAAAGACAATACCAATATTTTTAGATGTACTGCCGGATGCCCGTTCCCAGATGATCTGGGGGAAGATTAACGAATCGGTATCCGAATCAATATACATAGGTGCTGCGGGGAAGGAAGCTGTAGGCGGGGTATGCCTAAATTATCCTGAGTTTGAACTGCCAGCAGCCTATACGACCTTGATTATCGCTCTATATCTACAGCTGATTTCGTATCAATGTGCTGTTGCTAAAGGAATTGAACCAGGTACTTTTCTTGATGAAGGATGGGTTGTGTTATGACAAAATACGCTGTGGGAATCGATATCGGCGGGACGAGGACAAAGCTAGGGATTGTGGACTTGGAAGCAGGGCAGGTAATTAACGCGAAAATATTTAACACCTGTCAAGACAGCGAGCAGGAGTTTCTATCTAATTTAAAAGCCGAGCTTAATGCCTGCCTTCAAGAGACGGGTATGGCTAAGGCGGAAATGTTAGGTGTAGGAATCTCCATCGGCAGCTATGTCTTTCAGGACGGTACGATTGACGGGATGAGCTGTTTTGTTCCGTATATGACGGAAGGATATCCCCTGATAGAACGCTTAAACAAAGAGCTGGGTCTAACGGTAAGGGCAGATAATGACGCCCGCCTAATAGGTTTAGCGGAAACAAGGTTTGGGGCAGGCAAAGGTTATCTGCGGACCTTAACCATTACCCTTGGCAGTGGGGTGGGAATTGGTTTATGTGTCAAGGGTCAGCCCTTCGGTGATGAAGCGTTTTGCCATTTGGCAGGACACATTAAGGTACGTTCTCGAGATAGCGAATGGTCAAATGATGAGGCCCCGTGTTATTGTGGTATTTCTGGGTGTTTAGAGGGAACCTGCTCTGGAATAGCGCTAGGAAAATATCTACAAGAGATTGAACCGGGAATGACCAATGAAAGCTTCTTCCGGCGGGCAAAAGCAGGAGAGAGCAAAATGCTAGCAATTCTCGAGGAATATTTACATTTTTTGGTGGAAGGTTTGAACCAATATATTTACTTGTACTGTCCGGATATTATTATTTTGGGCGGGGGTATTGCTCGTGGTTTGCAGCCCTTTAAAAAAGAGATAGAAGAAGGCTTGCAAGCAAGAGTGCATTTTCGTCATCAACCGGTATTAGGTTTTTCAAAGCTGATGGAGGAGAGTGGTGTCCTAGGGGCAGCGTCGCTTTTCGTGTAAATTAAAATTCATATAAAAGATAAGGAGGAACAAAGATGGGACATTTTATTACAGGAGTGGTTGATGAAATCTTGACACCATTCAACGAGGACAAGTCGATTAATTACAAGCAGGTAGAGGAGCTAATTTCCTGGCATATGTCGAAAGGAATTAAAAACTTCTTTATCAATGGGCTAGCAGCGGAGTCGCAAGCGTTATCTAACGATGAAAAAATTAAACTGCTGAAAACGGTACAAGGGGTGACCAAGGGCAATGCAAAAATCATGGCGTGTTCGTTTGAAAATACGATTGAAATGAACAAGGCCTTATTAGACCTTTATGAGGAAACCGACTTGGCAGATTGCTATTGTATTACGGCGCCACCGTTTTTTCGCCATACTCAAGATGCTTTGTATGAATATGCGGCAGAGCTAATAGACTATGTTAAGAAGCCGGTTTATATCTACAATTGTGTGCAAATGGGTACGCTATTTGCGCCAGAGACTTTAGCGAAGTTAGTAAATGAACATCCGAATTTAAGGGGCTTTAAGGATGCTTCGGTAGATATTCTCAATTTTGAGCAATGTATTTTACGAATCGATCCCGAAAACTTTGACTTCCTTGGTGGCTGCGATGGCTTAGATGGCGTAATGATGATGTTAGGAGCGGTTGGCTGCGTGTCCTTTATGGCAGTGCCGTTTCCTAAGGAGATGATTGATATTGTGGAGGCTGGGCTTGCCGGGGATTATAAGAAATGTGTCGCGGCCCAACAAAAAGTCTTGAAAATACGTAACCTGTGTAAAAAGGCGCCGTTTAATGCGGCTTGGATGTATGCGATGAAATATGGCGGTGGACCGACGGGTATGCATTCTCGTATGCCGGCTGATCAAGACTTTGTACCGGATGAGTTAAAGAGAGAGATGGATGAACTAGCCAGAACGGAATTAGGGTATGATGTATAGCTGTCTTCGGTGCGAAAGGAGCTAGATATGGAAATGACAAAAGTGAATTTTAATCCATCTTTCTTTGGTGACCGTCCTCATGAGTTATTGTGTAGTGGTGAATTAAAGGCTACGACCTTTCGCTTTAGCACAGGGGTTTGTGGCCTGCGAATAGAGAATGCACATTGCAATATGGTGGTATTGCCCTATATGGGTCAGCAAATATGGTTGGCGGAGTTTGAGGGAAAGAAGCTAACCCAAAAATCAATTTTTGAGGAACCACAAAACACCACTAAATTTGGCGACAACTACGGCGGTCTACTTCTACATTGCGGCCTAACGAATATCAATTGTGCAGAAGCAGGTGAAGATTATCCGTTGCATGGTGAACTGCCCTTTGCAAACTATACGGATACGTATACCGGTATAGGGTGTGATGAAAAAGGCAGGTATTTAGCGGTAGGAGGAACGTACGTATATCGAAATAGCCAGGAATATCATTGGGCTTATAGCCCAGAGCTTCGCCTATACAGCGGAAGTTCCGTACTGGAGATGCATATTGATATCCATAACCGTCGACATAGTCCGTTGGAATACATGTTTATGTGCCATATGAACTGGTTGGCAGTTGACGGCTCTCGCTTTGTTTACAGTGCGAAGAAGGATAAGGAACATATTAAACCGGATCCACCTGTACTTGAAGGGGATTCGCCAAGGGCAGTAAAAATGCGGGAATTTAGTCGAAAATTACTGGAAGAACCGACACTTCTGGATGTGCTTGATCTGAATAACCAATGCTGCGATCCCGAGATGTGTATAAATATTAAGTATCAAGGAGATGGGAAGGACTGGGCTCACGCCTTACAAGTGATGCCAGAGGGTGATTCGTGCTATGTGGGATTTAGAACGACAGAGCTGCCTTATGCTTTGCGCTGGTATTGTTGTACAGGTGATGAAGCGGGGGTGGGAATTGCCCTGCCAACTACCGGTACCAATCGTTCGACTGCCTATCAGAAGGAACATGGTTATTACAATACATTAGGAGCAGGAGAGCGTGGGAGTTTGCGTTTTGATTTTGGCTATCTAGATAGTCAGAGGACGAAAGAAATGGAAGAGCATATTGCTAATATTTTAAAAGAAACTTAGGCAAGACGGAGAAGGAGGAAATATTTATGGCTATGAAGCTTGCGTTATTCACCGGGGGATTTTCGAATTATCCAATTGAGCGAGCCTTTGAGGCGGCGGCGAAGAATGGTTATGACGGAATCGAAATAGGTGGCTTTCGCCCCCACGCCTATGCCCCTGATTTGGCCAAAGGCGGAGCTAAGAAAATCATTCAGTTATCTAAGGATTATGGTTTGCCGATTTGTGATTACGTGCCAGAGAATACGGGTTCTCCCTATAGCCTAATATTTGAAGACAAGGAGATGAATAAGGAAAGCCTAGAGTATTTTAAATTGTCTTTAGATATGGCCAAGGAGATAAATGCTGATTATTGTATGCTAGCGTGCAATCACCCGGGATATGGCAGGGACAAGGAAGAGGTGAAAAAGCTTTTTATTGAAAATATGTGTATTTTATCCGAATATGCAGAGAAAATCGGGCAGACGATTATTCTCGAGCCGGTTACGCCATACGAGGGGACGATAATTGTGAGCGCAGATGATGTGAAGTGGGCTCTTGATCAGGTGGATTCTCCTCGCTTTAAATGTATGGTTGATTTGGCAGCCCCCTTTACCTATGGTGAACCACTGTGCAATTATTTTGAAAAGATGGGCGAGGATGTAAAGCATATTCATTTCGTTGATTGCGAAAAGACCAGCGAGGATCATCTGATTCCCGGGGACGGGGAGATGGACTTTGCGAGAATCGTAAAATATTTAAAGGAAGTTGAATACCAGGGATATTTATCATTAGAGCTATTTAGCCGCTATGCTGATGAGTCGGATTATTCAGCAGAGCGGGGGTATCAGGTTATTCGGAATTTGTTAGATGAAAACTAAGAGGTGTGATATGGGAAAAAATGGTCCAATTGATGTAATTGTATTAAATAGCCATGGTGTAGGGCAGGTTTGTCATATCAAGCGTTTCCCTAGGCGGGGAGAAACATTAGAAGCCACTAATTGGCATGTGGAAGAAGATGGTGGCAAGGGGGCGACGGTATCGGTGGCGCTAGGAAGAATTGGCGTCAGCACGGGATATATCGGTAAGGTAGGTTATGATCCTTGGGGAGACATGGGTGATCAGTGGATGTCTGAGTCGGGCGTTGATACAACGTTTATGTACCGGGATCATTCGGTGTCTACAGGGACTGGGCTAATTATGATTGAAGAGGATAGTACGAATACGATTGTGGACGGTGATAGTGCGTGTATGGCTTTGACGACTGAAGAAATTCATGATGCTATCGAGGCGATGAAAGAAGCCAAGGTTTTTATTACCGGCTTTGGAATGCCTTTTAAAAAGGCATTGGCAGGCGCAAAGATAGCTAAAGAAGAATATCAAATGACCACATTATGTAATGTAAGTCCACTTCCAAGCGAAGAGATGGGGAATTTGGACTATCTGGATTATATAGTTTTGAATGATGTGGAAGCTAAGACCTTATGCGGATATGAAGAAGATGTAAGGGTATCAAAAAAGGAAATCGTAGAGCAGCTTCAGCAGAAATATCGCTGTAAAGGGGTGATTATGACGTGTTCAGCGGAGGGAAGCGTAGTTTTGGATGGTGATGAATATTGGGAAGTTGCGCCTACATCGGTGAAGGCAGTGGATACCATCGGTGCCGGTGACGGCTATCTTGCGGCTGTCTCCGCCGGACTGGTTTGGGGTAAAAGCTTGCGGGAGGCAACCCAGTGGGCTAGCAAATATGCTGCATACAAGGTGACGCGCCAAGGAAGCATGACCAAGAAACCGGGATGTGGTTACCCATCCCTCGCTGAAGTAGAAGCGTTTATCGCCGGCTTAAATTAAATTGTGAAGGGGTGCATTGTTATGAGTAAGACTATGGAAGATTATATTAAGGAAACAACTTCAGTGTTGCTAGGCAATATTGACAAGCGGCAGGCGTTGGTGCAGCCCTTAATTGAAGAGCTAGTGAGTGCTGGAGTTCGCCAGAAGAAAATCCTGGTATTTGTGGCTTCGGGCTCTTCGTATAACGCTATCATGTGTGCTAGGAGCTTCATGTTACAGCGGCTTAAGAGTAAGGTGAGATTAATTACGCCTTTTGAGTTTTGCTATTATGAAGAGCAGGATGATAATAATGTTTATCTGTTTGTTTCTCAAAGCGGCTGTAGTACGAATGTGTACGAGGCGGTTGAAAAATACCAAAAGGCAGGAGGCCGAGCAATAGCTGTTCTGGGAAACTTAGATTCGACGATTGGCCAGATGGCAGATAAAGCCTTTGAGTACGGGGTAGGTGAAGAAAGTGTCGGCTATGTTACCAAGGGTGTAATTACCTTGAGTGGGTATTGTATGCTATTGGCACTTGAGCTTACAGCAGAGGAGATAGGTAAAAGTACTTATGAAGAAGAGGTACGGGAGATGAAGGGCGCAGCCCTGAATCATCACAGTGTATATCAATATGCCAGGGGCTTTTGCCGTGAACATGAAAAAGCTTTTTTGTCAATGGAGCATGTTATGTTAATGGCTAGTGGTGCTAATCTTGGTACAGCCAGAGAAGGCGCTTTAAAATTAGCGGAGATGGTTCATGTACAGACCACCTATTATGAGGTGGAGGAGTTTATCCATGGTCCCAATTTGCAAGTGGATCCCAGCTATACACTTTTCTTTATTGATGGTGGCGACGGGGCATCTGACCGTATTCGGGAAATCTCTTATGCCAGTCAGGCGCTTACCGATAA
Source organism: Ohessyouella blattaphilus (assembly GCF_024721265.1). Taxonomy (GTDB): domain Bacteria; phylum Bacillota; class Clostridia; order Lachnospirales; family Lachnospiraceae; genus Aequitasia; species Aequitasia blattaphilus_A. The sequence goes on along the minus strand of NZ_JAMXOC010000012.1, from coordinate 65,907 downwards.
ATGCTATCTTATCAGTGCTTCGGAATTTGGGTTAGATAAGCTTGATGAAGCCTTCACGCCCTTATATTTGACCGCATTTTTTCAGTATTTAGCATTTTGGGTTGCTAGAGAATTAAAGATTAACGGTGATCATCCTTTCTATGAAAGGTTTAAGGAAAGGGTAAAGAATAAAACGGGTGATTATAAGGACACGAGTCCTTTCTAATTATCCGATACCAATCAAACAAAGGAGGAGTTTATGAATAAGAAAGATGCTTACAAAATCAAGTTGTTTCAAGATGAAGTGGCTCGGGGAATTCATCGAGCGTATGAAGGTGGCTTTCTGGCTAATGAAGAGTTAGGAGAAGTAAGCGTGCGAGATGGAGAGTCGGGTTATGTATTTATTTCCATAAAGCCGGGAACGTTTTACGTTAGCGATCCCACGGATTATCACGGTAGCGATATGGCGGTAGTTACGGCAGAAGGGGACTTGGTGACAGAAGTAACACCACCGAGCGAATTTCTTGATTTACACTTGGCGGTTTATCGAGCAAGGCCGGATGTGAATGCGATTCTTCATTCTTATCCCGTATTTAGCTCGTTGTGGGCTCAGCGTAAAGAGAATATTCCCTATGTGTTGGCAGAGCAGATAGAGGCCAGTACTGCTGTTGAATGTGTTACTATGGCCCCAAGTAAAAGCGAAGAATATTTTGCTGAGGTTACCAAAAAGCTAAAACAGGAAGCTTGTGTTTTGATGTATGACTTTGGTGCATTAGCGGTAGCGGATAATATCGATAATGCGATTAATAACTTAGCTTGGATTGAATCGGTTACCAAAAAGTATATTATGGCAGAGAAACTAGGCGAGCCGATTAAGATTGGCTAACGTGAAAAGGATTTAGGAAAGGGGCTTTTATGGATAACTATAATATTTTTCAAAATTACGATGAAATACTGTTTAAAAACGAGTGTGCCCGGGGTACAAGATTATTAAATATCAGAGGATATTCGCCTTCGGGTGAATCGGGCGATACCAGTGTAAGGGATTTGGAGACGGGTAGAGTCTATGTATCGGGTAGCCCAGAATGGTGCTTTCAAAAGAATTTGCGGGATGCTAGAGGCTGGGAGCGGTTCATAACGAATACGGAGGAAGAAATCTTCGTGCCCTGGAGTGAGCCTACTTGTGAGTGGTATATGCACGTGGCGATTTATCGTAAACGGCCAGATATTGGCGCGATTGTACATACTCATGGGGAATGGGCCTCGGTCTTTGCGATTTTACGTAAGGATGTCCCCCTTGATCTTATCGGCGAGGGCAAAAGCGGAGTAATTCCTTGTGCGCCATATGCGGATGCGGGAACGAATGATGTGGCAGAGCTGACAGCGGATGCTCTTGTTAATTCAGATACTTGCATCATGGGAAGCCATGGGGGAGTAGCGGTAGGTAAAACCTTAGATGATGCTTTTGCTAAAGTAGCTTGGATGGAGCAAGCGTGTGAGAAGGCTTATTATGCCTTGTTAAACGGTAGATAAAATAGTAAAAGAGGTAGTGAAATGAATAACAACTTAGATTTGATAGTGATGCTGACTTGGAATGATGTGACGGTGGAAAATGCTAAAGAAGTGTTCCTGGAAAGTAAGGATGCGCTAGCGAAACACTGGGGCTTTAAGGTGGCAGGAACAACTACGAAGAGTATGACGGAATTGCTTGGTTTGATGAAGGAAAACGGCAAGCGAACGTATATTGAGGAGCTAGATATTGATGAAGAGACCTGTCTTAATACGGCAGAGATAGCCGGTAAGTGCGGAGCGGATCATTTGCTAGGAACGCTTTACTATCCCAGCGTTCATGAGGTGTGTAAGAAGTATAATATGGGGTATTCGCCCTTTGTTGCGCTAGATGAGGATACCCGTATGCGGAGGCCGATTCCGGAAGTGGTAGCGGCGATGGAAGAGACGGTGGCAAATGACACCATGGGCATTTGTCTTTCGGCTTTTCGGTATTTAGGAGGAGAGCCGGAAAAGCTATTAAAGGAGATAGACGAAAGAGCCAAAAAGGAGTATTATATTGCAGGAAGCGTGAATAGTTATGAGCGCCTTGACTTTCTTAAGTCATTAAAAAAACTACGGGCTTTTACTATTGGCGGCGCTTTTTTTGAAAAAAAATTTGGCGAAAGCTTCTCAGAACAAATTGATGCGGTTTGCCAATATTTGCGTAAATAATAAGGAATGGTGGAGCGTTAGGAGGTAGGATGAAAACAGTAATATTTGATATGGACGGCGTAATCTTTGATACAGAAGTAGTGGATCGTCAAGCCTGGGTAGAGTTAGGTGAAGCTAGAGGCCTGCCCTGGGTGAATGAATTTATATATGAAATTGTAGGCACCACAGGAGCGTATGTAAGAGAGCGACTAAAAGAACGTCTGGGAACAGACGGGGCGGTTGCGGAGTTTATAGAGGCTCAAGATAAATTACTTGACGATTATTACGCGAAGCATCAGGTAGAGATAAAAAAAGGATTGCTTGACCTACTTGAATATCTGAAAGCAAATGACTACCGAGTAGCAATTGCTTCATCGGGAACCGAGAATTGGATTATGAAGAATGTTAATGGGGCAGGTATCCGTAACTATTTTGAAATAATTGTAAGTGGCGATCTGGTTACAAATTCTAAGCCGGACCCGGAAATATTCCTTTTGGCCTGCGAGAAATTGGGCGTAAAGCCTCAAGATGCTTGGGTGATTGAGGATTCTAAAAACGGCATTCGGGCGGCAAGAGAGGCGGGCTGTAAGACTATCTTTATCCCGGATTTGTGGTGCCCGGAAAATCCTTCGGAGCATGAGGACGTTGACTACTATTTGGAAGATTTAGGAAAGGTAATTCCCTTATTGGAGAAAAACGAGAATGCGATATAATGCCAAGACCGGTAGGAACGAATTAATATTGTTGTGGAGCCTGGCCATGCCCACCGTTATTGAACAGCTTTTGATGACGATTGTTCAGTATGTGGATACGGCGATGGTGGGTCGTTTGGGTGCCCAGGCCTCGGCGGCAGTAGGGGTAACCTCCACGATGGTTTGGCTTTCCAATGCGCCTCTTTATGCGATGGGCGTAGGTGTTCTTGCGAATATTGCTCGGGCGAGTGGCCAAAAAGACCAAGATTGGGTAAATAAAAGTGCGGCTCAGGGCGTGCTATTAGTAGGGATTGTGGGTTTTCTAGAGGGGCTTTTTATGTGTGCTATAAGCTATGTGATTCCGCGTCTTTTAGGCGCGGAATCAGCAATTAGAGCAGAGGCTTCTAGATACTTTTTGATTGTGAGTCTACCGATGATTTTTCGCAGTGCAATTATCGTTTTGGGAGCAGGGCTTAGAGCGGTTAAGGAAGTTAAAAAGCCCATGTGGATTAATATTGGTACAAACGTGCTTAATATTATTCTGAATTTCTTTTTAATTTATCAAACGAGGAAAGTTGTAATAGGAAAAGCTATTTTAGTTCTTCCGGGCATGGGTCTAGGTGTTACGGGCGCAGCGATTGCTACAGCCATTTCCTTTGTGTTTGGTGGCGTGATGATGGCGCTAATCTATTGGCGAAATCCTTTATTAGGGTTAAGAGAGAAATCACCTCGCTTTGATAAAAAGGCGATGTATTCCTGTGTTAAAATTGCTATTCCGGTCGGGCTGGAAAGAGTATTTGTCTCGTTAGGACACGTTATTTTCACAGGGTTTGTTACCAGTTTAGGAACGGTATGCTTGGCGGCTCATACTATTGCTTTGACAGCGGAGCAGGCCTTTTACATACCCGGCTATGGAATGCAGGCGGCGGTGTCAACTATGATTGGGAATGGGCTAGGTGAACGGGATGAAAAGCGAGTGCGAAGGATTGGGCGCTTAAGCTTTTATTGTGCCTTGTTTATTATGACGGTTGGCGGCGTGATTTTATTCTTTGGTGCACCAGTACTGATGGGGATATTTACTTCTGATAATCAAGTGGTGGAGCTTGGTAGTCGCGTTTTGCGCTTGGTGGCGCTTTCGGAGCCGGCGTTTGCCATAGTGATTATGTCCGAGGGGATCTTCAATGGCGCTGGTTACACGAAAATACCGTTTATGATTTCGGTGTTTTCCATGTGGGGTGTGCGCCTGCTGTTATCGTTTATAGGCGTTTTTGTTCTAAAGGCTGGTTTAGAGGTTGTTTGGTTGTGTATGATTGCCGATACTCTTTGCCGTTGTTTGGGTTCAATCGTTGTGTATCGTCGGGGGCGCTGGCTGGGAAGTCTTAATTAGAAGGGCGCGTTTTGCCACACTTTCTTAGACAACCTGTAGACAATTATTCTTAAAAATGTTTAGTTTTAATGATTTGTGTATTGGATATAAACGAATATTTTGAAAAAACGTCTTGATAAAATGCCGGATAATGAGTTAAAAGCGGGAAAAATGCACAAAGAAATGGCAAAAAAACTATTAATAATAGCGACTTGACATAAAAAGGTATTTTTTTTATACTTAAATTGGTATCAAAAACAGAACAACTTGTACGGAAGGAGGGAAATCGACTTGAAGGTTGCGGCGATTGGAGATAACTGTATTGATTTGTATGATAAGCTGGACAAGAAATATCCCACGGGTAATGTTGTGGATACGGGAGTGAATATTCAGAAGCTGGGAGTGCCGACGGCGATTATTAGTACGACAGGATCTGATGAAAACGGGAAGTGGATGATTGAAACCTTGACTAAAGAGGGAATAGATTTAAGTCATTTTCATGTAGCTGAAGGTCAGACGGCAATAACCTATATGGATATGGAGGGGCTTGACCGGGTTCACGGGGACTATGTGGAAGGCGTGTTAGCGGACATGGTATTTACAGAGGAGGACGTTGCCTTTGCGGCAAGTCACGATTTGGTTCACACGGCTTTATGGGGGATGGCAGAGGATACTTTGCCAAAGATTAAAGAGCAATCCGAGGCGATAATTAGTTTTGATTATGCGGATCGCTTAGATCATGAGCTGGTTGAGAAGACCTTGCCTTTTGTCGATATCGGCTTCTATTCCTACCACCATGGCCGCGATCGATATATTGAAGATTTTTTAAAGGATAAAGTGGCACGGGGGATGAAGGTTGCGATTGCTACCTTCGGTGAAGAAGGCAGTGTGGCCTATGATGGTAAGGAGTTTGTGGCGGGCGGTATATACCCCGCACAAGTGGTTAATACGGTCGGGGCCGGCGATAGCTTTATTTCGGGATTTTTGGTGGAGTATTTGCAAGGGAAGCCTTTATCGGCTTGCTTGGATTTGGGAGCAAAGGTGGCTGCTGAAGTGGTAGGTGTCTTTGAACCATGGGTAACGAAGTAGACCCGGCTTTGCCGCGGTTATATAACACATAATAAACGGAGGTGTCAAAATGAAATTAGGAATGTTTACATCAGGGTATCAAAGAAATCCCTTGGAGCACTGCTTTGAGGATGCAAAGCGCTTTGGGTATGATTACATCGAGCTTTGGGGTGGAAGACCTCATGCCTTTGCGCCAGACTTAAAGGCTGGTGAAATTGAAGATGTTAAGCGTTTGATTGATAAGTATGAAATGCCAGTGTTAGGATTTACACCTGAGCATAATGCATATCCTTACAATTTTATGATTGGTAGTGAGAGACAGAGGGAAGATGCGGTAGAATATCTTAAATTATCATTGGATATGGCAAAGGAGATGGGTTCGGACTACATGCTTATTTCACCGGCTCATGCAGGGTATTACGTTTCTAGAAAAGAAGTATGGGAGCGGATGGAAAAAACGGTGAAAGAGCTGGTGGATCATGCAGAAAAGGTTGGTGTTAAGATTACGATTGAAACCTTAACCCCGTACGAAAGCAATGTCTTCCGCAGTGCTATGGATGCGAAAGAGCTGCTAGATAAAATCGATTCTCCGTATTTGGTGACGATGTGCGACTTGGTACCGCCTTACGTTCAGAATGAAAGTATTATGAATTACCTGGATTTATTAGGGGATAAGATGTACCATATGCATATTATCGACGGGACATCAGGAACGGATGATCATATTATGCCAGGAGAAGGAAGCATTCCTATGCCGGAGCTGATTAAAGACTTGAAGTACGTTGGCTATAATCGTACAGCAACACTTGAGCTGGTTTTGGGGTATATCAATGAACCGCGTTTCTACGCCCGCAGAGCCATTGATAATGTTAGGAAAATGATGGCAGATGCCGAATACTAATAACTAGATGAAATGAGGAAAGCTTGATGTTTATTGATATGAATGTTAGTCCGGCCTTTTACGAACCGATTAATCAAGATGTGAAGCAAGAGCGCTTGCGTCACGATGAGCTAAATATTCATAAGAATGGTACGGCCAAGATGACGCACATTTTTAACCAAATGGCGTGTGCCGGCTTGGATAAGTTGTGCTTATTACCGGACGACTATTCGTCTATCTTAGGAGTACCTCTGGTGACAAATGAAGAAGTGGCAAGGTTGGTTAATGACTATCCGGAGCGCTTTATCGGGTTCGCAAGTGCCGACCCATTAATGGATGATTGTTTAGAAAAGGCGGAAAGAGCCTTTGCTGATCTGCGACTTAAGGGTCTAAAGCTTAATTTAAATCGCTTGCAGATGTATCCTTTGGATGACCGGTTAAAAGCCCTTTATGACTTGTGCGAGAAGTATAATAAGCCGATTGTCTTCCATAGCGGACTTAGCTGGGAGCCGAATACGTTAACCAAGTATTCAGCGCCTCTTGAATTTGAAGAACTGGCGTATAAGAGACCTAAATTACGTATTTGTTTAACTCAGTTTGGTTGGCCTTGGGTAAGAGAAACGGCGATGCTATTACAGAAATATAAAAATGTATACGCAGACACAGGGGCGTTGTATTTTGACAACGCCAGGGAATTTTTCACCCAGGTGTTTACGAGAGACATTCCGGTGACTTGGATTGATCGAAGCTTACGCCATCAGGTAATGTTTGCCAGCGCTAATCCTCGTTTTGAACAGATTAGAATGGCGGAAGCGTTGACAAAATTGAATCTGCGAGAAGAAACCATAGACTTAATAAAGGGTCAGAATGCTCTTGACTTTATTCAGTGAGAGGAGACGAGATGGTAGAGGTTTATGAATTTACTATTTTGACAGATACATACAATAAATTAGTGGTAATCACTGATGAAGTACATAAAGCGCTAGCAAAAAGCAAAATAAAGAATGGACAAGTCACGGTTATTTCTAAGCATACTACAACGGGAGTTATGGTTAATGAAGCTTTAGAGTGTTTAGAGTGGGATATAACCGAATTTCTAGAGAGATTGGTGCCGGAAGAACATCCTTATGCTCATGCCCGAATGTTAGCCGACTATGGGTCTACTGCCGGGAATCCGACTGGTCACCTAAAATCTTTGGTGGTGGGCAATCATTGTCATTTACTTATTGTAGATGGCGAGCTTGATAAAGGCGGGGCCCAAGAAGTTTATTTCTGTGAATTTGATGGGCCGGCTGAGAGAACTATCAAAATTCAAATTATGGGAGAGTGAATTCGGTCTTCCTTTGCAAAGCAGAGGATATTAGCGATAACTTGAGTATTAGAATTAGGAGGAGTTTATGTCGAAGATAACAAAAGATAGATTTGCGGTAATGAGCGTTCAATATTGTCAGTATTCTTTTGAATACTATGTGGAGTCAATGGCTAAGTGTGGCATAAAATGGGTGGATTTTTGGGGCGGCTTACCTCATTATTACCGCTTGGATTATGACCAGGCGGGAGCAGGAAGAAAACTGGAGGAAATAAGGGGGCTATTAGACAAGAACAATCAAAAGGTAGCTGTATATACTCCGGAGACTCTTAATTATCCTTATAGCTTTACTGATCCAGCTAAAGAAACCAGGAAGCGCACGGTAGATTTCTTTGAATTAGCAATGCAGGATGCCAAGGTGCTAGGAACGGATAAAGTCTTTTTAAACTCTGGATGCGGCTTAAGGGATGTTCCGCGAGACGTTTCTTTTGAACGTTTAATTGACTCATATAAAAGGATTGCAGACCTAGCGGAAAAGTATGAGGTGGATCTTGTTCTGGAACAGCTACAACCTTATGAGAGTAATTTAGTGCTGGCAATGCCTGACTTGCAAAGAGTTTTGGACGGAGTAAACTCGGGGAGGATGAAGGTGTGTGTTGACCTAGTGGCGATGGAGGTTGCTGGCGAAAACTTAAGCCAATGGTTTGATGCTTTAGGTAATGAGAAGATTAAGCTTATTCACTTCTCGGATACTTATCATTACATTCTTGGAGATGGCGAGTTACCTTTGAAGAGTTATTTGAAAACCTTGGAAGATTACGATTATCAAGGAATTGTGGATTTGGAAATTAATGATTCCATTTATTGGTTGGATCCTCATAGCTCGATTGAGAAGTCGGTTGCTTGGTTGGAAAAAGAATGGCTGTAGAATCAGCTTAACAATAAGAGGCCGTAACGAGTGCATGGTAGAATGGTGCTTGTTGCGGCGCTTCTTTATTGACGCTTCTTTTTATTGACACTTCTATTGGATTGATATAATGTAAGAATGAGAATCAGTCTAAGGAGAGGAATTGAGTGAAAATATGACGGACACTTATCTGCGGCCTCGTGAAGAGGCGATGGAAAATATAGAGAACTACATTATTGAGCATGGGCTAATGCCAGGGGAGCGGATTCCGGCAGAGCGTGTGCTTTGTGATTTGTGGAATTATAATCGGACGACGCTTAGAGGAGCGATTAAGCAATTAACAGAAGAGGGAATTTTGTATAGTAAAACAGGGTCGGGTACGTATATTGCTCAGAAGAAGCTGGTGCGTAATCTGCAGGATTCCCAGGGTTTTTATAGTTTGGTAAAGCAGGCAGGACGGAAGATTGATAGCGAGGTGTTGGAAAGTGGATTTTGCGAAGCGAGTAAATACCTAGGTAAGAAGATTCAGGTCGTTCTAGGGCATAAGCTTTATAAGCTGTGCCGGCTACGCTATTTGGATGATGTACCGGTCTTGTATGAAACGGTTTATTTTAATGCGGCTTATCTTCCGGGCATAGAAGAGTACAATTTTAATGAAGGCTCTGTATACGAGGTTCTGAAAAAGCGCTATGGAATCGAAGCGACAAGAGGAGAAGAGAAGTTATCGTTAACGCGGTGCAACCTGCTTGAGGCGAAGTATTTAGATGTGGAAGTTGGTACGCCGGCGATTTGCCAATCCGGTGTTACCCGTGACCAGAAAGAGCGGATTTTTGAGTGTTTTAAGAGTATTACGCTTTCAAAGCAGATTGCTTTTGGTAGTGAGCTAAGACGTTTGTAAAGGAGGGGGAGTTGGTGCAAAATAAAGGAGAGGTGGATTACAGTGCGCCGATATATTTGCAGCTGCGTGAATTGATACGTTCCAAGATTGAAGACGGAGAATACCAACGGGGAATAGCAATACCGTCTGAGCACGAATTGATGCAAATGTATGAAGTGAATCGGTCTACGGTGCGGATTGCAGTTGATGAATTGGTGAATGAAGGTCTTTTGATTCGGGTGCAGGGAAAAGGCGTATATGTGGTCTCGCAGATTGAACGGGATTTGGAAGATTTGGGCGGGTTTACCCAGACTATGCATAAACAAAATGTGCAATCAAAAAAGAAGATATTACTAAAGAAAAGGCGCCTGGCCGGACTTAAGTATGCTCGTATTTTTAATATTAAGGCAGATGATTATATCTATCATGTTAAGCGTTTGGACTATGGTGATGGTGATCCCATTGCTATTCAGGATGTCTATATACCGGAATATCTAGTGCCAAATCTGGAAGAGATTGATATTGGCGTATTCGGGATGTATGAAATCTATGGGTTTTATCATATTGTGCCGATTAGGGCGTGGCAGACCTTAGATTTGATACAGTTAAGCAAGGCGGATGCTCGTTTGCTTGATGTGGGAAGGGATGAGCCGGTTTTTCTTTTTTGTTGTACGACCTATGATGAAGAAGAAAGAGTTATTGAGTATTCCCGTTCGTATACAAGAGGGGATAAATGTAACTTTACGGTTAAGTTTGCCAATGATATTGAGAGTTCTAAGTAGCGTATAAGCAAAAGGTAAAGGCTAGGAAACGTTGGGGTTTCCTAGCCTTTTTAGCTGCGTCTTTTTATTTCTCGTAAACAATCTTGCCGTCTAATAAGGTTTTCTCAACCTCTACACTGCGAACTTGTTCGGCAGAGACAGCGAATAAGTTGTCGCTGTAAATTACTAGATCGGCTAATTTACCGACTTCTAGGGTTCCGAGAAGGGTTTCTCTTCCCAAATTGTACTGACCGCCATATGTCCAAGCCTTGACTACCTCTGCTATACTCAGCCCATTTGCTTGGTTAAATGAAGCGCCGCCTTCAGGGAAAAGGTTGTAAGAGGCGTGATAGATAGACTCTTGTAAGCTAGGGAATAACAGAGGCAAATCCGTTCCGCAGGAGATGGTTACCCCAGAGTCAGCCATTGCCCGGCGATTCCAGTAATCTTTGCCTCTATCGGCGCCTAACATCTTATCGATGGTTTCTAGTTTCTCTTCGCGGGTATATAGAGACATGATTTGGGGATACACTTCGGCAACTACGCCTAGCTTTGCCATTTGTGCAAAGTCGTTTGCATCAGAATACTCTAAGTCGGTAATGGCGTGTCTGTTAATCAACTTTCCATCATCCCCGACTTGACATTTGGCAAAAATGGATAAACATTTGCTGATGGCATTGTCTCCTTGAGCGTGGAGTGAAAAGCGAAAGCCCGCCTCGTCAGCCAGCAAAGTATCTTTTTCTAGGGCGCTCCAGTCAATGTCTTTCTTGCAGGTAAAGCTTTGATCCTTGTAGGGGTGTTTTAAGTCGCCTTCGTATTGGCTGATTGAGCCGTCGGTCATTTGGTTGAAACCGGAGAAAGATAGGAAGTTACTGTGGAATTTATCTTTCATGCTCTTGGCGTAGGTAAGGTTAAGAGGGGCGCCAACTGGCTGGCTCATAAAGTGAACCCGTAAGGTTAATTGATTGCTTTCTTCTAGGTCTTCTAATACTTGGGTAAAACCATAGAAATCATCAAACCCCATCTCCTTGACGGAGGTTACGCCTCTTTGGTTTAGCATGAACATGTAATTGATAAAAGCTTCTCTTGCTAATTCTTTTTCGGCCAGAAGGTTTCGTAAGAGCTTCCACATGGCTTCGCTATAGCAATTGTCTTGGTCGAAATCATAAGTTTCCTTTGCTTTGCTATTTAGGCAACACTGTTCGTTATAAGGGTGAAAGGCCACAAGGGGGCGATCTTGACAGATATTATCTAGATCACTGGCGGAAAGTCTTAAATTAACGTCTAGATTTTGAGCGATGATTAAGCTGATATCAGGATTCTGATTGGTATAGTTTGATAAGGCGGCTAAAACTTCCTGCTTTGTGCCCTGATTGCCTAGGTCAAGGCCGAAAGTGGTTAATAGGTAACCGGTAAAGAAGGTGTGAACATCGGTGTTGGCTGGGGCAACCGTCTTTCCGGTGGCATTGATCACCTGAGTATCCGGTCCTTGGGGGGCGGCTTCTTCATTAGCATAAATGCCGCTTATGATATTGTCGGTGATGGCGATGACGCCAGACATCGGGTCTGATTCTAAACCGGTAAATAGGTTGTCGGATTTGATAAGATAGTTTGGAAACTGTGAAAACATGTAATACCTCCTCTGAATAAGTGATGTGTTAAAACAAACCAATTTACTCTAAATTAACACAGCTTGAACAGGTGCGCAAGGACAAGATTGCTAAAATATGCACAAAACAGCGGTGATTAAATTATGAAATATAGATACTTGACATAAAAGCCGTACTTACATATACTTAAATTGGTATTAAAACAATGCTAACATGTACGAGTGATGCAAGAAAGCTGGAGGTGATAGGAGTATTTGAATTATGAAGAATAAAATGAAAAAGAAGAGAGTGCTTTGTTTTGGCGATTCCAATACTTGGGGCTATATTCCGGGCTCGGGAGAGCGTTATCTCGAAGATGAACGATATCCTGGGATTTTGCAAGCGACACTCGGTGAGGAATATCGAGTAGTAGAAGAAGGTCTTAATGGGCGTACGACGGTGTTTGCGGATTTAATAGAACCCCAGCGCTGCGGAATCGAGCAGGTTTTACCAATCTTGTTATCTCATGCACCTTTGGATTTCTTGATAATTATGCTTGGAACAAACGACACTAAGATTCGCTTTATGGTGAATGCGACCGTGATTAGTTATGGAATGGAAGAGATGCTAGTTAGGGCGCTGGATATTATTAGGAATACAGAGCAAAGAACGAAGGTTATTCTTGCGGCACCAGTTCCGCTGGGAAAAGTTGAGGATTCCATGTTTGATCAGGAATCGGTAGTAAAAAGTCAAGAGTTAGCAAGGCACTACCTTGAATTGTCTAAGAAATATAAGTGTGTGTTCTTTGATGCTGGTGAGGTGGTTCGTGAATTAGGTAGTGATGGAATACACTTGGACTTGGAGGGTCATAAAAGGATAGGCACGGCATTAGCCGCGGTTATAAAAAAGATGAAGGAGAGAGAAGAATGAGTAATCAAAAAAATCAACCTGTGGAATTAGGCAGGAAATTAGGTCTTAGTGCGGTTATCGCTCTGGGCGTAGGAACAACAGTAGGGTCGGGAATATTTTCATCCCTAAGTGAGGTATCAGCAGCGGCAGGCAGCAGCTTGTTTCTTATTTTGGCATTTTTAATTGGTGGCTTGGTGCAGATTCCGGCAAACTTCTGCTATGCAGAGCTTGCTAGTGCGTTCCCTGAAGATGGCGGGCAATATATATATTTTAAGGAGGCGGGATCTAGACCTTTAGCGTTTTTATGCGGTTGGGTAAGCTTTTGGGCAACGGATCCACCGTCAATTTCGATTATGGCATTAGCGATTGCAAATTATCTGGCGTTTTTCTTACCGATTGGTGGTCTTTCAGCTAAGCTTGTGGCGGTAGCCTTTGTGCTAGTGTTTATGTGTGTCCACTTACGCTCGGTAGAAGGCGGCGGAAAGTTTCAAACCTTTATTACGGCTTTGAAGGTTATTCCTTTTGTATTAATTATTGGCGTAGGTCTGTTCTTTATTAAAGGCGAGTTATTTATGTCAACAGCTCCGCTAGCGGGAGCAAGTGCAACAGGCATTCTAGCCTTGTTAGCGGGTGTTTCAGCGACAACCTGGTCTTTTGATGGTATGGCAGCTCCGTGTTATATGTCAGGTGAAATTAAGAATCCTGAGAAAAACCTACCAAAAGGTCTTATTTTAACAGCAGTTATCGTATTAGGTCTTTATGTTGCTCTAACAGTGGTTGCTTCTGGCTTGCTTTCAGTGGGAGAATTATCTAGTTCGGAAGCACCGATTGCGCTTCTTGCATCAAAGATACCGGTTATTGGCGGTGCGGCTGGTACGATTGTAGCAGTCATGGCAATTATTGTGGTAATTGGTTCGCTATCAAGCTGTATCATGTTCCAACCGAGAATTGAATATGCAATGGCAAAGGATGGTCTGTTCTTTAAATCTTTTGCAAAAGTACATCCCAAGTTTGAAACACCTTATTTTTCAATTATCATTCAGTGTGCGGTGGCGATTGTATTAATCTTTGCCACAAATCTGGCGGATTTATTAGGATACTTTACCTTAGTAGCCTTGCTTAAGAATTTCTTGACTTTTGGGACAATTTTAGTATTGAAGAATAAGGCCCACTACAAACCAACTTATAAAATGCCGGCAAGACTGCTAATGGTTTTAATAGCAATGATTATGACGGGAACTTTGATTTATTCAACCTTCCTTTGGGCGCCGATTCCAGGGCTTATCAGTGCGGTTATTGCAGTTGGTACAGGATTACCGGTGTATTATATTTGGGAAAGTAAAAATAAACGAGATGCAATGAAGAGTAGTTAATGGTTAGCAGCGTTTAGAAAATCTAATTCGGCTGGGGCTTCTTTTAGCTCTAGCCGAAATGACTGTGGAGGTAAAGATGAAGTTAGCAACTGTTGGAGATAATTGCATGGATTATTATGCCGCTCTTGATAAAGCCTATCCGGGTGGCAATCCAGTTAATGTAGCGGTGTATTTTGTACGCTTGGGCGGCGAAGCCTCTTATACGGGAGTAGTGGGAACGGATGGATATGGGCAAGAGATGATAGACGGGATTAAGGCGAAAGGTGTCGATGTTTCCCATCTGCGTAAGCTCGAGGGAAAAACAGCGATTACTCAAGTGGAGTTAGTTGAGGGTGATAGAGTATTCGGTGACTATGATGAAGGGGTTTTATCGGAATTTTCCCTGGATAAAGAGGGTATTGATTTCTTATGTGATCATGATATGGTAGTTTCTGGTCTGTGGGGAAATTCGGAACAGTATTTTGAAGAGATTCAGGCTCGTGGTGTTTTGACGGCTTTTGATGCAGCAACGAGACCAGAGGATGAAGCGCCGAAAATTGCTATTAAGAATACGGATTATTTCTTCTATGCTACGGATGATGGCGATACTGAGGAGCTGCGGGCGCAAATGCGCGCTTACCATAAAGAGGGGCCAAAGTACGTTATTGTTACGCTAGGCGAAGAAGGTAGTCTTGTGTATGATGGTAAAGAATTTTATAAATATGGTATAATCGCAACAGATGTTGTAGATACAATGGGCGCTGGTGACAGCTATATCGCTGGTTTTTTAAAGGGCGCTTTAGAGAAGCAAGAAATTTTGAAATGTATGGAAATGGGCGCTAGAAACGCAACGGAGACAATCCAGTATCAAGGCGCTTGGTAAGGAGGGAAGAGCATAAATGTTGAAATTTGATAAAGAAAAGAAATTAAGTAGTGTTAAAGGGGCGTTAGCTCTTAGGCCGGAAATTGAAAAAATTGTAGATGAGATTCAGAATGAAGGTTTTGATGCTGTCTATTTTATGGGTATTGGTGGAACGTGGGCTTCAAGTATGCAGGTAGAAGTGTATATGCGTGGCAAAAGCTCGCTCCCAGTATTTGTAGAAAATGCAGCAGAGTATTTAACTACTGGAAATAAAAGAATTACAAGTAAGTCGGTGGTGATTTTTTCTTCTGTTACGGGAACCACTCAGGAAATGGTAGAGGCAATTAAGGTTGTTAAAGAACTCGGAGCTAGAGTACTTGCCTTTATTGATATTAAAGGAACTGCACTAGAAGAGATGTCGGATTATTGTGTAATCTATCCGGAAAATGAGCAATTAAAGTTCTATATGGTTGCTAATAGACTTATGTTTAATAATGGCGAATTTTCTGATTATGATCAATACAATCAGGAGATGGAAGCGCACTTGGCTGAAGCCCTGGTAGATGTTGAGATAAAGGCAGATGATTTTGCTAAGGAATTTGCAGCGGCGAAATATGAATTTATAAAGAAGAACCCTGACATGCCTCACTATTTTGTGGGAGCGGGCAATCAACTGGGGTCAACTTATTCGTACGCTATGTGTTACTGGGAAGAGCAAATGTGGATTCGGACAAAGTCGATTTCTGCACCTGAATTCTTTCATGGAATGTTAGAAGTAATTGAAGCGGAAACACCGGTGATTCTTTTTGTGGGTGAAGACGAGCAGAGAGTAACGGCTGAGCGAGTGGCTAACTTTCTGCCTAAAGTGTGCCGTAACTATGTAATTATTGACTCGAAGGATTATGAGTTAAAAGGTATAAGTGGAAAATTCCGCGGAAGTATTTCTCACCTAGTTACCCACGGGGTGACCAATCGCATCGATGTGCATATGGAGAAAGAGTTGTGCCATCCATTACAGATAAGACGGTATTATCGACAATTTGATTATTAGAAGTGTGTAAAAAAAGAAAAAAGACGCCGGTACGGCGTCTTTTTTTGGTATAACGGGTGGGTTGCCTTTATGCACGCGTGCAAAAATCGAAGTCCGTATTATGGGACATGAAACATTGCAGAATAAAGTTATCCAATCACTTAGCAACTTAGACTAGCTAGAAAGGAAGGCGCCTATGAGGAATGAGAGAATTGTTAGCTTGGGAACCAATTCATTAATCTACCATAAGCAGGGCTGTAGATACGTGCTCCGCATCAAAAGAAAAAACCGGATGCATCTTTCGAAGCAGGCAGCAGAGGATATGGGGTATCGCCTCTGCAAATGCTGCAATAGCATGAATCATCATTACGCGACCGAACGTAAGAGCCTTGCCCTCTACCGGGAGAAGAAGTTGGAGTTTAATTACATTGAAGGAAGCTTGTTTGTGAAAAGCGAGGTTGGCTGTTGGAAGTTGGTCTACGTTCGCCGGGAAGACAAGATAGCCATTTATCACCGCAGTAGAACGGATAAGCCGCTAGATTTTACCCAGCCACAATATGAAATTTATCATCGTCAGAAAGATAAGATGTACGCCTCAGGAATTGCGTCGGCGCTTCATTATATCTACGAGCATGATAAGTACCGGGCAGCAGTAGAAAGAGGCGAAAAAATCATGAAGTTCTCCAATGAGAGGTATCGTCGGCGTGAAACTAAGGTGCAATGGCGGCGGCAGTGTCGGAGAATCGATTCTCTTTTTAAAACACTAGAAGAAGAGAATCCCGAGTATAAGAAACTATCATTTTGTTAAAGAAGGAGGAAACAAAGATGGAAAGAAAGTATTTTACAATTACCGGATTAAATCACTATTACGGTCAGGAATTCCTAGAACGAGATATGAAGGTTAAGCTTACGAAGGAGCCTGATAATGATTATGACATGGAAGCGATTAAGGTGGAGATGGAGGGGCTTGGCGTAGTGGGTTACGTTGCCAATAGCCCCTATACAGTTCAAGGTGAAAGCATGAGTGCGGGTCGCCTTTATGAAAAAATGGACGATACCGCTATAGGAACTATTCTGTATATTTTGCCTCGGGGTGTTATCTGCTATCTTGATGAGGAGTAGGTGAATAGTAGATACGGCGCTTGTTAGAGCGGATTCATACTTATATGAAGCAAAAGAGACAGGTAGGAATAAAGTGGTTTCAAAGGATATTGAAGAGAATTAATTTATATATGAAGGGGTGATATGTGTATTGGAAAAGTCTAAGGATAAGATACTGGATATAAGCTCTTTAACGGAAGAACAGTTAAATATGGAATTGGAGAAGGGCTATGCAGATCTAAAAGCTGGTAGGACAAGGCCGGCAAGTGAAGTGTTTGCAGATATCCAAAGGGGCTATAATTTATAGTAGAATTAAAAAGCACCGGCAGAAATGTCGGTGCTTTTTAAGCATTTAAAACTTCCTTTTTATTACTACTGTAAGCGATTACATTTTGAGAAATTCATAAAGGGAAACAGGTGTAGTGTTTTGCAATTTGACGAAGCCTAGGCTCAAAAAATCAAGGTAGTGTTCAAAAAAAACAATCTTATATAGATATTTACCAAAAAAGTTACTGTAGTTTCATGGAAAATAGCGATTGCATTATCGAATCATCTTAGATAATATAAAAGCATGAAGTGAAAGCGCTTACAATTTTAAAAACTTGCAAATGGAAGATAAGCATAAGGAAGAGGAGGACATGATGAAAAGAAGAGTGATAGCAGGCTTATTAGTTTCAGTAATGGTATTAGGTGCAGCCTTGACAGGATGTGGTAGTAAGAAGGAAGAAGTAAAGGAAACCGGCGCCGATGAAGAAGTAACCATTTCTTTTTCATGGTGGGGTTCGGACGACCGTCATACAGCTATGCAGGAGGTTGTTAAGCTATATGAAGCTGAGAATCCTAATGTAACGGTTGAGGTTGTCTACGGTGCTTGGGATGGTTGGCAAACCAAGATGCTTACCCAGCTTTCAGGAAAAACAGAAGCGGACGTTATGCAGGTTAACTACAACTGGGTACATTCCTTTGGTAAAGGTTCCAACGTATTCTATGATTTAAACGAGCTTTCCGATTATCTAGAACTTAGCAACTGGGATAGCGATTACCTAAAAGCGATGGAAGTAGACGGCGAGCAAGCAGCGGTTCCTCACGGTATGAACGGTCGCGTGCAGGTAGTTAACAGTACCATTTTCGACGAAGCAGGAATCGAGTATCCGACCACATACGACGAGATGATCGCCGCCGCAGCGGTAATTGGTGCAGGTAATACGGCTACAGGTGCGGACAACAAATACGTAAGTATCAATGTGGGGAAAGAGTGTACCGATCTTTATATTGCGCAGATGCTATATAACGCTACGGGCAAGGTGATGCAGAGCGATGGTAAAGTGAATTATAGCGAGAAAGACGTAGCAGCGGTCTTTGATCAATATTTAGCTCTTGAAGATGCAGGAGCATTGCCAAAGTTTGAGCAAGATGATCCGATTCAAAACGAATCAAACCCAGTATGGACAAGTGGTAGAGCAGGTGCTGTATACGAATGGGCAGGTACGCTTAATAAGTACACAGGTTCTTATAAAGGTGGCGGACATGACGACGAGCTAGTGGTAAAACCATATATTACCGAAGACGGTACAGAGCCAACGGTATACGTAAAACCCAATCTTGGTTACGCCGTTTCTAAAAACAGCAAGTACCCAGATGTGGCAGCTGATTTCGTAAACTTCATGTTTACCAATGAAGAAGCCGTTAAAACGCTAGGAACTTCTCTAGGAATCTCTAGTAACAAAGTGACGAATGAAATTCAAGAAGCGGAAGGTATGATTACCGGTAAAGTGGCAGAAGCTTACGAACTTCTAAACTCTTACGACCAAACGATCATGGATCCGTACTTTGAGGATGAAAATGTTCGCGGAACGAGATATATTGTCATTGAAGGTCTTAGAAGTGGCAAGTATAATTCTCAAGATGCAGCAGCCAAATATATAGCAGATCAACAGGAAGAGTTGGACAAATTATATGACTAAAGAAAAGACGAAGAAGAAAATCAATTATGTTCCCTATTTGATGTTACTTCCTTGGATGATTGGCTTTGTGATTTTTAAGGTGTATCCGATTGTGGTTTCCTTTTTCTACAGCCTCCAGGAGTATCCGATCTTAGGTGATCCAGAATTTATTGGACTAGAAAACTACATAGAGATTTTTACTAAAGATGAAATATTCAGGACATCTCTCGTGGCAACCCTTAAGTACGTACTAATTGGTACTCCTGTAGTCGTAATTGTTGCGTTCTTCGTTGCTTTTATCCTGAACTTCAAACTTAAAGGGGTTAACTTTTTCCGGACGGCATACTACATTCCTTCTATTCTCGGAGGGAATGTGGCCGTATCCATTCTGTGGACCATGCTATTTGATGTGAATGGTCCCATCAATACGGTCTTAAGTGTGTTCACGAATGGCGAGGTGGCCATTAACTGGACAAAGGATGCGAATTTTGCCATCTTTACGCTGATTATTTTAAAGGCGTGGCAGTTTGGTTCCACCATGTTAATCTTCTTGTCGGCGCTTCAAGGGGTATCCAAATCTCTTTACGAGGCAGCTTCTCTAGACGGCGCGTCGAAGATTAGACAGCTATTTAGTATTACCGTACCGATTATTACGCCGGTTATTCTCTTTAATGCGATTAACGTTCTGGTTAAGGCCTTCCAAGAGTTCAACTCGGCTTACTTGATTACGAAGGGTGGACCGAATAAGACCACATATTTCCTAAACCTCTACATCTATGAAGAGGCATTCCAAAAGGGAAATTACGGGTATGCCAGTGCGCTGACATGGGTGCTTCTAGCAATCATCGGTATCTTTACCATCATTATCTTTAAGACTTCAGATAATTACGTATACTATAACGACTAGAGGGGAGGAAGAACATGGAGTTAACAAAAAGAAGCAAAATCATCAATTCAATTATCCGTTACACCTTGTTAATTATCGTGGGAGTAATCCTAATCTATCCTCTCATCTGGATGATTGGTTCTTCCTTTAAGGACAATATCGATATTTTTGGCACCTTTAATCCGCTTCCCGCCAGTGGTCGAGGAACGCTAGAAAACATTAAGAGCGCCTGGAATATCTCAAGTGATCACACCATTTGGTTCTACTTTGGCAATACTTTAAAGTTCCTTGTGCCAAAAACATTTTTTACCGTTATTTCCTGTACCTTGACGGCGTACGTAATCGCGAGAAAGAATTTTAAAGGCAAGAAGTTTGTCTTTACCGCGGTTATCGTAACCTTGCTCATGCCAGAGTTAGCGTTTCGTATCCCTCTCTACTTATTATACCGTCAGGTCGGTTTGCTAGATACGTTTGCCAGTCTTTTCATTCAGGATATTTTCGCCTCATCCTCGTTCTTCATCTTCATGATTATTCAGTTTATGCGAACGATTCCGAGACAGCTAGATGAGGCAGCGGTAATTGATGGCTGTAACGACTTACAGATTCTCTCCAAAATCATTGTGCCGGTTATCAAGCCGATCATTATTACGGTAGGACTGCTTTGCTTTATGTGGGGTATGAATGACTTCCAAGGCCCTTTGATTTATTTAAACTCACCGGACAAGACGGTGCTATCGATGATTTTAAAGCAACAGCTTGACGGCGATACGATGATCGTCTACGGCAAGATATTTGCGGCCTCGTGCTTAGCCCTATTGCCAATGATTGCCCTTTTCTTTGCCGGGTCAAGATATTTTGTCGATGGTGTAGCAAGTACTGGTGGAAAAGAGTAAAACCTTTGTTTTTAAGAAATGGAGTGACAAAGCGATGATGTACGTAAGAAGAGTATTAGCACAGCTGATTGATTTGGTGGTTGGAGTGTTACTTTTGTTCGTAACGTTTGCTTACGTCACTCCTTTTTTAGTGAAGCTAGTAGGAAATGCCTACGCAGCGGTTATTGCGGCTATCTTGCTTTACATCTTTGTCTACTACTTACTTCAGTATCCCTTTATGAAAAATGGTCAGACCCTAGGAAAGGCCTTCTTTTCTTTAAAGATTATTACGACTGACAGTAAGGACGAGGCAGTACCGATTGCCGTCATCGTCCAAAGAGAAATTTTATGCAAACTAATGAGCTGCTTCTTTATCTGCATCCCTCTTTTCCTTGGGAAACCAGGAGGGCATGAGGAAGCAACCCATACACGCGTAGTTTCCTCTAAGCAAAGGGCTTAGGGGATTCTGACTATAAGGAGTTATATGTTAACGATTATTAAAAATACCCCTTTCGGCTTCGTCTTAAAGCTTAATTACGACACGCCCTACTATGCCGAAGCAGCGTATGATTTATATATAGATGAAAAATTGTGGGGCACGTACCGGGAGAATATAATCTCAGTCTTTGGCCTAAAGCCTGATACGAGCTACCAACTTAGGCTAGAAACGAAAACGGTTAATTATCAGCTGGAAGTGAAGACGAGAAGCGCCGACTACGTCATCGATATTACCCAGTACAATGCTAGTGGCGACGGCGTAGCAAACGCTACTAGTGGCATTAACGCGGCGATTTATCTGGCTCCGAAAGGAGCTATTGTTCGCTTTCCGAAAGGCACGTATCTGGTGGACCAAATTTTGCTTAAATCAGACGTCTCCCTTTATTTAGAAGCAGGATGTGTGATTAAGCAGAATACGGAGCGATCCTCGCTAGCCGTGCTAAAGGGCTTCCAGAAGAACTACAATTACGAGAAGGCTACCGTCGGTGCTTCCTGGGAGGGCAATCCTCTCGATACCTACAGCAGTGTGCTCCTGGGATTTGAGGTGGAGAATGTGGAGATCTTCGGTGACGGCGTGATCGATGGCAATGGCCTTGAAGGAGACTGGTGGCAGAACCCGAAGGTGAAAAAGGTGGCCTATCGTCCGAAAAATATTTTCCTCAATAAATGTAAGAATATTACCCTTATGGGCTTTACTAGTAAAAATTCGGCGTCTTGGAACATCCATCCTTTTTACTGTGAGCAGGTGGAGATTTATAACTTGTTTCTCCAAAGCGATAAAAACTCTCCCAATACGGACGGGATTAATCCTGAGAGCTGCCAGCGAGTTATCATTGCCGGGTGTCGCTTTGACGTAGGCGATGACTGTATTGCGATTAAGTCAGGGAAGTATTTTATGAGTCAGTTTGATTATCAGCCCTGTGAAGATATTCAGATTTCTAATTGTTATATGGGCAGTGGTCACGGCGGGATAGCCTTAGGCTCAGAGATTAGCTGCGGCGCCAGAAGGATGCAGGTCTCTCAGTGCTTTATGGAAGGGACAGATAGAGGGATTCGCATCAAGACCAGACGGGGCCGCGGGAGTGGTTCCCTGGTGGAAAATGTGATGCTTTCAAAGCTCTATATGAAAGAGGTAAAGCACGGGATTGCCATCAATATGTTTTATAACTGTGACCCAGACGGAAAAAGCGAGTATGTACAGTCCCGGGAGGCAGCGCCGAAGGATAAGTATACGCCGGTAATCAGGGATATCCTGATTGAGGACGTAGAACTGACCGATATTCGCGGTTGCGGCATCTTCATGTACGGACTACCGGAAAGCAAGATCGAGAATGTAAGAATTGAGAATAGTCGCTTTTCTTTTAGCGAACAACGGGTCGCGGAAGTTCCAGAGATGCTCGAGGACTTTGCCATGATCAAAGATCTGGGTATCTATATCTGGAATACGGAGAATTTAAGCATAGAAAACAATGAATACAGCGGCAGTTACGTAAGTATGATCGGAGAGGAGGGAAAGTGTGAAGGCGATAAATGAATTTTTTGAGTCCTTAATAGAACGGTCCACACCGGCCAAGCCGATATGGAATAAGGAGGCGATACTTGAAGGCAATTCCCCTAAGTGGAACTATATCGATGGTTGTATGGCGAAGGCGATCCTTGATATGTACGAGACCACGAAGAAGGAAGAGTATCTACGCTTTTTAGATGAGTTTATCGATTTTTATATCGATGAGGGCGGCACCATCCTAGGCTATCATATGGAAGACCTTAACTGCGATAACATCAACGAAGGGAAGGTACTTTTCCGGTTGTATGAACTAACGGGAAAAACGAAGTACAAGCAGGCGCTAGATACCCTTTATCAGCAGATAACCATTCAGCCTCGGACAGAATCCGGAAACTTTTGGCATAAGAAGATCTACCCCCACCAAATCTGGCTTGACGGTCTTTATATGGTTCAACCCTTTTATCTGACTTATGAGGCGAAGTTTAACAATAACAAAAACTATAAGGACGTTTTTCATCAGTTTGAACAGGTGTATCTGCTGATGCGGGATACGAAGACAAAGCTTTTATATCACGGCTATGACGAGACTAGGGACTGCTTTTGGTCGTGTAATGAATCCGGGTGTTCTAAGAACTTTTGGACCCGGTCGCTGGGCTGGTATACGATGGCCCTAGTGGATACGCTTGAAGTTTTAGACGAGCAGTTTTTCTATGAGTATGAAGTCTTACAGGGATATTTAAAAGAGGTGTTAGATGCTTTGCTGAGGTTTGCTGACCCGGCCACAGGAATGTTCCATCAGGTAACGGACCAAGGGGAACGCCCTGGCAATTGTCTGGAGACCAGTGGCACGTGTGCCATCGCCTATTCGCTAATGAAGGGGGCGCGGCTTCAGTTCTTACCGGCTCATTACTATGACTACGGCTGTCGTATTTTAAACAGCGTGGCCCAGTATAAGCTCCTAAAGGAAGACGGGGTCTTTGTGCTGAAAGATATCTGTCTGATTGCCGGGCTTGGTGGTATGCCTGGAAAAGGTGACTACAAGGTGCGCGACGGCTCTTATGAGTACTACGTCTCGGAGCCCATTGTAGATAATGATGCAAAAGGGGTGGCACCCCTTATCTTTGCCTACTCGGAATACCTAAGAAAGGAAGAAGATAAGCGATGTTAATTGGTGCAAGAACCCATGATTTTGGTAATCAGGAAGAGCTTTCCTTTGGCGAAAAGCTAGCCCTTATTAAACGCTGTGGTTACGAGACGATTCAGCTAGCCCCGGCAAAAGCCCTGCCGGAAATCAAGGATATTCATAGCGTATCGCCGAGACATATAGAGGCGATTCGCGCGGACCTTGAGAAGGCGGCTCTACCAGTTAGCGTGTTAGGGTGTTATATTGAGCCGTCTCTTAGCGATCGTCAGGCGAGACTTAAAAATGTAGAGACTTTTTGCCAGTATTTGCGCTACGCCAAAGCCCTTGGTACGAAAATTGTGGGTACGGAGACGACCCATTTTCCCATGCCGGATAATCAGCAGCGTGAGGCGGCGTATCGGAATTTAAAAGACAGCGTGAAAAGGATAGCCGAAGTGGCCGAAAAAGAAGAGGTCTATATTGGTTTAGAACCGGTGGCTGAGCACACGATGAATGATCCTGAGATTACGAGACGGTTGCTTGATGAAGTGCAGTCTAAAAAGGTACGGGTGATTTTAGACCCGGCGAATCTTATTTTGGCGGAGCAAGTAGACCGGCAGGAAGAGATTTTCCAGCAGGCGCTGGCGCTTTTAGGCGAACAGGTAGTGGCCCTTCACGTGAAGAACTTTGTAGTAAAGGACGGCGAGAAGCAGATGGTGCCCCTTCAAGAGGGGGTTATCGACTTTACCACCATCGGCGCTTGGGTGAAAGACCAGAAGCTTGACCTACCGCTTCTGCGTGAGAACTCTTTAAGAGCCAGTGACCAGGCGGACATCGCTTTGATGAAACGACTTTTTACGGAAACTTAGTTACGGTAGCTTAGTTGCGGTAGCGCCCGTACTTACGAGGGGAGATACCAACCGCTTTCGTGAAAGCCTTATAAAAGTTGCTATAGTCGTTAAAACCGGACAGGGTACAGGCTTCCTGAGCGGTCATCCCTTCAGCCAGTAAGTTCTTGGCGTAGGTGATGCGCTTGGCCGTGATGTACTTATTTATAGTGGTTCCGGTATCGTTTTTGAAAATACGACACAGGTAAGAGGCGCTTAGGGCAAACTCTTTGGCGATGGAATCGATGGTCAATTCGTTCTCGATATTCTCGTTAATATAAGAGAGAATGCGGTCTGTCTGAGCATGGTTGCTAGCAAGCTGGGTGCTCTGCTCTGGGGACTTAGCTTCCCGGGAGGATTTGCTACGAGACAAATAAGCCTTGTTTAAAAAGGTCATAAATTCTAAGAAGGTGGCGGTATCGACGATATCCGAACCATAGCCTTCGTTGTCTCGAAGCTTATTGTAGAAAAAGGTAAAGTATTTCTGCTCTTCGGCGTTTAAAGATAGCCGGTGGCCCAGTAGGGGATCTCGAAAGGTGAAGCATTGATTCAGATCCGTCTGGGGCGTACTGTAACGAGTAAGGAAGTCGGGCGAAATACTGATGATAATCCGTTCGTGACAATGGGGCACTATTTTCGAGAGATAGTGACTTTCGTATTGATTGATAAAGAAGATATCCCCGGGAGCGAAATCGTAGAATCTGTCGTCGATAAGAAACTGCTCGCCGCCGCTAATGGAGTAATAGATCTCATAGCAGTCGTGAATATGAATGCTCATGGGCGTCTCATCTTTATATAAATGGGCAATGGCAAAACTTTTGCCATCGATGGCATTGGTAATTGCGGTTTTGCATGAGTCGAGTATTTGCATAAAGAGGCTCCTTCTAAGGGGTTAACGTTTACTAACTTAAGTATAATAAAATAAAAGGAGAAGGACAATGATAAATGAAAACTTATTTTCCCTGGAGGGAAAGGTAGCACTGGTAACCGGTGGCGCTTATGGTATTGGTTTTAGCATGGCCGCAGGCCTAGCGGCTGCTGGCGCTAAAATCGTCTTTAACGTTCGGTCACAGAAGAATCTAGAGCGAGGCCTAGCTGATTATGAGGCCCAAGGGATTAAGGCCTTAGGCTTCATCTGTGACGTGACCCGGGAAGAGGAAGTAAAGAAGATGGTGGCCGAAATTGAGGAGCAATACGGAAAGATCGATATTTTGATCAATAACGCCGGTATTATCAAGCGTATCCCGATGCTGGAGATGGAGACGGAAGCGTTCCGGGAAGTGGTAGACATTGACCTGGTAGCACCCTTTATCGTTGCCAAAGCGGTTATCCCGGGAATGATTAAAAACGGTGGCGGTAAAATCATCAATATCTGCTCAATGATGAGTGAACTAGGACGGGAGACCGTGTCTGCTTATGCGGCTGCCAAAGGTGGTCTAAAGATGCTCACGAAGAACATCGCTTCTGAATACGGCCAGTACAATATCCAGTGTAATGGCCTAGGGCCAGGCTACATCGCTACGCCCCAAACGGCACCTCTTAGAGAACCTCAAGCCGATGGAAGCCGTCATCCTTTCGATCAGTTTATCGTGGCGAAAACCCCGATGGCTCGCTGGGGAGAACCGGCGGACTTTGTGGGACCGGCAGTATTCTTAGCCTCTGACGCTTCGGATTTTGTGAACGGTCACATCTTATACGTAGATGGGGGAATCCTAGCTTATATTGGAAAACAACCAAGTTAGAAAAGCAAATAAAAAGCGAGAGAGCTGCTGCGGCAGCTCTCTCGTTTTTACTATTTCAGGACAGACCCCAGACACGTCTACTTCGTAGACTCTTCGCTGCTAAAGCAGCTCTTGTCTGAGGTTGATGGGCTTTAAGCCCAATAGTCCATTAGCGATACAACTTATAGCAAGCAAGCTTGCCCAGTTGATTTCGCTAATGGACTGCTGTCCTGAATAGTTATAAACACTTCATCACTTCGTAGGTACCGTTTTTCTCGATTTCTTCTAGGTAGGTAGCGACGGCGTCCACGAACTGTGGCAGCTTCGTCAAATCCTCACCCCAGAAGGCAGTGTTTTCACAGACAGCTTTGGCGAGTGTCTTGGCGTCATCGCCTTGGTGAGCGAGGTAGAAGTTAAGGACTTCTAAATCGTCTTTAACCGGGTAATCAGAAGAGCCACGTTTGGCTAGCATTACGTTATCCCTCAGGGCGTAGCCGCGATAAAAGGTGATGTAGAACGCAAACGAGGCGGTCAGACACGCTGGCAAGACTTGGTTCTTTTCTAGGTAGCCTTTCACAGAGGGCATAACCCGGGCACGCCATTTGGAGGTAGAGTTTAGGGAGATGTCAAGCAGGGCATGATCGATAAAAGGATTTTTAAAGCGTTCGGTTACCGAGGCGGCAAATTCTTTAAGCTCGGCTTCTGGTAGTGTCAGCGTAGGAATGATCTCGTCGTAGATGGCCTTATTCATAAAGCCGTTAATCACTTCGTCGTCCATGCAATCGCGAACGATATTCTGACCGGATAGGTAAGCGCCAAGGACGAAAGCGGTATGGGCTCCGTTAAGGATGCGAACCTTTCTTTGCTTATAGGGCTTATGATCAGCGGTAATGAGGACAGGGAGTCCGGCTTCTTCAAAGGGTAATTCCTTTTTCAGGCTCTCGGGTCCTTCAATTACCCAGAAGCCGAAGACTTCGGCGGTATTAACTAGGTTATCTACGTAACTGTTCTGGGCGTTTATTTCCTCAATTTCATTACGAGGATAGCCCGTTACAATACGGTCCACCAAGGTGGAGCAGAAGATGTTTTCCTCTTTGAGCCAGTTGGCAAAATCTTCGCCTAGATCCCACTGCTTAGCATAATTTAGTACGCATTTTTCTAATTCATTGCCGTTGTTATCGATTAATTCGCAGGCCAGGATAACAAAGCCTTTGCCCTTTTCACTTCCGAATTTTTGAAAGCGCCGGTACATAAACTGGGTCAGCTTTCCTGGGAAGCTACTAGCAGGTACATCCTCAAAGCGGCAGTTAGGATCATAAGCAATCCCTGCTTCGGTGGTATTGCAGGTAATGAAGCGCAGGTCCGGATTATCCGCACAAGCTAGGACTTCTTCGTAGTCGTTATAGGGATTTAGGCAGCGACTGACACAGGAGATAATCCGCTTGTCGTTTACCTTCTGGCCGTCCTGATAGCCTCTTAGATATAGAGTATAGAGGCCTTCTTGCTCGTTAATCATATCGGCCAGTCCAGGAGCGATTGGCTGCACAAGCACTACTTTTGAGCGAAAATCTACTTTTTCGTTCATCATGTCGAAGAAGTAATCCACAAAGGCTCTCATAAAATTGCCTTCGCCAAATTGAAGGATTCGCTCTGGGGCTTCCTTTAGTAAATAGCCGTCATAAGACATTTCGTTTAGGGTTTGGTAACTTAATTTTTTCATACTGTTTTTCTCTCCTTTAGAGGGTGACGCCTTCTTTAAAGATGGCCATGTCGTGATATCCTGCGAGTTCCGATTTAACCTTTTCGCCGCTAGCGACCCGGATTACGTAATCAAATAGTTGCTGCTTTAACTCGCTCATGGGGGTGCCTTCTACTAGGACACCACAGTTAAAGTCGATCCAACCAGCTTTCTGCTGATAGAGGCTTGAATTTGTGGATATTTTTACCGTGGGTACCGGTGAGGCAAAAGGGGTGCCACGGCCGGTAGTAAAGAGCACTATATGGGCTCCGGAAGCGGCCAGTGCCGTTGCCGCGACCAGGTCGTTGCCAGGAGCGCTAAGGAGGTTAAGGCCAGGCTCTTTAAGAGGTTCGCCGTAGGCTAGCACGCCGCTTACTATGGCCGAACCAGACTTCTGGGTGCAACCAAGAGACTTATCCTCCAAGGTAGAGATACCACCGGCTTTATTACCAGGGGAGGGGTTCTCGTAAATGGTCTGATTATGGCTTTTAAAATACTCTTTGAAGTCATTAATTAGGGCAACGATTTTATCAAAAGTCTCTCGGTCCCGGGCTCGGTTCATCAGAAGCGTTTCCGCGCCGAACATCTCCGGCACTTCGGTGAGAATCGTGCTTCCGCCCCCGGCGATTAATAAGTCGGAGAAAGCGCCTACCGCGGGGTTAGCAGTGATTCCTGATAAGCCGTCAGAGCCACCGCACTTAAGACCGATTACTAGCTTGCTGGCGCTGATTGGCTCACGCTTAAAGGTCTTAGCATAGGCGATTAATTCCTCGATTTGCGCTAAGGAATCGGCAATCTCATCCTCAGATTCTTGAGCGACGATAAATTTGACCCGGCGCTCATCGTAGTCACCGATATATTCTTTTAGAACATCGACTCCGCTATTTTCGCAGCCAAGACCTAACACGAGCACGCCAGCGGCATTGGGATGATTCACTAAATCAGCTAAAATGCGTCTGGTGTTTTCCTGGTCTTCTCCCATCTGAGAACAACCGTAGGGATGGGCAAAAGCGATAATGTCGTCAATGCCTTCAGTGAGCAGGGCCTGGGCCTTTTTGGCGGTGGCGCCAGCGACGTTATTGACACAGCCAACGGTGGGGATAATCCAAATTTCGTTGCGGATACCGACCTTACCATTTCCCCGGTTAAAGCCAGAGAAGTAAGCTTCCTTAACGGATGCTAGGGTTTCTTGATTAGGGCTATAGGTGTAGGTAAGGACGTCTCCGAGGCCAGTTTTTAGATTGTGGATATGAGCCCACTCGCCGGCGGCGATGTCGGCAGTGGCATAGCCGATGGGATTGCCGTACTTGATAATGGGCTCCCCTTTTTTAATGGGGCTAAGAGCAAACTTGTGCCCTCTAGCGATATCCTGTGGCAAGAGGATCCCCGCGTCGTCTGGGGTGACTACTTGCTGGGCGCTTAGCGGGGCTAAGGCCACCGCTACGTTATCCAGCGGGTGGATTTTGATTGCATCGTTCATAAAAAGGTTCCTTTCGTGTGTGAATATTTATAAAATGTAAGCGCTTACAATAGTGGCAAAATATATTGGCCCGTAGGCCAATATAAAGTAAAACCGTTATTCTTCCGGGCGAAATGATTCCCGTACGGCCAGCTTGCAGTCAATGGTTACCCGAGAGCTGGTGTCTTTTCCTAAGCTTCTTTCATGAAAGAGCTCCACCGCCATCTTACAGAGAGATTCCAGCATATTGTCGATACTGGTAAGGGTGGGTGAGGAGACCTCAGCGAGAATCGAGTTATTAAAACCGACGACGGGTAAGTCTAGCTTACGTCCCGCGAGGGCCTTACTAGCAGCTACCGCTAGGAGATCCTCGGAAGCCACCACGGCATCAAAGTCCAGGCCTGATGCGATCACCTGCTCGACTCGTGCTTGCATGCCGGTTAGGGTGTCAGGAAGCTGGATAATCCGTTCCTTCACTTTCGCCAGTCCTAGTTCCTTCGCCGCCGCTTCGAAGCCGGCGATTTTCTCGGCGCCACTGTAGGTGGCATGGTTATAGAAGTAAAGAGGCTTTTGATAGCCTGAAGCGGATAGCTTCCTTATACAGTCATAGATGCCGGCGCGGTCGTTGCTGGAGACGTTGATAATGCCGGGAGCATCGATGTAACCATTTACCATAATAATGGGGATGGTCTTTGCCGCTTCTTTAATATGGGTATTTCCTTTTAGTTCTTGCTGCGAAGAACCAGCGAGAAAGATGGCGTCTACTCGCTTGCTAATAAGGAGTTCCATTTCTCTTTTCTTGCTTTTTAAATCGTAGCCAGTGCTGCTTAAAAGGACGTTGAAGCCTAGGCTATGGAGACCTTCGGATAGATAGGAAATCATCCGGGCATAATAGGTATCCTTAGCATCGGTTACGAGAATACCGATGGTTTGCATGGTATCTAGGCCCAGGCCTCTAGCGAAGATATTGGGAGTGTATCCTTCTTCTTCAATAATCGCCATGACCTTATCGTAGGTTTTTTGGCTGACGTTCTTTCCGCCGTTTAAGACTCGGGAGATCGTCGCAATGGATACGCCGCTCTTTTCCGCGATATCGTATATGTTCATAATTCGTCGCCTTTCGCTAATATAGCTATATTGTAAGGCGAATACCTAAGAAATGCAATAGATATTGTAAGAGCTTACTTTTTTTGTAAAAAACAAACAAGTTTTTTATCCCAAAATAGGTGGAAAATACCTAAAAACCAAAAGCTTATTGACATAATAAAGGGAAAGAATTAGAATCAAAATTGTAAGCGGTTACAATTTTACGTAAATTTTAACTCTAAAAGAAAGGATTATAAATCATGAAACAGTTTATGGATAAAGATTTTCTCTTAAATAACGAAATGGCAAAAATGCTCTATCATCAGGTAGCCGAGAAGGCGCCGATTCTCGATTATCACTGCCATATTAATCCGAAAGAGATTGCCGAAGATAAGAAGTTTGCCAATATCACCCAGGTGTGGCTTTACGGCGATCATTACAAATGGCGGCAAATGCGCTCTAACGGAGTCGATGAAAGATATATTACTGGGGACGCTAGCGATTTCGAAAAGTTTGAAAAGTGGGCCGAAACTCTAGAAAAGGCCATTGGCAACCCTTTGTATCACTGGAGTCATCTAGAATTACAGCGGTACTTCGACTACCACGGAGTCTTAAATAAAGAAACGGCAAAGGAAGTATGGGAGCTCTGCAATCAAAAGCTTAGTGAAGATGACATGAGCGTTCGCAATATTATTAGAAATTCTCACGTTACCCATATCTGTACAACCGATGATCCGGCGGACGATTTACACTGGCATCAGATGCTAGCAGAAGACCCTGATTTTACGGTAAAAGTCCTACCGGCGTGGCGACCAGACAAAGCGATGAATATTGAAAAGCCTAGTTATAAAGAATACCTAGAGACGTTAGGAGAGGCTACTGGGCTTACGATCACTTCTTTTGCAGATCTAAAAGCGGCGCTTATAAATCGCATGGATTACTTCGATGCTAGAGGCTGTAAGGCTTCCGACCACGCTCTTGAGTACGTGATGTGCGCTTCTTATACAGAAGCCGAGATCGAGGAGATATTTGCCAAAAGAATGAAGGACGCACCGCTCTCAAAAGAGGAGGAGCTTCAGTTTAAAACGGCCTTTATGACGTTTGTGGGGCGAGAGTACCACGAAAGAAACTGGGTCATGCAACTGCACTACGGCTGCAAGCGGGATAATAATACGTTGTTCTTTAATAAGCTAGGTCCAGATACAGGCTTTGACTGTATCAATAACTACGCACCGTCAGCGGAGATGGCGAACTTCCTGAATGGTTTGAATATGACGGATGAGCTACCAAAGACGATTATCTATAGCTTGAATCCTAGCGACAACGAAGTGATAGATACGATTATCGGCTGCTTCCAGGATGAGAAGACCGTGGGCAAGATTCAGCACGGCTCTGCGTGGTGGTTTAACGATCATAAAAAAGGGATGACCGATCAGCTGGTATCTTTGGCAAACCTAGGGTTACTTTCTAACTTTATCGGCATGCTGACGGACTCTAGAAGCTTTCTTTCTTATACCAGACACGAGTATTTCCGGAGAATTCTCTGTAATCTTATCGGCACTTGGGTAGAGGATGGCGAGTACCCGGCAGATAGAAAGGTTCTTGATGGAATCGTGAGAGATATTTCTTATGACAATGCGCTTAAATACTTTGGGTTTAAATAAATAGCGAAAACAATAGCCAGAACGATGAAGGGAGGAAGTCCTTTAGCGTTCTGGCTATTTTCAAAAGATCGTTAATATCTAATTGGCACCCAGACTTTCAACTCCCCGTATTCCCGGTTGTCCCAGGCGAAATAGGGGATTAGGGCGAGCTTAGTTTTGGTAAAGTGACAGTCTTCAAGGGGCTGATATAAGGCGTCTTGGTCATAGTCTTCTTGTAAGGACTGATAGCCCGTAGTGGTGAGAGCCACCATCTGCCGTCCCCCGATTTCGGTAGGGGTAGCGGTAAAGGAAGCCTTTGGGTCAAAGAAGAGCGGATGTAGATTCCCTTGGTTATTGTCGATCCCCTCTAGACAGTAGACCAGGGGTCCGCGAGTAACGGCAGCCTGGTTGGTATTCTCTTCGGCTAGCGGATGGGAAATCATATATCGCGGTGTCATGTCAAAGGAGATTGAAACCACACAGTCACCGGTAAGGGGAAGGGTTATATAAGACTGACGGTCGCGGCGGGTTAAAGCCCTAGTCGTCGTAGGGATAGTTTGTCTTCTGCTCTAAGTCAAAGTGGGCGCCATTTGGTAGTTCGATTCTCGCTTTATTGGCCCCGTACATACCTAGCCAGAGGGCGTTATCGCTAACGGTGTAAGCGTATTCTGAAGACTGGGCGATGGCCCGGGCGATGTTTGGTGGGCAGCAGTAGCTGAGGATATATTCGCTCCTTGTTAGTGGCCAAATTAGTTCGTAGGGCAGCTCCTTTTCTCGCCGGAGCATATTTTCGTAAAAAAAACGTTTGCCGTCTAAGCTGACAGCAGCCATATTCGTATTTAGCATCGTTTTTTCAATAATGTCGAAATACTGGGCTTTCGGTTCTAACTGGAACATCCGGTAAGCCCACATAACCGAGCCTACCGAGGCGCACGTTTCGTTGTAGGCGGTAATGTTTGGCAACTGGTACTCATAACCGTAAGCTTGATGGACCAGCTGGTGGACAAAGAAGTTGCCATAAGGAGAGGCTCCGTTATAGAGAGCGCCGCAGCCACCGGTGATATACATCTTTTGCTGGGTTAGGTTGCGCCAGACGGAGTGAAGCACCTGACGATACTCGGCGTTATCCTCTTCGAGACAAAGGTCAGCGACTCCGGCGTACAAATAGTTGGCGCGCACGGCGTGACCGATAATTTTTTCGTGTTCTTTTAAAGGGAGGCGGTCTTGGTTATCATCAAGGCCATCTTTTACGTTGTCCCGAAGGGCGATGGCAAGCTTAGCTAAGTCTCGGTATTTTTCTTTGCCGGTGGTACGATATAGCTCTAAGAGTCCCATGTAGTGAGAAGGACAAACGGCAGTCTGGGCATCCCCGTTTTTCTCGCTATCGTGATATAGGGTTTCTAGGTAACCGGCCGCTTTTTCAGCAATCGCGAGGAAATTGTCCTTGCCGGTAATCCGCTTGTGGAGGCAGCTGGCAGTAAATAGATGGCCAAAGTTATAGACTTCAAAATCATTGATGTCTCCTAAGCGGGAAATGCCGTCTGCTTGTCGTTCGCCGATAATTTGTTTAGTGGAGATATACCCATCCCTTAGCTGGGCTTTGCCGATTAGGTCGATGTAGTTATCGATTTGTGCTAGTAGCTGGGTATTGCCAGTCTTCGCGGCGCTATAAAGGGCCGCTTCTAGCCATTTATAGAAATCGCCGTCGCCAAAGACGGTACCGTCAAAGCCACCGGTAGACTCTCCAGCGCAGATGCGAAAGTTCTCCACTACGTGGCTGATGTCTTTGGCTTCAAACATCTTTTGTAAGTGGGGCACCGTAGAAAGGGTATTAATCTTTTCGGCGTCGGCCCAAAAGCCATCCGTCCAAGTGACGGCGTTCCAAGGTAGAGAATGAACCGCCGCGTAGGGGGATTTTTTTATGAAAGTGTCTGGAAAATATATGCCGAATTTGCAGCGGAATAAAAAGTTGGACATAACCTAAAAAAAGTGAACTGTCATAAATCGGTCAGAGTGATATGATGAAAACAAGAAAAATCCTGGGATGAGAAAAACAAACTAAAAAGATTATTAGGAGGAATGTATGAAAAGAAGAATTGTTGCGGCATTACTAGCAGCAGCTATGGGAGTGACCATGTTAGCTGGCTGTGGCCAAAAAGAGGATACGAAGGCAGAAGCGAAGACTGAGTGGAAGGACGCAGACTATTCCGGAGAAGACCCACAACTAGAAAAGAAGGTTAAGATTCTTTCTATCTGGGCAGAAGATAATGATAACGGTATTTTACTAAATAAAATCTGTGAAGATTACAAGCAGAATGTCAATCCTAATTTTGAATGGGAATATGAAATGGTATCGGCTGACAACTTAACTCAGAGGATTGCTACCTTAGCAGCTTCCAATGATTTGCCAGACTTGTTTGCTTATGAGGCTGGTGCACCGCTGACCACCCTAAGCTTACAGAAGGAATTCGCCGTGACAGAGCCCCTCCTTTATACCATTGTCTTAGGTCATTCAGGTGCTGCACCGGCGACTCCGGAAGCTTTGATGGCTATGTGCCAGTTTTTACCAGCGGGAGCCCTTTGGGGCATTACCCATGCTTACCGTCAGGACTTTGGTATTATCGGGGCAGCCCTAGGCTTAGGAGCCAGTACGGTTCGGGTTGGCTTTGAAGATAGCGCTTACTTAACCCCGACCCAGACGGTCTCTCAAAATGTACCCTTAGTGGAGAAGACGGCCGCTCTAATCAGAGCAATGGATAAAGAAGTAATGACACCAACCCAGGCGCGAGCAAGCTTTCATCTTGGTGTCTGAAAGGAAAAGGAGACGAGGGAATGGCGGAACAATGGAAAGGTAAAATAATTGTACTTGATGACGACCCCACAGGCATCCAGACGGTTCATGACGTCTCGGTCTATACGGATTGGGAGAAGGAAAGTATCGCTGCAGGCTTTGCCGAGGAGCAATCAATGTTTTATATTCTGACGAATTCTCGGAGCTTTACGAAAGAGCAGACAACGAAGTGTCATCAGCAAATTATCAGGCGAATTATCGAAGTGGCAGAAGAAAGCGGACAAGATTTTCTCATTGTGAGCCGCGGGGACTCCACTCTGCGCGGTCATTATCCTCTGGAAACGGAGATTTTGCGTGCCGGACTTGAGGGCTTAGGTAGGCTAGTTGACGGCGAGGTTATCTGTCCTTTTTTTGCCGAGGGCGGTCGCTTTACCATCGATAATATTCATTACGTGAAGAGCGGCGAAGAGCTAATTCCTGCCGGGGAAACGGAATTTGCAAAAGATCGTACCTTTGGGTATCGGTCCTCGAATTTGACAAATTATATTGAAGAAAAGACAGAGGGTAAATACTTAGCTAAGGATGTGTGTGTGATTGACCTTGAGGATTTACGAGCAGGTAACGTGGAAAAGATTACTGGTCAACTCATGCAGGTGCATGATTTTAACAAAATCGTGGTCAACGCCGCTAGTTATGAGCACTTAGAAGTCTTTATGAAGGCCCTATATAAGGCTCTAGGATACGGAAAACGGTATTTGTATCGCACGGCAGCTAGCTTCGTGAAAGTAATCGGCAACATCACCGCCCGCCCGCTATTAACGAGGGTAGAGATGGTATCATCAGCGAGTGAAAATGGCGGGATTATCGTCGTCGGCTCCCATACGGCGAAGACTACGGCCCAGTTAGAGCAGCTAAAGGAAGTGCCAGGGCTTACGTTTGTTCAGTTCGATTCCGATACGGTATTAGAGGAAGAAGCCTTTCAACTAGAGACTAGTCGGGTACAAAAGCAGCTAGATACCTGTATTAAAGACGGCCGCACCGCTGTCGTATATACCAAACGAAAGGTTCTCTAACTAAGTGGTGATACGAAGGAAGCTGCTCTGCAGCGCTCGGTCAAGATATCCGGTGCCGTCCAATCCTTTGTGGAAAACTTAATTGTCGCCCCAGCGTTTATTATCGCTAAAGGCGGCATTACTTCTAGTGATATCGGCACGAAGGCTTTGGGTGTTAAAAAGGCGCGGGTACTAGGGCAGATTCGCCCAGGCATACCGGTGTGGCAGACGGGAGCAGAAAGCCGTTTTCCAGGAATTCCTTACGTTATCTTCCCAGGAAATGTGGGCGAAGATAGCACCCTAAGAGAAGCGGTAGAGACGCTGTTAGATAGTTGAAAATCATATTGTGATTAGAACCTAGATATATTAAAATGACAGTATTACCAAGGTAACTGATACGGCAAAAAAAAGACAGGAGGTTCTGAGAAAATGGGATTTTTACAAGGTAAAACAGCAATAATTACAGGGGCTGGTCGCGCAGTATTAAGCGACGGACGCTGTGGCTCCATCGGTTATGGTATCGCCACCGCTTATGCTAAGGAAGGTGCTAACCTAGTTATCACCGGTCGCAACGAAAAAAAGCTTGAAGAAGCTAAGGAAGAGTTAGAGCGCTTATACGGTATTAAGGTTCTAATCGTTCAGGCGGACGTAAATGCAGGAGCGGATAACGAGGCTGTCGTTCAAGGGGTAATCGATAAGACGATCGCCGAGTTTGGCAGTATTGACGTGCTAATAAACAATGCCCAGGCGTCAGCATCGGGAGTATCGATTGCCGAGCATACCACGGATAACTTCAATCTGGCTATGTATTCAGGACTATATGCAGCCTTTTACTACATGAAGGCCTGCTATCCACATCTGGTGAAGTCCAAAGGTTCTGTTATCAACTTTGCTTCTGGCGCTGGCCTTTTCGGTAATTACGGACAGTGTTCCTATGCCGCCGCCAAAGAAGGCATTCGCGGTCTTTCAAGGGTGGCAGCGACCGAGTGGGCGAAGGACGGCATCAATGTAAATGTGGTATGCCCACTGGCATGGACAGCGCAGCTAGAGCAGTTTCAAAAGGCCTATCCAGAGGCTTACGAGGCAAACGTACATACACCGCCTTGCGGGCATCTAGGGGATGCGGAACAAGAAATTGGGAGAGTGTGTGTTCAGCTTGCTTCTCCTGACTTTAAGTATATGACTGGAGAAACCCTAACCTTAGAAGGTGGTCTGGGACTTAGACCGTAATATTTGATTTGCATGTTTAAGGGGACTGTCGCACAACAGCCCCCTTTTCTATCTATTCCTTTTCTGAAAAAGCTTCATTTTTGTTTCTTGAATTCTCGCAGAAAATCTACTTGTCATAAGAACGCCCACTAACATTGTGCCAAAGGATAGTCCTAAGGCAAAGCTTGAAATGGCCTCATATGTTGGCGATTTATCAGTGATCTCTAGAAATAGCATTGCAATATAGAGAATAAACGCTAGGACTCCCAAAAGAAACACCCGATTGATTCGTCTTTTTAGTTTTTGTTCCTGTGCATTGCTGTAGTCGGCTACTTTATGTACCGTCTCTTCTAATTCTTTATTCATTTTCTCACGCTTCCTTTCTCCGTCTAGTAGTTGCCTTAAGTCGACTTCGTAATAATCAGCCAATTCCACTAAGACACTTAGGTCAGGCAGGTTACTTCCAGTTTCCCAACGAGAAACCGTTCGCCTCGAGACATTAAGATGCTCGGCGAGTTGTTCTTGGGTAAGTGCCTTTTCGCTTCGGAGTTCTTTTAAGAAGCCTCCGATTTTTTGCTGATTCATATGTTTGTACCTCCTTGCAATACTAGATTATCCCGATTAGGGAAAAAGAAACAGGACACAGAGCGAGCATTAGTTTTTTTCGCGGATGAGACAGGCCGTGTCTAGAGTTATCATACCATATATGGAATGATAATTCATTTTGAGCTAGAGGTTATTTTGACAAAATTAGAGTGTGATGGATTTGGAAAAGAGTACCAATTCCGCTGACTTTTTTTGGTATAAAAATCACAAATTTACTTTGTTTAATTGACAAAATAAGAGAAGTATTATATTCTGATTTCAAGAAATGGGAATGTTCCCAAAAAAATTTAATCCAAGTTGGGAATGTTCCCAAAAAACAAAACGAAAAGGAGAAGATGTATGAGAAAGAAAGTACTAGCTTTACTAATGTGTGGTGTGATGTTGATGTCCCTATTAACAGGATGTGGTGGTAAACAGTCAAATGGTTCAGAAAGCGAAGAGTCAAAAACGGATGGGGGTACTAAAATAGGAATTTCGGTACTTACTATGTCGGGGCAATTTTTTATTGATTTGGTTGCATCGGCAGAAGAAACTTTAAAAGCAAGTGGTGGCGAATTGCTTGTTAACGACGCAGATAACTCTTCAGAAACTCAAGTGGCAGCCATTGAAAATTTTATTTCGGCTAAAGTAGACGGAATTATTATTTGTGCGGTAGATCCGAAGGCTGTTGAGGTTGCCATAAAAGAAGCGAAAGAGGCGGGAATTGCAGTGGTTTGCTTGACCTCTAAAGTTGAGGGATATGATGCTTATGTAGGTGCCGATGAATATCAATTAGGTTATACCCAAGGTGAGGCAGTAGGAAAATGGATTGCGCAGAAGTGGGGAACAGATGAGAAAATTGAAGCGGCAACTCTCAACTATGATCTTTTAGAATCTGTAATTCAGAGAAAAAATGGGATTATGGAGGGAATTAAAGAATATGCACCCAATGTAGAATTTGTTGCTGATGCTACGGCAGCAGACCAAACAGAAGGCATGACGAACACAGAAAACTTCTTACAGGCAAATCCGAATATAAGAATGGTTTGTGGTGTGAGTGATGGTGCAGCGCTCGGTGCATATGAAGCCTTTAAAGCCAATCAAATGACAGACCCAGACAAATATATAATTGCCGGGGTGGATGCAACAGATGAAGCGCTCAATAAGATTAGTGAGGGTACGATATATCAATTTACAGTGGATCAAAATCCTAAAGCGACTGGAAAACAGTTGGTTGAAGTTTGTCAGGCAATTATAAACGGTGAAGATTATGAGAAAGATTATAGTCAGAATTTGGTAGCGGTAACACCCGATAATATTTCTGATTACAAATAGGAAAGAAGGAAAAAGTATGAACGCTGTATTACGGTTGGTGAATGTCTCAAAAACATATCCTGGTGTAAAGGCTCTTGCGGATGTTAGTTTGAAGATTTATCCAGGAGAGGTTCATGCATTGATGGGAGAAAATGGCGCAGGTAAATCAACCCTGATTAAAATTATATCTGGGGCAATCGAACCAGATTGTGGAGAAATATTTTTTGAAGAGGTTGTCTATTCCAAAATGAATCCGATTTTGTCACAAAAATTAGGCATAGGCGTTATCTATCAAGAGTTCAATCTAGTACCAGAACTATCCGTTGCCGAAAATATATATTTAGGAAAAAAGGTTAATAAGGGGGCACTTCTTAACAGAAACGAGATGGTTAGTAAAGCACAAAAGATAATCGATGAGTTTGGAATAGACATAGATGTTAGAAGGCCAGTAAAAGAATTGACGATTGCCTATCAACAATTAGTGGAGATTGCAAAAACACTTACCAACGATGTGAAGGTACTCATTATGGACGAGCCAACAGCGCCACTAACAAACCGTGAGACAGAAGCATTGTTTAGAATTGTGGCTCGCTTAAAGGAGCAAGGGATTGCAATCATCTATATCTCTCACCGAATGGAAGAAATATTTGAAATATCGCAGAAAGTATCTGTTTTAC
This sequence comes from Ohessyouella blattaphilus, assembly GCF_024721265.1. Classification (GTDB taxonomy): domain Bacteria; phylum Bacillota; class Clostridia; order Lachnospirales; family Lachnospiraceae; genus Aequitasia; species Aequitasia blattaphilus_A. The sequence goes on along the minus strand of NZ_JAMXOC010000012.1, from coordinate 26,032 downwards.
GAGATGGCAAATATGTGGATACCAAGAAAATTGAGCAGACGAGTCGAGAAGATTTGATTAGTCTGATGGTAGGCAGGACTCTGAATGAGCAATTTCCAACAGTCGAAAAGACTGTTGGAAGTGAGGCTCTGCGAGTAGAAGGATTATGTACGAAAGAGTTGCTAAGGAATATTAGCTTTACTTTACACGAAGGAGAAATCTTGGGTTTTGCAGGTCTAGTGGGAGCTGGACGAACAGAGACGGTAAGAGCGATATTTGGGGCGGATCCAATAAGCGCAGGTCGAATTTTTGTTGATAATAGGGAAGTGAAAATTGATAAACCTAAAACGGGGATTCGTAATGGGATTGCTTTGATTCCCGAGGATAGAAAGCACCAAGGTGCACTTTTAGAAATGAGTATAAAGGACAATATCTCTTTTATTTCGGTTGCAGACATATCAAGAGGGACGATAATAGATAGGAAAAAGGATAGAAATTTAGCTGTAAAATATATAGACACTCTGAAAATAAAAACACCAGATATAAATCAGAAGGTGAAAAATCTTTCCGGAGGAAATCAGCAGAAGGTTGTTCTGGCAAAATCGCTAGCAAGTAAATCAAATATCATAATATTTGACGAACCAACAAGAGGAATTGATGTCGGCGCAAAACAGGAAATTTATGCTTTGATGAATGAGTTGGTGTCACAAGGAATGGCCATAATTATGATTTCGTCAGAAATGCCCGAATTAATGGGAATGTCGGATCGCATTGTAGTGATGCATGAGGGTAAAATTACTGGAGAAGTTTCAAAAGAAGAAATGTCACAAGAATACATTCTAAAGCTGGCATCTGGATATAAAGAGGAGATAAAGTAGATGAGGAAAAAGGAGATTTTAAGAAAGTTTAGCACTTTGATACTCTTAGTTTTAGTTGTTGTATTTTTCTCTGTGATGACGGATTCTTTCTTAGCAGTTAAGAATGGGATAAATATACTAAGACAAGTGTCAGTGCTTAGCATTTTAGTGGTAGGAATGACGTTTGTAATTATATCTGGCGGAATGGATTTGTCAGTAGGATCAATGCTTGGTCTTTCAGGAGTAGTGTGTGCAAAGTTAATTACAGAGGCTGGTATTAGTCCAGTATTAAGTATCTTATTGACGTTATTAATTGCCGCATTAGTTGGTACGATAACAGGTATATTAATTGTCAAATTAAAGGTTCCTTCAATTGTCATAACGCTAGGAATGATGACGGTAATAAGAGGATTAGCATATATCATTTCTAATGGTTATCCGATATACGATATTCCAGATGAGGTTATTTATTTAGGACAGGGGTATGTAGGTGTTGTTCCAGTTCCAGTAATAGTAATGATTGTAATCGTATTTTTTGCCAATTTCATGCTAAACAGATCTTATGTAGGCAGATATTTATATGCAATTGGTGGCAATGAAGAGGCAGCAAGGCTTGGTGGCGTTGCAGTTAAGAAAATTGAAGTGGCATTATATACAATAAGTGCCTTTTTAGCTGGCGTTGCAGGCATTATCCTAATGGCACGTATTAGCTCAGGAGCACCAGCATCAGGTACGGGAATGGAAATGGATACCGTTACAGCAGCGGTTATTGGTGGTGTAAGTATTAACGGCGGTAAAGGTAAAATTATTGAGGCCTTTATTGGAGCGGTTATAATTGGCGTTTTGAGCAATGGCTTAACAATTATGAATATTGGCGAATATTATCAACAAGTTGTAAAGGGCATTGTGCTTATATTAGCGGTTGCTTTTGATACATTATCAAATAAAAAGGCTTAGGGGGCTTATTTATGAAATCAATTCTATGTTATGGAGATTCCAATACGTATGGGTTAATGCCAGATTTAAAAAATAGATATCCCAGGGATATAAGATGGACGGGAGTTTTGCAACAGCTATTGGGGGGAGAGCATTATGTAATTGAAGAGGGGCTAGGAGGACGTACAACTATCTGGGATGATCCTATTGAAGGAAATAAAAATGGAAAAAAATACTTACTTCCGTGTTTGGATAGTCACAAACCGTTGGATTTAGTGATAGTTATATTAGGAACGAATGATTTAAAAAGACGCTTTTCATTAACGAGTTATGATGTTGCCTTGAGTATGGGGAATTTACTAGATTCGATTAGCGCTACAAATGCAGGGGTTGATGAAAAGAGTCCCAAAGTTTTATTAGTAGCTCCTGTGCCGATGAAAGACGTTGATAATGAAGTGATGAATCTTATTTTTGAAAACTCAGAAGAAAGAAGTAAAAAGCTCGTTGATTATTTTAAGGCTATTGCAAAATCAAAAGAAGTTGAGTTTCTTGATGTAAGTGATAAAGTAGAGATCAGTAAAGAAGATGGAGTCCATTATAGTGCTAGGGGACATCGGCAAATGGCCGAATTAGTAGCCAAAAAAATCAGAGAGATATTATAGTTTATGTCGAAAGAAGTAGATATATTTAGTAACGTTAAATGCTAGTTGCAAAAACACCTCAATTTAGATAAGATTACGTTAGGGAACATTCCCGAATATGAATGTGAGGGACAGTATGATAACAATATTTGATGTTGCAAAAGAAGCTAATGTTTCTAAATCTACAGTATCGCGAGTTGTGAATAATGATCCTAGTGTTAAGGATGATACTCGGGTTAAAGTACAAGCAGCAATAAAAAAATTAAATTATGCTCCCAGTTTTTTTGCAAAAGGCATAAGAACAGGAAAGACAAAAACTATAGCGCTGTTAGTACCAGAATATACAAACATGTTTTACGGTGAAATGTTTAATGGTGTTGAAGATATGGCCTTTAAGAAGGGCTATGTAGTTGTTGTATGTAATACAGGAAATGCGACATCTGAAAAGGAGTATATTAATAAACTTTTAGAAAGAAATGTAGATGGTATTATATATAATACATATAATGCTAGTAAGAGCACGATTAATTTTTTGGAAAAGTTATCTCAAGAAACACCGGTTGTTGTGATGGATGAATTATTGGGAAGAAATTCAAATCTGAATTGTGTCTATACGGATGGTTATAATAGCAGTAGAGAAGCCGTTCATTACTTGACAAAGAAGGGCATTAAAGAAATTGGATATGTAAAAAACAATAAGAGTATACAGGCTACAAAATATCGCTATCAAGGATTTCTCCAAGGGCTTAAGGAGTGTAGGTTGAAGTATAAGAAGGAGTACATCTATGAATGCACTGAAGAGGCAAAATCAAATTACATGAAAGCTGGGAAGAAAGCAGGAGAGTATTTTTTATCGCTACAACGTAAACCGAGTGCAATTATGACAGATATAGATTTGTTGGCAATTGGTTGTTCTACTCAACTAATAGCAAATGGTATTAAAATTCCAGAGGAGATTAGTATAGTCGGTTTTGATAATATTGAATTAGGAGAGATATCGCACCCGGCTCTAACAACAATTGCTCAACCTACAAGAGAAATGGGATGTAAAGCCGCGGAAATTATTATTGATCAACTAGAAGGATCTGAGCGGCAGGTTGAGAAGATGGTTTTTACTGGCGAATTAATAGTTCGCGATACAACAATTTGATAAAAGAAAACCACAAAAGGGCTACCTAGATGGTGGTCCTTTTATAGTTTCTTCGTTTTCAAGTTTCTCAGATGAGACAGGCCGTGTCTAGAGTTATCATACCATATATGGTATTCTTACTTAAAGATATGAGATTTTGGAGGGAGTGTGGATTGGCTTTATGAAAGCGACAGTAGTTGTTGATAACATCAGTGCCGAAGGCCTTAAAGGGGAGTGGGGCTTATGCATTTATATTGAATACCGCGGTAAGAAAATTCTTTTGGATACAGGTGCGTCCCCCTTATTTGTCCAAAATGCAAAAGCATTAAATCTATCAATCGAAGATGTGGATATCGGCGTCTTGTCTCACGCCCATTACGATCACGGTAATGGAATTGGTACTTTTTTGGAGATGAATAAGAAAGCGACCTTTTATCTTCAGGACGGTTGCGAGGAGAATTGCTATGCCAGAAAATGGATTTTTCGCAAGTACATCGGTTTACCAAAAGGTGTACTTTCCACTTATAGGAAGCGAATAAAATACGCCTCGGGTAACTATCCGATTTGTGAGGGGGCTAGCCTTGTTTCCCACCGAACAGAAGGTTTGGAGAGTATCGGCAAGCGAGAAGGGATGTATCTAAAGCTAGCAACTGGCTGGGCACCAGATGATTTTTGCCACGAGCAAAGTATTGTCTTTGATACGACCGAGGGTCTAGTTATCTTTAATAGCTGTTCTCACGGCGGCGTAATCAATAGTATTCGCGAAGTATCCGCAGCGTATCCAGATAAAAAAGTAGTTGCCTATATAGGTGGCTTTCACTTGTATAATAAGCCAGAGGACGAGGTGCGCCGCTTAGCGCGAGCGATTAAGGAGACAGGAATTAAGTACATCTACACCGGACACTGCACAGGAAAGAACCCTTTCACATGGTTACAAGATGAGTTAGGCGAGATGGTGCAGCAGTTAAGGAGTGGGCTAGTGATGGAATTTGACGATATCGATATCTGCCAGGCGCGGGAAGAGGATTTAGATGCGATCTTAAAGCTACAGTACTTGGCGTACGAAAGTGAAGCCAGGTTAGTTGGTAGTGATGACATTCCGCCGCTTAAGCAAACGTTAGCAGAGGTAGAGGCTGAATACGCAAACGGCATTTTCCTAAAAGCCGTAAATAACCAGGGGCAAATTGTGGGCTCGGTCCGTGGCTATGTGAAAGCCGGCACTCTCTATATTGGTAAGCTGATGGTCCATCCGGATTGGCAAAGAAAGGGCATCGGTAGCCGCTTGTTGCGAGAGATAGAAAGCGTGTATCCGAAGCTTCGCTGTGAACTTTTTACTGGTACGTTGAGCGAAAAAAATATAAAATTATATGAAGGACTGGGATACGTAAGGTTTAAGACGAAAGTGATTTCGCCGAAACTAGAGTTCGTATACTTGGAGAAAACCAGGGGTAATGGAGGAGAACAGCGTGATTAAGACACCATTTTTTGATGCTAGTCTATTTTCAAAAGACAATGTAAATACTTCCCGTCAACTAGAAGTGGATTTGGTAAAGGTACTAGCGATTCTCACGATGGTGCTAGTGCATGTGTTTGAGTTTTCCTTTACTATCGATGATGTGGGGAAAACAGTGCCTATGTGGCTAACGCTTATCATTGAATTTTGCGGGGGACCGCTTTCGGCACCCCTTTTTATGACCGCTATGGGTGTCGGCATGGCCTATGCGAGAAAACAAGATGCTCTGTCATATGCCAGTCGGGGAAAAATCTTGATTAGGCAGGGATATCACTTGAATTTCTGGCGTGGCGGACTTCTGTATTTAGTTATTTATACCATTACGAAAAGCGATTCTTCGCTATTCTATGTTGTTCAGGGGATGCTAGTGCTTGACATTCTCCATTTTGCCGGAATGGCCTTCTTGTTTCTGGCCTTACTTAAGCTTCTAAAGATGAAGCCTTGGCAGATCTTGCTAGTAAGCGTGGTGATGGAAGTGATTGCCACCCTGATGCCGCCGGTGGCAGCGGACTCGGTGCTAGGCGCAGGGGTGCTGGGACTAGTATTCTTTCAGAACCAGTACACGACCTTTCCCTTGTTTTCTTGGTTTATCTATCCGGCCATCGGCTACTTTTTTGGCCATATGCTGTTGCGGGTAACGGATAAAAAGCGTTTTTATCAGCGCATACTAATAGCCGCGGCAGGTGTTTTTATCGCGTATACAGGGGTGCTACAAGCCCTTCGCTATGACCTTACCGAGATCTTTTTGGGGCATGGCTACTACGCCCAAGGTCTTCTGCGGGCCACGTGGATCCTCCCCATATGCGCGCTAGTATATAGCCTATTTTACTTCATTTCGCCTGTGGTTAAGGGGAAAGGGAAAAAGTTGGCAGAATTTATCAGTAGCAAGGTGAATGATATCTACATTGCTCAGTGGATTCTCATTACGTGGACTTGTACGATTCTGGCAGAGTATATAGCTCCTACCGTAGGAAGTGTGATGGCACTAGTTTGTATTATTACCGTGCTGAGTGTGGTGTTGGCATATGGGAGGAGTCGGAGAGATGGCAGATTTTTCAAATATAAAAAATAGATTACTCGCTCAAGAGGTTGAAGAGCGAATAGTCAGTTACATTTTTTCGGAGCCCATTCCGGTAGGGGGGAAACTACCGAATGAGTTTAAACTAGGGGAAATGTTTGGAGCTGGTCGGAGTACAGTGAGAGAAGCCGTAAAGTCGCTGGTTTCTAAGGGGATGCTGGAGATTAGACGAGGATCAGGGACTTATGTAGCTGACAATTCAAGGCCGCTTGAGGATCCTTTGGGTTTGGGGGGAATAGAGGATAAGATTTCCTTAGCCCTTGATTTAGTTGATGTTCGTATTATGTTAGAGCCAGGGATTGCTGGACTTGCGGCATTGAATGCGACAAAAGAGGAAATAATTACTTTAGAGAAATTATGTGATTTGGTAGAGAAAAAGATTAAGAATGATGAACCTTATATTCAAGAGGATATTCAGTTTCATGCATATATTGCCGAGTGCTCGAAGAATAAAGTGGTGGAACAATTGATCCCTATTATCGATACGGCAGTGTTGATGTTTGTCAATGTAACGCATAAGAAATTAATTGATGAAACGATAATGACGCATCGTAATGTCGTGGAGGCAATCAAAGAACGAGACCCTGTTGGGGCCAAGACAGCGATGATGATGCACATGACGTTTAATCGAAATATGATAAAGTTATTAGAGAAAGAAAAGTAATTTGAAAAGGAGAAAGACGTCAGATGTCTTTCTCCTTTTTTTATGGTTTGAAGCTAGAATAAGTGATAAGAAGAGGATATAAGGCTGAAAAGTATAAAATATCACTAAAATTTTATAACTGATTTTATTCAAAAAGTAGAAACACATCTGATGAGTTGACGTGAAAATGAGAGGGAGTATAATTAAAAAACGTAGGACGTCACACATTTAATAGAGAGGAAAATAATGAATGAAGCAATTGAGAACAGGAATTGTTGGCTGTGGGAAAGTTGGGGATTTTCACGCCAAAGCGTTTGCAAAGCTTGAAAATAGCGACTTTATAGCCGTATGTGGTCGTGACTTAGAAAAGACAGAGGTCTTTGCTAGTCGCTATGGGGTTAAGGCTTATGTAGATGTTGAAACCATGATTAAGGAATGCAAATTAGATGTGGTGAGTATCTGTACGCCACATCCTCTTCATGCGGATTCAGCAGTAATTGCTGCTGATTGTGGCTGTCATGTTTTAATTGAGAAGCCATTAGCGACAAGCCTTGAGGATTGTGACCGGATTATTGAAGCAGGCAAACGTAATCGCGTGACGATAGGAACGATGGTACAACGCCGTTTTTATCGTCCATGCATGCGTATTCATGAAGCGATTGAAGCAGGGAAGATTGGAAAGCCAGTACTGGGGATGGTAACCATGCTTGGCTGGCGTGATCAGGAGTATTACGAAAGCGATCCTTGGCGCGGCACTTGGGATGGTGAAGGTGGTGGAGTTTTGGTGAATCAAGCACCTCATCAGATTGATTTGTTGCAATGGTATATGGGAGAAGTGGAGGAAATCTATGGAGTATGCAAGAATCTAAATCATCCTTATATCGAAGTGGAAGATACGGCAGCAGCAGTTATTAAGTTTAAAAATGGTGGTATCGGTAACATTGTCGTATCTAATAGTCAGAACCCAGCACTGTATGGGAAGGTTCACGTTTTTGGGGAAAATGGCGCTGGCATCGGCGTTCAGACAGATGGTGGAGCGATGTTTGTAGCTGGAATGTCTACCATTACCGAGGCTCCTTATAACGATCTCTGGACAGTTGCGGGAGAAGAACAGGAGCTAGAGAAATGGAAAACCGCAGACACCGAATTTTTCAACAGCGTTGATTCAATGTACTATTACCATCAGGAACAAGTTAAGGATTTTCTTGATGCTATCTTGAACGGAAAACGACCCTTAGTAGATGCTGAGGAGGGGCGGAAGACGGTGGAAATATTTACAGGTATTTACCGAGCGACAAAGACGAATAGTGTCATCAAATTTCCCATTAAGTAAGGAAAGGATGAACTAAGTGAAGATTTCTTATAACGAAGCCACAGCGATGGGGTGCTCGAATCTTAAAAGCGATTTAGAACTGTGTGAAAAAGAGGGATTTGATTACATCGAAATCCGCATGGATATGCTAAAAGAGTATCTGCAGCATCACACAGTCAGCGAGTTAGCAGACTTTTTTGCGAATAGTCGACTAAAACCACACGCAATCAATGCTCTTTATCTATACCCGGAATTTTTAAGCGATCAGGACGAGCCAGAACGCTGTAAGGAACTTTTGGCAGAATTTACTTTTGGATGTCAAATTGGGGAAGCAATAGGTAGTAAGGAGTATATCATTGTGCCCCCACTACAAAGAGAGCCTAAGGGCGGCCCCTTTATCGGAAATGTTGAAGAGACAAAAGAAAATTGCGTCCGGATTTTAAGCCGCTTGGGTACTATAGCAAAAAAATATAATATTAAACTTTGTTTTGAACTGGTGGGGTTTGAACGAAGTAGCGTTCGGACGGTAGCAGAAGCAGATGCGATTATTCGTGCAGTGGCGATGGAAAATGTCGGGTTTGTATTTGATTCGTACAATTTATATTTGTATCAGGGAACGAATGAATTTTCTGCATTAAGACAGGTTCAGGCGGAGAAGATATTTGCCGTTCATTTGATGAGCGGTCTTAATGTGCCTGCCGCAGAACGAGGACAGGATAAACGTTGTTTTGCTGATGGCGGTGTTGTTGATGTTGATGATTTTCTACAAACACTAAAAGCGATTGGCTACGACGGTATGGTTTCAGTGGAAACCTTTAACCCAGATTACTGGTGTCAGAACCGGGAATGGGTAATTCATAAAGCATATGAAACAACCAGAGAAGTATTACAAAGAAATGGTTGTATATAGGAGGAATGGTATGTCACCTACATCATTTATAATTATGCTGGTTGCAGCGATTGTTATTTTGACGGTCTTAACGTTGAAATTTAAAATGCATCCAGTAATGACGTTATTTATAACGGCTGTTTTTATCGGAATTGTATCCGGCAAGTCGTTAGTCGCAACATTTGGTTCCATTAAAGAATATTTCGGTTCTACCCTTGGTAGCATCGGGGTGATGATTATTTTTGGGGCGGTTATTGCTTCGGGAATTGCAGATACTGGAGCCGCGACAAGTATTGTTAACTTTTTTATTCGTCTTTTCAAAGGAAAGCGTTTGGAATTGGCGCCGTCATTAACGGGATTTATTATGAGTATTCCTGTTTTTGGCGATATTGCGATTATCTTGAATGCGCCGATTTCAGCTATCTTAGCGAAACGTAAAAACATGAGTATGACCCAGATAGCTCCTTTTGTTAATCTTGGTCTTACCCTTACTCACGGATTGGTACCACCAACACCAGGGGTGCTAGCGGTAGCAGTTATGTTACAAGCGGATATCGGAACGGTACTAGTATGGGGCCTTGTATGTAGTATTGTGGCATTTGCGGTTTGTTATTTTGGCTTAGCACCGTTGTATGCAAAGGGTGAATACATCGAGCCATTAGCTGATTATACGGAAGGAATCGAGACGGTTGATGACAGTGCTTCTGTTGAAAAATTACTGATTAAAGAAGACAATGCGCCGAAGGCGTTTATGTCATTTTTACCACTTTTACTTCCAGCAGTTATGATTGCCATCGGTTCCATTGGTAAATTAATGGTTGCCGAGGGTAGTATGGCATTTAACTTCTTTACCACGATTGGCGACACCGTTCTTGCGTTGTTCTGTGGGATTCTCGTCCTAGGATTCCTAGTATTTAAACGTAAAGACAAGGTCATTATGAAGGCGAATGAAGCAACAGGTACGAATGAGTTGAACAAAAGTAGTAGCTGGAGCGAGATTGTCTTTGGAAACTGGGTTAGCCGTGCACTTAAAATTGCTATTGGCGCTTTGCTCATCACCGCAATGGGTGGTGCAATGGGCGGTATCTTACGCGAGAATGAAGCGATTATTGAAATCGGTAATACTGTTGCGGGTATGAATTTCCCATCTATCATAGTACCATTTTTATTGGCGGCTATTTTAATGACCGTCTGTGGTTCGATGACAACTGCGTCTATGACAGCTGCTGCTTTAATGGTAGAGTTGGTACCTGTCTTAGGGCTGAGTCCAGTGGTTGCTACTCTTGCTATTGGCGCCGGTTCCATGGTGGGCTGGCATGTAAATAACAGTGGATTCTGGATTTTCACATCTTTATATGGCTTCAATACCAAGCAAGGTCTTAAGTACTTTACGACTACCAACGCTTTAGGCGGAATTGTAGCATTTATCTGTCTAGCAGGTCTAACAATGGTAGGGCTTGTTCATTAAAAATAATAAAGAAAAAAAGCATAGCAAAAGGGTCACCGATTTCGGTGACCCTTTTGCTATATCGGTTTTACTTGTTTTTGTGATAGAATATGAGTATGTGAAAAGTATAGGATGTATAAAGCAGAGGTGAAGAAGGTGACAGTAGATAATTATCAGGAAGGTTTAAAGAAGGCTAGGGGACTGATAAAAGCGGATTTGGTACTGAAAAATGCCAAGGTTTTTATGTCCCATACCGGTGAGTTTGTCGAAGGGGATGTGGCGATTGCTGGTGGTGTTTTCCTAGGTGTGGGCGAATATGTTGGCGAAGAGGAAATCGATCTCGCAGGGAAATGGCTAGTGCCAGGGCTAATTGATAGTCACTTGCATGTAGAGTCGACGCTGGTAACGCCTAGTGAACTGGTAGCCCAGGCGACGAAGAAGGGGACGACCACCTTTATTGTGGATCCTCATGAATCGGCCAATGTCTCTGGGACTAAGGGTATCGATTATATTCTAGAAGAAACGGAAGACGCCCAGGCCAATGTCTATGTGATGATGCCGTCGTGTGTTCCGTCGACTCATGTAGATGATAATGGGGCTCATCTCTCTGCCGATAAAATGGCGCACTATCTTGATAACCCCCGGATATTAGGACTGGGAGAAGTGATGGATGCGACTGCCGTTATTACCGGGGATTCGGAGATGACGAAGAAGTTAGAGCTTTTTAGAGACAAAGTGAAGGATGGCCACGCACCCTTCCTTTCGGATAAGGATCTGGCAGCGTATACTTTCGCGGGAATTACCACAGATCACGAGTGCGTTGTCTACGAATACGCGATGAAAGAGTGTCGCAGCGGCATGTATGTCTTGATTCGGGAAGGCAGTGCCGCGAGGAATCTTGAGGCGATCGTCACCGGAATTGTGGAAAACCAGACGGATACTTCTGGCTTTTGCTTCTGTACAGATGATAAGCATATTGAAGAAATCCATAAAGAAGGCCATATTAATTACAATGTAAAACGGGCAGTGGAGCTAGGACTGCCGATTCAAAAAGCCCTGCAAATGGCCACCATTCAGGCTGCCAGGTGTTACGGACTTAAGCACCTAGGAGCAATTGCTCCTGGGTATCAGGCGGACTTTGTCGTTCTTGATGACTTAGAAGAGATGCAGGTTCACTCCGTTTACTTTAAGGGGAAGGTAGTGAGTGACCAAGAAGATAAAGCGATAAAAAGCTATGATCCGGAACTAAAAAATACAATTAGAATTTGTGACTTTACTGCAGATAAATTAGTACTTGACCACGAAGAAACAAGGGCCCATGTTATCCAGATGTTCGAGGGACAGATTATTACTGAAGACTCCCTAGAAGAGGTCCCTTATGCTATGCAGGACGGAAAGAAAGTCTTTTCTCCAGATGATGTCTACCAAAAGATTGCGGTGGTGGAGCGGCATAAGCATACGGGAATGGTTGGTGTAGGAATTGTCAAAGGATTTGGTATTCGTGGTGGTGCTATTGCTTCTAGCGTATCTCATGATTCGCATAATATTATCGTCGCCGGCGATAACGATAGCGACATGATGTTAGCGGTGGAGGAGCTGATGCGCACAGGTGGCGGGTATACCATCGTCTGCGACGGTAAAGTATACGAGACGCTACCGCTACCGATTATGGGTTTAATGAGCGATGAAGGCTACAAGATGGTGGATAAGCATCTTGAGAGAATGATTCCGAAGGCTCATGCAATGGGGATACCAGAGGGAATGGAGCCATTTATTACCCTTTCCTTTATGGCCCTTCCTGTGATTCCGGAGATTAGGATTACCCCGAGAGGCACGTATTTGGTAAAGGAAGATAGGATGCTTAAGAGCCCTTTTATATAGGAGTAGTTTTGGAACCCTATCTTTTGATTATCTTTCGAATTTTGAAAGTAGAAAACAAAAACCTACGGAAAAGCATGTGTTTATAGCGATTCTAAAGGGAATATATCTTTTGATTATCTTTTGAAAGGGATAAAATATTGGTGAAGTGTATAATATAGGAGACGACTATGGAAGTTTCAAAAAGAGATTGGAAATTATTCAGACAAAGAATTGCAGGCTGGCAAGAGGGATATATGGAGAAGCTGAATGAGGAATATATTCGGATTCTCCAAGGAGAAGGAAAGTCCTCTGACAAGTTTTGGGAGCTAGAAAAGCGAGTTAAAAAGGATAAGAAGCACCCAGGAGTGCTCATAGAGCTAAATAAGCATAATATGGTTTTTGATGTGGTTGCGCTTATTAGAGATAAGGCGATATCTGTCGATGATTTAGAAGGATTTAGTGAGGATTTCACCGATATGGTTCAATTTTTTCTGGAAAGGTAGAGTTGTATGGGTACAAAAATAGCCTTATATTACCTACTAGCAATTAATACCATCTCGTTTCTTATCTTTACCCTAGATAAGTACCAAGCGGTTCGCCATAGAGCGAGAATCTCCGAAGCGACGCTACTGGGTCTGACAATTATTGGTGGCTCCCTTGGTGGTCTCTTGGGAATGTATATCTGTAGACACAAAATCCGTAAAAAGAAGTTTGTTCTTGGCATTCCTTTGATTTTCGTGGTGCAACTTATTGGTGGATACTTTGTAGGAGGACGATTATGATAACTCTAAATGATTACTTATATTCTGGTGACACAGTGTTAAGCATTTTGCGCAAATACGCGGCGGATCTAAAGAAGGCGTCCTTAGCGAATCATAATAGCATTGACATGGTTCATTGCAATTTCCTCTTGCAGCAGATCGATATGCTTGAGCATAATGACTTTCTAACTTCTCAGTCCCAAAGAATTAGAGAGCTTTATAAGCTGATGGCAGCAGAGTACCCGTATCTAGCCTTTACCTTTAAAGGGCGGATTAAATCGGTTATTCGCACCGAAGGAAAGTTTAACGGCTATATTGTTACGTACATCTACAATTACTACAAAAAATACAAGAAGTATCCGTCGATTGCCGCTATAAAGCAGCATCTTAGTTGCTTTAGAGATTTGATCGCCTATCGGATTGTGGTATCTTTGCCAAAGTGTCATGTAAAGCCAGGCGGTAACCGGGAAGAAATCGAGAGGGATTTGCTGTATCAGGTGGCTAATATTATCCCTGAATTTTTGGAAGAGCGGGGGTTTACGGTGCAGGTCTCTGAGCTAGAAGGGGGAAGGTATTCGGCTAGATTAAAAGAAAGCTTGCGGCCCTATTACCGAGACTATATTGAGAATCCCGATGCCAGTGGCTACCAGTCTCTTCATTTGACTCTTTATGACAATCTGGCCAGATGCTATATCGAAGTGCAGCTACGCACCAAAGAGATGGATGACTATGCGGAGATTGGCCCAGCAAATCATATCGGCTATGAGAAGCAGCAAGAAATGGAGCGGACCCGCAGGGACGAGATTCCTATAGGCGAATGCCTCTATTTTGACGAGGCTTATGAGCGAAGCGTCCGCCTTCACGAGCTGGAGCTAGCAAAAGTAGATGTAAATATGTTTGGTGCTAGTAGTAATAGCGTAGTGAATGATGGATGCGGGCTCTATCGCGGGCGCTTAATTTTGCCATTCGAGCATTTGTCACGGTTTCAAAACGATCTTATTGACTAGCTAGCTTATAATTCATAGTGCTATAATACTAGGGTTACTACTGTGGATTGAGTGATAAAGAGAAAAAATTATGAAAAATAGAATTAGAATTAATAGAGAACAAATTCAGCATCTTGCAGGAGCAGCGGCATACACCAGAGGTGCTGGTGTCTATCGCAGCAACAAGGTGTTAGATATACATGTGGATTCCTTGCCAGATGTAGATTATATTAAAGCCCAGGTGGCTGGGAATTATGCCAAAGAATACGAAGTGTACTTAACCTTTGATCGGGCGGATAATTCGGTTCAAAACGGTTACTGTGAATGCCCAGCCTTTGAAAGCTACGGCAGTCTCTGCAAGCACTGCGTGGCAACGCTGCTAAAATACGAAGACTATCTCAATGACTTTCAGGATAATTATGAAGAGGATCACTTACTTATGCCGCCATCGCTAGAGCGTCTTCGAGGAGCGCTGGCAAAGAAGAAGCGACAGACAACGAAAGGTCTGAAAGAGATTCTGCAAAGCGATCGCTTCTTAAGCGAAGAGGTGGTGATGCTAGAAGAGGAGAATTACGGTAAGGTACGCTTTGAACCACACTTTACCTTTTCTTATTATGATGTAACGATTGATTTTAAGGTCGGTATTACCCGCATGTACGTGGTCAAGGATTTGATCGAGTTTGCCGAGCGAATGGAACAAGGATTGATTTATTCCTATGGAAAAGAGCTGGAATTTCGCCACTTACTAGCGATGTTTACGAAAGAATCAAAGCCTTTGGTGGAGTTTGCCTTAGACTGGGTTCGGCGTAATAAAGAAGAGCACCAAGAAACTCGCTTCACTTATCAATACGGTTACGACTCAGTGTATGCGAAAGTTCGTTATATCGATCCGTCAAGTAGTGATATTGACCATTTTTTTGAAGCGGTAGGTGAGCAAAGATTAAATGCGTTAGTCATCGGAGTGGCCGAGAAGAAATGGCAGATAGTCGAAGAGGACTATCAAGAAAAGCTTCGGATTATTGGTGAGGGGACAGGTGTCAAACTTGACACTTACTATGTGCCCCATATAGACACGAACAATCTGATTTATTACTTTGATAGAGGTAAAATATACAAAAAGGACAAGAATGACCAACTAGCAGTGAGCGACTTTCGTGAGCTCCTATACCGACAAGAAAGCGGTGAGCTTTATCTAGGTGAAGAAGATATTCCTGCCTTTATTCGGGGACTTTTGCCGCGACTGGAAGAACATTATCAGTTAGAATATATCAATTTTGATCCTGCTAGTTATGATGCCATGCCGGTAACCTTTGAATTCTATCTAGATTTGCCCCAGGTGGATTTTCTCACGATTAAAGTGTTAGCCGTATACGGGGAGGATAAGTATAATATCTACGAGAAAGAGGAGCAACAGTCCTTTCGAGATTATTTTGTCGAAGCTCAGGTCGCGAAAGTCATTAATCACTATAGCAATGCCTTTGACGACGAAAAGAAGCAAATGGCCTTAGCCGATGATGAGGACCGGATGTATGAGCTCTTAAGCGAAGGGGTAGAAAAACTTCAGCTAATCGGGGAAGTGTACGTATCGGACGCCCTTAAGAAGAAAGAGTATACCCCGAAGGTAACCGTAGGGCTTTCTCTGGCCGGGGAAAAGCTAGAGATAACCATGACTTCGCCGGAAATGTCTAACGCCGAGCTCTTTGAGGTCTTATCGAAATACGAACGGAAGAAAAAATTTTATCGCCTGAAAAACGGCAGCTTCGTCAATATGGAAAGCGAGAGTATGCAGGCTCTATTAGAGTTAAATGATGGCTTGGGTCTGCGATCCGGACAGTTAAAAGGCGAAGTACTTCAGGTGCCGAAGTTCCGGGCGCTCTATCTTGATAACGAGCTCCGGGAGCAAAAGGCGCTGCCGGTTACGAAGGATCATTTATTTAAGGCCCTGATCCGTAACATGAAGACGGTAGAAGATAGCGAATACACAGTGCCGGCTTCCCTAGAGGACATTCTCAGAGGGTATCAAAAGCAAGGATTTTACTGGCTTAAGACTCTTAAGAGTAACGGGTTTGGCGGGATCTTGGCCGACGACATGGGACTAGGGAAAACCCTCCAGGTGATTGCCTTCCTCTTATCCGAGCAAGAGCAGTCCCTTCAGGAAGGGCGAGAATTACAGCCGTCTTTGGTGGTCTCACCGGCTTCTTTAGTCTTTAACTGGCTAAGTGAATTAGAAAGGTATGCGCCCAGCCTTAAGGGCGTGATGGTAGTAGGAACGGCCGCTGGGCGCCGCCAGCTTTTAAAGGAAGCGAAACCTGGTGAAATCCTGTTAACCTCTTACGATCTTCTGCGCCGAGATTTGGATAGCTATTCAGAAATGGAGTTTCAAACGATGGTTATCGATGAAGCCCAGTATATTAAGAACCACAACACTCAGGTGGCGAAAGCGGTAAAAAAAGTTTCAGCAGACTTTAAGCTAGCCCTTACTGGGACACCGGTGGAGAATAGCTTAAGTGAATTATGGAGTATCTTTGATTACATTATGCCCGGCTTTTTCTATACTTACGGGAAGTTCCGAGAAGAGATAGAAATACCCATTGTGCAAGACGACGATGAAAAGGCCAAGGTACGATTGCAGAAGATGCTTAGGCCCTTTGTGCTTAGGCGCCTAAAGCGAGACGTGTTAACCGAGCTACCGGAGAAGACAGAAGAGAATTACTTTGCCAAATTAACGGGTGCTCAGCAAAAGCTTTACGATGCTCATGTGCAGCGGATGCGGATGCTGCTAGACGAGAAAAGCGATGCTGAGTTTAAGACTTCCAAGATTCAGATTTTAGCTGAACTTACGAAGCTTCGCCAATTATGCTGTGACCCGGCGCTCCTTTTTGAAGACTACAAAGGGGAATCGGTGAAGCTGGACTTGTGTCTGGACCTAATTAAAAAAGCGGTGGCAGGCGGCCATAAGATTTTGCTGTTTTCCCAGTTTACCTCTATGCTGGCGATTATTACCCAGCGGTTAGCGGCAGAAGAGATTAGTCACTTTGTTCTTACCGGTGCCACCAGTAAGGAAAAAAGGGCTCAGCTAGTAGAAGAGTTTGGTCAGGGAAAGGCCGAGGTGTTCTGCATTTCGCTAAAGGCAGGCGGGACCGGGCTTAATCTGACAGCAGCAGACATCGTCATTCACTACGATCCTTGGTGGAATCAGGCAGTGCAAAACCAAGCGACCGACCGGGCTCACCGAATCGGTCAAAATAACGTGGTTACGGTCTATAAGCTGATTGCAAAGGATACGATTGAAGAAAAGATTGTGAAGATTCAAGAGCAGAAAAGCCAGTTGGCGGATGAAATCTTAGGAGGAGAAGGCATCTCGGCGGCTAGCTTTACGAAGGAAGAGCTATTGGAGTTATTATGATAGGTGAAAATGTTGGAAAGAAATTAAATAAATACGTGGAGGACTACGTGGTCTTTGACTTAGAGACGACAGGAGTGTCCACCAAAAGCGATGAAGTGATTGAGATTTCTGCCATAAAGGTCAGTAGCGGGCGAGTGGCCGATGAGTTTTCGACTCTTGTGAATCCTCTGCGCCCAATTCCGTATCAGGCGAGTCGGGTAAACGGGATTACCGATAGTATGGTTAAGAATAGCCCGGACTTTAAGGCGGCCCTAGGAGCGTTCCTAGACTTTACTGGAAATCAGGTGCTAGTCGGACATAATATCCATACCTTTGATCTGAAATTTATTCGTAGAGATGCGATGAATTTCTGGAACATGGGAATTGCTAATGATTACGTGGATACCTTGCCTCTGGCAAGAGCGTGTTTACCAAAGCTTAAAAGCTATTCTTTAACGAATCTAGCGAGCCACTACGGGATTCGTGTTAGTGATGCTCACCGGGCCCTTGGTGATTGCCGGATGAACCAGCAAGTCTTTGAACATCTAGGACGAGAGATAAAGAATCCAGCACCAGAAGCCGGTACTGCCTTTACCTGTCCCCAGTGTGGTCAGCTTATGCAGCGGAGGAAAGGTCGATTCGGAGAGTTCTGGGGATGTACAGGCTTTCCAGATTGTCGTTATACTCAGAATGTATAAAACCCCGGGGATTATTCCCCGGGATTTTTCTTTTTTGTCTTTTCTTTTATATACGCTTCCACTAGTACCAAAGCGATTACCATTCCCAAGATTTCTGAAGCAAGGTTCATGCAGAAATCGTGAATATTGAAGTTGGGATTGGCAAAAACGCCGACGCTAAAAGTGATACTAAACACGATAAAGATGATAATGGAAAAAATAACTAGGCGTTTGTTCTTCATAAGCGGTCCTTTCTCTAGTCAACTTTTGTATTACGGTCAAAGACCTTTTTACCTTGAAGGTAGGTTTGGAGTACTTTTGTATTGCTTATATCTACCGGATTTACTTCTAAGATGTTTTGATCCACCACGATTAAATCTGCAGATTTACCAACCTCAAGGGTGCCAGTTACATCGTCAGAGAAGATGGAAAAGGCGGCGTTTACGGTATAGGCGCGAATCATATCCTCTACAGAAAGGCGTTCTTCAGGAGCGAGGAGCCACTGAGGGTCGTCCATATCGGTAATCTCCTCAACACCATAAGGCGTAGCATCGGCTAAGTTTCTGGTAACTCCAGTCTCTACCGCGATAAATGGATTGGGATCAATCGTTACGGGATAGTCAGAGGCGGCCACGATGGTAGCCCCGGCATCTTGTAAAGATTTTAAAGGATATTCAGTGTCGGCACGGTCTCCTAAAGAAGCATGCTCAATTTCTTTCCAATAATCTGGTTGCTTAAGGGCCCAGTAAGGCTGAGTTACGGCTAAGACATCTAGTTCGCCGAACCGTGGCTTATCTTCATCAGCTACGATTTGTAAGTGGGTGATAGCATTGCGATAATCCCCCTCAGCCACGTTTTCTTTAGCATACTCGGCCGCGTTTAGCGCTAGGCGTGTCGCCCCGTCGCCAATGGCGTGAACGTGCGCTTGGATATTGGCTTCGTTTAGTGAGACAAAGACCTTATTTAGGTCGTCTTGGGACCAAGCGGTTTCCCCGTAGTTATCTGGCTCGCCCTCGTAGGGTGCAAGCATATAAGCAGACTTGCTATCCATAACCCCATCAGCAAAAATCTTGGCACTGGTACAAGCAAGGAGATCGCTATCGTATTCTTCGTGGAGTTTTTTCACGGTTTCTAGGTCTTCATCGATGCTCCAGCTCTTGACGATACCGGCACCGTGAACCCGAAGCGTTAACTGGTCTTCATCCATTAGTGAAGCAAATCCCTTCCAAGGAATAGGCATAAAACCGTTACCAGGAAAAGCCATAATCGAAGTATAACCGTAGGAATTCATCAAGGTCTGGTACTCGGTGAGTACATCTTCTGCTTTGTCATCAGAAAGCTCCAGAAGCTCTGGTGCAATCATGGATAAGGCGCTGTCCTTTAGGGAGCCCCAAAGTTCACCGGAAGCGGTTAAAGGAATTTCTCCGCCTGGTGTTACCTTTGTCTCGGGGGTAATCTGGCTTAATTCAAAAGCTTTCGAATTAAGCCACGCGGCATGGCCATCAAAAGAGAAGATTGCTAGCGGTTTATCAGGACAAATCTTATCTAAACGTTCTTTGCTAGGACCTTTTTCTAGTTCTTCGCCTTCAAACATACTCGTTAAGTAACCGTAGGCCGAGTATAGCTCTTTATCTGGGTTCTCGCTTACATACGTTTCAATCGTCTTTAAGGCAGCATCTACTTCGGTATCTGAAAGTAGGTTAAAGTCAAAGAAGTTTGGCGTTACAGTATGGATGTGTCCGTCGATAAATCCTGGCATTAGCATTCCGCCGTCAAGGTCTACCACCTCTTTCGCTTTTTCTTTGTAGCTTTCCCCGTCCTTAGCCGAGCCTACAAAGACAATCTTTCCATCCTCCACAGCTAGGGATTCGGCAATGGTATCCTCTTCGGTAGAGGTGTAGACAACGCCGTTTTCAAAATAGACGATGTCAGAGACCTCTTCTTTGGTAGCTTCTTTCTTACACGCAAATAGGCTAGTCGCCATGACGAGCACGCCTGCCGTAAGTAGCAATTTCTTTTTCATAGTGGTTCCCCCTCATAGTTAGTTTGTATTACATTCAATCCCTATTTTACCTTTTCTCAGAAGAGGGTGCAAGGGTAGAGCAGCTTAGTCCGGTTAAATGGCTTGGCTTTGTAGTATTGGAAATGTTTCCAATTTCTGTTATAATGACAAAATCAGAGAGAGGTCAAGAAAGGAACGGTAGACAAATGAAAGCGACGATGAAAGACGTAGCCGCCCTGGCAGAGGTAGGGGTAGGCACTGTCTCTAGGGTGATCAATGGCGTAAAAGTAAAAGATAAGACGAGAGAAAAGGTAATGCAAGCGATTGCGGAGCTTAACTATGAGCCAGATGAATACGCCAGAGGACTCAAAACCAATAGAAGCAATACCATAGCGTTAATCTTACCCACGATCTGGCATCCTTTCTTTTCGGAATTCGCCTACTACGTGGAGGAGAACTTAAGCAAAAAAGGGTATAAGCTTTTTCTGTGCAACGCCGATGGCAATCCGGAGAAGGAAAAAGAGTATATTCAGATGGTAAAGCAAAGCAAGGTGGACGGTATTATCGGTATTACATATTCAGATATCGATCAGTACGTCTCGTCGAATCTGCCTTTTGTCAGCATCGACCGCCACTTTTCGGAGCAGGTTTCTTACGTAACTGCCGACAATTATCTTGGTGGGCAGATGGCGGCGAAAGCGCTCATCGATCGAGAGTGTCGGCATTTATGCTATATTGGTGGAATCTCACCCTACCCCAATGAAACCAACAACCGTAAGGCCGGGTTTGCTAAGGGGGGCGAGGAAAGCGGAGTAGAGGTCCAGATCTTTGATATGAAAGAACCCATTCAGGACCTTGAAGGCCAGTTAGAGCCCTTCCTTAGAAGCCATCCTGAGATTGACGGAATTCTAGCGGTAAATGACTTTATGGCCCTAGATGTAATGAAGGTAATGAAAAGAATCGGCAGAAATGCGCCCTACGATTATCAGATTATCGGCTTTGATGGAGTTAAGCTTTCTAGCGACAGAGAGTACTTACTTTCTACCATTGTGCAGCCAATCGAAGAGATGGCAAAAGCCTCTGTAAAGACGATGATGGCTATGATTCTTAACCAAGAAGAGCCCCGCCGGGTGGTGGTGCCGGTTTCCTTTTTCGAAGGAAAAACAACGAAAGTGTTAAAAAAAGATTGACATTCGTTTGAGGAAATGATATCTTCGAATTAGGAAATGAAACGTTTCCATTTTTATTTAATCAAAACTGGAAACGTTTCAAAAAATAACAAGGAGGAACGAGATGAAAAAAAGAATGAGATTTGTCGCTTTAGTGACGGCAGTACTGATGGGAATGATGACCGGTTGCGGCGGCGAGAAGAAGGAAGAAGCCAGTAAAGATCCAGGAGAGATTAAGGTTTGGGTACAATTTTCCGACGAGACCCCAGAGGGGAAAGCTTGGCAGGAAGTGGTAGATAACTTTAATAAAGAGAATGAGGGAACCTATAAAGCGGTGACCGAATACATTCCTCGTAGCGGTAGCGGCGGTGGCTACGAAGATAAGGTGAATGCCGCAATTACCACAAATAGCTTACCAGATGTGATTACCTTAGATGGCCCTAATACCGCAGCTTACGCTAACTCAGGTGTTATTGCACCTTTAGATGAGTACCTAGACGATGCCGATATGGATGACGTCCTTGACAGTATTATTCAGCAAGGGACTTATGATGGCAAGATGTACGCCTTTGGTTTCTCTGAATCCAATGTAGGTGTTTACTATAACAAGACCATGTTTGCTGATGCAGGTATTACCGAAGAGCAATTACCTACGCTAGAGAATCCTTGGACCTGGAGTGAGTTCCAAGCAATCTGTAAGAAGATTACAACGAAGTACGAAACACCAGCCATTGATATGCAATTAGCCTCAGGGGATGAAATGCTGACCTACGGTTACACGCCTTTTGTCTGGTCAAACGGCGGCGATGTAGTAAACGCTGAGGGTACAGAAGCTGAAGGGTACTTTAATGATAAGAAGACGGTAGAAGCTCTCCAGTTTATTCAGGACTTAGTGAAAAATGGTTACACCACCATTAGCCCGATTGAAAAAGGCTTTGAAACTGGTAAGTACGCTATGCTTTTAAGCGGTTCTTGGGCGATGGCTGATTTAGAAGAAAACTACCAAGACATTGAGTACGGCATTTTACCTTATCCAGTATCAGATACCACAAAAGAATTGGTATCCCCAACCGGTAGCTGGCAGTTAGCAATGACCACGAAGACCGAGAAAACCGAGGCTTCGGCCGCCTTTATCAAACACGCGACCAATACAGAATCTAGCAAGATTATCAGCTTAGGCAACAGTGTCCTACCGATTCGTAATTCGACGATTGAACTTATTAAAGACGAAGTCTCTGATGGTATGCGCGTCTTGATGGAGCAGAATCAAATCTCTGGACACGCTAGACCGGTAGTGGTAGCTTATCCTCAGGTTTCCAGAGCGTTCCAACAAGCAGTGCAAGATGTTAGTTACTATGAAGAGAATCCGGATGTGCAAAAAGTAGCGGATACGAGAGCGACAGAGATGCAACAAGCGATTGACAATTCGCTTAAGTAGATCCATCCCAGAGTAAAGGGGGCTTACCTTATGTTAAAAAGTAAAAAGGTGAAAGAAAATATAATGGGATACGGTTTTTTGGCACCGGCACTTATTTTACTGATTATCTTTTTGATTATCCCAGTTTGCATGGTTGCCTATTACGGGTTTACCGATTATTACTTGCTAACACCGGACGCTAGACAGTTTGTGGGATTAGAGAACTTTAAACGGCTATTTTCTGATCCGATTTTCATTAAAAGTATTTGGAATACCACCAAGTTTGTTATTTGGATTATTCCGACCCAATTAGGCGCGGCTCTTGGCATGGCGCTGATTGTGAACAAGCAAAGAAAAGGGAATATGTTTTTTAAAGTGGCATTTTTTGCCCCGGTAGTTATGTCCCTAGTTGTAATCTCTATTTTGTGGCTGTACTTACTGAATCCTAACGAAGGGCTGATTAATACCTTATTAAACAAAATCGGCATTGCTTCCCAGCCCTTCCTTACCAGCCCCAAGCAGGCGATGTACACCATTGTCTTCGTCTCTGCTTGGCAGGGGGCGGGTTACCAGATGCTACTATTTCTTGGCGGTATGCAAAATATCCCGGGGGATGTCTACGAGGCGGCGGAGATTGACGGCTTTACGAAATTTGAGCAGTTTTGGTATATTACCATGCCGCTTTTAAAGCCCACCGCGATTTTTGTCCTACTGACAACCTTGATTTCGGCCTTTAAGCTGATTGTCCAGCCGATGGTTATGACTCAGGGCGGACCGATGAATTCCACCATGACCATGGTTTACTATATCTACCAAACCGGATTTACCGATCGGATGGCTGGCTACTCTAGCTCGATAGCCCTAATTTTTACCACGATGATCGGTCTCATCACAATCGTTCAGAGAAAACTTGTAAAGGAGGATGAAGACGTATGAGAAAGAAACTAAGTCCGTTAAAGACTCTTGAATATGTGCTTCTTCTTATTCTCGCAGCCGTCTTTATCTTCCCTATGCTCTGGATGGTGGTATCTTCCATGAAGCCTGAGGCAGATGTCTACCTTAATCTGTCTTCGCTGAAAGCGTTTTTGCCAAGTCTAAACCCTTCGGAGTGGTTTACCACCTATAAAGAGGTTATCAAGCGCTTTAGCATTGGCACGTATTTACTAAACAGTATTACCTATGGACTTACCTTCGCTTTCGGCTCGATTATTATCAATTCCTTAGCCGGTTTTGCTTTTGCTAAGATAAATTTTGCCGGTAAGAAGTTTATCTTCGGCGTTTTATTGGCTTTGCTAATCGTACCGGTAGAGGCAGTATTGATTCCCCAGTTTACCATTGTTAATTCACTAGGCCTGGTGAATAGCCGGGTGGCAGTGGTTCTACCAGCGATGGCCAGTGCCTTTAATATCTACCTCTTCCGCAACTTCTTTATAGCCATACCAGAGGAGATTATCGAGTCGGCGAAGCTAGACGGCGCCGGGATTATTAAGATCTTTTTCCGGATTATGTTACCCATGTCGAAGCCAGCGGTGGCTACCGTCGGCGTATTGTCTTTTATTAGCAGCTGGAATGACTATATCTGGCCGCTGATGGTCCTAACGGATCGGAGCAAGTTTTCCATGCAGGTGGCAATCACCACGATTAACACCACTCAGCCCGTGTATATCAATCAGGTGATGGCGGTACTAACGATTTCTACCATTCCGCTGATTATCGTCTACATCGTGGCGCAAAAATATATCCTCCAGGGTCTTGGTGGCTCCGGAACAGGACTGAAGTAGGAGTAAGTATATGACACAGAAGCTTTTACAGGCAAATCAATATATTGAGAAGAACGCCTCAAGTATCAACCAAGAATATCGCAATCAATTCCACTTGATGGCCCCGCTTGGCTGGATTAATGATCCCAATGGGTTTGTCTTCTTTCGCGGCGAGTACCACCTGTTCTACCAGTACAACCCCTACGACAGCGTCTGGGGCCCGATGCACTGGGGACACGCCAAAAGTAAAGACCTAATCCACTGGGAGCACCTCCCAGTAGCACTAGCACCAGGAGAGGACTACGATAAGAACGGTTGCTTTTCCGGAAGCGCGATTGAAAAGGACGGGAAGCTGTATCTTCTTTATACGGGACATAACGTAGAGGAGGAGAGCACCCGCCAAGTACAGTGTCTGGCTGTCTCCGAAGACGGGGTGAACTTTGAGAAGTACGCAGGAAACCCGGTTATTGACGAACGCCAGCTCTCAGGTGTAGCAACTAGCGATGACTTCCGGGACCCTAAGGTTTTTCGCAGAGAGGATTACTATTACACGGTGGTGGCGGCCAAAACGGCAGATAATCGCGGCCAGATTCTGCTATTTCGCTCAGAGGATCTGCTAGAGTGGAAGTTTTACTCGGTTCTCTTAGAAGGCGAAGCCCACCAAGGGATTATGTGGGAGTGCCCCGATCTATTCCAGCTAGACGGCGAAGACGTCTTAATTATCTCGCCGATTCAGATGAAAGCAGAAGGGCTATCTTATAGAAATATCAGTTCAGCAGTAGCCTTTATCGGTCAGATGGACTGGGAAAAAGGAAAGTTTCATCCAGATAACTATCACGAAGTTGATGGCGGGCTAGACTTCTATGCGCCACAGACGTGCGAGAATGACCGGGGTGAACGAATCATGGTTGCGTGGATGCAGCTATGGGAACGGCTGATGCCAACCAATGAATTGGGACATGGCTGGGCAGGCTCGATGAGTCTTCCTAGGAAGCTAGCAGTAGTGGATAAGCACCTAATTCAAGAACCGGTAGCGGGCCTTTATGAAAACGTTAAGCTAGAAGAAAAGCTTCTAGACAAAGAAATAGAAAATCAGACCTTCGAATTAAAGAACCAAGTGTGTGACCAACAGTATCTGTCTCTAGAGTTAGATGTGAGTGAGGCAGAGAATATCCAGCTAGAATACGCGAAGGGCAGCAATACAGGCATGCTCTTAAGCTATGATGTGGCGAGTCAGATGGTTACCGTTTCCCGGGAGAAGGCGGGTCATGTTATCACTGGTGCCGAAGAAGGTGGCCTTGGGGCGAGGAGCATTAAAGTACCACCTCAGAACCATAAGCTCAAGCTCCAAATGGTAAGAGATACGTCGTCCTTAGAAGTTTTTCTAAATGGCGGAAAGACGATGAGCTTTACCTTCTTTGAAAAGGAAAAGGGTAAGGATATAGCTTTAACAGTAACAGGAAAAGTGAAGCTTTCTTTGGAAGGCGGAGAAGTGAATAGGTAAGTAAAGAGAGTGCCGGGGGGCACTCTCTTTACTTTGTAGTGCGCCTGGCGGCGCACGTTTCTAACCGGTGTAAGTCCGCAATCCGCC
>NZ_JAMXOC010000011.1 GCF_024721265.1 Ohessyouella blattaphilus | reverse complement strand
GTACGTACGGTGCTGTGAGAGGACGGCGGTTAGTCACCGCCTCCTACTCGATATAGGTGTAGGTGTAAAAACCTCTAGAGAGAAGCAGAGAACTTCATCCCCTATAATTGTCTATATCTTCTAGTTCATTTATTTCTTGCCTCATTTGGCGTAATTCCTCATTGAGCTGAAATAAAAACACATTAGAAATAAAGTCATAATCTTCACTAAAAGTCATATCTAATTTATCGTCATATAAAAGAAGGTCTGAAATAGGGGAATTAGTTTCACCACTACTCCAGCTACCAAAATGAGAAAAGTGAAAAAACAAGTAGCTTGTCAAGTACTCTATAATCCAATTTTTGCCGCCGATAATAACATTAATTGTTTTTTTATATAGTTTATTATAATTGGCAACGGATATGTGGTCATCTTTTGATTTTCCATTGAGATGTTCTAAAAATTCTATTGAATAACTGTTCAAGCCGAGTTTATCCGAAATAGCTTTGTCTTCAATATCAGTGCTCTTTACGTCTGAGCGCCCTAACAAGTAATCAGTTGAAACGCCGTATACATCAGCAATAGAATTTAAAATATTTATATCCGGTCTTCTTTCTCCCGACTCATAATAACTCAACGAACCTCTTGATATTCCTATCTTTGAGGCTATTTCCTCTTGTTTTCTTTCGCCTCTTAATTCCCTTATTCTTGTACTAAAAATATCTGTTACATCTTTCATATTTTCCACGCCTCCGATTATTATTGTTACATTAGATAAAAAATGTAACAAATGGATTGAAATCACACTTTTGTTGCACTATGATTATATTGTAACAAACGAATACGCAACTTACAACAACCATTTAAACAAAGACAAACAAAAGGAGAAAAACAAAATGAATGAAAGAACAAAGGCGAGCGCAATTACAACAAATGCGAGATTAATGGACACGGACGAATTAAGAGCCTATACGAACTTAGGGCGTAATAACGCTATGAAGTTGGGCGAGGAAATCGGTGCAAAAATCAAGATTGGTAAGCGCGTACTGTGGGACAGAGAAAAGCTAGACCAATATTTTAATTCTTTGACGGGGGTGAAATAGCATGAGGGGTAAAAACAAATCTAACCGAGTACATATAAATGAGGGCGGCAACCTTACATTTGTTATTGAACCATTATTACCGTTGGGAAAAGAGAACGCTATTTCAACCAAGGCGTTAATGCAGGCGTTACAGTGTAGCGAAAGAGAGCTCCGGGCGATAGTATCAAGAGAACGTCAAAACGGTGCTATTATATGTTCTGCTGCCACTGGGGGCTATTTTAAGCCAAGTACAAGGAAAGAGCTAAAAGATTTTTGCGAAAACTTAGAAAGTCAAGCCATAACCATATTAAGAACTTTAAGAAGTGCAAGAAAAATCTTAAAGGAAACAGAAGGGCAATTATCAATATCTCGGGAGAGTGGTATTAATGGCGAATAAAAGAATGTTCAGTCGAGGTGTAGTTGATACTGATAATTTTATTGATATGCCACTAAGTGCGCAGGCTTTATATTTTCATCTTGGTCTAAGGGCTGATGATGATGGCCTTGTAGGAAGTCCTAAGAAGATACAAAGAATGATAGGCGCAAGTCGTGAAGATATTGAAGAGTTGGTAAGCAGGAACTTCATAATTGCCCTTGAGTCCGGGGTTGTTGTGATAACCCATTGGAGGATAAATAATAATAAAATCAAGGGGGATAGATATAAAGAAACCTTGTATCCGGAGGAAAAAGAAAGCCTTATTGAATGCGGTGGGAAATACGCTTTAAAAGATACTTTGGGAGATTGTAAGTCGAGTTATTCCAATTCGGAACCAAAATGTAACCAAGATGGAACCAATTCGGAACCTCAGAGTAGATTAGATAAGAATAGATTAGATAAGAGTAGAGAAAAAGAGAAAGTTGACTATCAGCAAATAGCTGATTTGTATAATGATACTTGCGTATCATTCCCACGTCTAACTAAATTATCTGATAATCGCAAGAGAGCGATAAAGGCAAGAATGAAATCATATACACTTGAAGATTTTAAAAGACTATTTGAAACCGCTGAGGCTAGTAGTTTCCTAAAAGGTCAAAACGACCGTAATTGGTCTGCAACTTTTGATTGGCTCATTACCGATAAAAACATGGTGAAAGTGCTTGATGGAAATTATCATGATAATATACCAAAGAAGTTAGGCAGAGGAGTGGCAAACACTCCGGCTAAAATGTTCCGGGAACGTGAATATAATATAGACGAATTAGAATCTCAATTAATCGAATAGAGAGGAGAATAAACAATAAAATGAGCCTGCTGCCATTGTAGACAAACAAGCCCATTTATTAACCCCTGCCAAAGGTTTATAAACCAAGTATATAAAGGAGTGGGGATATTGTCAAACGAAGAATTAGTTAGAGATATTCAAACAGGGCAGCAGTCGAGCGAGAAAATGCTTTTACTATGGCAGCAGTGCGAGAAATTCATAATCATGATAGCGAATAAGTACAAGAGAATAGCAGAGGTAGAGGACCTTACACAAGAGGGATATTTTGCATTATGCCAAGCGGTAGAAAAGTATGATGGAACTAAAGAGGCTACCTTCATTCACTATCTAGCTATTTGGTTAAAGCAGACTTATAGCCGTTATATCATGAACAACAGTCACAATATTCGAGTACCAGTACACGCTTATAGGCATATTGGAGTTGCGGCTTTTCAGCGTAACGGTATTAGCTCAACAGAGTATGCAGCGTTCAAGTCAATCGAATAACGAAAGCGGTCTTGATTGATGTTAATAAATGCTGACATTATTTATATATAAGGCAATCGTTGAAGTGGTCTATTACAAGAATAAATGATATTAATGGCGTAATGCTGAGGGAAATGAAACGGTGACAAATTGTCACCAACTGAAAAGCGCTCTAATGTTAGGAACTACTAAGGGTTTTCATGCCTTTTAACATCTCGATTAGAATATTAAAGTTAGAACTGATAAGGAGCAAG
Organism: Ohessyouella blattaphilus; assembly: GCF_024721265.1. Classification (GTDB taxonomy): domain Bacteria; phylum Bacillota; class Clostridia; order Lachnospirales; family Lachnospiraceae; genus Aequitasia; species Aequitasia blattaphilus_A. The sequence continues at coordinate 93,508 of NZ_JAMXOC010000011.1, read as the reverse complement.
AAACGTATAGCAAATACGAATATGAATAGGCTAATGGCAGCAGTGTAGAAAGATAATGCCATGATGGTAAATTATCGGGAATAAAGTCCCCAAAAAACAAAAATGTATATATGATTTTGTTGACCTCAACAAAACGAACAGTTCTGCCGGCGGAACTAGAAAACGTTGAAAATTCTAAATGTAAAGACGATTTAATGAATGAGCTGGCAGCAGTCGAGTGAGAGAATGCGACGTCGCATAACTATAACAGGAATAAGTTGCTCAATGGTAAAGAAGTAATGAGCTGTTATTCCTCTAGGTGTTGTCAAAATAGAAACGGCTAGAGCTTCCCCAAAATGGCGGACACTCTAGCTAGTGAACTAGGTTAGTGCGTTAGGCTTATGCACACTAAAGCCAAAAATGGCAGCAGGCTACCTATACTCTTGACGTTCAACGCAAAATTGCGCTTAGTCCTTAAAAGTCGCCTTTCACTACCTTAGACACTCAGCCAAAGATTAGGCTTAGTCCCTTAACGGCATACCTTCCAAAACGGATGATATAAACCGTATAAAAGAATACCACGGCATTAATAAGCTGCTGGAAACAGGGGGGGGAGTGCCCCAGGTACCGGGCGCAATAGCGATTGCTTGCAATAACCTGCCTAGCTTTACAGACGATAAGGGCGGTCATATCTTTGAACGGCTTATAATCATGCCTTGTGAACACGTTATCCCAACAGATAAGCGAGATAGCTTCATACTTGATAAAATGCTCAAAGAGAAAAGCGCAATCCTTAATTGGTTTTTAGAGGGGCTAGAGCGGTTAAGGGGTAATGAGTACAAGCTGACTAAAGCTAGGGCTTGTGAAGAGGCAGGGAAAGCGTACATGGATACGCAAGTAAGAGCATTCTCTTGAACTGATAGAGCAAGAAGGGTTTACCCGGGAAGAGGCGATAGAGCTAATGAAGATTAATCAGCTAGAGCGCATAGCTAGTAGGCAATAAAATGAGCCTGCCGTCATTACTGACAAACAAGCCCATTTATTAACCCCTGCCAAAGGTTTATAAACCAAGTATATAAAGGAGTGGGGATATTGTCAAACGAAGAGTTAGTTAGAGATATTCAAGCCGGGGCGAGCGATAAAATGCTTTTGCTTTGGAAGCAATGCGAGAAGTTTATAATCATGATGGCAAATAAGTATAAGGGGTTAGCAGAAGTAGAAGATCTTACACAAGAGGGATATTTTGCATTATGCCAAGCGGTAGAAAAGTATGATGAAACTAAAGAGGCTACCTTTATTCACTATCTAGCTATTTGGTTAAAGCAGACTTATAGCCGTTATATCATGAATAACGGTCACAATATTAGAGTACCAGTACACGCTTATACATTAGCGCTTAAATATCAGAGTGAGGAAAAAGCCTTTAAAAGAGAATATGGGCGAGAGCCTAGCAATCATGAAATGGCTAAAGCCCTAGCGATTAGCGTTAAGCAGGTAATGCAACTAAAGAAAGATATGGTCGCACTTAGGCAGCAAAGCCTTGATGAAGTGATACCGGGGCTTGACGGTGGCATAACACTAGGGGACTCAATAGCAGATACTGGAGATGACATTGAACTAGCAACCCAAGAAAGAGATAGGCAACAATTAAGGGAAGAGGTTAGCGAGCTATTAGAGGTTCTACCTATTCAGCAACAGGACGTTATAAAGGCTAGATACATGAAAGGTAAAACACTAGCAGAAACAGGCGAACAGATAGGTGTAACGATTGAGCGTGTAAGAGTAGTGCAACAAAAGGCGCTTAATAGGCTGAGGCTAAAGAAGCATAGCGACAAGCTACGGCCGTACTATGATGACTACCTAGCGGCACACGCTTATAGACATATTGGAGTTGCAGCTTTTCAGCGTAACGGTATTAGCTCAACAGAGTATGCAGCGTTTAGGTTAATGGACTAGCGGCATTGATGTTGATAAATGTTGACATATATTACATATAGGGCAAAGGTTGAAAGAATAAGGCTTATTGGCGAATAAAGTGGCGTATCAATGTTAGGAATTGTTAAGGTGCAGGGAGCTTATAGCAAGTGCTAGTATAGACTTTTGGACAAAAACGTCTGAAAGTACTGGCGGACACTCTTCCACCATAGAACCTACGAAAACATACGGTTAAAAGACATATAGCCAAGTGTAGGGAATAAACCACAGGTTTCAAAAGCAATTAACCATTGGATATATCCACAGGTTTCACGGTCGAAAGTTCGACAGTAGGGGAGTGAACGAAACGGACGCCCCTAGCTAATGCACTAGGTTAGTGCGTTAGGCTTGTGCGGTTAAGTGAGTACAAGTAGGTTATGTAACTCGCTTTTCAGATTTGGAAAGCAAGAACCTAGAGCCTGCATACTCAAGCCAAAAACGGCAGCAGTCTATATATACCCTTGACGCTCAACGCAAATTGCGCTTAGCCCTCTAAGGTCGCATTTCACTACCTTAGACACTCAGCCAAAGATTAGGCTTAGTCCCTTAACGGCATACCTTCCAAAACGGATGATATAAACCGTATAAAAGAATACCGTCGCATATTACGACGTTAATGAGCTACTGGCAAGCACAGAAAGGAAAGACATGACACTAAGGATAAGAGATGAACCAACGGGGAATAAACCCGGTCGATATTACAAAATAAAATCAAAAAGGAGATACAAAAGATGAAATCATTTAAAGAAGTTACAACCGCTATTGCAGAAAGCCGCACCCAAAGGGCGCAAGAAATCAAGGAATGGCGTATCAAGTTGGAAGAGGCTAGGCAGGACATAGAAAAAGCTAATAGCCTACTAGAAGCAGGGGCAAATGGAAGCGTGGAAGATTACCAAAGGGCAAAGGATAAGCTAGGCGAAGCGAATACTTTAGAAGAGTTCTGTACAAAGCGCATAGCACATCTTGAAAGTGAGCCACTCATGGCAGAGGAGAAAGCCCAGGAAGCAAGCATTATTATTAAGGCATACCTAGAAGAGGAAAACCGCAAGCAGTACCAAGAGGCAGCTAAGTTAATGGAGAAACTTGAAGAAATTGCAAATGGTTCAAATGCTTTAGATACTGAGTGTAGCGAATTGATGAAAACTATCGGTTACGCTATGCCTAGGCTAGATTATGTTAGGGGCTTTTTCGCACAGGTAGCTGACACGCCAATGTATGACATCATCACGAAAAGAGGAGAAAGATAATGCAGGAAATGAAAAAGAACGAGTTTACGGAAATTGTAACAGATACTAAAGCGGTAAAAGAGCGCATAGCAGAGAAAGACGCTAAGGCCTCTGAGGAGTTTAAGGCAAGCATGGAAGCCGTATTGAATGGGGAGATTGAAAGCCAAGAGGAGATTAACGACCTATTCGCTAAGGCTATTCTTTCAGAGCGTGAAGAAAGAGAAGCTCAAAAAAATAAGGAACTTGATGAAGAATTGAAAAGACATGAAGCTGAGATTATAGCTAGGTACGAAGCGGAAGGATTAAAGAGCCAAGCCACTGAGCGTAAAGACGAGCGTTTAAAAAAATGGCTTGATAACATTCCCGGAATGAATGATTAATAATAAATATTTTTTAATGATTGCTGCATAGTGCAAGGGCTAATGAGAGGGGGGGGGTACCACCCTCCCCTCGCCTATATGCGAGCTTCACACCGTCACTATACATTTTTTCTCGCGCGAACTTTTTATACTGCCGCCGTGAGCGAGGAACACTTGAAATATAAAGCCGGTAGACGTTTGAAGTAGTGCGGCGATTAGCATTCTTAAACAACGTCTTTTCTTTTACTTAATTATGAGCATAAAGTGAACGATTGGAAACAAGCCGAGCGATTGTTTGAAACGCACGAAAGGTAAGTGATACCGCATAACGTGGTTGCGTGTTCGTTATTTAAAATTCTATGCATTACAGAACGGATATAGAAGAACTGTTAAGGTAAAAGAATTAAATCGCTTAAATCGCAAATAACGAGCTTGCAGAAGTATTCTTCATTATCTGAGCCCCTAAAAGGTGCTTTTCAACTATCCACAAATTGTAGACAGTTGAAAAGGAACTTCCCGACATTCATGACGGGAACATACTGATATATCTGACACCCTAAAGAGAATGTGCGGATAGGCTAAGGCGACACCGTGAAATCAATTCCAAGGTCTAAAGCTATACACAATAGGGAAAAGAGAAGTTAAAAAGCGCTTAGGGTTAAATGTTAGGGCAAGGGCTTTAAAGTAGTTTCTAGAGCGAATTAGAGGATTGATAATGAATTGTTATCCCTTTACCTAAAGGGTGCTCCCCCCCTCTGCCGAGAGAGCTTACAGGGTCGTTCTACTGGAGAGGGTGAGGTGTTTCCAACTCTACATTTTTTTTATAAAAGGGGGGGGGATAGAACGCCACACCTTATTACTGACAGGGAGCTAACAGGGTGCAAAACCTTGTAATTAGAGGGCTTGTAGTTTAACGTGATTACAAGTTGACACGCAACGGACACACAAAAACTGTGCAAAAAGCAACGTGATACGGGGAATGAACTGCCTTAGTAAGGCGGTAAAGTGACAGGGTAAATTAAGTGTAATTACAAAAAAATACCATCTACCCCAAGACGTTGATAGTCAATGGCAGCAGTTAGCAAGCAAACCGCAATTTGATTATTGTTAGATTATTGAGAACCTGCTCTCAGAGGGCATAGAAAAACCACCAACCGTAATATTGATTGGTGGTAATGCCTAACTATCTCTTTTCATGGTTTCGTCAATGGCACGGTTGATAAAAGCGGTAGTGCTTTCGCCTTGTGCTTGTGCGTGACTTTTAATTAATTCACGCTTTTCGGGGGTCATTCGCACTTTAACCTCAACAAATCGTTTCATGTATTTCTCATTTGCCATTTTTTGAGCTTCAGTAAAGCCTCTATACGTATTCTTTTCTTTGTTATCCATGTTTTAAGCTCCTTTTGTTGGTTTTACCCCTTTCTTTCTGAATGGGGGCGTAATGTATAAAGTGCCCACTTCACCTTACAATAAAAGTATATCACTAATCAATACATACGACCATATACAAAGTAGACAAATATACTCCCATATACAAAAGCAAATCTGTGGCTATTGTCAATAGATATATGCGACCATATACAGTATAATGTACTTAGATACAAAAGAACAAGGCAAAGCGAAGTGGCCGCAAGGCGTACCGAAGACTACTAAACATAATACCGGGATAGGATAAGGGAGATTGGGAAGGGCAAAGCCCTAGATATTTAAAGCCTACCGGAGCTAAAGCCACCAACGAAAGGGGTACATTATGGGCGAAAGAGCAATTCTTAACAGAGTAAAGAAGCTAAAGGAACTGGAAGCGCAGGCAAAGGCTATTGAGGCTGAAATGGAAGAGCTGAAAGCAGAGATTAAGCGAGATATGGAAGCCAAAGGCATAGAAGAGCAGCAAGCAGGCGATTTTGTTGTTAGGTTTAAAACTATTATTGGTAATCGGTTTGATAGCAAGACATTTAAAGCAGAGCATGAGAACTTGTATAGAGCGTACACTAAAGCCACAGAGAATAGGAGATTTTCAATCGCATGAGAAAAACAATAGAGTTAGATAGCTTATTGACTGATATTAAATCAAGCGTAAATAAGGCGAAGGCTGCACAGAATTATTTAATAGAGGACTATTTTGAAATTATAGACGAAAAATTACTTGCGTATTATCAAGACAAGGCAGGCAACCACAACGATATAGTAGCGGACTACTTAAGCAAAATATCAAAGGACATAGAGGAAGCGCAAAAGGTGCTAGAAACTGTTTTGAATAATGAAAGGAGTGCAGAGCATGGACGCTATTAGTCAAAAGCAAGCAGAAGCCGTACAAAAGGTATTGGAGCTTGTAATGAAAGTAAAGGCGAAAAAGATAGGAGGCTGCAACTTTATATTTAATAATTTAGACAATGTGATAGAGTTTCATTATTATCCATACCATTCTAAACCGCCAGTATATAGTAAAGGCGTTTCCCTAAATGATGTGTTATGGCTAACAAATATTCAAGTCCTCATAAAAGATGTTGAAGCAATTATTCGAAATTCCAAGTATAACAAGGAGCCAAGCCAGTGGAAAATATTAAACCCCATAAACTAGAGATAGAAAACGCTAAGTATTTAGACGGTACTTTCAGAAACACAAAACCCCTAAAGAGCGGCAACTCTAAAGGGGTAAAACAAATCTAACCCAATACACACAATGCAAGGGCTACAATGATTATACACTGTCTTGTAGCCCCTTTGCAAATGAAAGGAGTATATAAAAATGGCAGTTGATAAGAGAAATAGGAAACTCCCAAAAGGGATAAGGCAGCGATACGACGGCTTTGAAGGGCGGTTCATGTACAAGGGTGCAAGTTACTTAGTACACGGCGATACAATTACCGCCACCCAAAAGGAAATGACAGAACTTAAGTACAAGCTAGAGCATGGCATATTTGTAGAACAAAGAAAGGTTACTTTGGAAGCGTGGTTTGATACATGGATAAGGGAATACAAGGAAAATAGAGTGAAAGCGGGGACGATTAGAACTTATAAGGATTGCTTTTACATAATTAAAGACAGGATAGGCAAGCAATACCTAACCGACATTAGAGGGGAGCATATACAGAAAGTATATAATGACCTGCTTAAAGAGGGGTATTCCATCAGCACTATAAAGCTCGTATCAGCTCTTTTAAGCGGTCTTATAAAGCAGGCGTTAAGGAATGGTTTAATAGAGCGTAACCCGGTATTACTGGCAGAATTGCCAAGGGAAGTCGAGAAGAAAGAAAGGCGAGTAATGACAAAAGCAGAGCAAGAGCTTTTCATGAAGTATGCTAAAGACAGTTATTTGTATAACTTGTTTGCCTTGATGTTACGAACAGGGATAAGAGGCGGCGAAGCTAGAGGACTTAAATATTCGGATATTGATAAAAAGAAAAGAGTGCTGAAAATTCAAAGGACGTTAAAAGTTGCTGAAAAAGGAAGCAAGGAAAAGTATTGTGAGGACACACCAAAAACAAAGACATCACAAAGAGATATACCGCTAACTGGTGAAATATTGGAGATACTGGAAGCGCAAAGAAAGTTTTGGAACTTTAGGGTAGAGAAGATAGACCGCTATTTGTTTTGTACAGAAAAAGGAGAGGCTTTAAACGTTAGAAGAATGCAATCAGAAATAGACGTGATTATAAAACGAATGAGAGCGGATAAAATAGAGTTTGAAAGAATAACGCCCCACGTATTCCGCCATACATTCGCCACTAGAGCGATAGAAGCAGGAATGCAACCCCAGGTATTAAAGACGATACTAGGGCATAGTACGCTTGCTATGACAATGGACTTATATAGTCACGTACTCCCGGACACTAAAGCGAACGAGATGGAGAAAATAGCAGGGGCATTTTAGGAAAAGTCCAAAAAAAGTCCAAAACAGAACGAATAAAGACAAACTACAATAAATAGCTAAAGCCTTACAACCCTTGTAAAAAGGGGGTTGTAGGGCTTTGATAAACTTCTTTAAATTATGCCAAAGATAAGATATAATTAAGGAATAAGATTGAAGAGGAGGTATTGCTTATGAAGAAATTATTTGAGTTTAAGACAAGAACGATTGTGGCAACCGGATTAGGGGCAGCTTTATTTATGCTTTTATTTATGTATATTAAGATTCCTACCGGAATTCAGGAAACGGATATTAAGACAGCCTATGGAATTGGCGCTTTCTTTGCCGCCTTGTTTGGACCGATTGCCGGAGGACTAATTGGTTTTATCGGACACGCACTATCGGACGCGATTCTTTACGGTTCGCCGTGGTGGAGCTGGGTTATCGCTAGTGGAATTACTTGCTTTGGTGTTGGTTTTGTTTATCCCAAACTACGGATTGAAGAAGGCATCTTTGGAATGAGTGATATTATTCGCTTTAATGTGGTACAGATTATTTCTAATCTTGTGGCCTGGGTAGTTGTAGCGCCAGTATTAGATATTGTGATTTACGCAGAGCCGGCGAATCTAGTATTCTTACAGGGAGTGGTAGCTTTTATCTCTAACTCCATTTCGGCCGGTGTAATCGGTACGATTCTGCTGGTGATTTACAGTAAGACCAAATCACAAAAGGGTAGTTTATCAAAAGAGGACTAAATAAAATAAAAAAAGCTGTTACCAAGAAAACCATTGGTAGCAGCTTTTTTTGTCTTTATAAAGTGGTAAATAAGTCAAGGACTTGACCGGTCATTACCGGCGGGGCGTCGCAGAGGAGATAGACGCAGGCTCTGGCGACAGAATCGGCGCTTCCCATAGCTACACCGTCTTGACCGACGGAGTGGTTGTAGGCTCGCTGTCCTGGGGTATCGAGGATGCCTGGTGCCACCGCATTTACCCGAATGCCGTACTCCTGGGTCTGAATGGCAGCGGTTTTGGTCATGGTGACAATACCGCCCTTAGCCACAGCGTAACCGCCCATCTGGGAGGCAATGCGTCCCATCCGGGAGGAGATATTGACAATCTCGCCAGCCCTAGCTTTTATCATTTCCGGAATGACATGCTTCATGCACAGGAAGGGAATGTTTAGATTGGTTTTAAGAATTTGTTGCCACTGTTCCATCGGCCACTCCCACAATTTGATGGCTTGGGTATCTCTATCCTTGTAGATTTCCTGAGGATAACCTCCCGCGTTGTTGATGAGAATGTGGATGGCTTGTCGCTTTGCGAGCACGCAGGCTACCATTTCTGTCACTTCTTTTTCCTTCGTTAAGTCTGCACAGTAGTAGGCTCCTTGTCCGCCGGCAGCCTCAATTTGGGAGAGGGTTTCCTTTAGATCGGCTTCGGTTCGGGCGATGCTGTAGACGTAAGCACCCTCAGCGGCTAAGGCAAGGGCGATTTCCCGTCCGATACCTTTTCCAGCGCCGGTGACAATAGCGGTTTTATTTTCTAAACGTTTCATAGATTATTCCCTTCGTTAGATCGTTTTAATGGTATCAGAAATAAAAAAGTTTACATCAGTTGGATAAATATACGCTTCTCCGATGTCCTTTAACAGAATCAGGTTTAGGGCGTTATTTAGATTCTTCTTATCCAAACCGATGGTGGCAATTAGCTCTTCTAGGGGAAGACCACATTCATAAGGGAGGCCATAACGGAGGAGCACCTCTTTAATAGCTGCTGCGCTGCCTTTCGGGCTGAGGCCTTTCTCTTCAGCGAGACGGGTAATCTGGTACATCCCGATAGCGACAGCTTCGCCGTGGCTCTCTCTTTTGTAGTCGTAATATTGCTCGATTGCGTGGGCAAGGGTGTGCCCGAAGTTAAGGAGCATCCGTTCGCCCTTATCAAAGGGATCTTTTTCCACGATTTTTCGTTTGCAGTCCACACAGTTACCGATAATTTCTGTTTGCAGTCCCTTAAGGTCGTGAAAACCTTGATGGTTCCGAAGGGTCTCAAAGAGCTGAGGCTCGCGAATAAGCCCGTATTTAATCACCTCGCCCATGCCGTCACCCAAATACTTTTCTGGCAGGGTAAGGAGGGTGTCTGGATCAATTAAAACCAGCTTTGGCTGGTAGAAAGCACCTACTAAGTTCTTGCCCTCAGGGATGTCGATGGCTACTTTACCGCCTACAGAAGAATCCACTTGGGCTAGTAAGGAGGTGGGAATTTGGACAAAGGGTACTCCGCGTAAGTAACTAGAGGCCGCAAAGCCCACGAGATCGCCGATGACCCCACCGCCTAGGGCGATAATGAGATCGCTACGGGTCATTTTGGCCTTAGCGAGCTGGGCGTAAATACCGGGAAGGCTTTCAAAGCTTTTGGTGGGTTCGCCGCTTTTTAAAACCAGGTGATGACAGCGATAGCGCTCTTCTAAGCTGGCTAAAAGAGCGGGTCCGTAAAGAGGAAAGACGTTGTCATCGCTAATTAAGAAGATACGTTTGCCTGAAAAAATCTCTTCTATGTAAGGGGTTACCTTAGATAGAAGAGTGTTTTGAATTTGAATCGGATAGCTATCTTTTCCTAGTGCTACGTGTAGTTCCATAAAGACTCCTTTTCCTTCGCCGATTTACAGAGACTTGCCAGTGGCGCTAGCAATGGCGCGAATCTGGTCCACAAGCTCGGTAAATTTAGCGGGTTTAAGTGACTGAGCACCGTCGCAGAGGGCGTTCTCAGGGTCGTTATGGACCTCGATCATTAGACCGTCGCAGTCAGCGGCTACGGCCGCTTTCGCCATAGATTCTACTAACCACCAGCGACCGCCGGCATGGCTTGGATCGACGACTACTGGTAAGTGGGTCATCTTGCGTAGGACGGGAATCGCTTGTAAGTCTAGGGTATTGCGGGTGTACGTCTCGAAGGTACGGATACCCCGTTCACAGAGGATCACATTTTCATTGCCTGAGGCCATAATGTATTCAGCGCTCATTACCCATTCGTCATAGGTGGCGTTTAGTCCTCTTTTTAGGAGAATCGGCTTATCGATGTCTCCTAAGTGCTTTAATAAGTCGAAGTTCTGCATGTTTCTAGCACCGATTTGAATCAAATCCACGTGCTCGTTAAAGTCGTCTAAGTATTCAGCGGACATAAGCTCGCTGACAATAGGAAGTCCCACTTCTTTTTTTACTTCGGTCAAAATCTTTAAGCCGTCAAGTCCCATACCTTGGAAGGCGTACGGCGAGGTTCGCGGTTTGAAAGCGCCGCCGCGGAGCATGTTGGCGCCAGAAGCTTTGATTTCCTTGGCGATTGCTAGCACCTGCTCGGTGGATTCCACGGAGCAAGGACCAGCGATTAGCGCCAGATGGCCGGCTCCGACTTTCACTCCGTCCACATCGATAACGGTGGCCTCCGGATGGAAGGCTTTATTGGCCAGTTTATAAGGCTCTTGAACGTGCATAACCTTATCTACGGCTTCATCTACTTCAAAAAGCTTAGGGTCCAGTCTCGTGGTGTCGCCGATACAGCCGATAATCGACATTTCCGCACCTTCTACTAGATGGGTGGCTAAGCCTCTTTTTTCTACTTTACTGATGACCCGAGAAATATCTTCCTTGGTCGCTCTTGGTTTCATTACAATAATCATGATTGTTCCTCTTTATTCTTGTGTGCAATATCAAAATGTTTAACGACAATATTACTCTAATTGAGAATAGATGTCAACATTAGTATAAGTTTTTTAAAGCCTCGATAATCTGGGGTAAATCCATGCCGTGAGAGGCTTTAACGAGGACGTTGTCACCGATTTCGATATATTTTCTCATTTCGTTGATAAAGGTATCCTTATCGGGGAACCAGTGAACTTCCGTATGCTTATGCTTGCCTCTAGCAGCTTCCACTAAATGCTTCGATAAGGGACCGATGCCGTAGATCCGGTTGATGCCAAGAGAAGCCGCGTAAGCACCTACTTCGGCATGAAGTGCCGCTTCTTCCGGACCGAGCTCGCCCATGTCCCCTAAGACGGCGACTTTGCGACCGATGCCAAGGGCTAGCACATCGAGGGAGGCCTTCATGGACACCGGATTGGCGTTGTAGCAGTCATCTAAGATAATCAGATTACCGGTATCGATTAGATGGTTGCGACCGGCAAGGGCCACGAAGCTATTTACGCCTTCTGTTAGTTCTTTGGTACTAAGTCCTAGGGCTTGGCCGATGCCGCAAGCGACGATGGCGTTTTTTACCATATGGATACCGGGAGCCGGAACATGGACGTAAAAGGCGTTGCCATTTGGTAGGTGCATCAGGCACTTGCTACCTCTAAGGCCCAGGGATTCCACGTGGGTAGCGTAGAGGTCGTTGCCTTTTTCCAAGCCGTAGTAGCAAGGAGTGGTGCCGTGAACGGTAGCGATTTGTCTAAGGAGATCATCATCGCCGTTTAAGAAGATGCGTCCGGCTTCCTTGATATCTTCTAGCATAGAAGATTTTTCTTTAAGGATACCCTCTCTCGTTTTAAAGAACTCTAGATGAGCGATACCGATATTGGTAATTACACCGATATCAGGCCCTGCCACCTTTGAGAGTCGGCGCATTTCGCCAAAATGATTGACCCCTAGCTCCAGAACGGAGATCTGATCGCCTTCCTTTAAGGTAAAAATCGATAAGGGCAGGCCCCATTCATTATTAAAGTTCCCTAGGGTTTTGTGGACCTGGTACTTGGTGCTAAGGACAGCAGCCACCATCTCCTTGGTGCTGGTCTTGCCCACGCTGCCGGTAATGCCGATTACCTTTAAGTCGGTAAAAGAGTCCCGATAAGCGCTGGCGATATCTAGAAGGGCTTGTCCCGTATTTTTTACCAGGAGATAAGGAAAGTCGGTAGTTCCTAAGTCCTGGTGGGAGATCACTAGGAGTGCCCCGGCGCTGATGGCCTCGGGGATGAATTGGTGAGCATCCACGTTTTCGCCGTCAATGGCCACAAAGACCACGCCTGGCTTTACTTTACGGCTGTCGATTACAATATCGTCCACTTCCGTATTTAGAAAGTTGTCATTGATACGTTCGGTATTTCCCGAAAAAGTTCCCTCACAAGCCTTCATTATGGCATTTAAGGTAAAGTGTCTCATGTGTTTTTCCTCACTCTTTTTATTGATAGCGGAGCTTTAAAGATTCTTCGATAATCGCTTCGCAGAAGTCACCGTAGGCCATGCCAGCAGCAGAAGCGGCTAGCGGAATTAGACTGGCTGGGGTCATGCCTGGTAGAGCATTCATCTCGAAGCAGTAGATCTCGCCGTCACTTTCATCTACGATAAAATCGGCTCTTGCATAGACTTCCATGTGAAGTACTTCATAGGCAAGCTCGCAGGCCCGTTGTATTTTCTCACAAGTTGCCTGGTCAATAGAGACTGGTGGGCAGATTTCCTGAGCTCCGCCGGTTTGGTATTTATTGGCATAGTCGAAGCTTTCGTCCTTAGGAATGATTTCCACTAGGGGCAGGGCCTTGCCACCGAAGACCGCACTGGCGAACTCTCGGCCTTTAATATAGGGTTCAACAATGATTTCATCCTCTGGGTAATCGGTAAAGGACTGCTTAACCGCTGCCTCATACTCTTCCTTAGTGTGGCAGATATAGACGCCGATACTAGAACCGTTGTTGCAAGGCTTGACGACCAGCGGTAGGTAATAGCCCAGTTCTTCTAGAGGGGTATCCTTGGTTTCGTATTTTAAAGAGGTGCCTCTAGGGGTGGGGACACCGGACATCTTAAAGATCTGCTTGGCCACTAGCTTATCCATAGAAAGGGCGCAGCCAAGGGAGCCGGTGCCGGTGTAGCGTACGCCTAATAAATCAAAGGCGGCCTGAATCTTTCCATTTTCGCCCACAGAGCCGTGAAGGGCCATAAAGGTAATGTCCGCTAGAGAACACAAGTCGATGACATTTGGTCCAAAGTAAACTCGGCCGTCATCCACTCTTCTAGAAGCCACTTCCTTAAGATCGGGGATGGTAGTCTTGATGCCATCGCTGATTCCCAGTCCGCCGTCTGGCAGAGTGAATACCTCTGTTAACTTATCCTTGTCATACTCCAGACCGAGATACACATCTAAGAGAAAGGCATCGTGCCCTTTCTCGCGAAGGGCTTTACAGATAGAGGCTCCGGAGGTTAAGGAGACATCTCGTTCCAAACTTAATCCACCTGCTAATACAATAATTTTCATAACTTTCACGCTCCTAACCGAGTTTGTTTAATAACTCCTGCTTTACATCGTATAGTTTCTGAGAGAGATCCACAAATACCGGGTGGGGATAGAACAGACGCTTCGTTTCATCCCAAAGGGTATCCTTCTCCTGCTGACAGTAGGCGGCAATTTCTTTGACGGAAGGGGAGTGGTAGATGCAAGCGCCGTCTTTGAAAATCGGCGTCAAAAGCTCCCGGACTTCGTAGGTGCCACCTTTCATCAAGGTTTTTTTCCAAGTGTCAATGGGGTCGAAGAGGAGCAAGTCATCTTCGCTATTAAAGGTCTCATCGGCAAAGCTGATTAAGTCAGCCTTGATTTTACCGCTTTCTTTTTCGTAGATGCGATGGACGGTTTTGTCCCCAGGGTTCGTAATCTTCGCGCTGTTCTCCGAAATCTTTATCTTAGGGATAAAGTTTCCGCCCCCGTCGCTTACGGCTGCTAACTTATAGACGCCCCCGAAAGCGGGGCAGTCTTCGGAAGTGATTAAGTTGGTGCCCACTCCCCAGCTGTCTATTTTCGCTTGCTGCATTTTAAGGTCGTGAATTAAGTATTCATCTAAGTCATTAGAAGCGGTAATATAGGCTTCCTGAAGACCGGCACTGTCTAGCATCTTGCGGGCTTCCTTAGAAAGGTAAGCCAAGTCCCCGCTATCCAGGCGGATACCGAAGCGCTTAAGAGGCGTATCCGAAGCCTTAAACTCCTGGAAGACGCGAATGGCGTTAGGAACGCCAGACTTTAAGGTGTCATAGGTGTCCACAAGCAAGGTGCAGTTATCGGGATAAAGGCTAGCGTAGTGCTTAAAAGCCGTATACTCGTCTTCAAAAGTCATAATCCAGCTATGGGCGTGGGTGCCCATGACCGGAACGTCAAAGGCCTGGCCAGCCAGAACGTTAGAAGTACCCACACAGCCAGCAATCATCGCGGCTCTAGCACCAAAGATACCGGCATCGGGTCCTTGGGCCCGGCGCAGACCAAATTCCATCACCCCGCTACCGGCGGCGTAGACAATGCGAGAAGCTTTGGTGGCGATTAAGCTTTGGTGGTTAATAATATTAAGGATGGCCGTTTCCACTAGCTGGGCTTCTAGTATCGGGGCAATCACCTTTACTAGAGGCTCTTGAGGAAAGACCACCGTGCCCTCAGGGATGGCGTAAATGCTCCCGGAGAATTTAAAATCTCTTAGGTAAGCTAGGAAGGGCTCTTTAAAGATTCCTAAGCTACGCAGATATTCCACATCGGCCTCGTCGAAGTGAAGATTTTTCACATAGTCGATGACCTGTTCAAGGCCAGCACAGATGGCGTAGCCGCCTTTGCTGGGGTTAGAGCGGTAGAACATATCGAAGATAACCGTCTCGGTCTGCTGCTTCTCAAAATATCCTTGCATCATGGTTAATTCATATAGATCGGTTAATAAGGTAAGATTCCGTGTATTCATGTGTTGTGCCCTCCTGGGGGGTTAGACTAAGGCGTGGTTGCGATTGATGGTTTCCTGAATAACATTGCGGCAGTGCTCCGCGAGGCCCCGCTTTTCTTCTTTACTTAAGTCCTTAGGATAAATCGGCTCGCCGTATTCGATAATCACGTGGGTCTTCTTGATTCTCGGTAAGTGTTCTTCAAAGATGAAAGCGCTGTTATTAATCGCTACCGGAACGATGGGACAGCCGCTTTTCTCGGCAATTTTAAAAGAACCGGCGTGAAACTCCAGCATGGATAGTTCACTGCCACTATTTCTAGTACCCTCAGGAAAAATAAAAATAGAGATTCCCGATTTGATATATTCGATGGCTTGAAGAATCATTTTTAAGCCTTCTTTGGGATTGTCCCGGTCGAGAAAGAGACAATTTACCCGCTTCATCCAGTTCACTAAGAGAGGATACCGAAGCATTTCCTTCTTGGCTACGTAGCCAGTTAAGCTCTTCATCCGCTCATAGGTTAGAATAATGTCGAAATAACTGCGGTGATTACCAATATAAAGAACGGGTTCATCAGGAATCCGCTCTTCGCCGATGACCGTTAGCTCCACGCCAGAGAGGCGACGAATAACGCCAAAAGCCCACTGTACAAGGGAGAGGGAGCTGTGATCGGCAGTTTTCTTGGAAACTTTCGCTAGCAACCATTCGGCGATAAGAACCGGAATGGAAAGAACTAGAAAAAGAACGAGAAATATAACAACGATAATAAAACGTAACATTTTGTATCCTCCGTAGCTGAATTGTTGCTAAAACATTTCTTTACAGTATACAAGAGATTGATTTCTAACGCAATCTCACGTATAATAAGAGAACTGTATACAAAAAACAAAAGTCTGTACAATCGAGGAGACTACTGATGGAGAAGATAACCGTCCGCGTACCGGGAAAAATTAACTTAACCCTTGATATTCTGGGGCGTTTCGCTAATGGCTATCACGATTTGCAAATGGTGATGAGCTCGGTCTCTCTTTATGACGAGATTACCCTTGTTAAAAAAGAAGAAAAAAATATTTCTGTTACGGTGGATAAGAGGGACCTTCCTGTGGATGAACGGAATCTAGCGTACCGAGCAGCGGCCCTTTTAATGGAAGAATTTGCCCTTACCGGTGGGGTGGAGATCGCTATTAAAAAGCAGATTCCCATCGCCGCCGGCATGGCTGGTGGTAGCGCCGACGCCGCTGGCGTTCTAAAAGGGATGAACAGCCTCTTTGAGCTGGGTTTAGAACTTCCCGAATTGCAGAAGCGGGGATTAACCCTGGGTGCCGACGTTCCCTTTTGCCTACTGGGAGGGTGTGCCCTAGCAGAAGGTGTAGGTGAGCGACTAACGCCTCTAGAGCCCCTTCCTAGGGCCTATCTAGTTCTGGCAAAGCCAGACTTTGCGGTTTCCACCCCCTGGGCGTTTGCTCAGTGGGACAAAGAACCGACCAAAGAGCGCCCCGATTTGGCAGGCATGTTAGCGGGGATCAAAGAAGGCGATATCCGCCAGATTGCCGCCAAGCTTGGCAATGTCTTAGAAGGGGTTACTGGGAGAGAATACCCGGTTGTCTGGGCGATTAAAGAAAAAATGAAAGAATACGGTGCCCTAAATGCCCTGATGACGGGCAGTGGTCCGACGGTCTTCGGGATCTATACGGAATTAGAGCAGGCGAAGCGCGCGCATACGGTTATTAAAGAAAGCCGTATGGCAGGAGAAGTACATGTGGTGAAATTAGGAGAATGGGAGGAAGGAAGATGAGCACATCATTTGAAGCAAATATGAATGACTATTTACCTCTTAGGGATGTCGTTTTTAATACTCTTCGGCAAGCGATTTTAAAAGGCGAACTAAAGCCAGGTGAGCGCCTGATGGAGGTGAAGCTTGCCAATAAGTTAGGCGTTAGCCGGACACCGATTAGAGAGGCGATTCGGAAGCTCGAGCTAGAAGGCTTGGTGCGGATGATTCCCAGAAGAGGCGCTGAGGTAGCAGAGATTACGGAAAAATCCCTATTAGACGTGATGGAGGTGCGCAAGGCCTTAGAAGAGCTGTGTGTGGAGCTGGCCTGCGAACGAATGACGCCAGAGGAGATCGAAGAACTAAGGCAAGCGGCTAAGGATTTTAAACAGATTGTGATCAGCAAAGATATTACGAAGATTGCCGAAAAGGATGTTCAGTTTCACGATATCATCTACCAGTCAACGGAGAATAACAAGCTGATTAACCTGCTGAATAACCTCCGGGAGCAGATGTACCGGTACCGAGTAGAGTACTTAAAGAGCGATACCGTCTATCCCCAGTTAATAGCGGAGCATCAAGAGATTATCGATAACATTGAAAGTCGCAACGAAGAAGCGGCAAAGCGAATTATGGGTAGCCATATCGCCAACCAAATCGAAGCCGTTAGGCTAGCGATTCGTAAAAAACAGAAATAGGTGAAATTGTGACAGACTTTTTAGTGAAACATTTTGTAAAGGATTATCAGGCGACGGAGAAAGCCGGGGTTCGCCGCGATTATGGGATTTTGGCTAGTATAGTGGGGATTTTCTTAAACTTCCTGCTCTTTGGCGGCAAGCTCCTGATTGGGCTTTTAATCCACAGCGTTTCGATTATGGCGGATGCTTTTAATAATTTATCGGATGCGGCCTCAGCATTAATCGGTTTTGTGGGCATCAAGATTGCCAATAAGCCGGCAGATAAAGAGCATCCCTTTGGACACGGGCGAGCCGAGTACATTACCGCCCTGGTGGTGGCCTTTGTGATTATGCAGGTAGGCTTTGATTTCCTTAAGGATTCCTTGGCGGGGATTAAGGAGCCCGGGGAACTTAAATTTTCTCTAGTGGCGGTGATTTTCCTCGGTATCTCCATTTTGACGAAAATCTGGATCTTCTACTTTAACCGGAGTATCGGTAAGCGGATTCACTCTCAGGTGATGATGGCCACAGCCACCGACGCTCTCGGCGACGTCTTTGCCACCAGCGCTACGGCGCTAGCGGTGCTAGTGTACCGCTTCTGGGGCGTTAACATCGACGGCTACGTGGGGCTTCTGGTCTCCCTCTTTGTTCTCTGGGCCGGTCTTGGCATCGCCAGGGATTCGGTAGCGCCTCTTATTGGCGAGGGCAGCAGTGAGAAAGAGCAGCAGATGATGCAGGACTTTGTGGAAAGCTATGAGGGCGTCCTTGGTAGCCATGACCTGATTATTCATAACTACGGACCAGGCCGGAGTATGGGTTCTGTTCACGCAGAAGTTAGCCGGGCCATGACTATGGAAGCAGCCCACGAATTAGTAGACCGGATAGAAAAGGATGCGTATCTGCAGCTAGGTATTTATCTGGTGATTCATACCGATCCGGTGGCGGTAGGCGACGAGCAAAGTACTAGCCTAAAGGAAAAAGTAGGTGGGATTTTAAGGGAGCTAGATCCAGACGTAGAGATTCACGATTTTCGTCTGGTAAAGGATGAAAAAGGAGATAAGTTAATCTTTGAGCTGGATTTCCCTGTAGGCTATCCTGCCGATAAGGCTCAGGAGATTAAAGAAAACGTGAAAGCGCGGCTATTAGATAGCGGCGAGCGTTGTCGCATTAGTATCGATCGCAATTTTAGTAGAAGTTAGTTAGGAGAGAGTATGAAGTATTCATTTAAGGGAAGGGTTCGCTACTCGGAAGTAGCGGCGGATAATCGGTTATCCCTTCCAGGCATCGTCAATTACTTTCAGGATTGTAGTATTTTTCAGTCAGAGACCATTGGCCACGGGATCGAATTTTTGCAGAAGGAGAAGCGGGGCTGGGTGCTGTCCGCTTGGCAGATTGTGATTAACCAGCGCCCGACCTTAGCGGAAGCGGTAGAAGTATCCACCTGGGCGACGGGCTTTGATAAGCTTTATGGAACGAGAAATTTTGTCCTGGCAGGTGAGGAGAGGACCTTTGCTTATGCCAATTCCATCTGGGTGTATATGGATTTGGAAAAAGGTCGGCCGATAAAGGTAGAGCCAGAAGAGATGGCGGTCTATCAGGCGGAAGCACCTCTTACGATGGCGCTAGAGCCGCGAAAGATTAAGGTGCCGGAAGACGTAACATTTGTCAAAAGCTTCCCTGTTCGCCGGGACCAGATCGATACCAACAATCACGTGAATAATAGCCAGTATATTAGCATGGCCGCAGAGTGTCTAAGGGACCCGGACGATACCTGGCAGATTCGCGCAGAGTATAAGAAATCGGCAACCCTTAGCACCGAAATTCACTTGTATCAGGCAGAAGATCAGGAAAATGTCACTGTCGACTTAAGAGATGCCACCGGTAATAGCTTGGCTGTTGTGGAGTTTAGGAGAAGAGGATGTTAGCACAGAAAATAGGAACGTACGTAGAATTACCAGTAGTAAAAATTGTGGATTTTGGGTTTTATCTTGGAAGTGAAGAGGATAAGGTGCTGTTACCAAAGAAAGAAGGCAGTAACCTAAGTGAAGGAGAGGTAGTCAGCGTCTTCCTCTATAAAGACTCAGAGGACCGCTTGATTGCCACTACCCAGAAGCCCAAGCTACAAGTGGGCGAGTTAGCCCTCTTAGAAGTTAAGGAAGCTACGAAAATCGGCGCCTTTTTGGACTGGGGCTTACCAAAAGACTTGCTCCTTCCCTATAAGGAACAAACGGGTAAAGTGCAGGCCGGCGATCAAGCCTTAGTGGTGCTCTATGTGGATAAAACAGGGCGACTAGCGGCAACGATGAAGGTGTATGAATACCTAGAAAAAGACGCGCCTTACCAGAAGGACGACGAAGTCCAGGGAATCGTCTATGAAAAGAGCGATAACTTTGGGGCTTTCGTGGCGGTGGATTACCGGTATTCGGCCCGGATTGCTAGCGATAGCGGCGCAGGGGGTGTGGATGTAGGCGATGAGATAACGGCTCGGGTAGCCAGTGTCCAGCCAGACGGGAAACTTAATTTAAGCCTGCGGAAGAAGGCGTATTTGCAGATGGACGATGATTCCCAGATGATTATGGCGAGAATCGAGCTTCTTGGGGGAAGTTTACCGTTTACCGATAAGGCGCCAGCAGGGCGAATTAAGGAAGAGTTTGGTCTCAGTAAGAACGCCTTTAAGCGAGGGGTCGGTCGTCTTTTAAAAGAAGGAAAAATCAGGATTACAGAAACATCTATTGAAAAAATCTGAAAATTTATATATAATCATGAGTATAAGACAAAAAACAAGGAGGAATTACCAATGAAAGTTGAAAATATTACCAATATCGAAAAGTTTTTTGAAGTGGTTGATAGTTGTAAAGGAAAAGTAGAGCTGGTAACCGGAGAAGGGGACCGCTTAAACCTTAAGTCAAAATTATCTCAATACGTATCTATGGCCAATATCTTTTCTAACGGCGAGATCCCTGAACTTGAGATCATCGCTTACGAGAAAGAAGATATCGACAAATTAGTTAACTTTATGATGAATGGTGACTAATGAATAAGGAAAACCTATAAGGAAAAGACATTCTATGAGGGTGTCTTTTTTTTGTGGAAAAAAAATGGTATAATTAGAGGGTCGACCGTTTGGTTCATGAGAAAGTTGAGTGAGGTATGAGTTTTGCACATTTGCACGTCCATACAGAGTATAGTTTGTTGGACGGTTCTAATAAAATAAAAGAATGTATCAGCCGGGTTAAGGAGCTGGGAATGGATAGCGTCGCCATCACCGATCATGGGGTGATGTACGGCGTCATCGATTTTTATAAGGAAGCGCTAGCCCAAGGGATTCGCCCTATTCTCGGGTGTGAAATCTACGTTTCCCCAGGGTCTCGCTTTGAAAAAGAAGCCCTAGGAAATGGCGATGATCGGTATTATCACCTGGTGTTACTTGCGGAAAACCTGGTAGGCTATCATAACCTGATGAAGATTGTTTCCAAAGGCTTTACGGAAGGGTATTACTATAAGCCCCGAGTAGACCTAGAGGTGCTGGAGC
Source organism: Ohessyouella blattaphilus (assembly GCF_024721265.1). Taxonomy (GTDB): domain Bacteria; phylum Bacillota; class Clostridia; order Lachnospirales; family Lachnospiraceae; genus Aequitasia; species Aequitasia blattaphilus_A. The sequence goes on along the minus strand of NZ_JAMXOC010000011.1, from coordinate 72,474 downwards.
GCTATAGCGAGGGGATTATCGCCCTTTCCGCCTGCTTAGCTGGCGAGGTTCAGCGCAATATCCTGCGGGGCATGTACGAGGAAGGCAAAGAGGCCGCTTATCGGTATCAGCGGATCTTCGGAGAAAACAATTTCTTTCTCGAGCTTCAGAATCACGGGATGCAGGAGCAGGAGTTAGTGGCCCAAGGCCTCGTTAAGATGTCAAAGGAAACGGGGATTCCCCTAGTTGCCACCAACGATGTTCACTATACGTATGCCGAGGATGTAAAGCCTCATGACATCTTGCTTTGTATTCAGACGGGAAAAAAACTGGCCGATGAAGATCGGATGCGCTACGAAGGGGGTCAGTATTATATTAAGTCGGAAGAAGAGATGAGAGCTCTCTTCCCTTACGCCCAGGAAGCCATCGATAATACGGCCAAAATTGCCGCTCGCTGTAACGTGGAGATTAAATTCGGTGAGACGAAGTTGCCGGAATACGATGTGCCGGAAGGCTATACCGCCACCACTTACCTACGAAAGCTCTGCGAAGAGGGCCTTATCCGCCGCTATCAGGAGCCGACGAAGGAGCAAAGAGAGCGCCTAGACACCGAACTTACTACCATCGAGCGGATGGGCTACGTAGACTACTTTTTAATTGTCTGGGACTTTATCAAATACGCCAAGGACCACGATATTATCGTGGGTCCCGGAAGAGGCTCGGCAGCAGGAAGTATCGTCTCCTACTGCTTAGATATTACCACGGTAGACCCTCTTAAATTCCAACTGCTCTTTGAGCGGTTCCTTAACCCCGAGCGAATCTCTATGCCGGATATTGATATTGACTTCTGCTTCGAGAGACGGCCAGAGGTGATTGAGTACGTGGTGGAAAAGTACGGCCACGACCGGGTGGTGCAGATTGCCACTTTTGGAACCATGGGGGCTAGAAGTGTTGTTAGAGACGTGGGCCGGGTGATGGATCTTCCTTACGCTATGGTGGATAAGATTGCCAAATTGATTCCTACAGAGCTGGGGATTACGCTAACGAAGGCGCTAAAGATGAACCCCGAGCTAGCGAAGCTAGAACGGGAAGACGAGCAGGCAAAAGAGCTAATTGAGATGTCTCTTCGCCTAGAAGGTCTGCCCAGGCACTCTTCGACCCACGCCGCTGGGGTGGTGATCTCTAAGCTGGCCGTCGATGAGTACGTGCCCTTATCTCTGGGAACAGACGGCGGGGTAACGACTCAGTTTACCATGACTACCTTAGAGGAGCTGGGTCTACTGAAAATGGACTTTTTAGGTCTGCGGACGCTGACGGTTATTCAAAACGCCGAAGCCCTAGCCAGCATCAGTGCCGGAAGGCAGATCGATATTAACGAAATCAGCTATGACGATAAAGAGGTGCTTGATTCCATCGGCACCGGGAAGACAGACGGTATCTTCCAGCTAGAAAGTGCCGGCATGAAAGGCTTTATGAAAGAGCTTAAGCCTCAGAGTCTAGAAGATATTATCGCCGGCATCTCTCTCTACCGTCCCGGACCCATGGATTTTATCCCTCAGTATATTAAGGGGAAGAATCATCCTGATGAGATATCCTACGACTGCCCAGAACTAGAGCCGATTCTAGAGCCTACCTATGGCTGTATCGTCTATCAGGAACAGGTTATGCAGATCGTGCGGGATTTAGCGGGATTTTCCATGGGACGTAGTGACTCCCTAAGAAGAGCTATGTCTAAGAAGAAGGCCGACGTGATGAATAAGGAGCGCCAAGCCTTTGTCTACGGCGATGAAGCCGAGAATGTACCTGGCTGCATTGCTAACGGGATTCCAGAAGCGGTGGCCAATAAGATTTATGATGATATGATTGACTTTGCCAAGTACGCCTTTAATAAGTCCCATGCGGCAGCGTACGCGGTGGTGGCTTATCAGACGGCCTGGTTAAAGTACTACTATCCTGTCGAATTTATGGCAGCGCTGATGACCTCGGTGATGGATAACGCCACCAAGGTCTCGGAGTATATCTACGCTTGTCGTCAGATGGGAATTGAGATTCTGCCGCCTGATATTAACAAAGGGTACGGTAAGTTCTCGGTGGATAACGGTAAGATTCGCTACGGTCTCGCTGCCATTCGCAGTATTGGCCGAAACGTTATCGAGAGCATCATCACCGAGCGAGAAGCCCGGGGAGAATTTAAGACGCTAAAGGACTTTATGGAGCGTCTCTCTGGCAAAGAGGTGAATAAACGGACGATTGAAAGCTTTATTAAATCCGGGGCCTTTGATAGCCTAGGGGGCAACCGGAAGCAGTTTATGATTATTTACGTCCAGATTCTCGAGCAGGTCAACCAGCAGCGCAAATACGCTATGACGGGGCAGATGTCTCTATTTGATATGGCAAGCGACGAGGATAAGCAGGAGTTTGACGTTAAGTTGCCAGAAGTGGCGGAGTACGAGGAAGATACGAAGCTCTCCTTTGAAAAAGAAATGCTCGGCGTCTACCTAAGTGGTCATCCTTTAGAAAAGGATATGAAGCGCTGGCAAAAAGGCGTCTCCAAGACGACCCTTGATTTTAAATACGACGAAGAGACAGAAAAGACTCGGGTAGTCGATGGCGCTAAGGAGATTGTCGGCGGCATCATTGCGGCGAAGACGATTAAATACACCCGGAACGACCAGATTATGGCATTTCTAACCTTAGAGGATCTCGCCGGCACCGTGGAAGTGGTGGTCTTCCCCAGAGACTATGAGAAGTATAAAGAGTATCTAGAGGAAGAGATGAAGGTCTTTATTAAGGGCCGAGTCTCCGAAGAGGATGAAAAGGATAGTAAGCTTATCTGTGAACAGATCATTCCTTTTGATGCCAAAGTAAAAGAACTGTGGTTACAATTTGCCGACAAGACCGAGTACTTATCCTTAAATCCTGAAGTGAGCAGTCTCCTGGCCTCGGCTAGAGGCCGAGTGGGTGTGGGTATTTTTCTGAAAAAAGAACGGGCCATGAAGAAGCTAAACGGAATGAGTGTGAATTTAACTCAGGACCTAGTAACCGACCTACAGAATCTCTTAGGAGAAGAGAATGTCAGAATACAAGAAAAAGCGATTGAAAACATGAGCCACATAGAGTAAGATAGATGAGAAAAAGAAGAGATTAAAGAAGAGAAGATGATGGAGGATGACAAAATGCCTAAGAAACCAATCAGAACAATCGGGGTTTTAACCAGTGGTGGAGATGCCCCGGGAATGAATGCAGCGATTCGTGCAGTTGTAAGAACAGCACTTGGAAAAGGCCTAAGGGTAAGAGGAATTAGAAGAGGATACCAAGGTCTTTTAGATGAAGAAATTATAGATTACTCAGCCCGGGACGTATCCGACATCGTCCAAAGAGGTGGGACGATTCTCCAGACAGCTCGTTGTGAAGAGATGCGCACCGAGGCCGGTCAGCAAAAAGCTGCGGCTATTTGTAAGAAATACGGGATTGATGGCTTAGTAGTCATCGGTGGTGATGGGTCCTTTATGGGTGCGCAGAAGCTATCTCACTTAGGCGTTAATACGGTAGGTATTCCGGGAACCATTGACCTTGATATCGCCTGTACCGATTATACCATCGGTTTTGATACGGCGGTTAATACAGCGATGGAAGCCATTGATAAGATTCGAGATACTTCCACTTCTCATCAGCGTTGCTCCGTTATCGAGGTAATGGGTCGGGATGCTGGCTATATTGCGCTCTGGTGCGGAGTTGCCAATGGTGCCGAGAGAATACTGATGCCAGAAGAGAAAGATTTTGACGAAAAAGCGATTATCGCTGATATCCACGCTTGTAAAGAGCGGGGCAAGAAGAACTATATCATCATCAATGCCGAAGGTATCGGTGATTCCATCAATATGGCTGAAAGAATTGAAAAAGCTACGGGCATGGAGACGAGAGCCACTATCCTCGGTCACATGCAACGGGGCGGAAGTCCTACCTGTAAAGACAGAATGTATGCCTCAATGATGGGTTCCATTGCGGTGGACTTATTAGTACAAGGCAAGACGAATCGGGTAGTCGGTTATCTAGAAGGCAAATACCAAGATTTTGATATCGATGAAGCGTTGGCGATGAAGAAGACGATTCCTGAATATCAATATGAAATTGCGAAGGAGCTAGCGCTATAGTGAAAAAACAAGTAATCCTTTCTATCTCCGGTCTCCATTTTGGCGAACTAGCCGGTGACGGTGAAGCGATTGAAGTCATTACTCCAGCGGAGTACTATTTTCGCCGGGATAAGCACTACATTCTCTTTGAGGAGTTCGCTCCCGGAACGAAAGAGGCCATTCACAGTAAACTAAAGCTATCACCAGATAAAATCGAGATTATCAAAGGCGGCCATTATAATACGCGCATCGTCTTCGAGCGGGAACGCATGAATATGAGCCATTATAATACTCCTTACGGTGACTTGATGATTGGGACGATGACGAAACAACTGAGTTTACAGGTCGAAGAGGAGGAGATTGAGGCAAAAGTCCTTTATTCCCTCGAGATTAACGATGAGTGGGCAGCAGATTGCAATGTAAATATTCACGTAAAAAATGCATAATAAGTAAAAAGATGGACTCCAGCCATATTTCGGCTAGAGTCCTTTTTTGACGCTTATTCACTTTATTTCGCCTTGGGATACTCGTTGCAGAGTAAGCGATAAGGCGCCTCGTCTTCTTCGATACTAGGGAAGCGCCCGACGGGTGGGTTGAAGCGGTTGTCGGTATTGTCATCGTTACACATAGAAACTTCGCCGATTAAGACATCACCAGTGCCTGGCTTTACATCAAAGTCGTGATACTGCCCCGGCCAAAGGGTAATGCTCTCACCTGGCTTTAGTTCGACAGCAGTGCCAGCAGGCACGTAGTAGGAACGGCCATCGGTATTTAAAAGAAAGTCATTCGTTTCGTCTAATTCTTCGTTCTCTAGAGAATTATAGACGTGAATAATCATCGTACCGCCGCCACGGTTGATAATGTCTTCAGACTTATTCCAGTGGAAGTGCATCGGTGAATGTTGTCCCTCTTTTAGCATCAATAGCTTCTCCGCGTACGTCTTCTTGTACTTAGGGTTCGTCTGGTTGCCGTTACGTAGCGTAATCAGCGCGAAGCCAACCTTGTCAAAGTCGCCAAGACCGTAATCGGTAATGTCCCAGCCTAGCATATTGTCTCTAATTTCGTCGTATTCAGACCCTTTTTCTTCCCATTCTTCGGGAGTCCAGTGGCAAAAAGGTGGCAAGTTAAAGCCGTTATCCTTCGTTAGTTTTTCTAGTTGGCGAATCGCCGCATTGATTTCTGATCGTTTCATAATTGTAAGCCCTCCAATATGTTTGTGCTGAATTATAACACTAAAATCTAGTCACGTAAATGAAATAGTGATATACTAACGTTGATTATGTAGATTTTGGAAGGAGAGTTAGTTATGAGTAAACAATTTGATGTAATTGCTTTAGGAGAATTATTGATAGATTTTGCCCCATACGGGGAGAGCGAGCAAGGAAACCCGGTCTTTGAATGTTGCCCAGGAGGTGCTCCTTGTAATGTTCTTTCCATGCTTACTAAGCTAGGAGAAAAGACAGCTTTTTACGGCAAGGTTGGCGAAGACCAATTTGGCCATATCCTTAGAAATACCGTAGACGGAATTGGGATTGATGTATCTCACTTATTAGTAGATAAACAGGTGAATACGACCTTAGCCTTTGTTCACCAGTTTCCTGATGGGGATCGTGACTTTTCTTTCTATCGTAACCCAGGAGCAGATATGATGCTAACGGCAGACGAAATCGACGAAGAATTTATCAAAAGTAGTAAAATCTTCCACTTCGGTACCTTGTCAATGACCCATGAAGGGGTCCGGGAAGCGACGAAGAAAGCCACCCTCTGCGCGAAAGAAGCTGGGTTACTAGTTTCTTTTGACCCTAATCTACGTGAGCCTTTATGGAATTCTCTAGAGGACGCGAAAGAACAGATTGCTTACGGGCTTAGCCAGTGCGATATTTTGAAAATTGCTGATAACGAACTGGTCTTTATGACCGGTATCGAGGATTATGATGAAGCGATGAAGGCTTTTAGAGCCCAGTATGATATCCCGCTAATCGTCCTTACTTTAGGTAAGAACGGGAGCCGGGCGTACTATCAAGATGAAGTGGTGACGGTGCCTGGCTTCTTACAGGAAAAGACGGTCGATACCACCGGTGCTGGCGATACCTTCTGCGGATGTATCCTTCACCATGTGCTAAAGTACGGCTTTGCTGGTCTAAATGCCGAGACGATGAAGGAAATGCTGACTTTTGCCAATGCTGCCGCTTCTTTAATTACGACCAAAAGAGGAGCTATTCGCTCGATGCCAGAAAGAGAAGAAGTTATGGCTCTTCGGGCTGAGAGACAATAAAGTAACAAATAAGATGGGGAGGCCTTTGGATGATTACGATAAAGGAGATTGCCGAACAAGCAGGGGTGACCGCAACCACCGTATCGAACGTGATTCACGGAAAGGTTCATAAGGTTTCACCGGCAAATGTGGAAAAAATTAAAGCGCTATTAGCGGAAAATAATTATATCCCGAGATTTGGTTTGAACGCGCTAGCGGGAAAGAGCTCAAAGCTAATCGGTGTCCTTGTGAGTACTCCAGAATTTTTAAAGGATACGGCATACGATAAACCCTTCTACGGTAAGATTATCGGTGGTTTAGAAAAGGTATTTCACGAGATGGGCTATTACATCATGGTCCTTTCTTCTAAGGATATTGAAGAGATTATTCGCATGGCTCTTGGCTGGAATGTGGATGGGATTATCGCGGTGACCGTTACCAAGAAGAACTGCCTGAAGATTGAAAAGGCCATTAATAAGCCGGTTGTTTGCATCGATATGGATATTAACGACATGCAGGAGATCGAAGGTAGTTACAATGTTACCTCTACCGATATAGCCTCCGGTGCTCAGGGAATTCAGCACTTTATTCAAAACGGTATCGAAGACCTTACCTATGTCCTTAATGTCAAAAGAGGAGCTGACTATCGGCGCTACCTAGGTGCTAACGAAGAGTTTAAGCGCCACTTCCCTGATAGAGGTGAGCTCCCAATCTTGCTTTTGGAGCGAGAGGATGCCCAAAGGGAGAAACAATACGACGAAATTATCGAAAAGAACGGGGGGCAGACAGGTCTCTTCTTTTCCACCGACTTAAATGCGGTGGAGGCGATGAGCTACTTTCTTCGCCGAGGAGTAAAGATTCCCGAGGAAATTTCTCTAATCGGCGTAGACGATGAGGTGTATGATCGATTCGTGATTCCTAATTTAACCAGCTTCCGAGTGGACGTAAATCAAAAAGTGCAGTTGGCAGCAGAAATGCTGATGGCACTATTAGACGGAAAAGAAGTACCAGAGCGCTTGCGCTACGTAGAGAGCGTTCTGATAGAGCGAGAGAGCGTTTCTAGGCGCAGGAAATAAGTTGTATATGCTAAGAATAAAGAATAGTATCTGCCTTAAAAAGGTAAGATGCTATTTTTTTGTCTCTTTAAAGGAGAGAATCGCCCCTCTTTTTGTAGGATATGAAGAAAACGGACAAATAAATTTGTTAAAAGCTTACAAAATTATAGGTTTTGTACAAAACCTTATTGACTTTCAGATAGCCTAGGGCTAGAATGAGGGTAATCTTAGGAGGAAGTGAAATGGGAAGAAAAAGGAAATACATGCTAGAAAACGTGCTTTACACTTTGCCAGCCCTCATTTTAGTGACGATGGTTATCTATATTCCCTTCGTCATGAGTGGCTACTATTCGCTAACAGAATGGAACGGCATTGCTAAAGAACCGGTCTTTATCGGACTTAAGAACTTTAAGACCCTCTTCGCGGGCAACACGGAATACATTAAGAGCCTTACCTTTACCGCGAAGTACACAGTGCTATTTATGGTTTTATCCAATGTACTAGCACTTGCCTTGGCAGTAGCCCTAGTGCAGAAAATCAGATTTGCGAACTTGATGCGGGGTATGTTCTTTATCCCTTACATCATGAGTATGACGATTGTCGGTTTCATTTGGAAATTCATCTTCTCTCAGGGATTTGAATCTCTCTTTGCGAAGACGGGATGGAAGTTCCTTGAATGGAGTTGGTTGGGCGAATCGAACTTAGCCTTCTTTGCAGTCGTCTTCGTCGGGGTATGGCAGTCTTTAGGATTTTATATCGTTCTTTATATTGCTGGCCTTCAGGCGGTGCCAAAGGATGTCTTAGAAGCAGCGACCGTTGACGGCGCCGGCTCGGTAACTAGATTCTTTAAGGTAGTGTTACCGCTACTAGGCCCTTCTATTACTACTTGTATTTTTATGTCGCTAACAAACGCCGTTAAGGTCTTTGATATTATCCTAGCGATGACCAAAGGCGGACCAGGCGGCTCTACCTATTCGGCTACCCTCGATATTTACCGGGAGGCTTTTCAGAACAATAACTACGGACTAGGATCCGCCAAGGCATTAGTTTTCTTTGTGATTGTCCTAGTGATTACCCAAGTGGTTCTGAAGATTATGCATAGTAGGGAGGTCGAGCTGTAATGACACTACAAAGAAAGAGACAAATCAAATTAGTATTATTAACCGTGTTGATTATGATTGTGGCGGTGATTTATTTCTATCCGGTGCTGCTGATGTTTATCAACTCGGTAAAACCCTTTGGAGAAGTGGTGCTAGATGTTATCAAGCTCCCTTCGAAGATTGAGTGGTCTAACTATAGTTACGTAATCGACAAGATGGAATACGGCCGCTTGTTCTTAAACAACCTGATGATTACCGCCATTGGTATTGTAGGGATTATCGTCTTCGCTTCCCTGGCCGCGTATATTTTGAATCGCCGGGAGAATCGCTACACGAAGATTGCCCACCTATTAATCACCACACCGATGCTGATTCCTTTCCAGACGATAATGATTACCCTATTAAAGGTTATGGGGGTTCTAAACCTTTCAGGAAGCCGGGTGGGTCTCGGTATTCAGTACTGGGGCTTCGGTATTCCGATGGCCGCTTTTATCTACAGCAACTTTATGTCTACCATTCCGAAGGAAATCGACGAAAGCGCCTTAATCGACGGGGCGAGTACCTTAAGAACGTTTCGCTCGATTATCTTTCCTTTACTTAAGTCCGTGACCTTTACGGTTATCGTCTTAGATGTTATGTGGATTTGGAATGACTTTTTATTACCACTTTTGATGGTAAACAGCTCGAACGAAACGAAAACCTTAGTTCTTTCAGCTTATACCTTCGTCGGTCAATTTAATACTCAGTGGCACTATGCGATGACCGCGATGGTGCTGGCGGTGCTACCGTCGATTGTTATCTTTATCTTCTTACAGAAGTATATTGTTGATGGTGTGGTAGCCGGAGCCGTAAAAGGATAGTAGTGTCATAAGACATTATTTAATACATGAGGAGGATTATATTATGAAAAAGAGAGTTTTAGCAGTCGTACTTTGTGTAGCAATGCTAGGCACCCTGGTTATGGGTTGTGGCAAAAAGGATGATGGTGGCGGGGACGCCAAAGGGGATAAAGAAATCTACATGTTTATCTCTCAACCAGAGTATGCCGATGCCATTGGTGAGTTACTAGAAGAGTACAAGAAAGTAGCACCAGATGTAACGATTAACTACGAGACCACCCAGAATGATTACCCGACTTTGTTAAGAGCAAAGTTAAATTCTGGAGACGTACCGGATATCTTCTCTTCCACAACGGGAAAAGAAATCGAAGTGTTTAAAGAGTATTCTCGGGATTTAAGTGATCAACCACTGATGGAAGCGATGGAACCATCGGTAGCAGACACCATGAAAGATGCAAACGGTGAGGGTACCTACGGTTTTGCCATTAAAGGCAACTACTTCGGCATGGTGTATAGTAAAGCCGCTTTTGAGAAAGCCGGTATTGAGAAGGCACCAGAGACAACTAGCGAATTAGAAGATGCTATTACGAAGTTAGAAGCAGTAGGAATTGCTCCTTTTGCCAGCGGTTTTGCTGAGTGGTGGGTGTTCAAACAAACCTTCTTAAGCTTTGTGGACGCTGCTGTTCCTGATTACGCAACCTTCGTTTCCGATATGGAAAAAGGAGAGGATTCTTTAGCTAATTACCCAGAGATTTACGACAACTGGTTTAACTTCGTTGACTTAGTAAAAGAGCACGGCGATGACAAACCACTAGAGTCTGATCTTAGTACGGAAATCGCTAGCTTGGCTTCTGGAAAAGCCGCGATGATTCTTGGACAAGGTCCATGGGTAGAGGTTGACTTATTAAAGATCGATCCCGATATGGAAATCGGCTTCACTGGTTATCCCGTATCTGATGACGCTGCTGATGCGAAGATTGTAGCGGGTTCTGACCAAGCCTTAAGAGTGAGCAATGAGTCAGATAATGAGGAAGCAGTTCTTGATTTTATCAACTGGTGGTACACCTCTGATTACGGCAAGAGTTGGTTCACCGATGTGGCTGGTGTAATTCCCCCAGTTGTAACGGACACACCATCAGAGCAACAGATTGTAAAACAAGGCGTAGAGCTTGTAGAAGCAAAAGGCGCAGGCGAGATGGGTACGATTTACTCTACCGATAGCTTCCACACAGCTTTTGGAGAAGCGATGCAAGCGTACGTAGGCGGTACTTCTAAAGACGATACAATTAAGGCCATTGAGCAAAAATGGATCGAAATCGACGGAAGTTCTTCTAATTAATTAAGACTAAGGGACTGCCTAGCAGTCCCTTTTATAAAATATAAGGAGCTAAAAACATGAAATTTACAGAAGGATATTGGGAGCAAAATGAGCGAGCCAATGCTATCTACGCAGTAGAAGCCTTGGTTGTTGAAGAAATACCCGGGGGCATGAAAGTGGTAGCACCCACGAAGAAATTAGCCAGTCGGTGGGCGGCTCTTGATACCCCCACCATCACTACCGAATTTACCTCCCAGAGAAAAGACGTGATTTCTGTGCGCAGCTATCACTACGAAGCCTATAAGCGCGGAGATATGCGCTTTGACTTAAACTGTGATCCCCAGGATGTAGAAGTGGAGATTACCGATAAATTCGCTGTGATGAAAGCTGGTCGCATGGTGGTCCGGGTCGACCGGGAAGAATTTACGATTACCTATGAAGCAGATGGCAAGAAGCTTACTAGCATTGGCTTTCGCAATCAAGGGTATATGCAGTATGACCGGCAGGTGGCTTCAAAGTTCCCAGGGGATGCGTATTTGCGAGCCGATTATAAGCCTTATATGGTGACCGAACTATCTCTGGCAGCAGGGGAGTGTGTCTACGGTATGGGCGAGCGCTTTACGGCCTTTGTGAAAAACGGCCAGGCGGTAGACATTTGGAACGAAGACGGGGGCACATCCTCTCAGATGGCCTATAAGAATATCCCGTTTTATATGACCAATAAGCACTACGGCGTGTATATCGACCATAGCGATAACGTCTCTTTAGAAGTGGCTAGCGAAAAGGTGGAAAACGTAGGGATCTCTGTTCCTGGAGAAGAGCTGCGCTATCATCTTATCTATAGCGATGACTTAAAAGGCGTCTTAGAGAACTACACAGACCTTACCGGTAAGCCAGCGCTGGTACCTTCTTGGTCCTTTGGCCTTTGGCTTTCCACGTCCTTTACTACCAATTACGATGAAGAGACCACTAGCTCCTTTATTCAAGGGATGAAAGACCGAGACATTCCTTTAGACGTATTCCACTTTGACTGTAACTGGTTAAAGACTTTCCACTGGTGTGATTTCGAATGGAACGAAGAGACCTTTCCTGATGTAAAGGGCATGCTCGCTCGCTATAAAGAGCGGGGTCTTAAGATTAGTGTCTGGATCAATCCATACGTGGCCCAGGGAACCAAGACCTTTAGAGAGGCGGTAGAAAATGGTTATCTGCTTATGCGCGCTGACGGAAAAGGGGTGTGGCAGACGGATACCTGGCAGCCGGGAATGGGTGTTGTAGATTTTACGAACCCAGGGGCAGTCACCTGGTTCCAAGGAAAGATTCAGTCTTTACTAGATGTAGGCGTGGATACGATTAAGACGGACTTTGGTGAGCGCATTCCTACAGAAGTGACATATTATAACGGGGCGAATCCAGAATCTATGCATAATTTCTATACCTTGCTATATAATAAAACCGTCTTTACCTACCTTGAAAAGCAATTAGGTAAGAATGAAGTGGTGTTGTTTGCCAGAAGTGCTACCGTGGGATCTCAGCAGTATCCAATCCACTGGGGCGGGGATAACTCAGCTTCTTACGCTTCCATGGCGGAGAGTTTACGAGGTGGCTTATCCCTAACGATGTCTGGCTTTGGTTACTGGAGTCACGATATCGGCGGCTTTGAGCTAACAGCCACACCGGATCTCTTTAAACGCTGGTTGCAGTTTGGTCTCCTTTCTACTCATAGCCGTTTGCACGGCTCAAAGAGCTACCGGGTACCTTGGCTATTTGACGAGGAAGCGGTGGATGTGTGCCGGGAGTTTACGAAACTTAAGCTTAGGCTAATGCCCTACGTCTTTAGTAAGGCAAAAGAAGCTCATATGACTGGGGTTCCGGTGATGCGTTCGATGATTTTGGAGTTTGAAAAGGATCCGGCGGTTACCTACCTAGATATGCAGTATATGCTAGGTGATAAGCTATTAGTAGCGCCGATTTTTAACGATGAAAGCCTGGGTAAGTATTACCTGCCAAAGGGTCGTTGGACTCACTTTTTAAGTGGTGAGGTAAGAGAGGGCGAGAAATGGTACGAAGAGACTTATGATTACTTCTCCCTACCGCTTTTTGCTAGAGAGAATTCACTGATTCCTTTTGGTGCCAGTGCCCAGTCGGCTCAGTACGACTATATGAAAGACGTGCAGATTCAGGTGTTTGCCCTTACCGAAGGGGAAGAGACGAACTGTCTAATAACCGATCAAAAGGGTCAGCAAAGCCTAGAAGTAAAGGCGTTAAAAGAATCAGGAAAGATTACCCTATCTCATGATGAAGAGTTAGAAGGCATTACGTATCTACTTAAAAATATCCATGAGGTAGAGTCTGTGGAAAATGGTGAAATAGAAAAAACTGCCTCCGGTCTAATCATTAAACCAAAGGCAGCAAGTATTACGATTCTTCTTCCGCGATAAACGGTTTGAAGATCTTAAATTCAAAAAGATATGAAGATATTAGTGCTGTTAAAGAACTTCCCAGGAGTAGCCAAATTAGGTGAAGATAGCTTACGTTCTTTGGCAGCATTAATAACGCAAAGGGGAGTCCGTAGGTGATGATTAGCACCAATAGGGCAAAAGGTAGCTTTGCCGCACTGATTAACAAGGCGTTTTTAATCGTGGCTTTTACTGTATTCTCAAACCTAGCGATGTAAGGAAAAACAAAGGTTAGCATATAGATTAAGAGAAAGATCAAAATATAGGCGCCTACTAGCAAGGGTGAGAGGTTCGTTAAGGACACGTTGATAATGCGGATGTCTAGCAGCAATAGTAAAAAGATTAAAAGGGACGGAACCCAGATAATGGTGGAGATCTTAAAGTTATCCTTAAAGGCTTTAAAGTAACTCCGTACTAAATATCCGTCAGCCTTTCTTGCCATTCTTAGGGTCACGGTGTATAAAGCCGTGGTCGCTGCACCAAAAGTAATGATTGGCAGGCAGGTAATTAAGTAAATAATGTTTAAAAGACATAAATCGGCCAATCGGCCTAAGAAATTAAAGATGGGGCTATCATAGTTGAAAATACTCAATTGTTCGGTACCTCGCTTTCAATTAGAGTACAGTATACATGAAATTTGTGGAGGTGTAAATATGGAAAAATACCGACTGATTGATAAGACAGAATGTACAATTAACGATTCGTTTTGGAACCGCTACACGGCTCTCGTAAGGGAAAGTGTGATTCCCTACCAATGGGAAATATTAAATGACAGAATTCCTGACTCAGAGCCTAGTCACAGTATTCGCAACTTTAAGATTGCCGCCGGCACCTTGACGGGAGAATTCTACGGCGAGGTCTTCCAAGATAGCGACGTCTATAAGTGGTTAGAGGCGGTCGGCAATGTCCTCTTGCTAGAGCGAAACCAGGATTTAGAGGCAAAGGCTGACGAGGTAATTTGCATTATCGAAGAAGCCCAAGAAGCAGATGGATATCTTAATACCTATTATTCGATTATGGAGCCGGATAAGAAATGGACCAATGTCCTGGAGTGTCATGAGCTCTACTGCGCCGGTCACTTTATCGAAGGGGCGATCAGCTATTTTCGCGCAACCGGTAAAGACCGCGTCCTTAAAATCGCTTTTCGCTTAGCGAATCACATCGAGACCGTCTTCGGTCCTGAGGAAGGAAAGCTGCACGGTTATCCGGGGCACCAAGAAATTGAGATTGCTCTTCTTCGCCTTTACGAGGTAACAGGTACGAAGCGCTATCTGGATTTGGCGAAATACTTTATCGACACCCGAGGCACCAATGACTTCTTTGAACAGGAGTTTGAAAAAAGAGACCGGATATGCTTCTGGAATAAAGCCAAAGAGCAATATCCGAACCGCCGCTACAACCAGTTCTCCTATAAGAACTACAACCAGTTTCACCTTCCCGTGCGCCAGCAAAAGGAAGCTACTGGTCATGCGGTACGGGCGGTCTACATGTACACAGCCATGGCAGATTTAGCAGCGAAGACAGAAGACAAGGAGCTTTTTGCGGCCTGCAAAGAGCTTTGGGAAAACATCGTCAGCAAACAGCTCTACATTACTGGTGGAATTGGCTCGACGCCCTCTGGAGAGGCCTTTACTCTAGGCTACGACTTGCCAAACGATACCAATTACTCAGAGACCTGCGCTTCCATTGGCCTAATGTTTTTTGCCCAAAAGATGCTGCTATCAGAAGCCAATCGCACGTACGCTGACGTGATTGAGCAGGCCCTATATAATACCGTCTTAGGTGGCATGAACGATCAAGGAAACCGCTTTTTCTACGTCAACCCTTTGGCGGTAGTACCGGAAAACTGTAAAGCCAGCACCGAGCGTAACCACGTCAAGCCTGTACGGCAAAAATGGTTCGCCTGCGCTTGTTGTCCGCCGAATATCGCCAGAACCCTTCCTAGCCTCTGGCAGTACGCTTATACCGCTGATAAGGATACAGTTTATAGCCATCTCTTTATGGGAAGTGAAGCGGAGATTAAGCTGGGCGAGGGCAGTCTGGAGATTAAGCAGGAGACCAATTACCCATGGTCTGGGAAAATTAAGTACCAAGTAAAGAGTAAAGGGAGAGACCGGGCTACTTTGGCAATCCGTATTCCCAGCTGGGCACCTGCCTATACAGTGAAGGTGGCAGGTCAAGAGGTATCAGCAGAAGTAGCTGATAACGGCTATGTGTATCTAAGTGAAGATTTTGCAAATGGTCTAGAAATCGAAGTAGAGCTTAAAATGACAGCCAGGATTTTAAAGAGCAACAAAAACGTACATTATAACTTAGGGAGGGTAGCCGTAACGAGAGGCCCAATTGTCTATTGTCTAGAAGAAGCAGATAATGGCAAATACTTGGATTTAATCGAATTTGACCCATCTGAACCCATCGAAGAAGTGCCTTCAAAGCACTGGTCAGGGGTTACCGAGCTTAAAGCCGCAGGCGTGCGGGAAGCAGCAGCCGAGGAAAGTGAACTATATCAGGACTATCAGGGACAAAAGGAAACTACGGAGATTCAGATGGTTCCTTACTTTCTGTGGAATAATCGAACGCCAGGGGAAATGCTTACTTGGATGCGGGTGAAATAAATGGAACGAATACAAATACAAGAGAATAATATCCAGATGGTGTTAGAGAAAACCCGGGAAAATAAGGTGAAGCTTCTTCATTTTTCGGTGCTCCCTTTTACCGAAGATACTATTCGTGATGATTATGAAAAAGCAGGATTTCGCTTGGTTGAACTAGCTCTCTCCGGTGTGGATCGCCCAGAGGAGCGCCACGGCTCTAAGTATACGGTTACCGGACCGGGCTACCGGATGACCTACGTCAGTCACACCGATACTCGCAACGAAAAGGGACGCTTGCTAGAAGTGGTTACAAGAGACGAAGAGACAGAAGTGTACGTGACTAGCTGTTTCCAGTTCTTCGACGGTATCCCCGTCGTTCGCGCCCACAGTATTGTTGAAAATAAGGGCCAGGAAACCCAAGGGTTAGAGTACGTTAGCTCCTTTAATCTGAACGGTCTTGGTAAAGAGGGGATTCTTCCCCGGGACGAAAAGCTTCGGGTAAGTGTGATGCACAATTCCTGGCACCGTGAGCTTCAGTGGAAGGAATACACCTTGCCAGAGCTCGGTCTAGAACAGTGCCAAATCCATCAGCCTACCAGGTCTTCAAAGGCGCTACAGGTAACGAATACCGGCAATTGGTCCACGAAGGAATATCTGCCGATGGGATGTGTAACCAACCGGGAGACGGGCACAAATTTATTCTGGCAGATTGAGCATAACGGCTCTTGGCACTGGGAAATCAGCGACCAAACCAATCATCTCTATCTTCAGCTTAGCGGACCGACCCAGAATCAGTCCCATTGGTACAAGGAGCTTAAGCCAGGGGAACGCTTTGAAAGTGTCCCGGTAGCCGTGGGCAGTGTGGCTGGGGAACTAGATGAAGTAGCCGCCGAACTGACAAAGTATCGCCGGCGAATCCGGCGGCAAAATGCGGACAATGAGCAACTGGCCGTTATCTTTAATGACTATATGAACTGTCTCTTCGCGGAGCCCACAACGGCCAAAGAATTGCCCCTAATCGATCAGGCGGCAGCGTGTGGGTGCGAGTATTACTGTATCGACGCCGGCTGGTATTCGGCGGGCTATTGGTGGGACGGCGTTGGCGAGTGGCTTCCCAGTAAGGAGCGCTTCCCAGGAGGCATCGAAGAGGTCATTGACTACATCCGCCAAAAAGGAATGGTTCCCGGCCTGTGGTTAGAGCTAGAGGTCATGGGGATTAAATGCAAGCTAGCCGGGGAACTACCAGATGAGTGCTTCTTTATCCGACACGGACGCCGGGTAAGCGACCGGAGTCGGTACCAATTAGATTTTCGTCACCCCCTTGCGATTAAGCACGCAACGGAAGTGGTTAAGCGCTTGATTAACACCTACGGTATCGGTTATATTAAGATGGATTACAATATTGAACCGGGTATCGGAACGGAAGTGGCAGCGGATAGTTACGGCGAAGGACTTTTGGAGCACGAAAGGGCGTATCTTCGCTGGCTAGACGAGATGTTTGCTATGTTCCCGGAACTGATTATCGAGAACTGCTCCAGTGGGGGCTTGCGTATGGATTACGCCATGCTTAGTCGCCACAGTATTCAGTCCACCAGCGACCAAGAAGACTTTCGCTTATACGCGACCATTGCCGCTAATTCTCCCTTAGGAGTGACCATGGAACAGGCAGCCGTGTGGTCCTATCCTCAAGTGGATAGTACGGAAGAAGAGACTGCCTTTAATATGGTCAATGCTATGCTTATGCGTATCCACCAAAGCGGACACCTAGCGAAGCTCTCAGAAGCTAACTATTCTTTAGTAAAAGAGGGCATCGCTTATTATAAAAGCATCCGTCAGGAGATTAAGGAAGCTCTTCCTTTCTGGCCGCTAGGGGTCTCAAGCTTTGCAGACGATCACGTCAGCGTAGGCCTTAAGTCTCAGGGGAAAACCTACGTGGCCCTGTGGCGCCGAGGTGGCCCAGAGGAAATCAAGCTACCTCTTAAGCATCTAAAAGGCCAAGAGGTGGAAGTGTGCTGTGCATACCCGAGTAACTTGCCTTGCACCTACCAGTGGAATGCTTTAACCGGCCTTCTTAGTGTAAAAATCCCGGCCGCTCCCGGGGCAAGGTTATTTGAGCTTAAGGAGAAATAACGTGAAGAAACAACCCTTTGGTACCACCAAGCTACAACTCAGTAATATCTGCTACGGCACTGGCAACTTCGGCGAAAAGCTAACGAAAGAACAGGCCTTTTATAACTTAGATATGTACCTAGATGCCGGGGGCAACTTTATCGATTCAGCCAATGTATATTGCCGCTGGGTCCCAGGCCTTACCAACTCGAGTGAACAGTATCTTGGAGAGTGGCTAAAGAGCAGAAACGCCTATGACAAAGTAGTCATCGCTACCAAGGGCGGTCACTACGACTTCGAAAGCCCAGAGATATCCCGAGTAAATCCCCGAGACGTTCGCAAAGACCTAGAGGAAAGCTTACAGACTCTCGGGCTTGAAAGAATCGCTCTCTACTGGCTTCACCGGGACGACCTAGAGACGCCTATAGAAGACATTATCGAGATGATGGAAGACTTCGTAAAAGAAGGGAAAATCCGCTACTACGGGGCTTCCAATTATACCAAGGCGCGGATGAATCAGGCTGTTAACTACGCGGAAGAAAAGGGCTTACAAGGCTTTTCGGCGGTATCGAATCAGTGGAGCGCGGTTAAAGTAAACCCTGGTGGCAACCTAAATAGCGACCCTACGTTAGTGATGATGGATGAGGACTATTACCAGTGGCACAAGGCTCACCAGATGCCTTTAGTACCCTACTCCGCCGGTGGACACGGGTACTTCCAAAAGCGTTTTCTAAAGGAAGCAATCTCCCCAGCGATGAAGAAGGCCTATGATAACGAGAGCAATGAGGAATTGTTAAGGAAGTTCTCTCTTCTAAGTCAGGAAACAGGAGTCAATGTCCACGCCGTATCACTGGCATGGCTCTTACAACAGCCCTTTCCCGTATTTCCTATAGCGGCTATCACCAAACCGACTCAGTTAGAGGATTTTTTGGTTGCTAGTGAATTCTCTTTCCCAGCAGACTTTAATAATATGTAAATATTTATAACTATTCAGGACAACGGTTGGTCCTGAATGGTTATATTTTTTTTATAAAAGGTTTATATTTGAGCTATTGTTAGTGAAGAACTTCTTATTGTATAATTTATGCAGAAAATGTGTAATGAGGGATAAGTGTCAAGAGAGAATGAGGAGGACATACATGCAACTTAATAAAGGAAAGAAAAATATATTAGGGAGGATTGTCGCCAGTTTGTTCCTGTTGCTGTTTGCGACGTTCTTTTTTTGCGTTGACGATACAAAGGCAGCCGAGGGGGATACGATAAAGATTAACTTAAGTAATGTCGCGAATTTGTCGTCTACAGCGGACTATTCGGTTACAACGACAAATAACGTAATCGAGTTACTGACAAAAGACGCTACCTACGAATTAACCGGTACGATGACCGGTCACGTTATCGTGAGAAAAGACTGTACGGTGATTCTTAATGGGGTGACGATTACAGCTGGGGATTATACCCAAGCTTCACCCTACAAAGCGAGTTTTCCAGTAGGGACGGCAGCGCTCTCCATTCAGGGAAATGCGACTTGTACGGTGCAGCTTAAGGGAAGCAACAACTTAACCGGTAAAAGTGGCTATTCAGGAACAAGCGTTTTAAAAAACTCTGCCGGTATTTACGTAGAGAATACGATTAATACGGTGGCAGTAGGCGGAGATGCTGTCGGTACCAGACGATTAGCTTCAATTATTATCGAAGATGGTGGAAGCGGTACGGGGAAGCTTACAGTAAAAGGAGGGACTCAGTCAGCAGCTATCGGCGGTAATGTTAACCGTGCGACCGGCAATATTACGGTAAACAGTGGTGTGATTGAGGCGATTGCCGGTTCTTGGTCTACGGGGTTAGGAGACGGAGATTCTGAGAAAAACACAGCCAATACGGATCTTGTGGCCTGGTCGTGTGCAGACATTGGTAAAGAAGACGGGAAACCAGATACTTGTCAAGCGGCTAAAATCGTTATTAACGATGGTAATCTTTGGCTTGAGGGGCAAAACGCGGCACCAGCTATTGGTACATCTGATGAATTAAGCGGCCAAAATGGAACTGGCGATGGTAGTGGGGTAAAGGATCGTATCTGGTACGGACAGTCGATTACGATTAACGGTGGAACCACCATATGTGTTGGTGGGAGCACCAGTTACACCTCTATTGGGGCTGGGTTATATACAATTCTTACACCAGGAAATATCACTATTAATCAAAATGAAGCGGGAACCACGAGACTAATTGCCATTTCAAGAGAGCAAGGCTATACCGTTAATAATTCGGGTATGACAGCTGATCAGGAACATCCAAATATTTCTGCAGAATCTACGGCAAATGTATTTTCTTTTAAATATACAGCGACAGGATTCACACCAGATAAATTTACCCTTACCAATATGCTAAAGGTTGGTGATAAAGGATATGAGTTATCTCAGTCAGCGGTTGATTTTGTCAATAATGAGTTCGACTTATTCGAGGTGTCTCATTCAGGTATGTATATTAAGGGGCTAGCTTTAGTATTGCCAGATGGTCATTACTCTATAAAGGTTGATGCAGATGATATTGCTGATGTGGAGCTTGAAGGCGGTGGAATGGTATACGGAGATGCCAGCGACCCTTCAAAAAAGATTTGTACGATTAACCTAAAGGTCGAAAAGGATGATGAACCTTGGAATAATTGTGATAAGACTTTTGTCCTTAGAACTAGCGAGAGTACTAGCACAAGCGGCACTGATATAACGACCTTTGCGGTTAAGAATGGAACGTATTATGTTCACGAAAAGGTAGACGGTAAGTATATATATACAGGAAAGAAGATTATCATTAGTGGTGCGTCGGCTTCAGTTACTCTTGACTATTACACCGTAACTTTCTGGGAAGAAAAGGAGCACTCGGTAGAAGCGGAGCCTTATGACAGCCAAATCGTCTTCGGCGGAAACAAAGCGACAATTCCTAGCTCTCCAACCAAGACAGGTTATACCTTTGCTGGTTGGAGTGAGGATTTAAGTGAGAAGTCGATAAGTGAGAAAACTGAGGTAAATGCTACTTGGACGGCAAATACATATTCGGTGCATTTTAATAAGAATACGCCCTCGGGAGGGACGGTAACGGGAACCACGGGAGATTCTAATAGCAAGCAAAGCTTCACTTATGATGAGGAACAAGAGGCGCTAGCAGAGAATGGTTTCACCTGTGAGGGGTACCTCTTTAAAGGTTGGTCGACAAAGAGTACTACAGGAGTTTATCCAGGATCGGGAGCGATCACCTGGGACTATACAGATAAAGAACAGGTTAAGAATTTGACGACAACGGCAAACGGCGTGGTTGAACTTTATGCGGTTTGGGAAAAGAACGCAGCTATCAACGGAAACGTAACGATTGAATACTCCTATATAGAAGAAGGGGGTGCTTCGGAGACAGTAAAAGATATTCCGGTAAGCTCTCGGGCTCAGACTACGGTTGTAGAATTGTGGCGAAATGTTGCTGGTGAAAATGGAACGACAAAAGTCGACGAGACAGAGATTACGTTTGCTATAGATACGACAGTAAAAGAGACGGTTGAAGGTAAAGAGTATCTGGTATCGGCGAAGGACTTTACGTTTACTGGTTACCCAGCCTCGGATGAGAATGGCAATGCCTATGAATACTTTGCTAAAACGGCTCTGGCGACCTACAATACGAAATATCCAGATGCGGAAAAGAAGCTAGAGTTACGCCTGACCTATAATCCGGCTTGCATCACGGTACCGCTGGAAATAAGTCTTGATGGTACTTTTGAAGGTGTGGAGAAACCTTGGCCACAAGAAGTCTATGTAAAGGTTGTATACCGAAATCATACAGAGACGGACTGGAAAGCAAAGCCAACAGCAGAAAAGGGCGATGTTATTATCCAACACGGCGGGGCGAAAGACGCACTTGACGGCTCTTACGTTGCTTGTACTTGGGATGCGACTGCCGAGGTATATAAAGGGGCTTATCCGGTCTGGTTATATAGCCTTGACGAGAAGCAAAATAAAATATTATATGATTACCATATGGTGGTGGTAGGCTATAAGCTAAGTGAGGCAGAGACAAAAGCAGTAGGAGACGCTGGTTTTGCTGTGGTTTACGATGATGCTACCGATGTTGCTACTGATACAACAAACTGGGTTTACTGTAGTGACTTAGGTGACAAAACGGTAAGTGGTATAATTCGCGCCACCCTTGGAATTAAAATCTACGATATTACCTATAATTTGAATGGTGATGAGACAAATCCTGTTACGAATGGGACGACGGAAAAGCCAGCACCGGGGGAATATACTTATGGAGTAGGTGTTGACGCTAACGATATGCCAGTGCCTAGTCGGCCTAATTATGATTTTGATGGTTGGTACGGTGTAGATGGCAATGGGGATATCGATCTTAACAATAAGATTGAGTCGATTGCGGCGGATCAGATTGATGAGGTAATCTTGAGTGCAAATTGGACGCCGAAAACGTATGCTATCGCTTATGAATTAAGAGAGGGTGCTTTTGCGGAAGGTGCCGATGAGCCTAAAACCTATGTTTACGGGGAAAGTACGCAGGATATACCAGAGCCGGCAAAGGCAAACTATACATTCATTGGCTGGTATCTGGCCGAAGACGTGGACGGCGTCTATGACGATACCCAAAAAGTAAGTAAAATCAGTGCGACACAGTCAGGAGACGTAACCTTATATGCTCGCTGGGAAGCAAATGCTTATGACATTATTTATAATCTTAATGGTAGTGCAGATAAGCCAGCGGCGTTTACTGATGATCCGGTGGATACCTATATCTATGGAGAAGGCTTAGCAGAGTTGCCGACACCAGAGCGAGAGGACTATATTTTTGAAGGCTGGTATAATGATTTAGGTGAAGGGGTTGATCCTTTTACCGAAGAGAATAAGGCGACCAGCATTGCTGGAGACCAAGCTGGTGAGATCAAGCTGATTGCTAATTGGAAACTGCAGGAATCAGATGTGGAGATTACTTTTAAGAAGGACGGAGAGACGTGGACAGAAGGCACGCCGGTGATTCAATTAAAGGATAAAGACGGCAATATTTATGATGGCTCGGGCAAGATGCCTAACGGTGAATACACCATTATTGTCGATGGCCGAGAGACGGAAGAGACGATTATCGTAGATTATAAAAAGCCGGAAGACAATAAGAAGGATTTGGCTTTCTA
Source organism: Ohessyouella blattaphilus (assembly GCF_024721265.1). Lineage (GTDB taxonomy): Bacteria > Bacillota > Clostridia > Lachnospirales > Lachnospiraceae > Aequitasia > Aequitasia blattaphilus_A. The sequence goes on along the minus strand of NZ_JAMXOC010000011.1, from coordinate 49,458 downwards.
CACACTCACCTTACATGCCGATACGGGGTGTGAAAATGTAACTGGCGGCGGTGTATACCTTGCAAATGAAAGAGTAGGAATTAAAGTAAATGATGTGGATGGCTATTGCTTTACCAAATGGACGGCCAACCCAGAGACATATACGATTGCCGCATTCAAACAGCTAGAGATAAGTATGCCAAATTATCCGCTAACGCTAACGGCTCATGCGGATAGATATGCTTCTCAGGTGCGTATTAACGTTAATCTAGATGGCAATCCTTGGAACGAAAAGCTTCAAGGGGTTACCTTGCTAAGAAATGAAGAAAACGGTAAAGAGTTTGTTAACTTAGATAATATTCCTAATGGCGAATATAAAATCTTAGTTGATGGCGAAGATACAAGACAGACGATTGTAGTCGATAATACGCAGGGTGTACTTCAGGAAGCGACTCTTGATTACTTTACTCTGACAATTCTAGGAAGTGACGGTATTGAATCAGCAGACGGAAGCGGCATTTATTTATCAGGTGAAGTGGCTTCAGTCATTACGAAGATTGAAGAGGATTATTGCTTTGACGGATGGGAGTCTGAGGGCGAAGCAGCCCCTCTGACTACCAAAAACGGTAAAATTGTTATGAATAGGTCCTTGACCTTGAAGCCAAAAGCCCATGCGCCAGCAGAGGACGAAGAGGGAAGCGGTAGTGCTACATTCTGCTGCTATACGGTTAACCACTATGTAATGGGTGAGGATGGAGCATACGCCAATGAGGCCAACTATTCAGAGATGCTTCACTGCGAGCCAAATAAGGAAATTCTCTGCACTACCTTAGTAGACGGAACTCTTGAGGACGAGGTAATCACTTACAGCCACGCTAGCGCGACCGGACCAGAGGGTTCAGCAGATAAGCTGGTTGCTGTCGATGGTGCCGCTATTAACCTATATTATGCTCGCTCAACTGAAAAGTATGCATTAACTCTTGTAACTGGTGATGGTGTTACAGCGGTGTCTGAAGAAGCAATGGGCAATTACGCCGCTGGCGAGACCATTAATATTAGCGCAGTTGTTCCCGAAGACTATATCTTTACCAAGTGGGCCCCTAACGTGACCGGCTATCAGGAGTATAATACTCGTGAAGCTACCATTACGATGCCGGCTAGCGACTTAACCTTAGAGGCACGGGGCATGCTTAGACGTACTTCCGTAGTTATCGGTGCGGATAAGGATGATACCCCTTGGGGAGATGCAGTTATCACCTTAGTGGACAACGACGGTAATATAATCGCTGAAGATCAATTTGATTCTGTACCAGACGGTGAGTATCATGTCTATGTGGATGGCAAAGATACGGGTGCTGTTATTGAGGTGGAATACGATAGTGGACTTTCTTTAGCAGAGCAGCTAGAATTCTATACCTTAAGCTTAGAACGGGGAACGGGAATTGGGAAAGTCGCAGGTGATGGTGTCTATATTGCGGGAATGGCCGTGTCGATTAGCGCGGAAGTAGAGACGGGCTACAGCTTTACAATGTGGAACGGATATAAGGATACAGCAATATCAACACATACAACTACTTTCCAAATGCCGGCCGAAAGCGTGACCTTAAAGGCGAACGCCGAAGCGGTAAAAGCAGATGGTGGGGCGACTGGCAGTGAGACACCAGGAAGCGGCACTCAGGCAGCACCAACAGGTGGAGCCGAAACGAGACAAACAGAAACCAAGACTGGTGATTCAAGTACACCGATTTTTTGGATCCTAATTCTTGTAGGTAGCCTCCTAGCGTGTGGCGCAGTAGTCATCTTTAAGAAGAAACAAAACAAAAAATAGCAGTAAAAAAAGGTACCTCAGCTGGAAATTCAGCTGAGGTACAAATTTTTTTACTTATTTACTATTTTTTAAAACGAGCGAAGAAGCCTTTCTTAGCAGGAGCTACTTCGGCAGCGCCTCTAAGGCCTTTCACGGCGGTGATGTAGATACCGCTTACGGTTGCCTTTACTTCTTTCTTAACCGGTAGGGTTTTAAAGACATCAGCGTCGCACATCAGGGTCATAATCTTTGGTCCCACTTTAGCTTTGACCACTGGCACCTTGGTTCGGCGTAGATACTTCGGTGAATTCTCTACCACGACGGCTGGGAAACCAGCATCTTTTAGGCGCATTTTGCCTTTGTCGATAATCAGCATGGAGACGGTCTGGGCGACAGCGTCCATCTGTTCTTTTTGTTCCGCTTGCTTCTTCTCAGCTCTTTTCCCTAAGAAATATAAGACAACTACTGCTATAACTAAAACAGCTAAGATAATTAACAATACTAAGGTAAATGTACTCACGATAATCCTCCCATTTCGTTTTTTCGCAACTCTCATTTTAGCATTCTTTCGGCGAACTATCAAGGAAAATGGCAGTTTGTTTTCATGAATTAACTGTGAAAACCCTTTAAATTAATCGGTGAATATGGTATAAGTAATGGATGTGAAAAACTAGAAGAGGTGGAAATTTAAATGATGAAGAAAAAAATTATAGCAACAATTTGTGCCAGTGCCCTCCTAATGGCGAGCATAACAGGCTGTGCTGGTAGTACCGGAATCGATACGGATGAGTTAAAGGTGACGAAATATAAAGGGGTTGAAGTAGACAAAATCGACGATGCCGCAGAAGTGACCGATGAGCAAGTCGAAGCCTATATTGATAATAAGCTAGAAGAAAAGAAGACCACGAAAGAGATTACCGACCGGGCAGTAGAAGACGGGGATACCGTAAAGATTGACTACGAAGGTAAGAAAGATGGAGTAGCTTTTGACGGTGGTACGGCAACTGACGCTGATCTAACGATTGGTTCAGGAACCTTTATCGATGGCTTTGAAGACAGTGTGATTGGCCACAAGATTGGCGAGACCTTTGACTGGAACGGAAAGTTCCCAGATGACTATGGCAATACCGAGCTAGCAGGGCAAGATGTGGTCTTTACTATCACTGTTAAGGGAATTACGGAAAGCGAAGTGCCTGAGCTCACCGATAAGTTAGCCAAAGAACTTTCTACGAAGAAAAGCAAAACCATTAAAGAATACAAAGAAGAAGTGAAGGAAATCCTTACTCAGCAAGCTCAGTGGACTTATGAGAACTCGCTAGCAAGCGCTGTTTGGGAAAAAATCTTAGAAAACTCTGAGGTGAAGAAATACGACCAGGAAGCGGTAGATAAATCTGTCGATGAGCAGATTGCGAGCCTCAAGTCCATGGCCGAGCAACAAGGAATGTCTATGGAAGACGTGGTGACTCAGTACGGCTTTGAGACGGAAGACGAACTGCGCAAGACGGTAGAAACCAACGTGAAAGACTCAGAGAAAAGCAACATGGTCCTAAAGGCCATTGCCGAGAAGGAAAAGCTTGAGCCTACAGGCGATAAGCTAGAGGAGTACTACCAGAAGATCGCCGATATGAATAACATCGGTACGATTGATGAGTTAAAAGAGTTAGCAGATGAGGATACTCTCAAAGAGATGTCTCTTCAATTAGCCGTTAACGATTGGTTAGCAAAAAATTGTGTACAGGTGGAAAAATAGATGAAGAAGCCAGTATTAGTAATTATGGCAGCCGGTATGGGGAGCCGTTTCGGCGGGTTAAAACAAATCGCTCCAGTGGACGCAGACGGCCATATCATTATGGACTTTTCCATTTACGACGCTTCTTGCGCGGGCTTTGAAGAAGTGATTTTTATCATTAAGGAAGAAAACGAGGCCCTCTTTAAAGAGGCTATCGGTAACCGGATAGCAAAAAAGATGAAGGTTCATTACTGCTACCAGCAGCTAGATCTTTTGCCGGCAGGATTTCAAGTGCCAGAAGGCAGAGAAAAGCCTTGGGGCACCGCCCACGCAGTTCTTTGTGCCAAGGAATATTTAAACGGTCCTTTTGTGGTCATTAACGCCGATGATTATTACGGACGGGAAGCTTTTGCGCTTACGTATGACTTCCTTATGAACCACGAAGATGACGAGAAATTCCAGTATGCCATGGTAGGTTATCGCTTAGAAAATACGGTAACCGAGCACGGCTACGTTAGCCGCGGCGTTTGTAGTACGGATAAGGATGGTAAGTTAGTAGATATCGTCGAGCGGACTCGCATCGAAAAGCAGGACTCACAGATAGCCTACACAGAGGACGAGGGCAAAACCTATACCCAGCTTCCGGGGGAAACCCCAGTATCTATGAATATGTGGGCCTTTACGAAAAGCTTCGTGGAAGCGATTGCCGCAGGCTTTCCTGGCTTTTTAGAAAAAGGACTGAAAGAAAATCCACTAAAATGCGAATACTATTTGCCAGGCGTAGTGGATGGTTTATTAAAGCAAGATAAAGCCGTTGTCAGTGTCTTGCCGACCAGGGATAAATGGTACGGCATCACCTATCAGGAGGATAAGGTCCAGGTAATGGCCGCTATCCAGAAGATGGAAGATGACGGATTATACAAGAAGGAGCTCTTTTAGAGCTTCTTTTTCGTCTTGAATATATTTGTCCATGGCTTAATATGATGGTATAATAGATAAGATGCGTAATCACAATGAAGATGAAAAGTAGGAGGTAATAGTATGGCAACAATTCTATTGGCTGGAGGAGCTGGTTACATCGGCAGTCACACGGCGCTTGAGCTACTAAATAAGGGATACGACGTAGTCGTTTATGATAATCTTTATAATTCTTCTGAAGAATCGTTAAAGAGAGTAGAAGAGTTAACGGGAAAAACCATTCGTTTTTACGAGGGCGATGTTCTGGATAAAGAGACGCTTAGCCAAGTGTTTGCGAAAGAAAAAATCGATTCGGTTATCCATTTCGCTGGACTTAAATCCGTAGGGGAATCCGTACAAAAGCCCCTTGCTTATTATCAGAATAACATTACGGGAACGATTATCTTACTAGAGGTTATGAAAGAATACGGTGTTAAGAGTATTGTCTTTAGCTCTTCGGCCACGGTTTACGGCAATCCTGATTCGGTGCCCATTACCGAAAGCTTTCCAAAGAAAGAGTGCACCAATCCTTACGGTTGGTCTAAGTCTATGATTGAGCAGATTCTGATGGATTTAAAGACCTCTGATGAGGAATGGGATATTATTATTCTTCGCTACTTTAATCCAGTGGGTGCTCACGAGAGCGGTCGTATCGGCGAGGATCCGAAAGGAATACCGAATAACCTAATGCCTTACGTAGCTCAAGTGGCGGTAGGCAAGCTAGAAAGAGTTGGGGTCTTTGGTGATGACTACGATACCCCAGACGGCACCGGCGTGCGGGATTATATTCACGTGGTCGACTTAGCAAAAGGCCATGTAAACGCCATTGAGAAAATAATCGGTCATCCCGGACTTAAGGTATACAACCTAGGAACCGGTATCGGCTACTCGGTGTTAGATATGATTCACGCCTTCTCAAAAGCTTGTGGCAAAGAGCTGCCATACCAGATTCTTCCTCGCAGAGCCGGCGATATCGCTATGTGCTATGCCGATCCAGCGCTAGCAAAAGCAGAGCTTGGCTGGGAAGCGACGAAGAATTTAGAGGACATGTGCGCCGATACGTGGCGCTGGCAATCACAGAATCCGAACGGATACGAGGGATAAAAAAATGAACAAGAGTAAGAAAAAACAAAACTTGCGGGTAAAAGGAAACTTGCGGCTGTTTTTAATACTGCCGGCTTTAATGAGTCTACTTTTAATCGCGGTTAACGTTTGGATCTACATCACGAATAAACGTGCAGGTCGGTTCCTACTCATCTTTGTAGTAATTTATATTTTAATGGTAACCTTTCTCTTTGCTTACAGTCGCGCCCAGATTATGCGGGACTTGGTAGACTTTGCCACCCAGTACGGGTTGGTGCAGAATACCTTAATCAAGGAGCTAGGGATTCCTTATGGCCTATTTATGGCCGATGGTCAAGCCTTATGGATGAATGACCTATTTAAAAAAGTGGTGGGCAGTAAGCTAAAAAGCCAGATGCCTATTAGCCGGTATATGCCTGAGTTAAACGCCAATATTTTTCCTCAAGAAGAGAACGTAATCGAAAAGATTGAGGTTCACTTTGGGGACCGGATTTATAATGCGGAGATTCGCCGCATTTCGGTGAAAGGCTTTGGGGAGAATGAGCGCCTGATTCATTTTTCCGAAAATGCGGAGCATTTAATCGCTATTCACCTTTACGATGTGACCGAATTATCTAGCTATATCAGGGCCAATGAAGATCAGCAGCTTGTGGCAGGACTTATCTATATCGATAATTACGACGAGCTTTTAGGAAGCGTAGAAGAAGTGCGCCAGTCTCTTTTAATGGCTCTCGTCGACCGGAAGATTAACCAGTATATGGCTAGTGCCGACGGTATCGTTAAGAAGATTGAATCTGATAAATACTTTGTAGTTATGAAGAAGAAGAAGAACTTTAAAGCCTTAGAGGAAGATAAGTTCTCCATTCTTGAAGAAGTCAAAGGGGTAAATGTAGGCAACAAGATTCCGGCTACCTTAAGCTTAGGCCTAGGATTATCCGGTAGCAACTACACCCAGAGCTATGATTACTCCCGAGTGGCCATTGACCTAGCCCTTGCTAGAGGCGGTGACCAAGCGGTTATTAAAGACAATAAGGGCATTACGTATTTTGGTGGAAAGCGGGAGCAGACTGCGAAAAACACCCGGGTAAAAGCCAGAGTTAAGGCCGAAGCCCTCAGAGAGTTTATTACGGTTAAGGACGATATCTTTATCATGGGTCACAAGATGACCGATGTGGATTCCTTTGGCGCAGCCATCGGTCTTTACCGAGCGGTAGCGGCGCTTGAGAAGACGGCTTACGTGGTGGTGGACGAAATTAGTGCCTCCTTGCGGCCGTTATTTGAGATTTTTGATAACAATCCGGACTATCCGAAGGATATGTTTATCACCCCTGAAGAAGCCATCGATATGGCAGATAGTAAGTCTTTAGTTATCGTAGTGGATACCAACCGGCCCCAGATGACCGAGTGTCCCGAGCTCTTACAGATATCAAAGACCATTGTGGTCCTCGATCATCACCGCCAGAGCAGCGATAATATCGACAATGCTCTGCTATCATATATCGAGCCTTACGCCTCTTCGGCGTGTGAGATGGTCTCGGAGATTCTTCAATATATTGTGGATAACATCAAGATTCCTAACGTAGAAGCCAGTGCGATGTACGCTGGAATTATGATCGATACCAACAACTTTACCAACCGTACCGGAGTACGTACCTTTGAGGCAGCGGCTTTCCTTCGCCGTAACGGCGCCGATATCACTCTGATTCGCAAGATGTTCCGAGATGATATGGGCTCTTACCGGGCAAAAGCGGAGATCGTCCGTAACGCCGAAGTATACCGGGATAAATTTGCCATTGCCACCGGTAGCAATCTCCAGGTGGAGAGCCCCACGATTATCGGGGCCCAGGCAGCCAATGAGCTTCTAGACATTAGCCAGATTAAGGCGTCTTTTGTCCTAACAGAGTACGCTGGTAAAATCTATGTTAGTGCCAGAGCCATTGATGAAGTGAATGTACAAGTGATTATGGAGCACCTAGACGGTGGCGGGCATATGAATGCTGCCGGCGCTCAGCTAACGGATATGACGTTAGCCCAAGGGGTGGCCAAAATCAAAGAATTAATCGATAAATTAATTAGTTAATAGTAACGGAGGAGTGCGAAATGAAGGTTATACTCACTGAAGACGTAAAATCCCTTGGTAAAAAAGGGGAGACCGTAGAAGTAAACGACGGTTACGCAAGAAATTTTTTATTAAAGACGAAAAAGGGGATCGAGGCCACTAGCAAGAATTTGAACGACTTAAAGCTTAAGAATGCCCATAACGAAAAGGTAGCTCAGGAGAACTTAGAGGCGGCCAAAGAACTGGCGAACGAGATTGAAGCCGGCCAGATTACGGTAGCCATAAAGACCGGTGAGGGTGGCAAGAGCTTTGGCTCCGTAGCTACGAAAACCATCGCCGATGAGACGAAAAGTCAGTTAGGCATTGAGATTGATAAGAAAAAGGTCCTCTTAAAAGAACCCTTAAAGACACTAGGAACCCACGAAGTCGGGGTGAAGGTACATAAAGACGTGACAGCAACCCTTAAAGTTGTGGTAGTAGAAGAAGTCTAGGAGCAAAATTATGGAAGAAAGTGTTATCAAACGTATAGCACCTCACAGCGTCGAAGCCGAACAAGCAGTCATCGGCTCGATGATTATGGATAAAGACGCCATCAGTGCGGCCATGGATATTATCGAAGGCGGCGAAGCTTTTTACCACCGGCCTTACGGCATTATCTATGATGCCATGGTAGAGCTTTATAACGAAGGCAAGCCGGTGGATCTGGTGACCTTAAAGGATCGTCTATTAGAAAAAGAACTACCAGAGGAGATTACGAGCCTTGAGTACATGAAGGACTTAGTCCTCAATGTGCCCACCTCGGCGAACGTGAAATACTACGCAAAAATCGTCTATGAAAAAGCTATGCTGAGAAAGCTGATTCGGACCAATGAAGAGATTATCGACAGCTGCTATGCCAATAAAGAGCCGTTAGAGGTTATCTTAGAGGATACCGAAAAGAGCGTCTTTAACCTTGTGCAGAAGCGCTCGGTGGCCGATTATCGCAGCATCGATACCATTACCATCGACGTCCTTAATAAAATCGAGGAAGCCTCTAAGAATACCGGCAGCATTACGGGAATTCCGACCGGCTTTACCGATCTTGATTACAAGCTAGCCGGCTTACAGCCCTCGGATTTGATTCTGATTGCGGCCCGTCCATCGATGGGAAAGACGGCTTTCGTTCTGAATATCGCCCAGCACGTGGCGCTTAGGAAGAAGGAAACGGTAGTCTTCTTTAGCTTGGAGATGGCGGATACCCAGCTGGTATCTCGTCTCTTATCCCTTGAGTCCCACGTGGATGCAGGAAAAATCAGAACTGGTAACCTTAGGGACAACGAATGGGCTCAGGTCATTGAAGGCGCTTCCAATATTGGAAAGTCAAGAATCATCGTCGATGAGACCCCTGGTATTTCCATTACCGAAATGCGCTCTAAGTGCCGTAAGTATAAGCTAGATAGCGACATTAAGCTGATTATCATTGACTACCTACAGCTCATGAGCGGTAGCAGTAAAGGCGGCGGTGAGAACCGTCAGCAGGAAATATCCGAAATCTCTCGGTCCCTAAAGAGTTTAGGCCGTGAGCTAGGAGTTCCGGTTATTGCCCTTTCCCAGCTTTCTAGGAAGGTAGAAGAACGACCGGATAAAAGACCGATGCTCTCGGATTTGCGTGAGTCGGGAGCCATTGAGCAGGATGCCGACGTGGTTATGTTTATTTACCGTGACGATTACTATAATAAAGAGAGTGAAAAGAAGAATCAGGCAGAAATTATTATCGCTAAGCAGCGTAACGGCCCCACCGGGACGGTTGATCTGGCTTGGCTACCAGAATACACGAAGTTTGCTAACTTAAGTAAAGTGGATAATTAGACAAATGAAAACCGCCTGTACTCAGTGTACAAGCGGTTTAACAATTACTATAAGTTTTAATTAGCCTTGAGAGATAGCTCCCACTGGACATTGTGCTGCGCAAGCGCCGCAATCGATACAAGTATCCGCATCAATGTTATATTGAGCATCTCCTTGAGAAATCGCGCTTACTGGACATTCGCTTTCGCAAGCGCCACAGCTTACACATTCTTCACTAATTACATATGCCATTTCAAACTTCCTCCTTTAATAAAATCCTCTTCAGGTTATTCCTATCATAATACAAAGAAATGCTGATAGCAAGAGGAATTATGTTCTAATTTACATGCAAAAAAGACTAGCAAACTAGTAGGAGTTATATATGAAAAACAGATTGATAAGTGGACTCTTAGTCCTAACGATGATAGCCGCCCTGCTAATGGGCTGTTCGAAAGAGCCCAAGAAGAGTCCCAGCAGTGAGGCTCCCGAGACGCCAGCTTACCAGGAGTTCTTAAATGCCATTAATCCCTTTGCCTACGGCAATGTAGACGACCTAAAGCTAGAAGCCGGTAGCTACATCTCCGTTATCGGTAGGGGCAGTGGTGGTGCCTTCTGGGATACTGTCAAAAAAGGAGCAGAGCAGGCCATTGCCGACATCAATGAGAAGAACGGCTTTACAGGAAAAGATAAGGTTAGAGTGGTCTATAGCGGGCCTTCGGTTACAGGAGATGTGGATCAGCAGATCAATATCTTCGATGAGGAGCTGGCTCGCTATCCCATCGCCATCGCCATTTCCGTTGCCGATGTCCATTCCTTTGAAGTGCAATTTGACTTAGCAGGGGAGAATAACGTGCCGCTAGTCACCTTTGACGCCGGTAGTGAATACCACAATATTCGCGCCAATGTGGGTATCGATAACGGCGCTGCCGCCAGTCAGGCAGCAGAAGCGATGGCTCCCGAGCTACCAGAAGCGCCTGTAAAGGAAGAAGCAGACCCGCCAGAGATAGAGCCAGAGGGTGAGGCAGAAGCAGAGACAGAGGACGAGACGACAGCCCCAGATGAGTCAGATAGCGATGCTGTGAAGGTTCTGATTATCTCCGGTAATACGGGAGCGAAGACGGATCTTGAAAGAGAAAAGGCTTTTAAAGCGAAGTTACAAGAGCTGCGCCCAGATGTAGAGTTTATCGATACTTTCCAAATGGCAGAAGGCAATCAAGAGCACCAAGATAAGCTTCAAGAACTATTAGAGAAAGAACAGCCAGCAGGCATCTTTATTACCGCCAATTACCTAAAGAGCCCAGTACTTAAAATCTATGAAGACCAGACCAAGTTCTCAGAATATCCGCTGATTATTGGTTTTGATGGGACGACGACCGAATTAAAGAACCTAGAAGAAGAGAAGCTCTTTGGCCTCATTTTGCAGAATCCCTTTGGCATGGGCTATGCCAGTGTGGTAGCAGCAGCGAGAGCTGGGCTTGATTTTCCGAATGAAGCCTTTGTGGATACGGGCTTTGCGCTAGTAACGGCAGCAGATGCAAAGAGTGCGAGTGGTTATATTTATGCAGATTAAAAAACCTGAGGGTAAATAATCCAAGTGATTATCTACCCTCAGGCTTTCTTTTTGATAGGGAGAAAGTGAACTCTGTCCCCACGCCCTCTGTACTTAAGACGGTGATATTTTCATTATGTGACTTTAAAGCGTCTCTGACGATAGAGAGCCCCAGTCCAGTACCTTTTTTATCTTTTCCTCTAGAGGTGTCCGACTTATAAAAGCGGTCCCAAATCTTACTCAGTTCTTTGGCTGGAATCCCCACGCCGTAATCCTTTACAGATACTCCTACCTTATCGCCTCTATCGGTGGTTTCAATGGTGATAAGGGAATCGACGTCGCTGAATTTAATGGCGTTGTCGATGAGATTATAGAGCACCTGCTCAATCATCTTCTTGTCAGCCCAGACCGACAAGGTCTTAGTGGCGAAGACTAAGTCGATGGAGATTTTCTTCTCCTTACAAAGCCCTTCAAATGACAGAGCAATCTGGCGAATGACTTCGTGAATGTCGAAGTCCTCGTAATTTAAAATCAGCCCTTTGTTGTCATACGTATTTAAGGTTAAGAGATCCTTTGCTAGATCCGTTAAGCGCTGGGTCTCATAGGAGATAACTTTAAAGTACTTATCGTACATTTCCTCGGGAATGGTGCCATCCATCATGGCATCTAAGTAGCCCTTAATCGAAGTAAGGGGCGAGCGAAAGTCATGAGAGACGTTGCCGATAAACTTCTTCTGGGCCTCTTCCATGTGCTTAAGCTCATTGGACATAGAGTTAAGAGAGGCGGAAAGGTAACCCATCTCATCCTCGGTGGTAACTGGGATAGTGTACTCCAGGTTCCCAGAAGCATATTGCTGTGCGGCTTCGGTGATCTTCCGCAGGGGTCTGTAGACAAAAAGGTTAAAAGTGATCAAGATGGCAAAGGATAGCAGGTAGATAATCAGCGCCACCAGATAGAAGATCAGCATCAGGTTATCTCGCAGAACATCGATATCCGCCAGGTGCTTATGAACCATTAGATACCCGTGGGTTATGTAAGAATCGCCCGCTACGGGAGCGATTACCGTAATTACTTCATTATCAAAAAACCCGTGGTAGTTACCGGTGAGATACCGTTTATTACCGATTTCCGCCGGATTAAAATTCGGTAGCGTACTAGGGGGAGAGGCATAGTCGCTTGGAGTTGAAGAAGCCACCATTGTGCCGGTGGTATCCACTAGCCAAACTGCGGCGTCTAGTTGCTTTTCCATGCCCCGCACAAGAATCATCTCCTCTCGGTCATTTTCCTCGGTTAGGAAAAATTCGGGAAAGACCTCAGAGGCCATTACGTTCGTCTCTTTATAGATAGTATCCGTATAATACCCGCGAATGCGCGCATCTAAAAGACCGTTACCCACGAGGGAAACGATAAAGATGCCAAAAAAGCCCACCACGATATAGGTAATTAGGAATTTTAGATAAAGAGTACTGCGCATGAATACCTCGCCTGCTTAAAGATTTGCTTCAAATTTGTAACCGATACCCCAGACAGTGCCTAGCTTCCAAGTATCGTGATCCTTAATTTTCTCCCGGAGACGCTTAATATGAACGTCAACCGTCCGGGTATCTCCGGCGTAATCGTATCCCCAGATCTGATTCAACAGCTGTTCTCTAGTAAATACCTGATTAGGACTAGAGGCCAGGAAGAAAAGAAGCTCTAGCTCTTTCGGCGGCATGTCTACAATCTGGCCGTCAGCCTCTACCGAATAGTTACTTAGGTTGATGACAAGGTCAGGATAGCGAACCACCTTTTGTCCGTCAGGATTCGTGTTTTCCGTAGTACCGGAATCTTTAAAGCGGCGGAGCACGGCTTTCACCCGCGCCACTAGCTCCTTCGTATCAAAGGGCTTAATCATATAGTCATCGGCGCCTAGTTCCAGACCTAAGACCTTATCAAAGACCTCCCCTTTAGCTGAGAGCATAATAATCGGGGTCTTAGAGTCCCGGCGAATCTCCCGACAGACCTCGTAACCGTCTTTACCTGGTAGCATTAAGTCTAGTAAAACTAGGTTAGGGTTATAGCTAGCAAAGACCTCTAGGGCCTCCTCGCCGGTTAGGGCAATCTTCGTTTCGTAAAATTCCTTATTTAGATAGAGCGCAATCAATTCCGCAATGTTTTCGTCATCATCGACGATTAAAATCTTTTCTTTATTCATCAGTCAATACTCCCCTTTCTAATCTAATGATTATTCCTTAAACTCGGCAACGGTAACGCCAGCGTCCCCTTCGCCGAACTCCCCGGCTCTAAAGGACTTAACGTATTTCTGTTTCTTTAGGTGATCGGCTACAGCCTTTCTTAGCGCTCCCGTGCCCTTACCATGGATAATGCGGACACTACTTAAGTGAGCCAGATAAGCATCATCTAGGTATTTATCGAGAGCCGCGATGGCTTCGTCCACCGTCTTCCCGATTAAGTTAATCTCTGGGCGAATCGATAAAGACTTGCCCATACCAGAGCCGATATTTCTACGCTGCTCCTTCTGCTTCTTCACATAAAGGGGCTCTTCATCGATAATCTCTAAGTCGCTAAGGGGTAGCCTGGACTTAATAATCCCCATCTGGACGGTAACGTTACCTTTCTTATCCGGTAGTTCGATCACATTGCCGGTTACATTGAGGCTTAACACCCGTACCTTTTCCCCGAGCTTTAAGTCGGTTGGCTTCAGCTCGCCGGCAGTCCTTGGGATGGGAGTGATGGCTGGGGCCCCGGTTTTTGCTAAGCGCTTCCGTACCTTTTCCCGGTCTCGTTCTAAGTCAGCAAGGGAGATATTTTCCCCGTACTTGCGTAGCTTCTTAATCAAGTCATCCGCTTCGGCCTTCGCATCGGAGAGCACCTTAGCCGCTTCTTCATTGGCCGCTTGCATGATTTTATCCCGTCTGGCATCTAGCTTGCTCTCTTTTTCCGCCAAGCGCTCTTTTTGCTTCTTTAGATCTAGGTTATGACGGTCAATCTCCATCTTCTTGGCTTCAATGTCCTTGCGGCGGCGGTCTAAGTCGCCGATTAAGTCTTCAAAGGATTCATCTTCCTCATCGATCTGCTCTTTGGCCGCGTCGATAATGTAATCCGGAAGCCCTAGCCTTTTGGCGATAGCAAAGGCGTTACTTTTGCCTGGCACCCCGATTAAGAGCCGGTAAGTGGGCCGCAAGGTATTTACGTCGAACTCGCAGCTAGCGTTCTCCACCCCTTTGGTGCTAAGAGCGTAGACCTTTAGCTCGCTATAGTGAGTAGTGGCAGCGGTGCGAATGCCTCTGGCGTGAAGATAATCCAGAATGGCAATGGCTAGAGCCGCGCCCTCAGTCGGGTCGGTGCCGGCGCCTAACTCGTCAAAAAGGACCAAAGAACGGTCATCAATCGTCTTCAGGAAAGAAACGATATTCGTCAAATGGGAAGAAAAGGTACTAAGGCTCTGCTCAATACTCTGTTCATCCCCGATGTCCGCTAAGACATCGCTAAAAAGGCTTAGCCTCGACCGGTCAAGGGCCGGTATATGTAAGCCGGCTTGGCCGATTAAGGAAAATAGGCCAATGGTCTTAAGAGTAACCGTCTTACCACCGGTATTGGGTCCGGTAATCACCAGGAGAGAAAAGGCGTCGCCTAAAGAGACCGTAATCGGAACCACGGTCTTCGGATCTAGGAGGGGATGGCGACCTTCCCGAATCTCGATAATCCCTTCGTCGTTATAAAGAGGCTTAGCAGCCTTCCAAAGATAGGCTAAGTTTCCCTTGGCAAAAATAAAATCAAGAGTCGCCAGCGTCTCATTATTTACCTTCATCTCTGGTAAAAACTCGCTACACTGGTTGCTTAAATCGGCGAGAATCACCTGAATCTCGTCCTTTTCTTTCGCTAGGAGCTCCCGCATATCGTTATTTAAATTCACCACTGCTAACGGTTCGATAAAAAGAGTCGAACCGGTGGCGCTTTGGTCGTGAATCATTCCCGGTACCTGGGCTTTATACTCAGCCTTTACCGGGAGACAGTACCGGTCCCCCCGCATAGTGACGATGGGGTCTTGGAGATAGGTCCGCAGACTCTTATTCACCATTTGGTTTAAAGTGGAGTGAATTCGGTCGTTAATCCGCTTCATCTGGGAGCGGATGTTCTTTAGATTAGGCGATGCTTCATCGCTGATTTCATCTTCTGCTAGAATACAGCGCTCAATCTCCGTCGCTAAGGGCGTTAGGGGCGAGAGGAGATCAAAATACGTGTCTAGTAGGTCCCCTGGTTCATCGCTTCGCTCCCTCCGGCCGTAAGACTTAGCCTGAGCCGCCGATTTTAGCATGTTTTTCAAATGGAGCAGCTCACCGCTGCCTAAGATGGCGCCCACTTCTAAGCGCTTTAAGAGGCCATTAATGGGCACAAGGCCGTAGAAAGAAAGGCGTCCCTTCTTTACAATGCGACTAAAGGCGCAAGCTGTCTCGTCCTGGGCCTTCTCCACTTCCTCTAAAGAAGGCAGAGGCATTAAGTTCTCACATAAGTCTCGCCCACCCTTAAAAGAGGCCTGTTCACTTAACAGACCGATAATTTTATCATATTCTAATTTGTTTAAACTTTTTTTATTCATCATTTTTCACCTATGAACATTCTACCGTATTTGCCTTCCAAAGAAAAGGCTTATTGAACATTGAAAAGCAATAAGTTATACTTTAAGGTGAGGGATTTGGAGAAGGGTGTCTTACTACCATGGAAGAAAAAAAGCACGAAGATTATCCATTCTTACAAGAAACAATTAAAGACGAAGTAAAAGATGCTAGGAAGACTGGCAGATTTGTACTAAGCTGGGTGCTTAGAGGCTTGATTCTAGGCAGCATCGCCAGCTTAGTTTTTGCTGTGTCAAAACCCTTAATCGATAAATACTATGGCGGCGACGCGAGGGAAATCAAGCTAGCGGAAGAGATTGAAGCCGAGCCAGGAGAAGATCCCGGGGCAGATACTAGCGAAGAAGCACCAGTGACCTCCGAAGAAGACATAACCCAGAAGAAGAATAAAATCGCCAACCAGACCTTCCAGTCCCTAGTGACCATCTATGGCATTAAGCCTGGTGAGAGCTGGTCCGTTGAGGCGGAGCAAAGGAATACGGTAAGCGGCGTGATTTTAGGCGAAAATAGCGAAGACATCTTAATCTTCGCTAGTGTTAGCGTCATGCGAAAGACCACCGATCTACGAGTCACTTTTGTGGACGGCAGTACTTATAAAGGCTTCTTAAAGATGCGAGACGGGGTTACCGAAATGGGTATCTTTACCGTCCGCAAAGACGATATGGAAGAGTCTACGAAAAGCGCCATTGCCATTGCCAAGCTCGGCAGCTCCAAGCAAACGAAGCGGGGCGAAGAGGTAATCTTAGCCGGCAATCCCTTTGGTTATTCGGAAGGGGTAGGCTTTGGGATTATCTCAGCGATCGGGGAGAGCACTGACCTTTATGATGGCACCTATAGCCTTTTACATACGGATATCCTGACGACGAAAGAAGGCACCGGGGTCATGGTAAATATGTCAGGCGAGATTATCGGCCTACTAGCCCCCCGCTTTTACCCAGAGAATACGAAGACCGAGGTAACTGGCTTTGGCATCACCGACATCAAAGGCCGAGCCGAAAAGCTCCTAAATATGCAAAACGTCCCTTATATTGGGATCGTCGGTGCCGTCACTACCGAAGAAATGGTAGCTGCAAAAGTACCGGAAGGCGTCTACGTAGGCCACGTAGGCATCGATTCACCGGCTATGCACGCCGGTATCCAAAAAGGGGATGTGCTGCAAAAAATCGGCAAGACCGAGATCAAAGAATTTGCCGATTATACAAACGCCCTACTAAAAGTAAAGCCCGGGAAAAACGTGGTGATTGAAGGGGCCCGCCTAGGCCAAGGGGGAGAATACGTCAGTATTGAATACACCGTTACCGTAGGTACGAAGGAAACTAAATAATAGAAATGAGGACTATATGAAATTTATTGGAACTATCAAAGAAGGGGATACCATCCGCGACATCTATTTTTGTAAAGGCAAGAGAAGTGCCGAGACCCGCAATGGGAAACCCTATGACAATCTAATCTTACAAGACAAAACCGGCACCATCGACGCCAAAATCTGGGATCCTAATTCAGCAGGGATCGCTGATTATGAAGAAAAGGATTACATCGACATCTTCGGCGAGGTGGTAAGCTTTAATAATAACCTTCAGCTAAATATTAAGCAGCTAAGAAAAGCTCACGAATCAGAATACGACCCAGCGGAGTACATGCCAACCACCGAGAAAAGCACCGAGGAAATGTACACTCAGCTAGTTGGCTATATTAATCAAGTAGAGAATAAATACTTTCGCGGCCTCTTAGACTACTACTTTGTAAACGACCAAGACTTTATCAAAACCTTTTGCAATCACTCCGCCGCCAAAATGGTCCATCACGGCTTTGCCGGCGGTCTCTTAGAGCATACCTTAAGCGTAACCAAGTTCTGCGAATACCTAGCCGATAATTATCCCTTATTACACCGGGATCTATTGCTAACAGCAGCGATCTTTCACGATATCGGCAAGACCAAAGAACTCTCAGCCTTTCCTGAAAATGACTACACCGATGCAGGCCAGCTCCTCGGGCACATCGTCATCGGCGTAGAGATGGTAGACGCCGGCATGCGAGCAATCCCCGGCTTCCCAGAAGTCCTGGGCTTAGAGCTCAAACACTGTATCGTCGCCCATCACGGGGAACTAGAATACGGCTCACCGAAAAAGCCTGCCCTTCCAGAAGCGGTGGCGCTTAACTACGCTGACGCCGCAGATGCCAAGATGCAGACCCTAACAGAAATCTTTAAAGACAAAACCGATACGAAGTGGCTAGGCTATAACCGCCTCTTTGAATCCAATCTTCGTCAAGCGACCGACGCTTAAAAAACTATAGTGATCAGACAGAACGGAAAAACCATGAAGAAGAATGATATTGTAGAAGTAGAAATAACAGATTGTGGAATAAACGGCGAAGGGATAGGGAAGCTTTTGGGCTTCCCCCTCTTTATTAAAGACGCCCTAATCGGCGATACGATTCAGGCGCGAATAACCAAAGTAAAGAAAAACTACGCCTTCGCCCGTCTCGAAAAAATCATCACTCCCGCGAAAGAGCGCATCACGCCTCCTTGTCCAGTGGCAGCTCCTTGCGGTGGGTGTCAAATCCAGGCCCTTTCCTATCCGGCTCAGCTCACCTTTAAAGAAAAGAAAGTAAAAGACGTCCTTATGCGCCTAGGGAAGGTCCCAGAAGGCCTCCTAGAGCAAGTAATGGAGCCTATAATCGGAATGAACGAGCCTTACCGCTATCGCAACAAAGCCCAGTACCCCTTCGGTACCGATAAAGAAGGCAATTTAATCGCCGGCTTCTACGCTGGTCGCACCCATCACCTAGTTACTACCGATGACTGCCTAATCGGCGCCAAAGAAAACAAAGACGTCCTAGACGTCATTCTTCGCCACGCCAGGAAACATCATATCGCCGCCTACGACGAAGAAACCAGAACCGGCCTTCTGCGCCACGTCCTGATAAGAAAAGGCACCCATACTGGCGAAATCATGGTCTGCCCCGTCATTAACGGCAAGACATACCCCAAGGTAGATAGCCTGATAGAAGAACTAACAAAACTCCCCGGAATGACCTGTATTGCTCTAAGCATCAACACCCAGAACACCAACGTCATCATGGGAGAAGAAATACAAACCCTGTGGGGAACCCCCTATATAACCGACAAAATAGGCGATCTAGAATTCCGCCTATCCCCCCTATCCTTCTTCCAGGTAAACAGCCAGCAGACCGAAAAACTATACCAGAAAGCTCTAGACTACGCCGGTCTCACCGGAAACGAAACCATCTGGGACATCTACTGCGGCATCGGAACTATCACCTGCTTCCTAGCCAG
Source organism: Ohessyouella blattaphilus (assembly GCF_024721265.1). Classification (GTDB taxonomy): domain Bacteria; phylum Bacillota; class Clostridia; order Lachnospirales; family Lachnospiraceae; genus Aequitasia; species Aequitasia blattaphilus_A. The sequence goes on along the minus strand of NZ_JAMXOC010000011.1, from coordinate 30,536 downwards.
GAAAGCAAAACAAGTCTACGGCATCGAAGTTATCCCCGAAGCCATCGAAGACGCTAAAGAAAACGCCAAACTAAACAACATCGACAACATTCAGTTCTACGCCCAAAAAGCCGAAGACGAACTGCCAAAACATAAAGAAGACAAAAAGACAGACATCATCGTCGTAGACCCACCAAGAAAAGGCCTAGACGAAAAAGTCCTAGAAACCATTATCTACATGGAACCAAAAAAGATCGTGTACGTCAGCTGCGACCCCGCTACCCTCGCTAGAGACATCAAATACCTACGCGAACACGGGTATGAGTTAGAACACCTAACCCCCGTCGATATGTTCCCCCATACCGTACATGTGGAGACTATAGTGTCACTACAACGAACAGATACATAGAAATCCTTGATTTTACGCTGTTTTTCGACCTATGGAGCTTTGGAATTGACAAGGAAAAAAACATGAGAAAAGAACTAATTAAAGAATTTCGAGTTTCTGTTCTCATTGAGGTCGACTCCGTAGATACGTCAGAATAATGTATATAAACATAATATTTACAGTCGCATGACTGGCTTAGGGATACTCTTTTAGGAGTGTCCCTTTTTGTTATCTTGGAAGGAGAAGTGAATTTTTATGATTAAAGTAAGACTACAAGGAACAAGAGAAGAAATTATTTGGTTTCGCGAACAAATACTAGCTCGCAATGTAAATGTGGAGATTAAGGAGGTGTCAGACTTTTTTAACAACAAAGGAACGAGAAATTTTGTTAGAAACTACATGGAAATTAATAGAGCAAAAAGGAAAAGGTAGGAGGGCAGAGAAATGAACACAGCGTTAAGTGCAGAAGGTAATGAAAAGATGTTCGTGAATGATGAACATATCGAGTTTTATCAGGAGAATATAGAAAAATGTAGATATCAGGATGTATATCATAAGGCGCTTATATATTGTCTTGGGATTAGCAGTGAGGTAAGGAGAAAAGTAGAACGGATTTACGATTTTGAGAACGAAGAAATAAAGCCAGAGTGTTTGAAGGAGGGATGGGTTACAGGTGGCTTCGCCAAAGTTATCCGGTTGGCTTTTAATCTTTTTTGTAATGACACACCAAGCATATATGAATATGAGGATGACCTAGAAGAGGCGATAAGGGAGTGTAAATATTATGCAGTGGAAGATATTTTCTGCTGTGAGTATGGATCATATTTTTTTCAAGCTATCATGATTCGTTATCCTGAGTACTTCCGTAATGAAAAGGGGGGATTCTAGATGGGTAAAGTAATTGCGATAGCGAACCAAAAGGGCGGATGTGCAAAAAGCACCACCGCAGTAAATTTAAGTGTAGGGCTTGCAAGAGCAGGTAAAAAGGTACTAGCGATTGACAACGATCCTCAGGCTTCTCTTACGGCAAGTCTAGGGTATAAGCAACCAGATCAATTGGAGGTTACCTTAGCAACCAAGATGGGCGATATTATTCTAGATAAGGAAAGCAATCTCTTTCAGGGAATCTTGCATCATGAGGAAGGGATAGATTTACTTCCTGCCAATATCGAACTTTCCGGCATGGACGTATCATTGGTGAACGTTATGAGTCGTGAGACCATCTTAAAACAATATGTAGATCAAGTGAAAGGGTCTTACGATTACGTTATTATTGATTGCCTACCATCTTTAGGGATGCTAACAATTAATGCTCTCGTATGCGCCGATAGCGTGTTGATACCAGTACAAGCAGCCTATCTGCCCGTAAAGGGCTTACAACAGCTTATTCGAACCATTGGGAAGGTGTATCGTGGTTTGAATCCAAAGCTTCAGATTAACGGCATACTCCTTACCATGGTGGATTATCGCACGAATTACGCAAAAGGGATTGTACAAAAGCTAAGAGAGTCCTACGGAGAACAGATTCGTATTTATGAGTCTAGCATTCCTTTTTCAGTAAGAGCCGCAGAAGCTAGTGCAGAAGGGAAAAGCATCTTCTTGCATGATCCTAGGGGCAAGGTGGCAGAAAGCTATTACCAGTTCGCGAAGGAGGTTCTTGATTATGAAGATGACAAGTGCAGATAAAGTAGAGCTTAGCTCTTTTGAGAACCTGTTTGGAACAGAAAAAAAGGAAGACGCGGAGATTATGGAGATTGCTTTAGAAGATCTTTATACTTTCAAGAACCATCCCTTTCGAGTAATTGAAGACAGCAGTATGGAAGAGCTAATAGAAAGCATAAAGGAAGAGGGCGTGATTTCTCCAGGAATAGCTCGCCCTAGAGAAACGGGTGGTTATGAGATTATTGCAGGTCACAGAAGGTGCTTTGCGTCAAAAGTGGCAGGACTTAAAACCATGCCCTTTCGGTGTAAGAATTTAACAGATGAAGAGGCCATTCGCTTCATGCTTGATAGTAACATCCAAAGAGAGAACCTATTGCCGAGTGAAAAAGCCTTTGCGTATAGGATGAGAGTAGAACTTATAAAGCATCAAGGAAAAGCTGGCCTTAAGTCGGCTAAAAGAGTGGGGAATGAGGCAGGCGATAATGAGCGAAAAGTCTATCGTCTTATTCGCTTAACCTATCTTTTGCCAGAACTGCTTGAACTTGTAGATAAAAAGAAAATTCCTGTGATTGCAGGGGCAGAGATTTCATATCTTAGAGAAAAGGAACAAGAGGATTTTCTGGAGCTGGTAAATGATTCAAAAAGATATCCAAATACGAAGAGCGCTCAGGAATTAAAGGAAGTAAGTAGTAAGGGTGAATGGACACAGGAGAGACTACAGGAGATTTTACTAGGAAAAGCAACTAGGGAATCAGGTAGCCTTACGATAAAGCGTAAAAACATACAAAAGTACTTTCCAAATACATTTAGCAATGAGGAAATGGAGGCGGTCATTTATAACCTATTAGCCGATTGGCAGAAAAGAAAGGAAGGGGATAAGGGTGAAGGAGAAAATTAAGTTTGAATATTTTCATGACTACGAAGCAGAAAGCTTTTCCTTTTACCGAATCCCTAAAGTGCTATTTACTGACTCTTACTTTGATAAAGTATCTTGTGAGGCGAAAGTTTTATATGGCGTAATGCTTGATCGTATGGGGTTGTCACTTAAAAATGACTGGATAGATGGAAATGGAAAAGTTTACATAATCTTTACGATTGCAGAATTAATGGATTATATGAATTGTAAACGAGATAAAGCAATTAAGTTGATGGGCGAATTAGACACCAATAAAGGGATAGGTTTAATAAAAAAAGTGAAAAAAGGATTAGGAAGGGCAGATCATATTTATGTATTAAACTTTAATAATCCAGAGGTAAAAGAAGCTAGTAAACAAAGGGAAAAGTTGGTAGATACAGGGGAAATAAATGAGGGGAGTATAGAACGATTAGAAGTGGAGAATAACCGACCTCAAGAAGTCGGAAAACGCCGACCTCAAGAAGTCGGAAAACACCGACCCCAAGAAGTCGGAAAACACCGACCTCAAGAAGTCGGAAAACGCCGACCTCAAGAAGTCGGGAAACACCGACCTCAAGAAGTCGGGAAACGCCGACCTCAAGAAGTCGATATTTCCGACCCTAATAATACTAATATAAATAATACTGAGAAAGACCTATCTATCCATCTATCTAGTGAGATAGAAAGAAGGATGGATGTAATAAGTGCCGTTGCCATGACTGTAAAAGAGCAGATAGAGTATGACCTTCTTGTTTGCGACTATGATAAAAGGTCGGTAGATGAGCTGATGGAGATTATGGTCGAGGTGCTTGCCTGTAACAAGGAAATGCTGAAAATCTCTGGGGAAGAAATACCAACTAGGTTAGTGAAAGCTAGATATCGCAAGATAGGTTTTTCTCATATGCAGTATGTGTTTGAATCCCTAAAGAAAAACACAACCAAGGTTCGCAACATCAAGCAGTACTTAATGAGCGTTTTGTATAACGCACCAGTAACGATGAATCATTTTTATCAGGCAGAAGTGAATCATGATTTTTATAGTTAATAATAATTGAATACCTTGTGACAAATTGGCACGAAGTGAATGTTGGCTTTGTGACAAAGTGTCACGAAGTTACACCTTTTGCCAAAGAGAAGCAGGGGGAAGGGAAAAGGTGTAACAGATGTACAAGGATTATGTAATAGAACTGTTTTCAAAAGGGTATTTTAGAAGTGATGGTAGCATTGACGTAGAGAAAGTTAAGGATGTAGGGTTTAACGATGGTGTGGATTTAGCAAATTTCATCTGGGAAGAAGGGGAGGACCTTCTTCATGAGGATTATAAAACTATCTTAAAAGAGTTTCAGGTTCGCCCAATGTACTTGACTGGAATTGCAGAGGGTTTAACAAAGCGTATGGCTTATCTTGTAAACACCGTATCTAAAATAGGTGAGTAGTATGAAACGGGAAATGAGTATGAAAGAGGTTATTTACTGCTTACAAACTTGTGAGTCGTTTCGTGAAAATGAATCGATTCGTTACAGAGAGCTAAAAGGCAAGTGGGAACAGGCTAACAAAGAGTATCATAGCAATGTGTATGCGAGAGTAAATCTTGAAGGAGTAAGAAAGAGTACTCCAGAACGAAGAGATATTTTATATACCTTAGAGCTCCATGAAGAGCTCTTTGCTGGAGTCGTAGAAGATATTAACTATGAGCTTCAGAGGCTTTATAGAAAGCGGCAGATATATAAACGCATAAGGTGTTGCTATTCAACTTTAGAAGGGCTTGAAAGAGAGATTATTCTAAAACGTTATATACAGAACAAGCCCTATAAAGAGGTACTAGGTGATTTTAAAGGGAGCCAAAGGACCTTCGAGCGGTTACGGTTGTCGGCACTAGAGAATATAAGAGATAAATATAATAGTAGATACAGTGATGAAGAGATTGTGAGAAGAGAGGAAGTAAAATGATGCGATGGAAAGAATTAAAATTTTTGGTAATCCTATTTTTGGTAATGGCCTTTGTGTTCTTCTATTTTGCAGCAAAGGAGCAAGAGCCTTATAGTGAGGCTAAGAAACATACAGATTCTTTGAAGAGCTTGTACGTGGTAGAAGATAAGGAGGAAGAGAATCCAGAAGTAATGAGCCCACCGAGATGGATTGATTTTGCTAGCCTACAAGCAATCAATCCAGAAATTGTTGCTTGGATTCATATTCAAGGAACAACGATTGATTATCCCGTACTAAGAAGTGAGGATTCAGAGTTTTATTTGTATCATGATTATCAGAAGGAAGTGAGTACCATTGGCAGTATTTTCATGGATTCAGGAAATCAAGCAGACTTTTCTAGTCGTCATACGATTCTATACGGTCATAACATGACGACGACCCAGATGTTTAGTGAGCTGGCTAATTATGAAGATGAAGGGTATCTGTTGGGGCGAAATATTATTGAACTTTATCTGCCACATTATTACTGTAAGTATGAAATCATCAGTGCCTATGAAACCAGCACCGATAGCGAAGATTTTCAGATTCAGTTTGAAAGTGGCGAAGAGTATATTGATTGGATAAAAGATAGGGTTCTATCAGATAGAGCTGGGGAAAAAGTTTTAACGCTATCAACTTGTACCAATGCCGGCGGTGTAAAAGAACGTTTTGTGGTACACAGTCGCTTAATTGAAGAGATGGGAATAGGTAACCGAGGGTTTTAGTGAAAGCTAGAATCTTCGGTTTTTTTAATTTAGAAAGGTTGTGATTTTATTGAGGGTGTAAAGAAGGATTTTGGAACAGAGAGGGAAGCAAAGCATGAGGGAGACCTGATGCTTTGTTTTTATAACAAACAAATATAAAGGAGAAAAACGAGATATGAAAAAGATGAAAAATAGACCATTAGCCTCAATAGGTATATTCGTGATGGCGTTTTCCTTGATAGCGCCAGCCTACGTAAAGGCAGAGGATAACGAAGTGCCCAAGGTGACGATAGAAGAGCCAACAAATGGCCTGATAGAAGTTAGAGGTCCTACAGAAGCAGATTCTTGGAGCTACATCTCAGTTCAGGCAAATGAAGACTATGTGATTAAGAAAATCCTAGTAAGTGAGGAAAAGGCAGTGCTTTATGGGATGGGAGCAAAACCAGATGGAACAGAATATAAGTTTAAATTTATGCCTAAGGAAGATTCAAAGGTATCGGCAGAATTCACAGCAGATTTAGAGGAGCTTAAAGATGAGATTATCCCACAAGCCTACCGTCCGACGAAAAACGTTAAGGACATTAGAACAAGATCAAGTAGGGTTGCAGCTAGAATTGAAGCAGGCAGCCTAGTGAATTATTATCTGGGCAATCAAGTGAACTATGATAACTGGTTTACCAATGAGATGTTTATCAATGATCGGTTTGCTTTTTGTGCAAGACCAAATCAGTACGCTCCGCCTACAGGAGCCTATCAAGTGGATTTTGTATGGTCAAATAAAGATACTGCCTCAAAAGCTATGTACAATCTATACGGCGGTGAAGGCTATGAGGCGAATGGCTATAAAGCATGGATGGAGTCTTTTGGGTGGGGTGTTGGTGAGCAGATTGGATTCTCTCACGTAATTATGTGTGCAGTAGGCAATAACCAAGGAATTATGGGTGATCCAAACTTTGATGCAAGTCAGCTTTCAGCGTCTGTGTTTACGGGAGTAACTGCCGCTAATAAGAATAGATGTTTAGAGGTGCTAAGACATATCATCAGTAGCGGGGATGCCCCAGAAGGCTTTCAAGCATTTATGATTACTAGAGATACAAGTTACCAAGCGGTGTTTGGAAGTGCTTATATGCCGAGAGGGAAGATTAAGTTAAAGAAAGTATCTGCTAATAGAGAAATGACAGACAACAATTCTTGTTATAGCTTGGCAGGTGCTCAGTACGTGGTTAGAAAAGAAGGAGAAACAGAAGTAGTAGCTACGCTAGTAATTGATGAGAATGGTTATAGTGAAGTAGAAGTTACGCCAGGAATCTATGAGGTTAAGGAAACGCAGGCACCAATAGGATATGGGGTAGATCCAAATACCTATAAAGTAAGTGTTCCCTCTGGAGGCGAAGCAATAGTAAATGTAACTCAAGTAGAAGAAGTGCCACAAAATAATCCTATCCAGATATGGGCACTAAAGAAAGATAAGGAAACAGAGCTAAATAGAGCCCAAGGAGCGGCCGTTTTAGAAGATACACACTTCCAAGTGAAGTACTATAAAGGACACTTTGATTCGGATCCCAGTAAGGAAGGAAAAACATGTGAACGTAGCTGGATTATTCGAACAGACAGCAAAGGACAGGCAAAACTAGGAGCAGAGTATCTAGTAAGTGGCAGTGATTTTTATCTTGACTCAAAAGGAAACCCAACCCTTCCTCTAGGAACGGTAACAGTGGAGGAAATTAAAGCATCAAAAGGCTATTTATTAACGGATAAAGAAGTTCATATAAGAAAAGTGACTGCTCAAGGCACGATTGAAAAGGTATCGACTTATGATTATCCAATACTTAAGAATTATCCTATTCGTGGAGATTTAAAGTTTGTAAAAATCGAAGACGGTACAGGAAAGCGGATGGCGAATATTCCCTTTTCTATCACTTCAAAAACTACTGGAGAGAGCCATGTCATAGTAACCGATAAGAACGGCAATGCATCTACAGAGAGTGGTTGGAATAAACACTCGGAAAACACGAACCGAGGGGAAAGCGAGAAGGACGGCATCTGGTTTGGGAATCTTGAAGCTATAAATGAAGAAGTGGGAGCTTTGCTTTTCGATACTTATGTAATAGATGAATTACCTTGTGAGAACAACAAAGGGAAGGTCCTTTTAACAGGCATTGAAGTTGTGATTGAGAGAAACTTAGTAGCGGTGGAAATGGGTACTTTGACAAATGATGAGGAGCAGAAACCGGAGATCGGAACTACTCTAACAACAGAAGACGGCGGTAAGGTTGTTGTTGCTGATGGCGTGATTAAGTTAAAAGACGTTGTTCGCTATTCAGGTATGGAGAAGAATATCGGTGAAGAACTAAGGGCTGAGGGGATTTTAACTGCAAACGGTAAGCCTGTTTTAGTTGAGGAAAAAGAGCTAACAGGAAGCACGAAGTTTAAGCCAGAACAGGACAAAGGGAGTGTGGAAGTATGGTTTGAATTTGATGCTTCTAAGCTTAACTCAGAAGAACTGAAAAAACTAACAGCCTTTGAAACTGTGTTGGATAAAGAGGACAAAATCATCGCTGAGCACAAGGACCCTGAGGATGAAGGGCAAACGGTTGAACTAGTAAAGCAAGAGGAACCAGAAGAGCCAGAAGAAATAGAGAGTCCAAAGACTCCCGAAGTTCCGAAGGAAGAACAAGTTATTCCTAAGACTGGCCTTACAAGTAAACGAAATCTATTTATCGGTTTAGGGATTCTAATGCTTATCTTAGCAGGGGTAACTGGGGTTTATCAAAAAAGAAAAAAAGTAAATAGGAAATAAGATTCCTATTCGAGAGGAGAATTATGAGAAGAAAAGGATTTGGATTTAAAAATGTGATTTTTGTGATTTTATCGTTAGCCTTAGCAATCTTCATTACCTACATGTTGATGACGTATGTGTTGCCGGTGGCAGCTCTTGGGAAATGGAAGGGTACGGTGATGTATGGTTTGGTATTACTGTTTTCAGGCGTCTTTACATTTATATTCACATGGTTATTCAATAAAAGGAGATGAAAGCACAATGAAGAAAAATAAAGTAAGAAGAAAAGAAGAAATCAGTATGAAAGTATTAGCAACACTAGGAACCGTCAAACTAGGGGTGTTAACCTACGCTCCCTATGCCAATGCCACAGGAGCAGGAGCAGGAATCGTATCTAGTGGATTTAATAATCTGATCGACGTGGTAAAAGCGATTGTAACTTCTATTGGTATTCTCTTAACCCTTTGGGGAATTGGTGAATTTGGTATTAGTATGAGTTCTCAAGACGGAGCGAGTCAGGCTCATGCAATGAAAAGAATTGGTGGCGGAATCCTAGCGGCATTAGCCCCTCAGATTCTTTTAACCTTAGTTCAATGATAGGAGCCGCGTATGCAAGCGATAAGAGATATCATAATGGGCCCAGCCTATCTACTGGGAAAAATGATATGGAACGCATTAATGAGTATGGTAACCGGGGTCATGACAAGTACCCCGGAGACCTTTTCTAGCCCAACCTGGGAGTTTGTAGAGGGAACGCTTTATCCTTGGACAAAAGGCATAGGGATTGTGTTATTAAATCTATTCTTTATGATCGGATATATTACCCAGGCTTCGGATTTAAAGGAAAGTTTTACTATCGAGATTTTTGTAAAGCAGGTCATAAAACTAGTGCTGGCGAATGGGCTTATTCAAGCCTTGATTCCAATCACAAGGATCTTCTTTAGGATGTCCTCTCAGTTAACAGGATTAGTTATGACTTATGAGCCGATTACTTTTACAACAGAAGACGTGGATGGTGGCATGTGGCTATTTTTCTTTATCTTTGGCAGTCTTTATGTCCTAGTGGCTATTGTTTGTGGAGGGCTTATTTTTCTCTCAGTCTATGGACGCTTTTTGAAGATTTATTTATCGGTAGCAGTAGGACCAATAGCCTTAGCCAGCTTAGCAGGAGGAAGAACCCTTAACAATACGGCCTTTGCATGGATGAAGACATTTTTATCTTATGTTTTTGAAATTTTTGTCATTGCTCTTGTTATCACGATTGCTGGAAAGATGATACAGTCTATTGACTTTGGTACTTTTGAAAGAGGGTTTGCATCCATTGCAGACGGATTTGGTGGTGCATTACAAAGTATGTTTACGATGATCTTAATGGCGGCCAGTGTAAAAGGAGCAGATACTTTTATGCGTAGAAATTTTGGATTGTAGGAAAGGAAAATATGAATATAAAAATCAATAAAGACTTTGAAAGAGAATACCAAGACACAGGTTTTAAGGGACTTACCACACGCCAAAGCATAACCTTAGTTGCAGGGATTGTATTTTATGGAGGATCTGCTTTTCTTTTATGGTATTTTACCAACCTAAGCCCTTCTATCTGTGTTTACATTGTGCTACCAATAGGCGCTTTGGTAGTAGCCTTTGGTTGCTATTCCTATCAAGGGCATAACCTATTACAGCTTATAAAACATTATCGACATCAGTTAAAAACAAGCATTTTGATAACGGATTTTGGCGAACGAGAAAGAGACTATTATAGAATTCATACTGTAAAGCGATTGCCGATTAAAAGGAAAGAAAATAAACGAAGAAAGAGAAGGAGGAAGCATTAATGGGAATCTTTATGGGCAGTAGCCGGTTCGCAAAACGGAAGCGGCTAACAGAACCAATTGTTAAGTGTCCAAAAAATATGAGAGAAAGCCTTAATATTATCGATTACCGGGAGAATGGGATATTTCGGTTAGAACCAGGGGAGGGGGTGATACTTTACGATAGCTGCTACGTCTTTGAGGATATGAATTATACTAATAAAAATGAGGATGAGAAGGAGTATATCTTAAAGTCTATGATGAGGTGGCTAAACACAATGAACGTGGATTTTAAGATCACAAAAGTCAATAAATATCAGGATATGACAGCTTACTTGGATCGTATTTTTCATTACCCAAATGGAGATCAGTATCCAGTAATAAAAGAGGGAATAGAGAGCTGGAAGAAACAAAAGCTTGATACGGATCAGGGAAATGTCAATCAGGTGAGTTATCTAACAGTTACTTGTAGAGCGTTATCTTTTGAAGAAGCAAAAAGTTTTTTTAACACTTTGGATCGTGAAATAGTAAAGAATTTCGTGATATGGGGAAGTAAGATTCACCGGTTAAGTGCTAAGGAGCGTTTTATGTCTCTAAGGTCTTTCTTCTTCCGAGAAGAGAAGGACCTAGATACCTTTCAGAGATATTTTGACCACGGGGATATGAGAAATACGGTATTGCCAGCTAGTCTAGAGCAAGAGCGAAATTTTATGCGAGTTGGGGAACAATACGTATCGGTTCTTTTTGGTCACGACTTTGCATCTTCTCTAGGGGATGAAATCATACATAATATTTCGAAGCTAAGTTATCCTAGTCTTATTACTCTTGATTATGCTCCTGTAGACCGAACAACACTAAAAGATAAATTGGCGGCAGCCCATACCAACAATGAACGTGCAATTGAAGAGGAGATGGATGGAAAAGCGAAAGCTGGAAGGAGAAGTCTTGCCCCTTCCTACCGTAAAGAAAAGGCAAAGGACGAATTAGAAAGTTACCGAGATCAAGTAGATACAAACAGTGAGAATGGCTTCTTTCTGGGACTAATTGTGGTTCTAACAGCTAGAAGTGAAGGAAAGCTTGCAACCAGAGTGGAAGGTGTTAAGAATCTTGGAAGAAAACAAGGGGTTCTGTTTGATACCTATGATTTTCTTCAACTAAAAGCGCTTCATACAGCCTTGCCTTATGGAGGGCGACAAGTGAATCATATGCGGAACTTTTTAACCAGTTCAGTTGTTGCCTTCCAGCCTTTTTATGCCCAAGATATTCAGGAGGAAAACGGTTATCTATATGGTCTTAATAAGACTACAAAGCGAGCGGTTATTGCCAATCGAAAAAAGCTAAAAGGACCTCACGGAATTATTGTAGGACATACAGGAAGCGGTAAATCCATGACGAGTATAAAGATGACAGAGATAGCTCAAACACTTCTAGCGACAGATGACGATGTAATGATGATTGATCCTCAAGATGAAATGGCCTATGTGTGTCCTAAGTTTGGGGGACAGTACCTAGACTTTTCACCAAAAGGGAATCTATACATGAATGGCTTTGAAGTACCAGCAGATGTTTTCTTTGGAGATGAGAATACGAAAAGTGCTTTTGTAACAGATATGACGACCTATGCAACGATGTTTTGTGAAGCGATTATGAATAATATTACAGTTACTCAGGAACATCTATCGATTATTGGACGCTGCGTTAGGCTGATGTATAATGACGTCTTTAGTCGCACAAGATTAAAGACACAACCCACTCTTTGCACACTAAGAAAAAAGCTAAAACAGGAACAGGAGAAGGCGATTACTACAGGAGATCAGGAGCTTATTAGAGTAATCTATAATTCCTTGGAAGAGTATACGGAAGGGAAGTACAATATGTTCTCAAAACCTACAAACTTTCAGATTGATAATCGGTTTACTTGCTTTGGGATTAAGAATGTACCAGAACACATGTGGGAGCCGGTGATGGGAACGATTATGAATTTCTTAGCTACACGGATGGAATATAATCAGTCGATTCAGCGAGCTACCCACTTTATAGTGGACGAAGCCCAAGTAGTGTGTCAAAGACCAACCAGTGCAAAAATGCTCTTATCAAGTGTGGTCACCTTTCGTAAATACGGAGGTATCTGTACCCTCGCCATGCAAAACTTAAAACGAGCAATTGAGAATCCGGATCTACGGGAAATGTTCTCAAACTGTGAGTATAAGTGCTTCTTTGATCAGGGAGGCGTGGATGCCCTTGCGCTAGCAGAGATACAGGAACTTACGAGAACTGAGTTTCTAAGCTTAAGCGAAGAAAAGCCGGGTCACGGAGTTATGGTCTGGGGGAAAAAGGTTATTTTATTAGATGGGGAAATCAATCGTGAGAATCCTCTCTTTGACCTTTTTGATACAAACTTCCTTGAGAAAGCTGAGAAAAGGACAAAAGAAAGCCGCTAGATTTGGCGGCTTTTTTTAATGGGAGGAAAGGATATGCAAGTAAATGTAGATAGAGATACAAAGTTGCAAGTGGAAAAAGAGAAAGTGGCTTCCGATTTTTTAAAAGTATCAAAGAGTGCCAGTGGTGCTCTTAATAGAAACCTTAATAGTTTGAACGAAACGGATAAAGAAAGGGAAGAATATCAGGAAGGTGGAATAAGAAGTCGACTAAGTCCTAGAGAGCTTAGGAAATGGGATCGACAAAGTAAACGAAAAAAGGAACAATACCTAAAGTTAGATTCTCGCTCTCAGTATTTAGAAAGGGAATCAGTAACGATAGGTGTAAGTAATACAACAAAACAGGTAGATTCTGGGATTGCAAGAGAAGCAGAGATAGGAGCCCAGGTTGGAATTAAGCAGACGGTAAGTGAGGCATCAAAAACTACGCTAAAAGAGGCGAGTAAAGGAACAGGGGTAGGCATAGTGGTGACTAGTGCGGATTTAGCGAAAAAGGGGGCGATTAAGTTTAAGGAACATCTTGCAGGTAGTGAGGCAGAGATGAAAAAGCCAATAAGTTCGGTGGCGGTTACAAAACCAGAGAGAATGGGAAGCACAGAAAACAAGGATTCAAGATCTGCAGGCGTCACAACAGTGGCAGCCACCTTGGCTACTGGATTTGCAACCATCTCGTCGATGATACTGGTTCCAATACTTATCGGTATAATTGTTTTTGTGGCGGTGATTACGGCATTTATTGGCACTCAGGTGAGTGGAAGAAGTGGGGCGGAGGAGTTTGTTCTTGTAGCAAGGCAGGAATATGCAAACGCATCTAAGAATGTCGGCGGGAAGAAGTATAAAGACTGGTACAAGGTACAAGCAGACTGGTGTGCAATCTTCATTTCTTGGTGTGCTAATGAATGTGACTACATTGAACAGGAGATTTTTCCTAAGACAGCGGCGGTGCGTAGTAGTAGGAATTGGTATGAAGAAAAAGAACTGTATTACTCTAAGGGAAGTGGCTATAAACCAAAGGCAGGAGATCTAGTGTACTTTGAAAATGGTATGAGCCATATCGGTATTGTAGTTGCTTATGATGAGGACACCGACCGAATAGAAACGATTGAAGGAAACAGTGGCCCGTCAACGGGAAGACCTTATCATACAGCTAGTCAGGTAACCAATAACTTTTATCCTAGTACCACTTCAAGCATTAGTGGGTATGCCAGCCCTGAGTATCCGGAGAGTGCTAGCAGTATAGAAGTTCCAGAGCCTTATGGAACTGTATATAGCTATATGGGATGGCAGACCATTACATCACCAAGCTCTAGTCAATATAAGCTACGAGAAGCAGCAGGCATGAGATTTGATCAAGATGGGTTTGGAATTATTGACGGCCGTTACGTAATTGCTTGCACTACAAAGTTTGGCCAAGTGGGTGATTATATTGATTGGACATTAGCAAATGGAGAAGTAATAAAAACAGTAATTGGTGATATAAAAAACCAAAGAGACCTTGGATGTAATGAATACGGCCATAAGGATGGTGCATGTGTGGTGGAGTTTGTGGTAGATAAGAATTCATGGTACGGCACAAGTAAGCATCCGACTAAATTCCATCCAGAGTGGAGGTCAAGAGTGGGTAGGAGTGATAAGGTGGGGAGTTATTGGTAGAGGAGAAAAAGAATGTAGTTGATTTTAGAGCCGAGAAAGTTTATCCATTTCCTTTGCTTTGGTTCACTGAATATTTAAGCATAAAAAATAGGTAACTACGGTTTTTATTGTTAGTGGTACTGAATAGCTGTATAATATTCCTGTAAACTGAAACAGAAAGATTTTGCAAACGTTGTTTCTTGAGCGATAGTTAATGAAGACGTATCTGATAGAAAATTTGAATTTTATTAAAAAATATATTTTGATCTGATACATTTCATTTTATTGCAACGGGTGAGGTGAACAGTATTAAAGATATAGCGAATAGGATATTATTCCGAGAAGAGATTCGTATATAGAATTGTCTATAAAGACATATTCTGTAGAACACTTAGAGCTCATAGAAAAATACAAAAGAGAAAATTGCATGAAGATAGAATTGGGGAAAAATTCAATATTACCTCACCCATGGAATGGAGAATAGCTTAAGCGAGTATTATGTAAAATAGGGACAGGTAAACCCGAGGGGAAGGGAGTCAAGATTCTAATCATAAGGTTAAGGTATGGCTTCTGTTTGGTATTACATGGATGACGTTGGAGAAGCAGTTACGAATAATCTTATACATCAATGGAGGAGCTCAAATGAAAATTGCATCTGTACATATTCAAAATTTCCGCAAATTACTGAAATGTAACATAGATTTCAGTAAAGAAACAACGCTATTTGTTGGTGCTAATAATAGCGGTAAAACGTCAGCAATGGATTCGCTTGGTAAATTTTTAGCAGGGCGTGGATTTGTATTTAATGACATTACAGTCTCCAATCGTACAGCAATCAATGCTATCGGAAGCGGGTGGGAAGAACCGGAATGCGAAATGCCTGAAGACGTGATACAATTTGAGCCTGTTATGCCCCAGATGGATATTTGGTTAGAAGTATTGCCAAATGAAATACATTATGTTGCTAATATCATTCCAACATTAAAGTGGCCTGGTGGAAAACTGGGGATTCGTTTGGCACTTTTACCGAGAGATATCACACAGCTTTTTGTAGATTATAGAGAAGCGTATTCGGCAGCGCGAATGACCGAAATGGCTAAACCAAGTGGTAGTACAACTATTAATCTATTTCCGAAAGATTTATGTGAGTTTGTAGAAAGAAAATTGACCACATATTTTGCTATAAAGTCATATATTCTGGATCCGGCTAAGTATGAGATTGAATTACCACAACCGACATCATTTGAAATGGAATGTTTTACAGATAATCCTTTAAAAGGAATAATTCGAGTAGATATAATTAGTGCGCAGCGTGGATTTACAGATCCAGATGTTTCAGGTGGAGAGGACAAGGGTGGAAGACAATTATCTGCACAGATGCGCAGTTATTATGATAAACATTTGGATCCTGAAAAGGCCCCTTTACCAGAGGATTTAGAAATATTGGAGGTTACAGAAGCAGCCCGAAAAGCCTTTGATAAAAATTTGGAGGATAAATTTGCTCCGGCGATTCAAGAGCTGGAAAGGTTAGGATACCCAGGAGTTGCCGATCCGAAAATTACACTTGCTACTAAAGTAAATACAAGTGAAACACTTAGGCATGATTCGGCTATACAATATGCACTCAGTAAAAATGATGAAACTCTGAAATTGCCGGAAAAGTATAATGGCCTTGGCTATCAAAATCTGATTTCGATGGTTTTTGATCTTATGCGATTTAGAGATGATTGGATGCGAGAGGGGAAAGCAAAACAAGCACATGAAGATACCAATGTAGTAATTGAGCCTTTACATTTGGTTTTAGTTGAAGAACCAGAAGCTCATTTGCATATGCAGGTACAGCAAGTATTTATCCGTAAAGCATACTCTGTACTAAAGAACCATGTGTTTCTTAAGAAGAATCCAAACTTTAGTACGCAGCTTGTAATTAGTACACACTCTAGCCATATTGCCCGTGAAGTCGATTTTGCAGATTTGCGTTACTTTAAGCGATTATCAGAATCAGTCGAATATAATGTGGCAACAGCTAAAGTTATTAATCTTTCAGAGGTTTTTGGGAAAGAAAGTGAGACGAGCAAATTTGTTACTCGCTATTTACAAACGACTCATTGTGATCTGTTTTTTGCGGATGCAGCTATATTAGTTGAAGGTTCGGCCGAAAGTATGCTGCTACCCCATTTTATCCGTAATGAATATCCTGAACTATATCAAAGATATATCTCTATTCTTAATATTAATGGCAAACATTCACATCGTCTAAGCCCACTTATTGAGAAATTGTGTTTGCCCACATTAGTAATTGCTGATTTAGATGCAGCCGAAAAGGATGGTCATCATAAAGCGGCCCGTCCTCAGCGCAATAAAGAACTGATAAGTGGAAATTATTCTATCACCAAGTGGTTGATTAAAGAGATAAAACTGGATGAATTGCTTGATATACCGATAGAAAGCAAGGTGTTTGCATATGCAACACCTTATGCACATGCAATTCGCATTGCTTATCAAACGCCAGTAATGATAGATTTTAACGGTAGTCTAGTAGAAGCATTATCAAGCACCTTTGAAGATTGCTTGGTTTATACTAACTATGAACTTTTTAAAAATATTAAAACTACTGACAAAGGAAGTCTTGTGAAAAATGTGCATGACTCGATTGCGGAATCAGATTCGTTTGACGATGTTCATGAAAAGATATATAAACTATTACGTGAGGGAAAATCAGATCAAAAAGCGGAATTTGCACTAGATGTTATTTATGATATTGACCCTAAAGAGATTACAATTCCTTCTTATATTGCTGAAGGATTAGAATGGTTACAGAGTTTGTTGCGTCCGGAGGGAGAGGTTAATGTCTAAAAGCATATGTGACGAGGAACAGTTGTTGGATGATCATGTAGATGATCATGTGGATGAGGAGATAAAGAAGTGTTTTTCCGAAGAAAATCCCAGAAGCTTTTTTATGTTTGCTGGAGCCGGATCGGGAAAAACAAGGAGTCTAATTAATGCGCTTTCATTTTTGGACAAGGAAAAGGGAGCAGTATTATCAGCCAATGCTAAACAGATTGCAGTTATAACTTATACTAATGTTGCTTGCGAAGAAATATCTAGACGCTTGCGATATAAGCCTATTTTCGCAGTGTCTACAATACATAGTTTTTTGTGGGAACTTGTCAAAAGTTATCAGAAGGACATTAAAGAATGGGTTATTTATTCGTTAACTGAAGAAATTGCAAAAATTGAAGATAAGCAAAGTAAAGGACGTGGTGGCATAGCTGCTGAAAAAAGACTTGCAGATATTAAGCGCAAAAAAGATCGTCTATTCAAATTGAAAAATGTGAAACGGTTCTCATATAATCCTAATGGAGAAAATGTAGGTTATGATTCTCTAAACCACAGCGAAGTCATAAAAATGGGAGCAGAATTTATTGCAACGGAAGATACTATGCAGAAAATTCTGACGGGAAAATATCCAATACTATTGATTGATGAAAGTCAAGATACAAAAAAAGAATTGATAGATGCATTGTTCATAGTATATGAAAAACATAAAAGCACATTTCAAGTAGGAATGTTTGGTGATACAATGCAGAGAATTTATACAGATGGCAAAGATGATTTATCAAATTGTATTCCAGAAGAATGGGAGAAACCAGAAAAAATCATGAATCATCGTAGTGCTATTCGTATTGTGGAATTAGCAAACACGGTGCGAGGAACGATTGATGGACAGCGGCAAAAAGCTCGTTCTGATGCAAGCAAGGGTACAGTTCGTTTGTTTATCGCCTTACCGTCTTCGGATAAAGAAGAGGTCGAACGACGCGTTGCCAAGATTATGGCAGAAGAAACTGGTGATGCAAGTTGGCATAATGAATCGGAGTATAAAAGCCTGATTTTAGAACATCATATGGCAGCAAGTAGGTTTGGCTTTAATAGTTTGTATGAACCGTTAAACAGTTCAGGGTACTTTGATACATCTTTACGTGATGGATCAATTTCTGAATTGTCTTTTTTAGCAAAGGTGATATCACCTCTAGTTATTGCCTATCAAAGTAGTAATGATTTTGAAGTTTCTAGAATTGTGAGACGACATTCACCGTTATTGAACAAAAAAACATTTGCAGCCGAACGAGAAGATCAGACGATATTATTACAGAAAGCTGAAAATGCAGTTCAAGAACTAATGACCCTATGGGAAAATGAGAGCATACCATCTTGTTTGAATATATTAAAATCAATAAAAGAAACAGGTTTATTTGAGCTAGATAAACGAGTAGATGATATTTTGGCAGAGTTTATAGAGGGAGAAAGTGCAAAGATTACCGCTTTACGTAAAGCGTTAGAAGTACCTTTTGACGAATTAGAAAGGTATTATTCCTACGCAACTGATAATACCCAATTTGCCACACATCAAGGAGTAAAGGGACTTGAATTTCCTCGAGTTATGGTTATCTTAGACGATACCGAAGCACGTGGGTTTCTTTTTAGTTATGAAAAAGTTTTTGGTGCAAAAGAAAAAACAGATACAGATAAAAAAAATGAACGTGAAGGAAAAGACACGAGCATTATGAGAACTACACGATTATTATATGTTGCATGTACTCGGGCCCAGGAAAGTCTAGCAGTAGTCGCCTATACTAATGATATTGAAGCGGTTAGTAGTACCGCAATTTCAAATAATTGGTTTGTAGAGGGTGAGATTATGAGCATATGATATGAACAAATAGAGCAGAATTTTTGTATAATATTAATTCTGGAACAAATGGAGGATAGTATGTCTGATGTGAAAAAAGCGTATGAGCATATCGTGGATTTTTTAAACAATGAAACAGAAAAGAATTTGTTGCTGTGTGGTATTGCAGATGAAGAAAAACACTTATCATTACTCAAAGCATTGAATGCACAGGGGAATTTAAAAGGTTTAATATTGTTAATCCATACGACAAAAAATGGGATGGAAGATTTCTTTCACTGGGCAGGCATCTATAAATTAAAAGTCCCAAAAAAATATGGAGAAGGGATGAAATTGTCGAATCTCACTATCTTTTTCGATAATTTATCTACCAAAGACTGTGCTAATAAATATAATAATTACGAATTTGATTTTATAATTGTATGGCCAATACAAAGTGTTACTGAAAGTGAAGAAGAGATTCGAGAGCTTGAGGAGATGGCAAAACGTCAAAAAACAAAAAAAATTGTATATCTTACTATAAAGGAGCCGTGGTACAATCCAGAGCGGTTAAAGCATAGCGTTGATCGAATAATCAAATTGGATTGCGAGAATGATGATCCATCGGAGTATCAGCGGATTTTGTTGGCGTATGAGGAAGATATGAGAAGACGTAAACAAAGGGGCTTTTAAGTTTAAAGCCTAAAGTAGCGGGTTATTGTGTAAGTGGCAAGTACTTTTCAGTAACTAGTGTTTTCTGAAAGTTGTTAATAACAAATCAATAAAAATAATGTTTCATGAAAAAAATGTGGAAACTCAATGTGATGTGAATTTGTTCTATCCTCTACTTTAGTCCCTAATCGTTGAATTGACCAATTATGCTATACGGGGAAAATTTGATTGCATTAAAATCATTGTCGCCATATTATGCATGGAATATTAAAGGCATATTGAGATTCTTCACATAATACAGAAAATGAGAGTTGGGTATATAATGATGGTGTGGATAGTGCAGAAATAAATGAGTGGTTAGAAAAAGTGGTTAGAAAAGAAGCGGCGAACTTGTTAAAAGGATTGTGCGATTATAAAATTTTTCCAAAGTGCAATTAAAGATCCAATCTCCGAGTTACAGTTCACACCCCCCCCAAAAAAAACACCCTTGCCTCCAGCATAAAATGACGGAGGTGGAATGTAGATTACTCTAGGAAAAAGCTTCTTGTGCCGTAGCGTAGAGGTTTGCATCCTGTTGCCTTTTGGTTTCGATGATGAGCAAGGAGTTGCAGAGGAATTTGACACTTTCATTGCATCTAAAGGTTACAGCTTGTTTAAATTTACGCTTGAATTTACGAAGACCACGTTAATCGTCTCAACAAAATCATCTCACCTCTTATTCAAAAAGGGCAGTCTGTAAATCAGATTTATATTAATCGTGCAGATGAGCTTATGTGTTGCGAAAAAACTATATATAACTATATAGATGCATGCATGTTGGATGTGAGAAATATCGACCTTCCAAGAAAAGTCTCATTTCGCGCAAGGTATAAAAAACCGGAATTCAAAGTAGATAAAGGCTCCCGGATTGGCCGAAATTAAGAAGCTTTTACTTCCTATATGAAAAAGAATCCGGATACTCCAGTCGTGCAGATGGACTCTGTTATTAGCCGCAAAGGTGGCAAGTGCTTATTAACAATACACTTTGTAGAGTGCAGTCTTATGTTGGTATTTCTTAGAGATGCAAATACTTCTAAATCGGTAACAAATATCATAAATTATCTAAATACTGATCTTGAACCTAAAGTGTTTAAAAATCTTTTCCAAGTAGTGCTTACAGATAACGAAAGTGAATTCTCGAATCCGAAAGGGATTGAATATCGTAATACGCTTCCGCCACTACGAACAAGAGTCTATTATTGTGATGCCGGAAGCTCATATCAAAAAGGAGCTTGCGAAGTCAATCATGAGTTAATCAGAAGAGTATTTCCCAAAGGTACAAGTTTTGACCAATTGACGCAGGAAGATGTGACTCTGATGATGAGTCATATCAATTCTTATAAAAGAAAAAAGCTGAATAATCGTAGTCCCTACGAAACATTCAGCTTTTATCATGGAGAAGAGGTTCTTCAAAAAATCGGATGTTCGCCAGTCGCACCTGGAGACATCATGTTAAGATCTACACTTCTCAAAAAAATAATTATGAACATGCCGCCAACCAATCATCTATTAAGGAATGAAGGGGTGGATTCTCCGATTACAAAAAAATCGAGAGGGAGTCGACCTCCCTTTGACATGCTTACAATTATTATAATACAGTTCAAAAAGCTGAAAATCAAACTGCATTTGGGCTACAAAGGTGGCATTTGGGCTACAAGACTCTACGTTTCAGTTACAAAAGTGGCTTTTCGTTTACAAAACTTTACATCTTGATTACAAAGATTGCTTTTCGTATTACAAAATAGCATCTCAACTTACAATTAACCTCTCGACTTACAATTAACCACCAAAAACGAAAACTAAAGGATGAAAACGGTAGATTTACACACGATAGCGTGATATAATTAACCGAAATAAATATAGTTCATATCCGAGGTGAAGGAGGTAGCTCATGGCTATTAGTTATAATAAATTATGGAAGTTATTGATAGATAAAAAATTAAAAAGAATTGAATTGCAAAGGGGTTCTGGGATAAGCGGCAATGTCCTCTCACGATTGAGCAAGGATGAGTGTGTATCGATGGAAAGTTTGGAAAAGATATGTCTCTTTTTAGATTGTGACTTCGGCGACATTGTTGAGATTATTAAAAATAGAGATATGCAAACGATGGAGAATGATAATGCTAGAATTTAATCAGATACAAACTTTACAGTATATGGGGAGTAAAAGTCGCTTGCTTGATAGTATTTGCACACCTATTGTCAGTGATAAAGAAGTAGGAACGGTAGTTGATTTATTTGCAGGAACCGGTTCGGTTGGTTATGCTTTGAAAAAATACAAGAATATAATTAGTAACGATTTAGAACCATATTCTCATATTATAAATAGTAGTATTTTAAATGGTTGCATGTTTACCTATACTCAACAACAGTCTTTTTTGAGTGACGTCTCTTATTATTATAAAAAATCTTCGGAGATGTTAGCCGAGATATTATCAATGGAAAGTATGTATTTGCAGGATAGTTATGATAATTATGCTTCTTATGCAGATTTCGTTGAAGCAACACCGTCAGTTTTTGACAATGAAACAAAAAAGGAATTCTATGGTGAATTAAAAAAGTTAGTTGATATGGTAATTCCAGGACAGGAGAAACAATCAGTTCCTTTCCCTTGTCTTTTTCTAACATACTATGCGAATGCTTATTTTGGTATAAATCAGTGTTGCCAAATTGATGCTATAAGAGCAGCGATTATGAATTTGGAGGATAATGAACAAATAAAATTTCTTCTAACGGCTTTGATGTCAGCTATGAGTTCAGTAGCTTCGACCACAACACATTTTGCTCAGTTTCTAAAAGTTAAGAGTGCTACAACATACAAGAACTTGGCTCAAAAACGAAGTCGCAATATAATTAATGAATTTGTTCGGGTTATAGATTCTTACAGAGCAGAAGGGCTTGCAAACAATAATAAAAAAGATTTTAAATGCTATAATTTGGATTTTCTCGAGTGTTTAGAATCTATCTCCTTGAATAAAAGTGTTCTAGTATATGCAGACCCACCATATTTTAAAGAGCATTATTCAAGATATTATCATGTTCTTAACACGTTATGCTTGTATGATTACCCACAATTAGCAATTAACTCACAGCGAAATGCATATTCCGTGGGAAGATATCGTCAAGATAGAAATGTATCAGACTTTGGAAAGAAAGCTGCAGCACTTGGTGCTTTTGAAAGATTGATATCAAAGTGTGCTGTTAATAAAACCAAGTTAATAATAAGTTATTCAGATAACTCGATAGTCCCTATAGACGCATTAGCAGAGTTGGTGGGCAATTACTATCAATATAGGATTGTGAAAGTAGGATTGAATCATTCTAAACAAGGAAGAGTATCTGAATCAAACATGAAAGTAGAAGAATATCTATTTATTTGTATGAATACAGCTAATAAAGATGAAATAATTGATAATGCTATAAATCGGCTAAAGGGGATGAAGCCAATTGTGGATAATCCAGGTGGGTTTATCCACAATTATATGGCACGGAAACCTTACAATGTAGTAGCCTCGTTGATTGAGTGTTTTACTAATCCAGGAGAGACAGTTTATGATCCCATGTTTGGATCTGGAACTACTATTATTGAAGCGAGTAAATTATCAAGATTGGCAATTGGTACAGATATAAATCCTGTCGCTTATCGGTTGTGTAGGGTTTCACTTAAATCATGGGATTTAAAAAGGTTAAAAGAAACTCTATCTGAATTTGAATTGCAAGTTCAAGAAGCATGCGGTTCACTTTACAAGTATCAAGCAGATAATATAGAGCAAATAATCGAGAGGTGTCATTTTGATAGTATAAACGGAAAAATGATCCCTACTAAATATTGGTATAAGACATTTGACGGTAAAAAGTTTTCTGGGAGAAAGAGTGAAATGGCTTCAAATGATTTTATTTCACATTATTTTGAATATGAAAAGAAAAAACTTAAGGTACTTGAAAATCATCCTTTGATTCCTAACTCAAGAATTGCTATAAAGGAAGGGGCAACGATATTTGACTATTTTTGTTTGAGAAATTTATATGCATTAGATAAAATTATGTTGTTGCTTTATGAATTTAAGAATAAAAAAATGTATGGATACGATGTTATTGAGTTGGTTGTATCATCGGCAATCAATTTGATTAAATTATCAGATAAGAAAGCATCAAGCCAGATGCCTTACTGGTTACCCAAAAAGGATGCAACATCCAGAAATGCAGTTTTTATTATTCAGAAGAAAATATCGGCAGTATACAATGGTCTTGTATTTCTACGTGATAATTGTAAAGTTAGCCTATCTGAAGATGTGAATAGTTCTACTGAAAGCATAAGGATTTATAACCGACCGGCACAAGTGTTATTAGATGATGAGTTACCTACAAATTGTATTGATCTAGTTTTAACTGATCCGCCATATACAGATCAAGTACCATACCTTGAGTATAGTCAACTATGGAATGATATATTACAAAATAGTGATTACCTTAAGTTAGATGATGAATTAGTTGTTTCTGATGCACCAAGTCGAAATAAAGATGATAATGATTTTTATAATGTTTATCAGTTAGTGGTGGAGCGAACGGCAAAAGCACTAAAAAATGGAGCTTATTATATTATGTTTTATCATTCATTTGATTTGAAATCTTGGAGGAAGATTATTTCTTTGATGAGAAAGGCTAGTTTGCAATATTGTGATCAAATACCAGTAGCAGCACCAAGGAAATCATTTAAGACGATTATGTCTCCCAAAAGTACATTGGATGGTAACTATATTTTGATATTTAAAAAAGCAACTAATAATATTGATAAACAATATACAGGAACAATAGATGACGCAGTTTCTTTAGCTACAGAATGTGCATCTAGTATTATTAGAACACGTGAAAATGTCACATCTCAGGATTTATACGATTATGGAATGCTAAAGAATGCAATCGAGGAAGGATATTTGGAGTGTCTATCTAAGAAGTATTCTACATTTATTGACGTAATTAAGGGGAAGTTTGAATTTGAAAATGGATATTGGAGGGAGAGCTAATGTATTGGTTACTGGATTATACACATCAGGAAGATTTGCGTCAAAAAATTATTAAACTTCAAACAGAAATAATGCAACCACGGAAACGTGAACAGAGTGAACAAATATTTCCTTTTATTGGTCGCAAAAGCAGGGCTATAGCAGCTGCAATAATTGAGAATTTGACTGAAACTGGCGCAACAGTTTGTGATCCGTTTTGTGGCTCGGGTACTTTTGTATACGCTGCTCAAGACTGTAATAGAAACATAGAGGCAAATGAATGGGAACCTTATGCATATAGGATGGCGACTGCTCCATTTAAGGGTGCGCTAACTGAGGCAGAATATCATAATGGTTTACAACAGTTATTATCTGATATTAATCCTATTATGAATAAAATATATATGACTAAATGTCCCAAATGCGAAAAGGAGTTATTGTTTGATGCATTGTTTTTTGATCGAGATCCAGAAGAATATTATCATCCTATGAAGCATGAACGTATGGGAAAGGTTAACGGTGAGAATGTGATTTTTCGTCAGAAATATCGTTGTTCATGTGGTTGTACAGAAAAGCATTATGACGATTTTGATGAAAAGATAAGACAATCATTGCATTCAATACAGGTTGAGTTTCCTGATGCGACATTAATAGAAAACTCTCGGTTAAATTTTACAGCACCAACCTATACAAAATATAAGAATTTGTTTTCAACTAGACAGAAAATAGCTTTGGTATGTTTGCATAATGGGATACAAAGACTCCCAGAAAATATTAGAGATTTTTTTGAGGATGCATTCATATCAATTATTCACTTGGGGAAATATACAGATTATAGGAGTAAGAGTCAAGATAATCATTGCCCGGAAAATCGTTTAAAAGAGACAAACCTACTACATCGTTATCTAGAAAAGATAAAAGCGCGTCGTACTTATATATTAGCTCAACAATTCAAACTGAAAAATACAAGTATTAACTGTAAGGATTTCCGAGAATTTTTTTCGAAGATAGCAGATGGTACTGTTGATCTAGTTTTAACAGATCCGCCATATGGAGATAACGCACAGTATTTTGAGCATGCGCAACGAGTGCATCCTTTTCTATCATACGATTTATCAAAGGATGTAGTTCGTTTGAATAAAGAGGTTGTCATTAGCAATGCAAGGAAAAGAAGTAATAAACACAATAAGGTACAGTTCTTAGATGATATAGAAACATTGATTATAGAGTCGGCACGAGTAGTTAAAAAACATGGTTTTGTTGTTTTATATTTTAGGCCAGAGCAAAGTGATTGGATAAGTGATTTAAATAAACTAAAGCATTTTGGCAGGAAACATGGTATGGAACCTATAATATCTATTCCAGTTGATACATCGGATCCATCAATGAGAGTAATAGCATCTGCAGCATGGACATTTAAAAATGATGTTTGTTTTGTTTTTTTGAAATTGGATGATAATGAGAGGCGTTGGTATGAAGGGGATTTGGATGTAGATGAACTTATTTATCTTGCAGCATCCAAGGCTGCTACTGATTTGGGGAATCCATTTACAATTGTGAGATTTAATCAAGAAATGCAATCACAATTACGAAGCGTTGGTTTAATAAAATTAATGGGTTCTCAATATACAAATAAGATTAAAAGTACTCTTGCTCGCTATACATATCATGATGGTGCTCAATACAGGCTTACGGGCATTTCTCCATACGATTATATGAATAAAGATATGAATGCTGAAATCAGGCTACGAGAATTTGTTCCCGTAGTTATAGAAGAGCTTACGGAAGGGGGACGAGGATTTAGATTTGAAGAATATGTGATTCATTTAGCTACATTTATGGAAAATGGTAGTAGAGAGATAATAGAGAAATTACATACATCAAATAGATTGATCCCCGAATTGTTGACAACATATACATATGAGGATAGAGAGCAAGGAAAGTTTTATGTAAAAGAGCCGGTTCCTAGTTATTCGGTTTCAGGACGAATAAATCTACGAACAATGGATCCAAGTGATTTTGAAAAGCTTATTGCGGATTACTTCTTAAAACGTGGGTTCGTAGAAGCTAAAGTTATCGGACAAGCATGTGATAGGGGAGTTGATATTTTGGCTACAAATGCGGATGGAGAGCTAGAGTTGATCCAGTGTAAAAGATATCGTGAAGGTAATAATATTGGTTCCACCCCCATTCAACGCGTAGATAGTTATATGCGAAGCCGTAATGCAAAAAAAGCTTGGGTAGTTACAACTTCTAATTTTACAAAGGAAGGCAGGGATGAAGCCAGAATTACGCAAGTTATCCTTGTCAATGGTAAGGATTTAATTAAATCGTTAGAACTATATTACCCAGGGGTATATACATTATAGAATTTATTATAATTATTATATGAAAAACAAAATTAATTCAGATTATTTTTCAAGGGATTAGTATAAAATATATAAAAGATGTTATAGTCAATAGTAATTGTGGAGTAAAAGGAGAAATGCTTATAAGTTAAAATGGATATTACTTATAAGCGTTTTAGTTAGTTGGATGACTTAGCATTGTTTTTAGTTATATATATTACTATATCTTAGGGTTTATTTATAAAGTATTGAAATCATGATAGAGAGTTGATTGTTCACTATGAGGGGCAGACAAATAATTTCGCCTTAGCAATGCCAAAATCAGTTGCTTTTACCGCATGTTGAGAATAAAGTTGTAGAAAAAGCGCTTCACCTAATATTCAGGTCTCATTTCTATGAAACGGCTTTATTTTATTATAATGCTGTGGTGGATATTTCGTGGGCTCTATGTTATGTTGCCGTAGAATTTGCTTGTGGTAAAATAAGGGTCTTAGGTGGCGGAGCCCCTAACAAGAGGTATTTGTATAAACAAAATACGTATCTTGCATATAGGAATTTACCGTAAAGGAGTAACTGTGGCAACGTCAAAGGAGTAACTGCGGCAACACTAA
This sequence comes from Ohessyouella blattaphilus, assembly GCF_024721265.1. Classification (GTDB taxonomy): domain Bacteria; phylum Bacillota; class Clostridia; order Lachnospirales; family Lachnospiraceae; genus Aequitasia; species Aequitasia blattaphilus_A. Next base: position 2,941 of record NZ_JAMXOC010000011.1, on the reverse strand, counting down.
AGGAGTAACTGCGGCAACGAAAAGGAGTAATTGTGGCAACGCTAAAGGAGTAACTGCGGCAACAGAAGCAGTTGGCAATTATGAAACTAGATCAGCGTCATCTTTCTGGAAAAGGCTTCGAAGGGGTGACTGAAAGTAAATGACTGTAGACGGCAAAAAAAGAGTATGATATTTTAGAATTAGCAAAGTGAACAAAATATTAGCGGAGAACTGGCGATGACTGCCGGTTCTCTTTTTTAATCCGTTTTTGAAAGGAGCAAGGACGATGGAAACGTTAAGAAGGCAGTATCGGTTAGAGGATGAAGTGATTGAACTATTGGAGTCTCGAGATAAGGTAGCTTTTCCAAGGGAAAGTGATTATATAAGTCATGCCTTAAGAGAACTGGTTTACATCCAGCAGTTAAAGCAAGAAGTCTCTGAGTTTAAAGGAAGTCTAAGAGAGGAGTTAGTAGATTTAAAATCCATGATAGCCGGTCTTACTGAAGACATTGGACGGATGGATATTTCTAGTTCAGCGCCAGAGAGCGAAGGCGATCTTAAAACAGAGCCGGCCGAAGAACGCCGGCAACTAACACGAGACGAAATCGACGAACTATTGCTTTTTGGAGATATAGAATCGGAGACGTAGGTAGAGAGCTGAAAAGGTTCTCTTTTTTTATACAGAAAGGAAGATTTAGATGGCAAGAAAGGAAACCCTTATTATTCGTCTAACAAGTAAAGAAAAAAAGCGTCTTCAAGAATTAGCTGGTCTTGATAATAAGAGCAAGACCCAGTCGGGATCCGCTAATCTAAGCGCTTATGTTAGAGCCAAAGTCCTTTCGATGTCTCAGGAGTATGAAGCAGAGGAAACAGGGGAACTTATCTATCAGATCCGAAAGCTTAGTACAGCTCTTTGGTTTCTCGTTAACAGAATTAACAGAGGATCCGATAGGGGGCATGATTGGGAAGCTCTTATAACGGAGTTATCCTATTTTTGCACGAAGCTTGAGGAATACCAGAATCAGATAGAAGAAAAGGAGAACGTATATGGCAGTAACAAAGATGATGCATCTTAAGCAGTCATCACATCTTTATAATAGCCTCGTTTACATCTTAGAGCCAAGCAAAACCGGTGGTGGTTTGTGGGTAGGCGGCAATTCAGGAAATGAGCCTGAGGAAGTTTACAATCATTTTATGAGAACCAAAAAGATATACGAAAAACTAGACGGGCGCAAAGCCTATCATTATGTTATATCTTTTGCACCAGGAGAAGTAGATGAAGAAAAGGCTTATGAGGTTATTCGGGATTTTTGCGAAGCGTTTTTAGGTGATCATTACGATTATGTCTTTGCCATTCATAATGATCACGCCCATATTCATGGTCACATAAGCTTTAATTCGGTCTCCCGGACCAGTGGTTATAAGTATCAGTACCGAAAGGGAGACTGGGAAAAACACATTCAGCCAATTACAGATATGGTTTGTCGAAAGCATGGTCTTAAAGAACTGAGCTATGAAAAGGAACGAGTAGGTAGACACTACGCAGAGCATTTAGCAGAAAAAAGAGGACGTCCCACCTGGAAAACGATTATTAAGGACGATATCAATTACGCTGCCAGTAGAGCAAGCGACTTTTCAGAGTACCTTCAGGAGATGAAAAAGCTAGGGTATACGCTTCGCATGGGGAATTCTCGTTATGAGGGTGAGTACATTACCTACTACGCTCCCGGAAGTGAGAAAGGCCGTCGCGATTTTCGCCTAGGAGAGGAGTATAAGATTGCAGGAATTAAAAAGAAGATTGCTCAGGTGGAGTTAGCATATCGCCCCAATTACACGCCGACGCTAAACAGGGCAAGGGTTATGTCTTTTGCTAGAACACAAAGAAAACTATCAAGATATCAAGTGAGAAAAGTCGGGAATCTGTTTCGGTTGGCCAACTTTAGAACTCTTTCTAGATATGACAAAAAGAGCCATCAAGTCCGAAGGGAATTGCTTAAGGTGGATAAGCTTCAAGAAGAATGTCGGTATATTATTCGTAATCATATCCGGGCGCCAACCGCTATGAAAGAGCGCCTAGCGGTAGTCTTGGATCAGGAGCGACTCTTAAAGGAGAAGGAGCGTAATCTAAAAGCTATTCTTGGAGAACCGGAGGCTTCAAGATACAAATCTTTAGTAAGATTATTGGAAGGTGTTTCTAGGGAAGATGATCAGGCAGAAGAGGTGATTGATGCGTTAGAAGCCCTTGAAAAGAAGGTTTCTTATGATTTACTTTTAGATAACCTTGCAGAGGTTCAGAACCAGTTAAAAGATGTTAGGAAGGAGAAAGCAATTGTTCGGCGATTGAGCAAAGACGGTGAGGAAAATAAAGTTAGAGAAGTGCTTATCACACCCGTGCTCGAAAGGAGGTAGGATTGAGCAAACGAGTAGAAGATATTAAGGACGTCCAGTTAACCGTTGCCCAGGGACTAGGAGTTACGGATAAAGGACGAGAGTTATTGGAAGAAATAACCCAGTGGCAGTTAAGACACGAATGTCTTATATCACTATTAGATGCGGTACCAATTGACAGTATCAAAGAGACAGTCGAAAAAGGTGCTGGTGCAGAAGGGATCAAAGTTCTTAGACGTAATCACTTGCGGGAGCAGCTAGTCAACTTAGAACCACTAGGGGTTAAACTAAAAGAATTAGAAAAAGAAGTAGAAGGCATGAGCAAGGAAAGCGGTATAATTAGGGAGGTGATTGAATCTAAATTTGAGTCCGCGTATGCTCAGCAGCAGGCTGCGCAAAAGGAAGCCCTGAAAGCAAAGGATCAGGTCATTGACCTGTTAAGGAGTCAGCTAGAAGAAGTAAAGAGTAGGAAGACAATCCATGCATCACAACCGCTTAAGTTAAGAGAAGGTAAAAAGCCAAAGGCCCAAGGAAAGGGTCTTTTTTCATACCTTAAAAAGGCGGAAGCAGAGCA
>NZ_JAMXOC010000010.1 GCF_024721265.1 Ohessyouella blattaphilus | reverse complement strand
TACCGGGCGGATTGCGGACTTACACCGGTTAGAAACGTGCGCCGCCAGGCGCACTGCACAAAAGAGATACGCTTGAATGCGTATCTCTTTTTTCTAGTTTCCACTAGTCGCCATATAAGCTTCTTGTTCTGTCCAGACACCGAAACCAGTGTTTTGTAAAATTGCTACCACCTTTTCGGGATCGTCGCTCTTAAGCACTGCCGAAGCGTCTTCATTGTTGGCAAAAGCGTACATATATTCAATATTTACACCAGCTTCCACAATCTGATGCATAGCTTTACTTAGCGACCCAGTGGTATGGGGCACTCGTAAAGCTACCACATCAGTTAAAACTGCTGTAAATCCTGCTTCTTTTAGGACCTTCTTACCGGCAAAGGGATCGGAGGCAATAATCCGAAGCATGCCGAATTCCGAAGTATCCGCTAAGGACATAGCCACGATATTTACATCGCTAGAAGCTAATGTTGCTAAGACATCATCAAGACGACCCTTACGATTTTCCAAAAAGACGGAAAGTTGTTTTATCATATACTTTTTTTCCATATGCTACTTCCTTCCTATAAGTCACGATTGTCGATTACCCGCACCGCTTTTCCTTCACTGCGTTCAATGGATTTCGGCTCTACCAAACGCACTTTTACAGAGATGCCTAGGGTTTCTTTTAAGACTTTTCCAACTCTTTGCTTTAATTCATCCAATTTACGAATTTCATCAGAGAAGTATTGTTCATCAACTTCGACCATTACCGTCAAAACATCTTGACCTTCCACTCTGTCAACGATCATCTTATAGTGAGGAGCCACACCACCCATTGAAAGCAGGGCCGCTTCAACCTGGGTTGGGAAGACATTGACGCCGCGAATCACCTTCATATCATCGGTTCTACCAGTGAATTTCTGGATTCTTGGCAGGGTCCTGCCACACTCACAAACGTCTCTTTGGATGCTGGTAATATCCTTGGTCCGATATCTTAGTAACGGCATGGCTTCCTTTGATAAGGTAGTAAAGACTAGCTCACCTGATTCGTTATCGGCGCAGGGCTCGTTGGTTTTCGGATTTAAAACCTCTGGATAGAAGTGATCTTCGAACACATGCAGTCCTTTATGATGAATACAATCCATCGCCACCCCCGGTCCGGTAATCTCGCATAAACCATAGATATCGAAGCAGTCGATGTCTAAGATATCTTCAATCTCTTTACGCATTTCTTCCGTCCAAGGCTCGGCTCCGTGGATACCTACGCGAATCTTCATCTTGTCGACGAGACCGGCTTCCCGAATACTTTCGGCCAAGTATAGGGCGTAGGAAGGAGTACAAGCAAAAGCGGTGGCACCAAAGTCTTCCATACACATAATCTGTCTTTTGGTATTTCCCGCCGACATGGGAATCGACATGGCCCCAAGCTCCCGGGCACCAAAGTCAATGCCTAGACCTCCCGTAAAGAGGCCATAACCGTAGCACACGTGAATGCGGTCGCTCTGATCAATTCCCGCCATGCTAAGAGCCCTCGCCACGCATTCTCCCCACACATCCACGTCCTTTTGGGAGTAGGAGGCTAAAGTGAGTTTTCCGGTAGTACCTGACGTTCCTTGGACACGAACGATTTCCTCTTGAGGAACAGCCACCAAACCAAAGGGATAGTTATCTCTTAAGTCCTCTTTCGTCGTAAAGGGAAGCTTATGGATATCTTCAATCCCCCGAATATCTCCCGGCTCAAGACCCATCTCTTTCATCTTGTTATAGTAGAAGGGCGTGTGTTCATAAACCCGTTTTACCACTGATTGTAGTCGTTCACTCTGAATAGCCTGCATCTCATCCCGGCTCATGCACTCTATATGTGGGTCGCGAATCTTTTCTTGCCAGACTGCATTCTTTACTCTCGCCATCTTATAGCTCCTCTTCCTTAATCATTTTTATTCCTTCTCGGGTTAATACTTCTTTCGCCTTCTCCTCATCATCGGCTTGGAAAACCATAATCGGCGCCCGACCTTGACGAATTACGAAAGAATAGATGTAATTCATGTTGATATTGGCTCTTGAAAGGCAGGTCAGCATGTGATTAAGCGTCCCTTTCTCATCTTGCAATTCAACTCCGATTACCTCTTGAATGCGCACCACAAAGCCTTTACTCGTTAGATCCTCTTTCGCCTTCTTGGGGTTATCCACCACCAATCTTAGAATTCCGAATTCAGGGGTATCAAAGGCGGCAATCGCTCGAATATTTACCTGAGCACTACTTAGCGCTTCCGTGATTTCCATCATCGCACCTGGCTTATTTTCAACAAAAATGGATACTTGTTTAATCATCTTTTCGCTCCCCCTTTCTATAATTCATACCCTTTTAAAAAGGCAGCAATGTTGATATCTACCGTTTTAGGCGGCACCGTATCACGAATCACCTGGAACCACTGCTCTTTTGTAAAATTCATATTCTTTGCAGCCGCACCGAGAACAACCAGGTTAAAGACCCGGGCATTTCCAAGCTCCACTGCTGCCTCTTGGGCTTTGACGACTTGAACCTTACAATCCTTTTGCAATTCTTCAATAATTCCCTCTGGATACGTAGCTGCACCGATAACTACTGGCATCGGGTTAATCCGCCAATCATTAATAATCAGAACCCCTTCCGGCTTCAGAAAGTGCTTGTAGCGCAGCGCTTCTAAGCGTTCAAAAGCGATAATAACATCTGCTTGCCCTTCTTCCACAATCGGCTCTTGTACTTCTTTACCGTAGCGCACAAAGGTCACTACACTGCCGCCTCTTTGGGCCATTCCGTGAACTTCCGATAGCTTTACGTCATAGCCTGCACTGGTTGCCAGACCTCCTAAAATACGACTAGTAAGCAGCGTTCCCTGTCCACCTACCCCGACGATCATGATATTTTTCGTTGTCATTAGCGCTCACCTGCCTTTACAAATTCAATTGCTCCAAACTTACATAAGGAGTCACAAAGACCACAACCGGTACACATGGTAGTATCGATATACGCGGTCTTGTCAGCTAATTTCTCCATGGCCGGACACGCTGGCTTGAGACACATTCCGCACTTTTTACATTTATCCGCATCCACTCTGTAGAAAGGTTTGGCTCCCTTGGTCAAAAGGACACAAGGGGATTTCGTAATAATGACCGAAATCTCATCTTTTGCCACTTCCTCTTTCACCAGCTTTTCTAAACCTTCTATATCAAAGGCATTGATTTCCTGAACGTTCTTAATGCCTAATGATTTCACTAGCCCCATAATATTAATGGCATAGGTGTCATCCCCTTGCAGCGTCTTACCGGTAGCCGCGTGGTCTTGGTGTCCAGTCATTCCGGTGGTTGAATTATCGAGAATCATCACTGTCCCGGTGCCGTTATTATAGACCATGTTCATCAGTGAGTTAACACCTGTATGTAAGAAGGTGGAGTCACCGATAACGGCTACCCAGTTCTTAATGTATTCTTTTCCTTTAGCCTTTTCCATACCGTGAAGGGAAGAGATACTAGCACCCATACAAATGGTGGTATCCACTACGCTTAGCGGTGGTACCGCTCCTAGGGTATAACAGCCGATATCACCAGCTGCGTGAATGCCCAATTTATTAAGGACGTGATATACGCTTCTGTGAGGACAGCCTGGACAAAGAATCGGCGGTCTGTTTGGCACGTTTTCTGCCGCCACTTTTACTTCTGTCTCTTCGCCTAAAATCACTTTTTTAAGCATGTTCGCTGAGTATTCACCTTCCACAGAGAATAAGTCTTTCCCTTTACAAGGAATACCCCAAGCTTTTATCTGGTCCTCAATCACAGGATCTAATTCTTCAATAATATATAGTTCATCCACTTTGCTAGCGAAGTCTGCGATCAGTTCTTTCGGTAGCGGATTTACTAACCCTAGCTTTAAAACCGAGGCTTCTGGCAGCGCTTCCTTTACGTAGAGATAAGGAATTCCGCTAGTAATAACACCAATTTTCGTATCCTTCATTTCTACTTTGTTCATAGGCAAAGAATTGGCAGCTTCTGCGAGCCTCGCCATCTCTTTTTCAATTACCGTATGGCGTCCCTTGGCGTTCGCCGGCATCAGAACATTCTTACGCACGTCCTTTTCATAGGCTTTGCCTTCCTTTTCCGCGCGCTCATCTAATTCTACAAAGCTTTGAGAATGAGCTAGTCTCGTGGTCGTCCGGAACACGATGGGACGGTCAAACTCTTCACTTAGATCATAGGCAGCCTTTAGGAACTCCTTCGCCTCCTGAGAGTTCGCCGGTTCGATGACGGGAAGCTTAGCCGCTCTAGCAACCATTCTGGTATCTTGTTCATTTTGCGAGCTATAAAGTCCGGGGTCGTCTGCCACCATAAAGATAAGACCGCCGCCCACCCCCATATAGGATACGGAATACGCTGGATCAGCCGCCACGTTAAACCCAACATGCTTCATACAGACAAGGGCACGCTCACCAGCTAAGGAAGCACCAATCGCTACCTCTGCTGCTACTTTTTCATTCGGAGCCCATTCGCAGTACACATCATCCTTATACTGCACCATATACTCACTTACTTCGGTACTAGGCGTTCCTGGATACGCGCTTGATACTTTAACCCCAGCCTCATAAGCGCCTCTAGCAATCGCTTCATTGCCTAGCATTATCACTTTCTTTCCTGACATCTTATACTCCATCCTTTCGTAAATCTGTAACTCGTTTGGCTTTTCCCTCAAACCGCTTTAGCGATTGAGGCGCCACTAATTTTATTTTCGTCGCTAACCCTAGCTGTTCCTTTAGACCGGTCTTAATCCGGTCGCCTAGCTCGCTTAGCTTAGAATAACTATCTAATAAGGTATCGTCCACCAGCTCTACGCTAATCGTCATCGCATCTAAATGGTTGATACGCTCCACGAGAATCTCGTAGTGAGGACCAATCTCGGGAATACTAAAGAGCACTTCTTCAATCTGAGTGGGGAAGACATTGACCCCGCGAATAACCAGCATATCATCCGCTCTACCGGTAATATTCTCCATCCGCACCGTCGTTCGTCCGCATGAGCATGGCTCGTACATTAAACGAGTCAAATCCCCCGTCCGGTACCGCACTAGCGGAATCGCTTCCTTGCCTAAGCAAGTAATCACTAGCTCTCCTCGCTCACCTGGAGGTAAGACTTCTTCCGTCACTGGATCAATAATCTCTGGGATAAACCAGTCTTCATTAAAATGCATCCCTGTCAGGGCTTCACACTCTCCTGCAACCCCAGGTCCACAAAGCTCGCTCATCCCGTAATTCTGGGTACAGAAGAAATCTTCACCCCAGAGCTTATGCATTTCATCTCGCATCGCTTCTGTCATGCCTTCGCCTCCAAAAAGGCCGATTCGTAAACTCAAATCTTTACTTGGATCAAGGCCTCTCGCTTTTAGCTCTTCCCCTAAGTGAAGGGCGTAGGACGGAGTTGCGACTAGTAGGGTTACACCTAAATCCTCCATAAACATCATCTGCTTCTTGGCATTACCAGAAGACATGGGAATAACCGCGGCACCCACCTTCTCCAGACCACCGTGTAGACCGAGGGCCCCGGTAAACGTTCCGTAGCCAAAGGAAATCTGCGCTACATCTTGATCACTAGCTCCGCCCATACAGACAACTCTAGCCACATTCTCGGTCCAGTTCTCCATATCTTTCCTTGTATAACCTACCATCGTCGGCTTGCCGGTCGTTCCGCTACTAGCGTGAAAACGCACCAACTCTTTTTTATCGACAGCAAATAGACCTGTCGGATAATTGTCTCTAAAATCCACTTTATAAGTAAAAGGAAGCTTCTGTAAATCCGCCAAAGACTGAATATCTTCTGGCTTTACTCCGGCCTCATCCATTTTCTTTCGATAGGGCTCTACTCGGTCATAGATATAGGATGCCGTCTCCTTTAGTTTTTTAAGTTGCAGCGCTTCCATTTCGCTACGTGAAAGGGTTTCTTCTTTTGCCCAAATCATCTTTCTTTCACTCCTTCATCCTAAGTATTATGCCGCCTAATTGGCATCCGCATTTCGTTACATTATACCATAATACTTTTGCGAGTTAAAGCGCTAAATTGCCCGTTTAGGCATTTTTTTTGCAGGCGAAAGAGGTTACTTCTAGCTTCAGTAGCTCGACGGCACCGATCATCTTTTCGTTAAAGGCTACCGGCTCTTTCGTAAAATGAGCCATTAGCTTTTCTAGTCCAGCTTGCTTTTCCTCACCTTCAAGAAGGGTCACTTTCCCTTTGCCCACCAGGCTAAAATACTTATACGTATAGTTACACCCTGCCTTTCCTGTGACTAACTGGTGGTTCCCGTCAAGCTCAACCCCCACGTAAGGCTGTTCTTTTACAATATCCATCTTCTTCCCTAATTTGCCCGAGTGAATATAAAGCGTTAACGCCCCCTGCTCACTGAGTTCATAGCCGTAATTAAGGGGCAAAATATAAGGAGCCCCCTCATCCACAAAAGCCACACGGCACACTTCCTGACCTTCTAAAAACTCTCTAATTTCTTGTAAATCCGTCACTTCTCTTTCTTTTCTCCGCATTTCGCTTCTCCTATTCTCTGATGCAAAAACAGCCGGAAGTTTTATCTTCCGGCTTCTACTATTTCTGTAGATTTTTACTGACAGCTTCTTGACTAGCAACCTTTTTCTTCGTCAACTCGCCAAGCTTAGAAGTCACGATCTCCCAGCCCGACTTTATTCTATCGCCGAGAGCGATTACCGGCCAGGGTCGCCTTTTATCAAGCCAGCCTTTATCCCGCCAGTAGTTCATGTCGCAGTCATTTCCCATCTTAGGAATCACAAGGCGGCAGAGATGAAACCAAAGCTTCACTGGTACTCTGGGCACCGGGGCAAAAGAGCGATCGATAATCGTCTTCGCCATTCCTGATAAGTCCATCTCGGCTCGTTTTTTCTTGTCTTCCTTCACATTCTCCCAAGTCGTACTGGCACTTGCCATCTTGTAAGTATACGTTCTCGCCGTTCCCCAGTGAAAGAGACTGGTACTAATATCTTTGCAGGCGCTTCTCATGCCACCACCAGCACCGGTAGCGATGACCACCGCTTGGCGCTTAAAGGACAGTTCTGAAGGTCGATGAACCATAAACTGATAGCTCAAATGATCCAGTAAAGTCTTCATCCCCCCACTGGTGCGCATAGCGTACACCGGTGTGGTAAAAATCAGGGTCTGGGCTCTATCAATTTTATCCAAGACCTGCTTTACCTGCTGGTAATGAGGACACGTCTCTTCCCCTTTTATAAAGCAATTGGCACAGCCACAACAAAACTCTTTGAAATCCGCAGGTAAGAAGATCTCTTCGATATCCTCTGCTTGGGCAATTTTTTTTGCTAGTATCTGTCCCAAATGATAACTGCTCTCCCGATGGGACTGTCCATGAATCAATGTTACTCTCACAATTTTTTCCGCCTTTATCCTGTTTATCTGCAACTACTAAAATATTGTATCACATCTAGCGCCCTCATTAAATATCAAATAGAGATAATTGATTGGATTCAGGGATATCCCCTAATAATCCTAGGCGTCCCATGGTATCCACTACCGTTTGGGAGACCTTAGAACGGCTCTTAAAGTCATCTTTCGATAAGAAGGGACCTTCTTTGGCCGCCTGCTCCATCTCGATAGCCGCCTTTTCGCCAAGACCATCAATGCTAGAAAGAGGTGGCATGAGCTTATCGCCGATAATCTGAAACTCATAGGCTTTCGCTTTGTAGATGTCAATCGGTACAAAATCAAAGCCGCGAGCGTACATTTCCTGCACCAGGCGCATATCTTTAATCGTATCTTCTTCTTTCTTTTTGGTAATATCTTTGCCTTTCGCCTTTAGCTCTTTTAGAAGAGCCTTTAGCTTATCTTGTCCCATGCACATCTGCTCATAGGAAAAAGCATCGGCCCGGATCCCAAAATAGGAAGCGTAATAGGCTAGTGGATGGTAGATTTTGCAATAGGCAATCCGGTAAGCCATCATCACGTAAGCGGCTGCGTGAGCCTTAGGGAACATATACTTAATCAACTTACAAGACCAGATGTACCACTCCGGCACATCGTGACTAAGCATCATCTCCTCCTGAGCGGGGGTAACGCTTCGTCCCTTACGCACTTGTTCCATAATCTTAAAGGCGTCCCCTGGGTTTAAGCCCTTATTAATCAGGTACACCATAATATCATCCCTGGTACAAATAGCTGTAGAAATCGTCGCCTTCCCTGTCTTAATAAGCTCCTGAGCGTTATTAATCCACACATCCGTGCCGTGAGAAAGCCCTGAAATCCGCAGCAAATCCGATAGGTTCTGAGGCTTGGCTTCGATTACCATCTGAATAACAAAATCCGTACCAAACTCAGGGATTCCCAGACACCCTAGCTTCGTGCCGTCGATATCCTCTGGTTTAATCCCCAGGGCTTCTGTTCCGTGAAACAAACTCATAACCTTAGGCTCATCAAGAGGAATATCGGTAGCTTTGAAAGGATTATCTGGGCCATATTCATTTTCCATCGCCGGCGAGTTAATGAAGTTCTCCAAAGACTTAATCATCGTCGGATCATCATGACCAAGAATATCCAGCTTAAGCAAGTTGGCATCAATGGAGTGATAATCAAAATGGGTAGTGATAATATCCGACTTTACATCATTGGCCGGTCGCTGCACCGGGGTAAATTCATTAATTTCATGGCCTTTTGGCAAGACGATAATTCCACCTGGGTGCTGACCGGTACTCCTACGAACGCCCGTACAGCCAGAAACGATTCTGTCAACTTCACAGTTTCTTTTAACGATATTTTTCTCGTCGTAATACTTCTTTACAAAGCCAAAGGCTGTCTTATCGGCCAAGGTGCCGACGGTGCCCGCCTTAAAAGTATAGCCTTCTCCAAATAGCTCTTCTGTATACTTATGGGCTTTACTTTGGTATTCACCGGAGAAGTTAAGGTCAATATCCGGTTCCTTACTCTCCCCAGCAAACCCTAAGAAAGTCTCGAAAGGAATGTTAAACCCTTCTTTATGAAGAGGGGCTCCGCACTCTGGACACTCTCTATCTGGCATGTCAAAGCCACAGCCGTCTGCATATTCTTTGATTAAGTCTGAGTCAAAGTCATAGTAATGACACTGGGAACAGTAGTAATGTGGACCAAGGGGATTTACTTCCGTAATACCTGCCATCGTCGCCACAAAGGACGAACCAACCGAACCTCTTGAGCCTACCAGGTACCCGTCAGCCACAGACTTCCACACCAGCTTCTGGGCGATAATATACATAACCGCATAACCGTTAGAGATAATCGAATCCAACTCGGTCTCTAGACGCTCACTTACCACCTCCGGCAAATTTTCTCCGTAGATACTGTGAGCCTTGTCGTAACAGATACGTCTTAGCTCCTCGTCAGAGCCTTCGATTTCCGGTGGACATTTATCTGGTGAAATCGGCTTCACATCCTCAATCATGGCGGCAATCTTGTTGGGATTCTCAATCACCACCTCTTCTGCCTTCTTAGAACCCAAATAAGAAAACTCTTCTAGCATCTCCTCGGTGGTATGGAGATATAGCGGCGGCTGTAGATCTGCATCATCAAAGCCTTTTCCGGCCATAATAATCCGCCGATAGATTTCATCATCGGGGTCAAGGAAATGTACGTCGCAAGTGGCTACTACCGGCTTCTCAAACCGTTCGCCTAATTCGATAATCTTCTCATTAACCGCTTGTAAGTCTTCGACTGTATTAAACTGAGGATACTTGTCACTGCGAAGCATAAAGGCGTTGTTGCCAGTTGGTTGGATCTCTAAGAAATCATAATAATTCACTAGCTTAGCAATCTCTTTTTGTGGACGCTCGTTTATAATTGCCTGAAAAAGCTCACCCGCCTCACAAGCCGTTCCAAGAATCAGGCCTTCGCGGTAATTGGAAAACTCGGTTTTCGGAATCTTCGGACTGCGGTTAAAGTAGTCTAGGTGAGACTTGCTTATCAGTCGATATAGATTCAACATTCCCGTCTGGTTCGTGGCCAGAATAATCGCATGGTGAGAGAAAGACTTCCGCACTAAGTCTTTACTGGTAGCTCCTAATTCATTAAGCTTCGCTAAAGTCTGTACGCCTCTATCTTTTAGCATCTCAATAAACTTTACAAAAATCTCTGCCGTGGCACCGGCGTCATCCACGGCGCGGTGATGATTATCCAGCTTAATCTTCAGTGCTTTTGCCACGTTGTTTAACTTAAACCTGGAAAGATCCGGCAGGAGAATCCTTGCTAGCGCCACTGTATCGATACTGGTAAACTCGCCCTCTATCTCCTGATAACGCATATTTTGCTCAATAAAGCCCATATCAAAAGGAGCGTTATGAGCCACCATCACACTATCGCCTACAAATTCCAAAAACTGGGGAAACACTTCCTCGATTTTGGGCGCATCTTTGACCATATTGTCATCAATACTAGTAAGCTTTATTATATCGTAAGGAATCGGTCGCTCTGGGTTAACAAAAGTGCTAAAGGTATCGACAATCTCGCCCCCTTCGACTTTTACCGCCCCAATTTCAATAATCTTATCCTTAATTCGACTAAAGCCGGTGGTCTCAAGGTCGAAGACAACAAAGGAATCATCAAAACTTTGTCCCTTTTCCTTTACTGCCACATCCTGCAAATCGTCTACCAGATAAGCTTCTACGCCGTAGATTACCTTGAAGGGATCTTCTGGATCCGCTTTTCGCAGGTCTTGGATATAGTGGTAGGCATCGGGAAACGCCTGAACTACCCCGTGGTCCGTAATCGCAATCGCTGCGTGCCCCCAATCGTGAGCTCGTTTCACTAAGTCCTTCGCCTCACTGACGGCATCCATATCGCTCATCTTCGTATGACAATGAAGCTCTACCCGTTTCCTAAGAGCCAAATCTTCTCTACTAACGGTAAAGTCACTAATCGCCGAAATCCCGGCAATACTCCCGATTTCCAGTTCCTTATCGTACTGATCAAAGATGGTAACCCCTTTAATCTTTAGGAACTTACCTTTTTTTATCTTATCGAGCATTTCCGGAAGTCTTTCGTTCTTTACGAAAAACTTAACCTTGATGCTGTCGGTAAAGTCGGTTACCACAAAGATAAGGATTGCCCTATCACCTTTGATCTCACGGGTTTCCTGGGAGATAACCTTGCCCTTAATGACAATTTCCCCCATCTCCTGAGTAACTTCGTTAAGGGGAGTTGGCTCCTCGTCAAAAGCCCGTCCATAGAATAGCCCTGGATCGGTAGCTACTGGCGGTCTCGTATACTCCTTCTTCGGCTTTTCCTTCTTCTCCTGCTCTTTTTCTTTCTTGGCCTTTTGCAGAGCCTGAGCCTTTTCTGAGTTTTTCACAATACTCATAACTTCCCGTTCGAGGAGAACGCTACTGTCTTTGAGAGCACTGCGTTTTTTTCCTGAAGAGATGATCCGCAGATCAATAGGAATCCCCATTCGCTCCCGAAAAAGACCTAGCAGATATTCTTCTACTAAGGTCTGTTTATCCCGCGTCACAAAGCTATCAAGAAGCTCTAGACGGACGATATTTCCCTCATCAAAAGAGATTTTGGCACTCTCAAAAATCTTGGCGGCAATGACGCTAATCCCACTTAGCTCTTCCATAATACTGCTGCCATATTCGCCGAAAATATACTCCGGTGTATATAGTTCGGAGAGTTCAAACCGCTCCACAATTTCTATTTTAATCCGCGTATGACCAAATAACTGTGTCTTTATCGCGGTGGCCACCTCATCAAGAAGAGACTTTTGCACCAAATGGTGAAACACCAGGTACAGCCGCAACTTATCCTTCTTTCTGTTGGTAGCCACCTTTAAGACTTCGCAGTCTTGCATGGTCACTTGAATATCTTCATCTAATTTTAAGCTTGGAAAGACGCTACTAAATCCTTTATCCATTCCAGTTATTAAGCTCCTCTTCTAGCTCTTTAAGCAACAATTCTTCTTTTACTTTTTTTACCACTTCGCCTTTTTTGATAATCAGGCCCACACCGTCGCCACCGGCAATACCGATATCTGCTTCTCTCGCTTCTCCCGGTCCATTGACCACACAGCCCATTACCGCCACTTTAATATCAAGAGGCATATCTGCTACTAATGCTTCTACCTTTTCCGCTAAGCCGATTAAATCAATCTGGGTGCGCCCACAAGTCGGACAAGACACCACCGTAACACCGCCTGTTCGCAGACCTAGTGTTTTCAAAATCAATTTCGCCGATTTAATCTCTTCTACCGGATCCCCTGTTAAGGAGACGCGAATGGTGTCACCGATTCCCTGAGAGAGAATGATCCCCAGGCCCACCGCGGACTTGATATTGCCGGCAAATAGAGTGCCCGCCTCGGTAATCCCTACATGTAGGGGATAATTGGTCTCTTTCGCAATTAATTCGTGAGCCTTAGCACAAAGCATCACATCGGATGATTTAATACTAATTACAAGATTATCATACCCCATGTTCTCAATTAGGCGCACCTTTTCTAGGGCACTCTCTACTAGTCCAACTGGTGTTACTTTACCGTACTTTTCTAAAATATGTTTTTCTAAAGAGCCGCTATTTACGCCGATGCGGATCGGTATCCCTACGCGCTTCGCCGCTTCTACCACTTCTTGCACCCGTTTCTCATCGCCAATATTTCCGGGGTTAATCCGAATCTTGTCGGCTCCGTTTTCAATAGCGGCAAGCGCCAGGCGATAATCAAAGTGGATGTCCGCCACTAAAGGAATCGCGATTTGACTTTTAATCTCCTTAATGGCCCTCGCGGCTTCCATCGTCGGCACAGCCACCCTGACGATTTCGCACCCAGCTGCTTCCAAGCGCTTAATCTGGGCAACCGTTCCCTGGGCGTCCTCTGTCTTCGTATTGGTCATAGACTGAATCGCCACCGGATGACCACCACCGATAACGACGTTGCCGATTCTAACTTCCTTCGTATGTTCTCTTATCATCCTGACCTCCTAAATCTGGGATAAAGTGTACGAAAGCCCACTGCCTTACAAACCAGCAGGGGGCAACGTATACGTTCTATTCTTTTTCAAAGATAAATTGCTCGCCGTACTCCCTTTCGCTTAGCGTAAGGACTTCTCCGTCTACGCTATAGTTAAAAGACGAATCAAGAGCCTCTAGACTAGCAGTGCCACTCTCTCTTTTCATAAATTGAATCTCTTTCTCTTGTGGGTTTAGCTTATAGTCATAAGTCAGACTACCCTCCTCATCCAAGGAAGTGACGACGGCTTTGCTGCTACCTATTTCCAAGGTCATGGTCCCATCATCTAGGGTCCAAGTACCTGCTAAGGGATTGCCGGTAAACATCTTGACCACCAGAAAAACTCCTAGCGCTACAATAATTACCGTGGTAACCGTAATAATTACCCGCCAGATTGTCGTTCGTTTTTTTTCACTTTCCACTATCATATACTTCCCCTCCGTTTATCTTCTGAAAGCGCTCCATTAAATGGATACACATAAAGCCAAACACAAAAGTCACTAGGCAAATCAGCCACTGTATGCCAGCCGGTCTATGCTCTAGCTCTTTTATTATATCGCCAATAGAGCCAATGACAAACCCTAAAATAATCATATAGGTTGGCGTGGGATACTTCTTCATACAGATTTCTAGCACCCTGGTGAGCAAAAGTACGCCTAGCACCATCCCGATACCAAAGGGAATCAGTACGAGAAAGTTGCGATCGCCGATACTACCGTAGATAAAGTTATAAACACCCATCATGTAAAGCATGGCCGAAAAAGAAATCCCCGGTAAGACTAACCCCAGAGCCCCTAAAACCCCCGCGATAATCTGAATAATCACTCCGCTCAAATTAAACTCAGTTACCGTAAAAACGTTCTTCGGAATCTGTGCCAATAAATACACAAGAAGCACTCCCAAAAGACCGTAGATAATCACCTTAATGTTTATCTTTTTTATCTGGGCTTCCCGGTAGATTACCGGAATCCCGGCAATAATAGCACCGATAACGAAAAAGGCGACCTCTAGATGAAAGCTTTCGTTAAGTGTGGTCACCAGACCGGAAAGCGCTAGAAATGATGCGCCAGCCCCTAACACAAATTGGGCCAGAAAAGCCGCGCTTTGCTTCGGCCGCTTAAAAAAATCGCTAACTGCGGTAATCAAGCGATCGAAAACACCAAAGATCATGCACATGGTTCCGCCACTAACACCAGGCACCAACATAAAGGCGCCTACTATAAAACCCTTAATAATCACTGCTAATTCTATCATGTAAAAATGCCTTCCTTATGCTAGAATCCCCTCGATTTCTGCAAGTAGTTTTTCCATTTCCACTCTCATTCCCACAGTAATTCTTAAATAATCTTTAATTCGCTCATCATTCCAAAAGCGAACGTAAATTCCTTTTTCCTTAAGTTTCTCAAAAATCTCTTTGGCCGGCACGCGCTCGTGCTTGGCAAAGATAAAGTTGGCCCGTGAGTCCAAACAGGTAAAGCCTTTTTCCTCAAGCGCTTCCTTGGCCCACTCTCTCGTCTCCATAATCTGACCGGTACTCTCCTTAAAATACGCTTCATCCTTAAGAACCGCTGTCCCTAATTCGATCGCGTACTCATTCATGGTATAGGAGTTATAAGAATACTTCACATCGTTTAACGCCTTGATAAGCTCTTTGTTTCCTAGCGCATAGCCCACCCGCAGTCCCGCTAAAGACCGGGACTTAGAATAGGTCTGCACCACTAATAGATTCGGGTATTTTTTGATTAAGGGAAGTGCGCTCTCGCCGCCAAAATCGATATACGCTTCGTCGATAATCACCACACTATCCGGATTCCCGGCCACAATCTCTTCAATCACAGTAAGCGATTCAAAGATTCCTGTGGGTGCATTCGGATTAGGAATAATAATGCCTCCGTTAGGTGTGAAATAATCCGTCTTCACAATTTTAAAATTCTCATCCACTGGCTGACAGCTAAAGGGAATCTTAAAAAGCTCCACCCACACCTTATAAAAAGAATACGTCACATCAGGAAATAGCACTGGCTTTTCCCCGTTAAAAAAGGTTAAGAAGCACATCGCTAAGACGTCATCAGAACCTACCCCTGCAAAGACTTCTTCTTGGCTAACACCGTAGTAGTCTGCTAAGGCCGTCACTAGCTTCGTCGCTGCTGGATCCGGATAGAGACGAAGCTTTGCCGGATTAAGACCCGCTAGTGTCTCCTGAACCTTTTTGGAAGGCGGATAGGGATTCTCATTGGTGTTAAGTTTAATCACTTTTTCCTGAGGTTGCTCGCCTGGCACGTAGGGAGTTACCCGGCGAATGTTCTTGCGAAAACCCATCTATTCGTACTCCTTCATCAACTCAGCAAACTTTGGTAACGCCCGCGTAATCGTCTCGTAAGCTACACAATAAGCGATTCGCACAAACCCCGGACAGCCAAAAGAGCTTCCCGGAACAATGAGAATATTGTATTTCTTCGCTGCCGCCACAAAAGCCTTCTCATCGGCAATCGGCGTTTTTACAAATAGGTAAAAAGCACCCTCTGGCTTAATACAGGTAAAGCCAAGCTTCGACAAGCCTTCGTAAAGGGTCTTCCGATTGCGATCGTAATAGGCGATGTCCGTCTTCTCATCGATACACGCGGCTACCACCTTTTGCTGAAGATTCGGGGCATTCACATAACCTAAAATACGATTCGCCACATTCGCCGCGGCCAATACCTGCTCGCTATCTGCCACTTCATCTGGAATAACTAAGTAACCAATACGGTCTCCTGGCATCGACAGGCTTTTACTGAAAGAATAACCAATCACCGTGTTGTGGTAGTATTTCGTTAAATAAGGAACCTCCGCGCTGTCATACGCCAGTTCACGATAGGGCTCATCACTAATGAGAACAATATCGGTACCAAATTCTTGTTCTTTTTCAAGAAGGATCTTCGCCAGACCTTTAATCGTCTCTTCGCTGTATACAACGCCCGTAGGGTTGTTCGGAGAATTCACGATTACCGCTTTCGTCTTAGCGGTAATCTTCGCCGCAAACTCAGAAAGCTTGGGCTGGAAAGTCTCCGTGTTCGGCGAAACTTCCACTAAGACGCCGTCGTAGTTACTAACGTAAGAACGGTACTCGCCAAAATACGGGGCAAAGACAATCACTTCATCGCCAGGGTCAATAATCGCTTTTAAAATGACGTTAAGACCACCGGCTGCGCCCACAGTCATAATAATATTCTTCTGGGTAAAGTTCGTTTGGTGACGCTTATTAAGAGTTGTTGCCACGGTCTTTCTAACGTCTTCAAAGCCACTGTTGCTTTTATTATAGCCATGTAGCGTCAGGCTATCCGTCTCTTTGATGATGCGAATCATCTCTTGATTTACCCGCTCCGGGGCTGGAACGTTAGGATTGCCCAAGCTAAAGTCATAGACATTCTCCGCACCAACTTCCTTCGCCAAACGGTTTCCCTCTTCAAACATCGCCCGAATGGCAGAACTACCCTCTACCATCTTAATCATTTTCTTTGCTATCATTCCTTAATTCTCCTCTTGCTTTAATGTCACTTCACCTTTTTCCACTAAAAAGATCGGTCGATAAGACAACTTGGCCTTTCTAAGCCCTTCCGCACCCGTATCGTCTTCGCGGTTAATATACGTATACTCACCACATTCATGCTGAACGAACTGCTGATTAATCATCGGATAGGCACCCTCGATATCCGGCAGTGCCTTCTCAATATGCACCACAAAGGTATCTTCGGTCACCGGTTCTCCAAGGGTAAAAGCAACCACTTTCTCATCTACTCGCAGAATCCCACCTACGTAGTCCAGTTCTTCAAACAAGCGGAGCGAGTTCATGGTAACCGTAATCTCCGCATTCTTATCGGGATCCGTATAGGCTTCGTTGGCGTGCCCCCACTGGATCGCCATATCAAAGCACTCTTCGGTATTGTCTACCGTTAACTTCTCGTAGCGCCAGCGACCATCGTAAAGCTTCAAAAACTTATTGATATGGTTACGCTTTCCGTGAAGCTTTTTCCCGGCCAAGGTTGCCAGCTTTTCTCGTTCATATACGTAATCGGCAATATCTCGTTGATATTCGATTTGGTACTTTCCTGGATAAAGGGCGTCGATTTCCGCAAAATCCTTAATCGTCACCATATAAAGCTTAAAGGGAAAACCTTTTTCGCCACTGTATTCTTCTAACATCTGGGTAGCCGCCTTTACATCCGCCGGTTCACCTGCGGGATAGGTGAAGGCCAAATCGGTCTTCGTCTCCCTTTTAAAAACTAAGGTGTCGTGAACCACAGCAAAGGTAACTGGATTGCGCCTTGACCAAAGATAAATATTGGCAAAGGTGCGCTCGCAGGAACGGCTGGGATACCTTCTAAAATATGCATTTATCGTGTCTTTGTCAGCCAGCGTGGGCTTTTTAAAATTCATAGAACTACCTGCTTTCTGTCGTTTGCTATTCTTAAAAGTATATCATACCCTAAATAAAATTCATATGGTAGAGTGACTCGTAGACTCCCTTTTTGGCCAGAAGCTCTTCGTGAGTGCCCATTTCCGTAATCCCTTTTTCCGTCAACACAATGATTTTCTTCGCATTTCTAATCGTCGATAAACGATGAGCAATGACGAAAGTAGTACGCTCGCTGGCCAGCTCTTCCATGGATCGTTGAACCACCTTTTCACTCTCATTATCAAGAGCCGAAGTGGCTTCATCAAAAATCAGAATGGCCGGATTCCGTAAAAATACCCGGGCAATCGAGAGACGCTGCTTCTGACCACCAGAGAGTTTTACCCCCCGCTGACCAATATCCGTATCATACCCCTCCGGGAAGCTCATAATAAAGTCGTGAGCATTGGCCCGCTTAGCCGCCCGAATCACCTCTTCATCAGTAGCCTCGTACTTGCCGTAGCGAATATTATCCATAATCGTACCGGCAAACAAGTACACATCCTGCTGGACAATGCCGATATTGCGTCGCAAATCTGCTAGCTTTACGTCTCTAATATCCATATCATCCACCAAAATCGCCCCACCGCTCACTTCGTAGAACCGAGGAATCAGCGAACAAAGAGTGGTCTTTCCGACTCCCGAAGGACCGACTAAAGCTACGTACTCGCCCTTCTTCACGTGAAGATTGATATGACTTAAGATACTCTCATTATTTTCTTCATATTTAAAAGATACGTCTTTAAAGACCACATCCCCAGCAAAGCTATCGACAGCTTTCGCTTCTGGTTTATCTTTAATATCCGGTTCAATAGCCAAAATCTCCAAGAATCTTTCAAACCCAGAGTACCCATTCTGAAACTGTTCCGTTAATACTACCAGCTTCCTTACTGGCTCCGTAAAGTTATTAATATATAGAAGGAACGTAATCAAATCTGTGGTCTTTACCGTTCCGTCCATCATAAAGAAGACGCCGCCTACAAGCACCACTACTGTTATCAAGGTGGTCATCGCTCCTAAACCGGAGTGGTAGATGCCCATATACTTATAGCTGGTGCGCTTGGCTTCCACGAAGTTATCATTTCCCTTTTTAAACTTCTTCATTTCCACCTTTTCATTGGCAAAGGATTTAACCACCCGAATTCCTGAAAGACTATCCTCAATCTGGGCGTTAATCTCGCCAATTCGCTCTCTATTTCTCACAAAGGCGCTTTTCATCTTACCATTAAAATAGAAGGCAAAAATTATCATCAAGGGCATAAAGGCGAAGGCTAGTAAGGTTAGAGCTGGATTAACCATCATTAAGATGATAAAAGAGCCTACAATTTTAATAATGGAGATTACTAAATCCTCCGGTCCGTGGTGTAACAATTCACTAATATCAAAAAGGTCGCTGGTAACCCGCGATAATAGCCCTCCCACCTTTTGGTTATCGTAAAAGGCAAAGGTTAGCTTTTGATAATGGCCGAAAATATCTCGGCGCATATTTGCTTCGATTTTCGCTCCCATAATATGTCCATAATAAGCGATGTAATAGTTACAGAACATCTCGATTAGGACGAGACCAATCATCACACCGCCAAGAACCAAAGCTGTTCTAACTGCTTCCGACGCCTCATAGTGGATCACTGTATTCGTAATGTAACGCACGATTAGGGGAATGACTAAAGTCACTCCAGCCCCGATAATCGCAAAAAATAAATCGCTAAAAAACAGCTTCTTGTAGGGCTTATAGTACCCTAACAACTTCTTTAAATTCTCTCTCATTTTTGTACCAAATAGCGACAAGGTTTTACCCTTGCCGCTTCCTTTTATCATTTAGTCTTCATTCATATTGGCTAGCTTAGCGGTCTGATCTGCCGTAACTAAGCTATCGATAATTTCATCCAAGTCGCCGTTAAGGATATTCTCCAAACGGTGAAGGGTTAGCTTGATGCGGTGGTCCGTTACCCGTCCCTGTGGGAAATTATACGTTCTAATCTTCTCTGAACGGTCTCCTGTTCCAATCTGGTTCTTCCGATAAGCCGCCTCTTCGCTCTGCTTCTTCTCTAGCTCTAACTCATAGAGCTTAGCCCGCAACAGCTTCATCGCCTTATCCTTATTCTTAAGCTGAGACTTCTCGTCCTGACAGGAGATTACAATCCCTGATGGCATATGGGTTAAGCGCACCGCCGAGTCGGTGGTATTAACGCTCTGCCCACCATTTCCCGATGAGCGAAACACGTCGATTCGAATATCGTTTTGATCGATTTCCACATCCACATCTTCGGCTTCTGGCATAATCGCCACCGTAACTGTGGAGGTGTGAATACGACCGCCACTTTCTGTCTCCGGCACCCGCTGCACTCTATGAACACCTGACTCGTATTTAAGCCTTGAATAAGCTCCCGCTCCCGAAATCATAAAGGCACACTCTTTAAAGCCACCGATACCATTTTCGTTAACCGACATCATCTCCACTTTCCAGTGCATACGCTCAGCGTAGTGAGCATACATCCGGTAAATCTCTGCCGCAAAGAGTGCTGCTTCATCACCACCAGCACCGGCTCTAATTTCCACAATAACGTTTTTCTCGTCGTTAGGGTCCTTTGGTAGCAGCAAGACCTTTAGTTGCTGTTCGATTTCTTCTACCCGTTTTTTCGATTCAGCCAGCTCTTCTTTGGCCATCTCTTTCATCTCTTCGTCGGTCTCTTCATCAAGCATCGTTAAAGAGTCTTCGATATTTTGCTTGGCATTACGATATTCCTTATAAGCCTCCACGATGGGGGTAAGATCGCTTTGCTCCTTCATCAGCTTTTTAAAGCGATTCTGGTCACTGGCCACATCGGGGTCTTGCAATTCCTTCATAAGTTCATCATAGCGAACCAAAAGGTCCTCTAATTTATCAAACATGTGTATTCCTCCTCACACTAATCAATCTTATTGTACTCGCAGCAAACTACGCGGTCAAGTCCAGCGAAGTCCTTTTTAACCTGGATTTTGTCATAGCCATCCTGAGTCAAAATAGTCTTTAGAGCCTCTCCTTGGTCATGTCCAATCTCCAGAAGCAAAAAACCACCACTTTTAAGATGTTTTTTTGCATCCTGACTGATGCGACGGTAAAAATCCAGACCGTCCCTACCGCCATCCAGAGCCATGAGCGGATCATGCTCCCGAACCTCAGAAGCTAATTTCTTGATCTCCTCACTTCTTATATAAGGAGGGTTGCTAATAATCATCGAAAACTCGCCGGTCACTTCTGCAAATAAATCACTGCGGATAAAATCTGCTTCCACCTGCAAGCGTTCACTGTTCTTTCGGCTCACTGCCAAGGCCGCTGCCGACAAATCAACGCCTAAGCCTTTAAGACTCGGATGTTGTTCGCGTCCTAGCTTTAACACACTTAGTAAAATGCAACCGGAACCACAGCACATATCGAGAATCCGCATTCCACTAGTCAGCTTCCCTAACGCTTCCTCTACGAGCTGCTCTGTCTCTTGCCGGGGAATCAACACATCAGGACTTACCAAGAACTCCAGTCCCATAAACTCCCACTTCCCTAAGATATGCTGCAGGGGAATTCGCCTCTCTCGCTTTTGCAGATACGCAAGATACCGCTCTTCCTCTTCTGCACTCAGCGCTTTATCTGGACTTAAGTAGTAAGCACCACGATCAATTCCCGTTGCTTCTGTAAACAGCAAGAAAGCATCCGTCTTCGCCTCTTCGATACCGGCGCGGGAAAGGACCCTCTGCCCTTCTTCAAGCGCCTGCTTGTACGTCAAAGTTTTCCCTTTCATACGCTCTCCAGTCAAACACCTCTTCTACGGCCACAATCGCCACTTCTATCATAGACGCATCCGGCTCTTTAGTGGTCAGCTTCTGTATCCAAAGGCCTGGCTTACTAAATAAATTCACAAGGAAGTTATCGCTGCGTCCAGCTAGCTTTAGCACCTCATAAGAAATCCCGGCAATTACGGGAATTAGCGCAATCCGAATCACAATTCGCAGAATGGGAGCTTCCACCTGAATAAGCAACAGTAAGATGATACTAATAGCCATTACAAAAAAGAGAAAGCTAGTGCCACAGCGCTTATGCTGTCTTGAGGACTTCGCTACGTTTTCCACCGTCAGTGGCAAGCCATTCTCTATACAGTTAATACATTTATGCTCGGCCCCGTGATACATAAAGGTCCGCCGAATATCTTCCATCCGCGACACCAACAAAATATAGCCGACAAAAATCCCGATCCTGATAAACCCTTCAATTACCGTCCGCACTCCATAAGAAGGAATCAGCGGTTTTAACAGGCTAATCAAAAAGTAAGGAAGAATCATAAAAACGCCAATCGCAATGACAAAAGACACAATCGTCGTCAGCGTCATGATTAGCTTTTCCTTCTTCTCGTCCACCTTCTCCTCTTCCTCGTCTTCTATATAACTGGCAGAAATCATCAGCGTTTTGATTCCTAGGACTAGGGAGTCGATAAAATTAAAGACACCACGAATAAAAGGTAGCTTCGTAAATTTCCAGCCGCTAAACTTTCCTTTATACTCTTCCTTTTGGACCGCAATTTCGCCGTCTGCTTTTCGCACAGCCACCGCAAACTCATCGCCGTGCTTCATCATAATGCCTTCAAGCACTGCCTGCCCACCGATGTTTGAACTTTTCTTCATTTAAATCTCCTAGACTTCCTGTTCAATTAAAAATAGGTTGAGATTTTTTCAAATCTCAACCCGGTTTTAACGCTCTTATTTGTTGTCCATACCATATTTCTTGTTGAACTTATCTACACGTCCTCTAGCTTGAGCAGCTTTTTGTTGTCCTGTGTAGAACGGATGACATTTTGAACAGATTTCCACGTGGATTTCTTGGTTGGTAGAACCTGTTACAAATTCGTTCCCGCAGTTACATGTTACTGTTGCTTGATAGTAATCTGGATGTATTCCTTGTTTCATTTTATTCACCTCTTTATTTCTTATTATTACACGCTTAACGTGATTAATTCATTTCTAAACAGCTTTGTTATTGTAGCACATAAAGAGTGGCTTGTCTAGCCTAGGTTTTTAAAATTTCGTCTTTTTTAACCACCCTAAGAACTCCCGGTTGTCTTTTGTCTTGCTGAAAATATTTAAGATTCGATCCACCGTTTCGTCCGATCTTCCTGAGTTCATGTTCCGGCGCATATAGTCAACCGCCTCTTTTTCCTCCGGAGTAAAGAGAAGATCATCTCGTCTCGTTCCTGATTTTACAATATCAATGGCTGGGAAGATTCGGCGCTCGGACATCCGTCTATCGAGTACTAGCTCCATGTTACCCGTTCCTTTAAACTCTTCATAGACCACGTCGTCCATCTTACTGCCGGTATCCACAAGAGCCGTTGCCAGAATTGTTAAACTGCCCCCTTCTCGCATATTCCTAGCCGCACCAAAGAAACGCTTTGGCATATGTAGTGCTGCCGGATCAAGTCCACCAGAGAGGGTTCTTCCTGATGGTGGTACCGTTAAGTTATAAGCTCTGGCTAGCCTCGTAATACTGTCTAAAAGAATCATAACGTCCTGCTTATGCTCCACTAAACGTTTCGCTCTTTCAATTGTCATTTCAGAGACCCGCTTGTGGTGCTCAGGAAGCTCATCGAAGGTCGAGTGAATGACCTCCACGTTCTTACCGGCAATGGCTTCCTTAATATCCGTTACCTCTTCCGGGCGTTCATCAATTAAAAGAATCAGTAAATGCACCTCGGGATTATTCTTTCTTATAGAAAGGGCTACTTGCTTTAAAAGGGTGGTCTTACCAGCTTTTGGCGGGGACACAATCATCCCTCTTTGTCCTTTACCTATTGGCGCAATTAAGTCCACTACCCGCATCGCTCGGTTCTCGTGATCCACTTCAAGGCGAAGGCGCTTATTAGGGAATATTGGTGTCAAATCCTCAAAACTGGTTCTTCTGGAGGCCTCTTCCGGTTTCATATTATTAATCTTTGTTAGATATAGAAGCGCTGAGAACTTCTCCTGCGGGCTCTTAACCCGCTTCTTTCCTTCGATAACATCACCTGTTCGCAAGCCAAATTTGCGAATTTGCGAAGGGGATACGTAAACATCCTCATCACCTGGCATATAGTTATCACTTCTAATAAACCCGAAACCATCTGCCATTACTTCAAGGATTCCGCTAGCGATCAGACCACTGTCTAGCTGGCTTTGTTCTAGGCGCTTAGCTTCTCTTGGGGGAGTGCTCTGGTCCTTTTCTTTCGCATCTTCGGCGAGCATTGCCTCTACCACTTCGGCTTTTTTCATCGCCGAAACCTTAGGAATACCACGGCTTTTTGCCAAGTCTTTAAGCGTTGCCAACGACAACGATTCGTATTTCTCTCTCATGCACAATCCTCTTTCTTCACAATGTTAATGTACCTGCAGTCGCAACTTTAGTTAGGGAGTATTTGTCAGAACCGACAATTCGATTTTATCATTATACACGATAGGGGAAAAAATGAAAAGTATTTGCACCATTATTTTGGAAATGATATGATAGCCACAGCAAAGGATTGAATCAATGAGTAAAATGTGGTTAGATAAGCGCTTCCACTCCCTTGATTTTCACCTTAAGGAAGTGTATGGACAGAAGCTTTATAAAATATCTTTGGCTGTAGCCAATTCTTGCCCCAATCGAGATGGCACCTTAAGTACCAAAGGGTGTCTTTTCTGTAGTGAAAAGGGATCCGGCGACTTTGCCGACACGGTTCTCAAAAAGGGCAAGGCCCAAAGCGAGAGGAAATATACCGGCGACAAATATATCGCTTATTCCCAGGCCTTTACCGGCACCTACGGCGACTTAAACTATCTCAGACAACACTATGAGGAGATTATCGCTCATCCCGATGTGCAAATCCTCGCCATCGCCACAAGACCTGACTGCTTAGATGATCAGGTATTAGATATGCTAAGTTCATTAAATGAAAAGAAACCCATCTGGGTTGAACTGGGATTGCAGACTATTCACGAGCAAACTGCGAATTTCCTCAACCGCGGTTTCTCTTTAGCGACTTTTAGCAAGGCACTTGAAGACTTACGAAAACGAAATATTCCAGTTATCACCCACGTCATCTTCGGTCTCCCCGGCGAAACTAGAGAAATGATGATGGAAACCATCAAATATCTAAACCAAATGGATATTCAAGGCATCAAGATTCACCTACTGTATATTACTGAAGGAACACCTCTAGCTGACTATTATAAAAAGCACCCCTTCCCTCTCCCCGAGATTACCGAATACTTTAGTCTACTAGGTGAAGCCCTCTGTAATCTAAGAGAGGATATTGTCATTCACCGCCTAACGGGAGACGGACCAAAAGACACTTTAATCGCCCCTCTATGGACAAAAGACAAACGCCAAGTTCTCAATAAAATGAATGCCTATTTTAAAGCTCACAACATCTGGCAAGGAAAGGAGATAAGCTATGACAGGCACCCAGAATTTATATAAGCTAATTATTCTTTATATGCTTGAGCGGGTAGATTTCCCCCTCACCACCTCGCAAATTTCCGAATTCATCATTGAAGAAGGTTACACCGATTTTTTTAAAGTTCAGCAGTGTCTATCAGAACTTAAGACTTCTGGCTTAATCCGGGAAGAGAATACTCACAAACGTACTCTCTACCACCTAACCGACGACGGCGCGGAAACCCTTAACTTCTTCCATAAAGAAATATCCGCAGACATTCGCAGCGATATTAAAAACTTCTTTAAAGAAAAAAAATACGAATTAAAGACAGAGGCTGCCGTCCAAGCCAATTATTACGAAAACGTGAATCACGAATTCACGGTACGCTGTCAGATTATCGAACGAGGCACGCCTCTACTGGATATTAGCATAACCGTTCCCTCGGAAAGTGAGGCCGAGAAGATGTCTAATAATTGGACTGCTAAAAATGAAGAAGTCTATGCCCTAATCATGGAGAAACTCTTATAAGATTTAGAAAAAGCGCCCTAAGGCGCTTTTTGCTATTCTTTATCCCACTTTTCATACATAACCACTTCTTCTAGTGATTTTCGCGGCTTGGCTTCCGGTGTCTCCGCGCCGTATCCTAGCGCTAAGATCCCTACCACATACTGATCCTCCGGAATATCTAGAAGAGGACGCACGTCTAGTTGCTGGTACCAGCCTGTCCAGCAAGTCGCCAGACCTTGATTTTCTGCCTCTAGCATCATATGAGTAGTGGCAATTGCCGTATCTCTAATGACTTTCTTAAGCCCTAAAAGAGGCGACTCCTCATTCACATAAATCTTCTCACCACCAACCCAAATGGTTGGATCTGCCACACAAACAATTAGATAAGGAGCTTCCTCTAGCCAGTATTGCTCGTGATCTACAAACGCTAACCCTTTCTTCATCTCCGGATCAGTAACCACGATAAAATGCCAGGGCTGCTTATTAAATCCTGAAGGGGCAAGCGCTCCTGCCTTTAGCACCTCTTGAAGCTTTTCTTCTTCAACAGGTTTTCCTTGTTGATACTTGCGAACGCTACGTCTGTTTTTAATTACCTCTAACATCATTCATCCTCCAACAAAAATTCACTCATTACATAGTTGCTAAGATCTAATCCTTTTTCCGTTAAGTAAACTTTTTCATTTCCATTTATGAGAAGTTCTTTCTGGGCAAACTCTTCAAGTACCTTACCGTAGACTGAATCCAGGGTACATCCGTACTTTTTAAAAAAAGCCTCTTTATCCACGCCGCAACTCATCCGTAGACCTAAGAACATGGTCTCTTCCATTTGCTCTTTCACCGATAGCACCACCGGTTCGCCCCCGGTAGTAAAGCGGGTTTCATCAATTAGCGACGCCGCTTGGTATCCAAGGCCTAAATACTCTTTTCGCTGCCAATAACCAAGGTTATGGCGACATTCGTAGCCGGCTTTCGCATAATTCGATATCTCATAGCGGTGAAAACCGTATTCTAAAAGTAAGTTTTTTGTCAACTTATACATTTCTCGCTCAACATCTTCACTAGGAAGTATGAGCTCACCTTTTTGCTCCATCAAAGAGAACTTCGTGCCCTCTTCCACAATCAAACTGTAGGCCGAAATATGCTGAGGATCCAGCTCGGCAATCTGACGAAGAGAACGCTCCCAGGATGACACCGTCTGTCCCGGAATCCCGAACATCAAATCCACATTTACATTCTTAAAGCCTGCTTCTTTGCAGCTTTCATACGTCTCTAGGAAGTCCTGATAAGTATGAATTCGCCCTAGGGTCTTTAGTTCATCATCATTGGTCGATTGTAGACCGATACTAAGGCGGTTAATCCCTAACTCTTGGTAACAGGCTAATAGCTCCTTTGATACGGTTCCCGGATTTACCTCAATGGTAATCTCTCCTGAACGCACCACCTCAAAAGTCTCGCGAATTGCCGCAAAAATACTACTGATTTCCTGAGCCGTCAAAAGTGACGGGGTTCCTCCACCGACAAAAATGGTAGATAACGCGTGAGTCTTACTGGTTTTCTGCTCGCGTATTAAATGGCATAAGTCTTCCACGTATGCTCGCTGCTCCTTCGGCGTCGTCGGGCTCGAAGGAAAATCACAGTAATGACATTTCCTGACGCAAAAGGGAATATGCAAATATAGCTCTAATGGTTTTTTAGTTATCATCTAGTTTAAGCACTGACATAAATGCTTTCTGGGGAATTTCCACGTTTCCGATTTGGCGCATCCGCTTCTTACCCTCTTTTTGTTTCTCTAAGAGCTTGCGCTTTCGGGAAATATCACCACCGTAACATTTTGCCAAGACATCCTTTCGCATTGCCCGCACAGTTTCCCTAGCAATTACTTTACTACCGATTGCCGCTTGGATAGGCACTTCAAAAAGCTGACGAGGAATTTCTTCCTTAAGCTTTTCACACATCTTCCGTCCTCTTTCGTAAGCCGTATCAGCGTGCAAGATAAAAGACAGGGCATCCACTTCTTCTTTATTAATAAGCATATCCAATTTGACAAGCTCTGATTTCTGGTAGCCACTCATTTCGTAATCGAAAGAAGCATACCCCCGAGACCGGGACTTTAAGGCGTCAAAAAAGTCGTAAATAATTTCATTAAGCGGCAAAGTATAACGCAGCACCGCCCGCTTTTCTTCGATGTATTCCATACCCTCATAAACACCGCGGCGCTCCTGGCAAAGATCCATAATCGCCCCGATAAACTCGGAGGTAACCATTATCTCGGCTTTTACTACCGGCTCTTCCATATAATCAATTGCCGTAGGCTCGGGCAAGTTAGAAGGATTTGTTAATTCAATCATCTCGCCGCTAGTTTTATATACGCGGTACACAACCCCAGGGGCCGTCGTCACCAAATCCAGATTGTACTCTCTCTCTAGACGCTCCTGAATAATCTCTAGATGCAACAATCCTAAAAAGCCACAACGGAAACCAAAGCCTAAGGCAATCGAGGTCTCCGGTTCAAACTGAAGTGCCGCATCATTAAGCTGTAGCTTTTCTAGCGCATCTCGCAGATCCTGATACTTAGCCCCATCCGCCGGGTACATTCCACAGTAAACCATAGGATTTACTTTCTTGTAACCAGGCAGGGGTTTCTCGCAAGGACGCTGGGCATTTGTAATCGTATCCCCTACTTGGGTATCCTTTACGTTCTTAAGACTAGCGGTGATATAGCCAACCATTCCCGCTGATAATTCCTCCGCTTGGATAAATTGGCCTGCGCCAAAGTAACCTACCTCTACCACTTCCGCATTCGCTCCGGTGGCCATCATTTTAATAGGCGTGCCTTTTTTGACCGTGCCTTCCATAATCCGGCAAAAGACGATAACCCCTTTATAGGCATCGTATAGAGAATCGAAAATAAGTGCCTGTAAGGGCTCCTCTTTAGAACCTTTAGGCGCCGGAATTTTCTTAACAATCTGCTCTAGTACTTGATCCACATTCAGTCCGGTCTTCGCCGAAATCAGCGGTGCATCTTCAGCCTCAATGCCAATCACGTCCTCTATTTCTTCAATTACTCGCTCTGGCTCTGCACTAGGTAAATCCACCTTATTGATGACTGGCACCACGTCCAAGTCGTGATCCAGCGCTAAATAGACGTTAGCCAACGTCTGGGCTTCCACTCCTTGAGCCGCATCCACCACTAAAATCGCGCCATCACAAGCTGCCAAACTCCTTGACACCTCATAGTTAAAATCCACGTGTCCCGGAGTATCGATTAGGTTAAAGATATACTCTTCGCCATCCTTCGCCTTGTAGACAGTTCGCACCGCCTGAGCCTTAATGGTAATTCCTCGCTCTCTTTCAAGGTCCATATTATCTAAGACCTGAGACTGCATCTCCCGATCCGTTAATAGTCCCGTCTGTTCGATAATTCGATCGGCAAGGGTTGACTTGCCGTGATCAATATGAGCGATAATACAAAAGTTACGAATATGTTTCTGATCTATATATGCCACGCGTTTCTTTCCTCCCTGACTGCTATTGCTTGTGTATTATAGCATTTATTTGGTATGTTTCACAATGAATAATTCCACGCTTACTCGGTCATCTAGCTCCCCCACATTGATGCTTCTACCAAAATCCGCGGCTTCTTCCATAATCTCCCGCAGCTCCTCTGCCGAAAAGCCCTTTTGCTGCCGAATGTAATTGTCCACAACAAAGGGAGGAAGTCCCATGATTTTAGCGATTACCCCTTTATTCTTACCGCCATTAACTAGCTTTTTAGTTCCGTATAAGAGACGAAACTGCCTAGCTAATAAAGACAAGATCACTCGCGGCTCTTCCTTAAGCGCTAAAAGCTCATAGTACTTCTCCATCGCCTTTTGCTTCTGCTTTGAGGCCACAGCATCCACCATCTGAAAGATATGATTCTCAATCTGAGTCGTCGTCAGTAGCTCCACATCCTCTGGGGTAATCTCTGCGCCTTCGCCTCGAAAGCAGATTAGCTTTTCTAGCTCCGTCTCGATTAGCCCCATGTTGTTACCCACCTTTGAGAGAAAGAGTCGCAACGTACTTTCCTTAATACGCATATTGTCCTTCTTCAAAAGACCGGCCGCCCACTTAAGCAAGACCTCTGGCTTTTGAACGGTCATTTCTACTACCGTCCCGACCTTTGCCACTTCCTTATAAAGCTTTCCTCGCTTATCCACATCCACTTCTGAAAAGATAAGGCAAGTTTCTTCCGGGATGTCTTTTATAAACATCGCAAGCTCTTCATTTTTCTTTTTGAAAAAGCCGCTTTCATCGATGATAATTAGACGCTTTTCTGACATAAACGGCAATGTGTTCGCTAATGATATCACCTCGTTAACCGGAGTATCTTTGCCTTCAAAATGGCTAAAGTTAAGCTCGCTATCGTCACCGATAATCGCTTCTTGCAAACGCTTTTTATATTGATTTCTTAAGTAGCCTTCTTCACCATAAAGCAAATAGACTCGCTTAAAATCGTGATTGTTAATATCTGCAATTATACTCTTCATTTACATATGTCCCTTCTTTACACCCCTTTAGAATAACATATCATCGCAAAAATAACATTAAACACAAGCACAGAGTTTGCGCATCTTCGTATCAGCTTCTAGCTGACCTTCCTTGGTCGTCATCAACATTAGTTGGTCGCCTACCACTAGCAAGGTATCGCCGCTGGGGATAATATCGTTATTCCCCCGCTGTACGGATACCACTAGCGTATTCTCCGGCCACAAGATGTCTTTGATGGTGGCCCCGTCGAGGTAAGAATCCGCCTCAACGGCGTAGATACTAATTACCTTCTCCCCTGGCTTAACTGTCACTTGTGCGTTTTCTTTACTACGCTTATGCAAAAGTCGCTCAAGCAGACTTTCGTAAATCGGCTCACTTCCTAATAACGTGGCAACCACGTAGGCCACAATGGAGACGACTGACAGAGAGAGCATTTGCCCCAGAGACCCAGTCATCTCAAAAAGCAGAAGTATACCTGTTAATGGTGCTCGTACAATGGCTGCAAAATAACCGGCCATAGCTAGCACGACAAAATTATTTAAATAGATAGGATCGAGACCCAGCGTCAAACTTGCACTCTTAGCGAATACACCACCAATAAAGCCACCGATAACCAATAGAGGGAAGAAAATGCCACCAGGCACCCCTGCACCAAAGCTAAGACCAGAAAAAATAAAGCGACCGAGCAAAATTCCCACCATCGCCGTAAGCGCCATCTCCTTGCTGGTTAGCGCATCGATCAAGCCATGGCCACTGCCTAAAAGCTGGGGCATGGTAAAGGCTAAAACACCAGCTAGAGCAAAGGGAATCATTACTTTCAACACCCCGGGTAAGAAGCTTAAACGCCTGTAAAAATCCTGGCACTTTAAGGTGAACCAATTGTAAAACGCTCCTGCTACCCCCAGCACTAGGCCAAGTAGCAAAATATAACCATATTCATGATAAGAAATCATTCGCGTTAGCGGAATCTGGAAAACCACCTTTTCGCCTAAAATCAAAGAAGTCAAAAAGTCAGCTGTAAGCGAAGAGGACATAACGCCAATTAAAAGCGACACCGAAAAATTCTTATGCACTTCTTCTAGGGAAAATAAGACTCCCGCTAAAGGTGCGTGAAAGGCAGCTGATAAGCCTGCACTGGCACCACAAGTCATCAAGAAGCGTTTCCGAGACTGGCTACTTTTTAAAATCGCACCCGTACCCTTTCCCATCATCGCCCCTAGCTGAATCGACGGGCCCTCCCGTCCTAGCGCCAACCCGCCAAACATGGAGAGTAAGCCGCCGGCGAATTTAGCTAACACCACCCGCCACCAAGATTGCTCTAAGGCACCGGTAATCTCTCCTTCTAGTTGGGGAATCCCGCTACCGCCAATCAGTGGTTCAAATTTAAGTAGCAGATAGACTAAGGTTGCGAGGGCAGCTAATATCACAAACCAAAGAGCCATCGTCCCTGGGTGTCCTTTTGCTTGGTGAATAACAAATCCTCGTAATTCGTCGGCATATTCTAGCGCCAAGCGATAAAGAGTTACTACCATTCCGGCAATCGCCCCCACTAAGACCCCTTCGCCAACTAAAGAAAGGGCACCAATTCGGGAGCGTTTTAATTGTTCTCGAGTATCTTTTTTCATTTTCTTCTCTTCCTTCTTTTTCATTTCACTAAACAATTATAACAAAAAATGACCACCTTCGAAAACATTATTCGTCTTCAACCAGTGACCATTCCTTGGATTTTGTTATTTAATAGACGGTAGTTACTTAATGAAACTTACTTGTTTGCAGATTTCTTCAATCGCCTTTTCTTTTTTTTCATTAAAAATCACTTTGTTTTCTTCGAAAAGGTTACGTCCCTCAGTATCGATAGAGACAATCAAAGGGCCGAATTCCTTCACTCGGCAGTGCCAAAGTGTCTCTGGCATACCAAGATCCTGCCACTGGGCATCAATAATCTCTTCAACTTCCGTGGCAGCTACTACCGCATTTCCCGCCGGAAAGACACAGTGAATCGCCTGATAGTTCTTGCAGGCATATTCCGTGTTCGGTCCCATCCCCCCTTTACCGATAATCACTTTCACACCGGTCTGCTGAACAAATTCTTTTTCAAATTGCTCCATCCGCATACTAGTCGTTGGACCGACAGAGACCATTTCGAATTTTCCATTATCTAACGGGCGAATAATCGGCCCTGCGTGAAAAATTGCGGCATCTCTAACATCTACAGGAAGCTCTCGTCCTGCCTCTACCAAACGTCTGTGAGCCACATCGCGACAAGTTGTCATACTGCCATTCAAATAGATAATGTCGCCAATGTGTATATCTGCTAAATCCTCTGGGGTAATCGGTGTCGTCAGAATCTTCTTTCCATCTTTCATTTCAACCATTATAAAGTCACCTCCGAATGCGTAGTAATCGTATAATTCAAGTCTTTGTCAAACACAATATGACCTCGCCTGTGTGACCAACAGCCAACGTTTACTGCCACTCCAATTGTAGAAGGATGTCTAGCGGTATTCTCAATATGGACACCCATTACGGAATAGTTCCCGCCCATCCCCTGGGGGCCAAGACCAATCGCGTTAATTCCGTCTTCTAAGAGAGTTTCCATCGAAGCAGCATTGGCATTTTCATTATGGGTTCCTAGGGGGCGCATCAACGCTTTTTTTGAAAGCAGAGCCGCTGTCTCCACAGAAGTTGCCACTCCTACCCCTACAAGTAACGGGGGACAGGCATTTAATCCATAGGAGGTCATCACATCCATTACAAACTTAGTCACCCCTTCGTAACCAGCACCTGGCATTAAAACCATCGCTTTTCCTGGAAGCGTGCACCCGCCACCAGCCATGTAAGCGTAGATTTCACACTGGTCGCTATCTGGTACGATATCCCAAAATACCGTAGGGGTTCCTTTGCCTACATTCTTCCCCGTGTTATACTCATCAAAAGTTTCCACACTGTTATGGCGCAGCGGTGCCGCAAAGGTAGACTTAATAACCGCCTCCTTTAATAGACCCTCTAGTTCACCCATTAACGGAAAACCTGTTCCACATTTTACCCAAAACTGCAGCACTCCGGTATCTTGACAGCTTGGTCTATCAAGCTCTTTAGCTAACACCTGATTCTTCTTCATCGTCTCATAGATAACCTTGGATAAGGGGCTATCTTCTTTTTCTGCCAGTTCATCTAGCTTCGCTATAATATCATCGGGTAACACCTTCGCTATATGGGATACAAAATTCGCCATATAGTCTGTAAGCTGTTCCACTTGTTTTTTCTTTTCCATTTTGGTCTCCTTTTTCATTCAAATAATGGGCTTTTTCCTATGGGAAGAAAGGAAAAGCTATCGGCAAGATAATCATACTTACAACCGTGGCGATAATAATTAGCGGAAATCCTGCCTTAACATAGTCTACGAATCGATAACCACCAGCACCGACCACCATGGTATTCGCTGGCATTCCGATAGGCGTAGCGTAAGCACATGATCCTCCAATTACGCAAGCCATCAAAACCGCTCGCGGATCTGCTCCCATCCCTTGGGCAATCGATATACATATTGGCACCATTAAGGCGGTTGTCGCTGTGTTGGACATGAAGTTTGTTAACGCACAGCATAGAATAAATACCACAAAGGTTAAGATATACGGTGAGGGGTTCGCCCCCAGCGCACCTATTACCTTACCTGCAATCAGTTCCCCCGCTCCCGTTTGTTGCAAAGCGGCCGCTAGTGATAATGTTCCCCCAAAAAGAAAGATCGTCTTCATATCAATCGCCTTAATCGCTTCTTTTTCCGAAATAACTCCAGTCAAGATTAAAAGCAAGGCTCCAATTGCCCCAGAAATACACAATTTAATGCCAATCTGATCTTCAAAAATCATTGCCAATAAGGTTAACACTAAGATAATTAGTGACAGCCATTGTTTCCACGGGGGCACGTCGCTAAAGTCTCTATCTGTATCAAAAGCGCCCTCGTCTTTTACCTCATGATTAGGAAGCAGTTTAAAGCCGATAGTTGCGTAAAAGATAATGCCGGCAATTAAAATCGGTAAGCCAACAATAGCATATTCAAAGAAGCCAAATTTCAAACCAATTTCCTCTAAGCCACTTTGAGCAATCATATTTCCTGGTGCTCCAATAAGCGATAAATTCCCGCCCATAGCCGCGGCAAAAACAAGTGGCATCAAAAGCCGTGAACGTTTATAGCCTGATTTGGCAGCTATCCCGATTACTACCGGAATTAAAACAGCTGCGGTACCAGTATTTGACAAAACCCCGCTCATTAAACCAACAATTACCATAATGGCAACGATTAACATCCGCTCGCTCTTCGCGAACTTGGTCACGATGCCCCCTATCTTATTGGCCATGCCCGTTTCAAAGAGAGCACCGCCTACGATAAACATTGCGACAAACAGAATTACATTACTGTTGATAAAGCCAGCAAAGGCAGTTTCTACATCTAAAACTCCTGTGATAATTAGCCCGATACAGACGATCATCGAAGTAACGCTTAGGGGAATCTTCTCGAGAACGAACATAACTACGGCAAATAAGAGAAATAAAAGTGTTATAGTTGATGGACTCATATTAAGCCTCCATTCCTTTTTTGTTTTCTGTGCAAAAGTAACAAGGCGGCCGCTTCATTTCCTTTGACTATGGTTACATTATATAAACCCTTCGCGCTTTTGTACATTTAGTAAAAGTTATTCTACACTAAAAAAAAGTTAATACTTATGATATACTTGCACTAAATCAATAAATGATATTAAAGGAGCCCTTATGAAAATCATTCAATTAGAATACTTCTGCGCCGTTAGTCGCTTTCACAGCATCACCCAAGCTGCCCAACACCTTTACGTAACACCACCGGCGATTTCCAGCGCCATCAAAGAATTGGAAAAGGAATTCTCCATTAGTCTCTTTACCCGCAGTAAAAATCACGTGACGCTCACAAAAGAAGGGGAACTCTTTTATCAAAAAGCGGCTAATCTTCTGCAGACTATCAACCAAACCACCTCCGAATTTATGGATCTAGGGAAGCAAGCAATCCCCATCAAGGTGGGAATTCCGCCCCTCCTTAGCACAATCTTTTTTCCAGAGATGCTAATCGCTTTTCAAAATGAATACCCTGATATTCCCGTAGAATTATATGAATACGGTTCTCTACGCGCGGCCAAACTAGTTCAGGAAGACGCCCTTGATCTAGCTCTAGTAAATATGAACTTCTACGAGCTTGATAAGCTTAACTCCTACCGCATCCTCTCGGATAAAATTGTCTTCTGTGTATCAAAAAAACATCCACTAGCCAAAGAAACGTCTATCACCGTAGACTTGCTTAAAGATGAACCCTTAATGATGTATAACTCTGATTCTGTTCAAAACAGCACCCTCAATGAGCTTTTCGAAGCCGCCGGCATAAAGCCCAATATTATTATGCAAGCCAGTCAGCTATACACCATTCGCAACTTCATCAGCCATAACTTAGGCGGTGCTTGCATCTATTCTTCACTGCTTGCCAACATGCCCGAGTTTGCCGGAATTCCGATTATGCCCACCGTCGAACAAGAAATCGGGATCGTCTGGCCAAAAGGAAAGTATTTAAGTAGCCGCGTAGAAAAATTTATCAATTTCACCAAAAAGCACGCACCTGCGGTTACCGAGAGGCTATTTGCAAAATAATCGCTCCTTCCTTATCTGTCCGTCGAATCATTATCGCTCTTTCTCGTAATCGGGAAAGAGTTTCTTGATGGGGATGCCCATAGAGATTACGCTTTCCCACCGAGATAATAGCAAGTTCTGGCTTTGCCTGTTCTAAAAATTCGTCGCTGGTACTACCCTTTGAGCCGTGATGAGCCACTTTAAGCACATCTATATCTATATCCGCTTCTATCAATGCCTTGGTTAACGCCTTTTCGCCCTCTCCTTCTACATCACCGGTAAAGAGCACGCTTTTCTTTCCATATTCTAAAAGTAAGACTAAAGAAGCTGCATTTTCATCCTGGTACAGTCGCTCTGGATGCAGACCGGTGAGCTTTACTCCGTCTATCTCCATTCCCTTTCCTTGGTCTAGAAAAAGACACGTTATCCCGTTTTTTTGCGCTAGATTTTTAAGCTCATGCAATTCCGAATCGGCATTTATATAAGCCGGAAAGATAAGCGTCTCTATCGGAATGCTCTTGGCTTCTCGCTCAATCATCTCCTTAATCCCACTGTAATGATCCTTATCCCCGTGGGAGACGAACACGTAGTCTAGCTTCTTAATTCCGTAATATTCTAAAGTCGGCTCTAGTCGGTATTTCGCCAGCTCTTCTACAGAAGTACTCCCGCCATCGATAAGAATATTTTGTCCGCCTGGAGTCGTAATTAACGTCCCATCTCCTTGTCCCACATCGAAAAAGATGATTTTTAGGTCGTTATCCGCACAAGTATGTCCGATAAAAAACGTACCACCAAATAGTGCTCCACTTAAAGCAATGAGACGTATCCATTTTTTAAAAGAATGCTTATGCCAAGCCCAAATAAAGATAGCAAGCAATATATAATATATAACAATCACTTGAACATTTGCCTTTCCATTGATTACCCGTGCTCCTGGAATATGTAACGTCTTTTCCGCTAGTACTTCATATAGCCACAGCACTTTCCCCGTGATAAAAAAGCAGGGTCTCCCTACGATGGCTACGCCTCCTAACACGCCACCGATAATCCCTAACGCCACGATTACGGAAAGCAAGGGAATGATTAATAGATTTAAAAAAATTGAGTAAAGGGGAACCTCAAAGAAGGAATAAGACAGCGCTCCTAAAAGCATGATTTGTACACAGGCTCCTGGCAAAATGAGAGGCAAGGGAATATCCGAGACCACCGGATACAGAAGAATCAATCCGAGAATAGCTAGGTAGGATAAATAAAAACCAGCGCCAAGAAGAGCGAAAGGGTTTACCAGCACTGTCAGTAGTGCCGCTACGGCCACGGCCGTATAGGCGTCGTACTTTCTTCCAGTTATCTCGGCGCCTACTCGGAAGAGAAACATAACGGTGGCCCGAAAGATGGAGACCGAAAAGCCAATGAGAAAGCTGTATCCCAAAAGAAAGACAATCCCTAAGCCGCCTGCTACTTTAAACGAACCGGTCATCCTTCTAATCAGCCCAAATAACGTCATGCCGATCAGGGAGATATGAAGGCCAGAAATAGATAAAACATGACCAATTCCGGAGAGCTGATACGTCTCTTTAAGGCTGGGGTCAATTTCCCTTTTCTCACCTAGAAGGATGCCATTAATCACTTGTCCATTTCGCTCGCCCAGGCCCGCCACAAGCGTATCCCCAATTCTTTGCTTGAGAGCATAGACACCTTCTCCGAGGGGACTATATCTTGCTTCTGTAACTGTAATTTCTTCAGCGCTCACAGACGCGTAAATCCCTTTTTTGGCATAGTAAAACCGAAGATCGTAATTCCCGGGGTTACGAGCTTCTTCATAAAAGCTAAGTTTTCCTGTTATCTCAAGGTGGTTTTTGATTTTGACAGAGACTGACTGATCGCAGTAGACGATTAACCTTCGTTCTGTCATTAGATGTGACTGAGATTTGATCTGAACATTTTTTAGATAAAAGATTTGCTGATCCTTCGCTTCTAGGCGGTCATAGACTTGACCGCTTACTTGCACTCGTTCTTTGTCTTTGCCATAGTCCCTAACTGGTGAAGGGCGTATATCTTCAAGATAATAACGCCCACCAAGCACTACTAGGGTCCAGAGGAGCGAAAAAAGGATCACGCACGTAGACATTAGTGGTCGATTTTTCAATCTGCTTTATTCCTCAATAATATCCCTATTCTTGGAAAACGGCTTACTAAGAGAGATGTTCTCTTTGTACTTAACATCGCTTTCGCCGTTTATGGATATTTGCACTTTCTGTACACTTTCGCTGGTATCGATAATCGAATTTACCAGCGAGTAAATGGTTACTTCTGGGCTCGTCTTCCCTTGCGTACTCATAAAACTCTCGCTTAGATTTAAGTAACAGATGCCATCCTTTACCGTAACCCCCAGGACGATTACATCACTGGCAAGAGGCGACGTTTCCTCTTTTGTTTTCGTGCCCTTAATCAACTTTTCCACGACCAGCTTTTCAATAGAAGAGTTACTGTTATAACGCACACTTTTCATTCTTTTCACCAGCTTATCACCGGTTTGATTGCCGTAGTATAGAGCGATTTTAGCCGTCTCTGTGGTATGAATGCTGGCGCCAATATTTTCAATAAAGTCTTCCTTGTGAAGAACGCCCCTTGCCTGCCCATCTGCATCTGCAAGCTCACTATCATCAATATAGACCTGGACGCCTTCAATCTCGGGGAACTGGGTCAAAGTATAGGTCATCCCGCCAAGAAGCAAGGTTTCACTTAGTTTAGTCAAGCCTGTAAACGCGCCGTTAAAATGGACCCCCGCGACCCCTTTACTAAATGTCACCTTCTTTACTTTAACACCTTCAGAAAGTAAAGAGCGCACCTTCTCCCCCTCTTCTGGCCTATCCATAGCCTCAAGGGCTTCCTGAGCTCTTTTTAACGTACTTTTTTCTGTGTATTCGTAGGCTCTTTTTTCCAATCCCGTCCCGTCTAAATTCAGATAATACACAAAGGACTGATCCTTTCCAACTTCTTCCTGACGGTCACATCCCGAAAACACCAGTAAAGATAAAAGTATCATTGTAAATATTTTAGTTGCTTTCATTAAGTATTCTCCTTAGATAGCAATATAAGTCAAAGGAATACGAACGTTAAAATCTGTACCACCGTCGTCATTTCCTTGAACCTTAATCGCTCCGCGGTGCAATAACACAGCGCTTCTCGCAATCGATAGACCCAGTCCCGTTCCGGAAATCTCACCTGATCTAGACTTGTCCACTCGGTAAAAACGCTCAAAAATCCGTTCTCCTTCTTCTTCGGGAATACCAATTCCCGAATCGCTAATGATAACGGTGAACCACTTATGATCTGCATCTAGCGTCACCTTAACCCAGCCATTGTCGTGGTTGTATTTAATCCCGTTCTCGATTAGATTACTAAAGGCGAGAACTAGCTTTATCTCGTCCACTTCAGCCATCACCGGTCCATAGCTTTCAAAGACTAGCTCGATATTCCGCTCAGCTGCTACTGGCCGTAAGCGTTTTAAAATCCGCTCTAACATCTCATTGATATTTTGGCCCTCGATAGTTAGGTGAGGATTTGTCTTATCTAGTTTTACTAGCGTCAACAAATCATTAATAACGATATTCTCCCTGTCAATCTCCTCAGAAAGATCCTGCATAAATTCTCGGTATAGCTCAGGCGGCACGTCTTCCTGTGCTAATAATGAGTCCGCTAAAACCTTCATCGAGGTCAGCGGCGTCTTCAGCTCATGAGAAACATTCGCCACAAACTCTTGGCGGGAATCATCTAGCACCTTCATTCTTCCTAGCATCTTATTAAAGGCTACCGAGAGAACCTCCGTCTCTTCATAAGCATTCTCATGAAGATAATCGTCATCAAAGCCTTCCGTCACCGCTTCAATGGAATCGGTGATACGCCGAAACGGACGCACTACTTTCGAACCGATAAGAAAAGCGATTAGGGCAATTACCACTGTCATAATAATAATGAGAACTTCTGTTACCCCTTCTAAAATAGACATAGTTTCGGCAATGGCATTGGTGGAAACGCTGGTTAGCATAACGCCGAGCACTTCTTTTTTATTGCTATCGTAAATCGGCGAGGATATTTCAATATACTTATTCTCAGCATCGTAAAACGTAGCCGAATTTCCTGCACTGGCTTTTGAAACGCTTTCTGATATTATCACTCTGCCCCTGTCTAGATCATACGTATCAAAAACTACCGCAAATTCATCATTTACGACCATAATTCGTCCACTATAAATGTTAGCTAATTGGGATAACTCCGACTGCAAAACTTCCCCATTTGGGTCCTTTAGAAAGTTTGCTTCAGCAATTTGATTACATAGAATCGTACATTGGTTCTGCACCTCTGCCGTTCGCACCTCTACCGCCCGTGACTCATAATTCCTGATTAACACTTTTTGCATAATCAAGGTAGGAATGATACCAACTAGCAGAATGATGAGAACCAAATGCACTCTCAGACTTTTTAACGTTTTGAAATGTAAATACTTTTTAACCCCTGAAATAATAACCCACTCCCCACTTCGTGTGAACGTATTTCGGATCACTTGGATTTTTTTCGATCTTTTCGCGCAGTCTTCTAATATGTACGTCCACCGTACGCACATCTCCTGGATACTCATAACCCCAGACGATATTAAGAAGCTCTTCACGAGAGTAGACTTTATTCGGATTCAAAGCCAACAGCTCGATCAAATCAAACTCCTTGGCTGTTAAATTAATTTCGTTTCCACCTATAAAGACCGAGTGACTATCGCAGTCAATGCGCATGCCGGCCTTTTCGATGACTCGCTTCTTGCTTCCATGGTTCTCGCTCTTTTCCGTTCGGCGCATAATAGCCTTCATCCGGGCCTTCACCTCCAGGATATTAAAGGGTTTGGTTACGTAATCATCAGCACCATAATCGAGGCCAAGGATTTTGTCCATATCCTCGCCCTTTGCCGTCAGCATAATAATCGGCACATCAGAAAACTCACGAATCTGCTGACACACTTCGAGACCATTCATCTTTGGCAGCATCACGTCCAGCAAAATAATATCATAGCTATTGTCCTGCGCTAGCTCTAAGGCCGCTTCACCGTCCATCGCCGTGTCCACTTGCATATCGTCTTGTTCAAGGCTGAAGCGAATCCCCTTTAATATTAATTTTTCATCATCAACTACCAATACTCGTTTTGCCATGCTCTCTCCATTTATACCTTTATTTTATCTTTCAGGCGATTAAACGTACTCTCGCCAATCCCTGACACTTCCTGTAATTCTTCGATCGTTGTAAACTTCCCCGTTTCTTCTCTATACAAAATAATTGCTTCTGCTTTTGCCTCGCCAATCCCTGATAAGCTCATCAGCTCTTCTTTAGAAGCCGTATTTAGATTAATCAGCGTCTCTCCCGGAGCACCCTCGCTCTCGGCAACCACCTCATCCGCCTTTGGTACGTACAGGCGCATCCCATCACTGAGCACCTCTGCTAGATTAAGCAAAGACGCCTCGCCTTCGCCGGTCACACCACCGGCGGCCGCAATCGCTTCGAAGACTCGGGCTCCTTCTTCTAGCTCATAGACTCCAGGATTTATTACCTGACCGCAGACGTGAACAAAAATCGGCACTGGCTCTTCCTCAGGAAGCGCTTCTGCCGCTTCCACTTCTGAAAGTTCAATGACCTCTTCTTTAGTCTCTTTTTTACACGCCAAAAGCAGGAGGGCTAATCCTGCAATTAATAAACCAATAGTTATTCTCTTTTTCTTCATACGCACATCCTCAATAAACTCGCCAAATCGCTTATTAAGTTTCTCTTATGCACGCTTCTATTGTACTATATTCCGTTGTAAAAAAGCTATAGGGTTTCTTTCAAAATCTGGATCATCTGATCCACATGTTCTTTTTCGATAACGAGTGGTGGCACAAAACGAATCGTATTGCTACCGGCGCCAATTAATAAAAGCTTCTTCTCAAAGGCTTTTTGAATATA
The DNA here is from genome assembly GCF_024721265.1 of Ohessyouella blattaphilus. Lineage (GTDB taxonomy): Bacteria > Bacillota > Clostridia > Lachnospirales > Lachnospiraceae > Aequitasia > Aequitasia blattaphilus_A. The sequence goes on along the minus strand of NZ_JAMXOC010000010.1, from coordinate 56,369 downwards.
CGCTCCAGGCGCTTCCTTAAGCTCTACCCCTTGCATAAGCCCCACGCCCCGCACCTCTTTGATAATCGGCTTCTGGGCCATTAACGCTTTCAGAGACTGCTCTAGGTAACTGCCCACCTCTTTTACATGGGTTAGAATATCGCTTTTCTGAAAGATTGTGGCGACCGTTTGCACCGCCTGAAGAGCTAACGGATTCCCGCCGTACGTCGTCCCGTGATCCCCTGGTGCTAAAGAATTCGTAGCCAGCTTCTCACTTAGACCAAAGGCGCCGACAGGAAAGCCATTGCCAATCGCCTTAGCCATAACGAGGATATCCGGTTTTACGTCGTATTGCTGCCAAGCAAAATAGGAGCCCGTTCGTCCCATCCCGCACTGAATTTCGTCATATATGAGCACCAAGTCGTGCGCATCGCAGAGCGCTCTAACACCTGCTAAGAACTCCTTTTGACTTGGGAAGATTCCCCCTTCACCTTGTATTGGCTCTAAGATAATCCCGCAAGTCTCGTCATCAATCAGGGCCTTTACGCTCTCCAAATCGTTCATCTTCCCAAAGCTTACTCCCGGTACTAACGGCTCAAAAGGCGTGCGGTAGCTTTCTGTTCCCGTTACCGAAAGGGCTCCGAAGCTACGCCCGTGAAAAGAATGCTCTAGGGCGATAAACTTATAGCGCCCGCTTTCTTTCCCGTAGGCGTATTTACGAGCGGCTTTAAGTGCCCCCTCAATCGCCTCTGTCCCACTATTGGTAAAAAAGACTCTCTCCATTCCCGAAAGTTCCAGAAGCTTCTCCGCCGCCGGTGCTGTGTTCTCACTATAATAAAGATTAGAGGTATGAATTAGCTTGTCAAATTGGGCTTTCATCGCCTCTTTATACTCTTCATTGCTATAACCAAGTGAGGACACGGCAATGCCCGCACCAAAATCTAGATACTTCTGGCCGTCGGTATCATATAAATATACGCCTTCGCCGCGTTCAAAAACCACGGGGAAGCGATTATATGTATGCAAAATCGCTTTTTCTGCCGCTTGAATATACTCCATCTTTACTCTCCCTTATAGAACTTGGTATTCTCATCGTCTAAAATCGCCGTGCCGATCCCTCTATTGGTGAAAAATTCAAGTAACAAGCAATGAGGAATGCGACCATCTAAAATATGCACCCGGGATACTCCTGACTCAATCGCTTCAATACAGTTGTTTAGCTTCGGTAGCATTCCGCCGCCGATAAAGCCTGAAGACATTAATTCTTTTGCTTCTCGGACGTGAAGCTCAGAGATCAGGGTTTCTGGATCTTCTGGATCCTTATACACCCCTTCAATATCGGTAAGGAAGGCTAACTTCTCCGCTCCCATGGCTTTAGCAATCACGCAAGCTGCGTCATCCGCATTGATATTATACGTGTTAAACTCATCATCCATGCCGATTGGGCAGACAATCGGGAGAAAATCCTTTTCCAGGAGGTCGTTCAAAATCTCGGAATTCACTTCCGTCACTTCTCCCACATAACCGATATCCTCGCCATCAGCTAGCTTTTTCTGCACTTTTAGAAGACCGCCGTCTTTTCCGCTTACACCGATAGCGCGAACGCCTAGACTTTCTACTAATTGCACTAGGTTCTTATTGACCTTACCAAGAACCATCTCCACTAGCTCCATGGTATCGTCATCGGTTACTCGCAACCCGTTAATGAACTTCGGCTCCATCCCTACTTTTCCGACCCAGCGACTGATTTCTTTGCCGCCGCCGTGAACGATAATCGGCTTAAACCCAACTAATTTTAACAAGGTCACATCTTTAATCACTTGTTCCTTTAACTCATCATCTACCATGGCGCTACCGCCGTATTTCACCACAATAATCTTACGGTTAAAGCGCTGAATATAAGGAAGGGCCTCAATTAAGACCTCTGCCTTATCTAAATATTTTTGCATTTCGTGTTTTTTTACCATCTTATTAGCTCCTATAATCTGCATTGATATCGATATATCCGTGGGTCAAATCACAGCCCCAGGCCGTACCCGTCTCCTGCCCCTGCTTCAAATCAGCAATCGCCTTTACGTATTCCTCTGAGAGGATCTTGGTTGCCAATTCTTCACTATAATCGGTAGCAACGCCACTGGCCATAATCTGCACGGTGCCGGCAGCACTTTCAAAGAATAAGTCCACCACCTCTGGGTCAAATTCTTCCCCGGCGTAACCCATCGCACAGAGAACCCGGCCCCAGTTCGCATCGTGTCCGGCAATAGCGGTCTTCGTAAGATCGGAGCACACCACCGACTTAGCAATCACTTGAGCTTGTTTCTTTGTTTTCGCCCCTTTCACCGTTACTTCAAAAAGAGCCGTTGCGCCTTCGCCGTCACCGGCAATGGCTTTTGCTAAGTATTCATTCACCTGATGAAGGGCTGCCTTAAAATCATCATACGCCTTCGTCCCCGGAAGAATCTCTTCATTTTCCGCTAGACCATTGGCTAATACTAGGACCGTATCATTGGTGGAAGTATCACCATCTACAGAAATCATGTTGTAAGTATCACTCACATCTTCACTAAGGATTTGCTGAAGCACTTCCTGACTAATTAGAGCGTCGGTGGTAATAAAGCTAAGCATGGTGCACATGTTCGGGTGAATCATGCCGGAACCCTTGGCCATTCCCCCTACCGTTACTTCTTTATCACCGATATTAAAAGCAATTGCTAGTTCTTTTTCTTTCGTATCTGTGGTCATAATCGCCTTAGCTGCAGCTGTTCCCGCGGCCACATCACCTGTCTTTGCTTTTGCAAGCGCCTCGATCCCTGAAAGCATCTTCTCTACCGGTAGTTGCATACCGATGACGCCTGTGGAACCCAGCAAAACCGCCTCTGAGATACCTAATACTGCCTGTGCCTTCTCGGCTACCACTTGACAATAACCATCCCCTTCGGCGCCGGTACAAGCGTTGGCAATTCCCGAATTCACCACAATCGCCCCGGCCTTTTCTTTCGCCTGCACAATCTTCATATCCCACTTAACCGGTGCTGCTTTTACCACGTTGGTGGTAAAGGTGCCGGCAACCACGGCTGGCGTGGTACTGATGATTAGGGCCATATCCGTTCTATCTTTATATTTAATATTTGCCGCTACCGCCGCTGCCTCATATCCTTTTGGGCTAGTAACGCCTCCTTTAATCTCTCTCATAAGCTATTCCTCCTCATTATTAAACGCCACAATGTTCTCCGTATTCAAAATAAAATCGTAACAGTTTAAATCTTCTCTTTTCGTCCAACCAATACCGTTCCAAAAGGCGTTACCACCATCATTTCTGACATAGGCAAGCAAAATCACCTTGGTAATGTCTTCCACTTTTAAGGCCTCCATTGCCTTTACCACCATGGCTCTGCCGATCCCTCGGCGGCGATAGTGCTTGTCCACACACACGTGGTAAAAACTAGCCACCCGGCCGTCGTGTCCACAGAGGATGCTCCCGACAATCTTACCGTCATATACCGCCACCATACTGGTGGTAGGATTACGCTTTAAGAACCTTTCTACATATTCCTTAGAATCGTCTACCTTCTTCATGCCAAAGCCTTCAATACGCTTCCACAGACGATAGACTTCTTCGTAGTCCTTCTCATTCATTACTCTTATCATTACTCTACCTCTAGGGGAACATCGGCACAAGGTCAAGTCCCATATTTTCTGGAAGTCCGAAGATCAGATTCATATTCTGAACAGCCTGACCAGCGGCACCCTTCACTAAATTATCCATCGCTCCCATCATAATCACTCGGTTTGTCCGAGAGTCCACTTTTACATTCACATCCACATAGTTGCTGCCCTTTACCCAGCGAGTCTCGGGACACTGTCCGGAAGGTAGTAAACGAACAAATTTCTCTTGCTGATAATGCTCTTCGTATAGTGAACGAATCTCTTCTTCACTAACTTTTTCCTTTAAGGTTCCATAGGCGGTAATCAAAATCCCCCGATTCATCGGCACCAGATGAGGTGTAAAGTTAAGCACTACCGCTTCCCCGGAAGCGTAGCTTAGCTGTTCTTCAATTTCCGGAGTGTGGCGGTGACTGGCCACACCGTAAGCCTTAATGCTTTCGTTCACTTCACAGTATAGATTATCCACCTTGGCACCGCGACCGGCACCACTGGTTCCCGACTTAGCATCGATAATCAAAGTGTTCATCTCGATGAGTCCCGCCTTGGCTAAGGGATAGATAGCTAAAGTTGAGCAAGTCGGATAACAACCAGGATTGGCGATTAATCTCGCCCCTTTAATCTGCTCCCGGTTTATTTCACACAAACCGTAGACAGCTTCGTTAATTAACTCCATGCTTTGATGGGAGATTCCGTACCACTGCTCGTAAGTAGCCACATCTTTGATCCGATAATCTGCACTCAAATCCACCACTTTCGTCTTTGCCAAAAGCTCTTTCGTCAAAATCCCCGCTAGATACCCTTGAGGCGTGGCGGTAAAAATCACGTCCGCTTGCTGGGCTAATTCTTCGAGATTATCGTCAAGGCATCTACCTTCTACGAGTTCAAACATATTTCTATATACACTGGCATACTCTTCACCTATATAACTGCGTGATCCATACCAGATAATCTTCACTTCCGGATGTCCTAATAAAATTCGTACCAATTCGCCGCCGGCATACCCGGTAGCGCCAATGATTCCTACCTTAATCATACTCATACCTTCTTTCCCGTCTTAAGAGCTTACGTTATGCAAAAACGAGCCTATGAAAAGGCTCGTTATAAGCTTTCGCATAATTATACATCATTTATGCATATTATGCAACATCTTTATTTTCTTATCTGACCATTACCAAAGATAACAAACTTGGTGGTGGTTAGCGCTGCTAAGCCCATCGGCCCGCGGGCGTGTAGCTTCTGGGTACTGATACCGATTTCGGCACCGTAGCCGAATTCACACCCATCGGTAAACCTAGTTGAGGCATTTACATAGACCGCGGCTGCATCCACTCGTTCCTGGAAAAGGTCCGCGTGCTCTAGGTGATTCGTCACGATCGTCTCCGAATGCCCCGTATTATATTCATTAATATGAGCAATCCCTTCATGGACGTCACCGACAATCTTTACCGAGATAATCCCGTCTAGGTATTCACTTCCCCAGTCATCAGCCGTCGCCTTTACAAGTTCTGGACTGATTTTTCTCGCCTCTTCATCACCGCGAATTTCAATTCCGTGCCCCGCTAGTCTGGCGACAATCTTTGGAAGCACTTGGCTGGCGATTTCCCGGTCGATAACCAAAGACTCACAAGCATTACAGACGCCTAATCGCTGGGTCTTGGCATTTTCAATAATATTTACCGCCATCTCCTGATCAGCAAAGCGGTCTACAAAGACGTGGCAATTCCCCGTTCCCGTCTCGATGGTAGGAACTGTACTATTTTCCACTACCCGGTTAATAAGACCCGCCCCGCCCCTAGGAATTAGCACGTCTAGGTATTCATTTAGCTTCATCATCTCATCAGCCACTTCGTAGCTGGTATCCTCTACCAAGATAATTCCGTCCTGAGAGATTTTACAACGATTAAGCCCTAATTTAATGGCGCTTGTAATTGCCTTATTGGAATTGATCGCATCTGAGCTCCCTCTTAAGACCGCTACATTATTCGTCTTAAAGCAAAGACCAAAAGCATCTGCTGTGACATTGGGTCTGGATTCGTAGATAATTCCCACCACGCCTAGGGGAACTCTCTTCTTTCCAATCCGCAGACCATTGGGACGAACCTTCACTTCATCAAACGCCCCCACTGGATCTTCTAACAGACTGATTTCCCGCAGGCCCTCGGCCATGGCGGCGATTCGCGCCTCATCTAAGTACATTCGATCAATGAGAGAGCTCTTCATCCCGGCTGCCTTTGCCGCTTCCACGTCTAGGCGATTACCGGTCATAATCTCGGCTTCTTTCTCTTCTAAGGCATCCGCTACCGCCAAAAGTGCCGCTGTCTTTTCCTCCTGACTTAAGTACGCAATGCTCTTCTTCGCCTCTTTCGCCCGTTTACCAATTACTTGCATGTAACTCATCCTCGCCACCTCCGTGTCTGCGCTTATTCACCTTATCCATATGCTTCTTGTAGATATCTTTGATCGGTGCCACCTCATTCTCACCCTTATATTCGCTATTTGCCGCCAGGAACAAGGTGCCGATCTTCTTTCCTGCCATCACGTCATTAATGGTATAGATACTCTTGCCATTTGCGATTACCATATCCGCATTGGCTTTCGTCGCAATCTTCGCGGCCTTAATCTTTGTCGCCATGCCCCCAGTCCCTACAGAACTTTTCGCACCGCGTCCCATTTTCACCAGATTGCTATCGATATTGCTAACTGTATGGACAAAGCGAGCATTTGGATTCTCTTTCGGATCGTCGGTGTAAAGTCCATTGATATCACTCATTAAGATTAGTAGGTCGGCTTCCACAAGCGCTGCTACGTAAGCTGCCATGGTATCGTTATCACCAAAATTGCCGTACTTCTCCTCATCTACCGAAATAGCGTCATTCTCATTTACAATAGGAATTACCTTCATCGCTGAAAGTTGATCAAAGGTCTCCTTTGCATGCTGGGCACACGTCTTGTTGGCGATAGACTCCTTCGTTAGAAGTACCTGAGCCGTCAAATACCCATATTCAGCAAACAGCTTCTCATAAATCATAATCAGCTTCCCTTGACCGACAGCCGCACAGGCCTGAGCTGTCGCCTTATCCTTAGGGCGCTCTTTCATTCCTAGGACATTGCGCCCGATCCCGATGGCACCTGAGGAAACGACGATAACTTCCTTCCCCTTGTTAATCAAGTTGGTCAGAATGCGCACGAACTTCTCTAACTTATCTAAATCGATATTCCCTGTCGCTTCATGGGTAATGGTTGATGTCCCTACCTTAATTACAATCTTTTGTTTATCCTTTAATGTCTCCCGTACATCCATAGCTCTCTTCTCCTTTAAACCTAAAGTATAATCGCATTTGTAGTTTGTGAACATAAAATAGAATTTGCGCTTGGCAAATTCTGGCGCCTTCGGCGTGTGCATACGCACAAAATACATTACGCCGAAGTGCGCATCCTCGCGGAGCGCTTTTTATGTAACAGGAAAGTTCAAAGAACTTTCTTGTTACATAAGAAAGACAGGGCTAAAGTTCACACTTTAGCCCTGTCCTAAAATTTTCCTAATAACAAATTTAAACAGCTCTACATGTATACCTTATCCTGCTTCTTACCATGTGAAATTTTTCTACGCAAAATAACCCCAGCGGGACTGGGGATACACGGCACAAAAATAACACTGCTTGCAGTGAGTGCAGAGGTTTCTTCTTTTAATTCATTTATCGCAGAAATGTACTTTTTCATCCGTCTGCTCCTCTTTACATGTGGTCCATTAGTTTTTCTTAATTATACATAAGTGTGTACTTTTGTCAAGTACAGTGTTAAACTTAAGGACGATTTAAGAAAATACTATTGCATATTTATTAAATATGTTGTATATTTATTTACAGTTCTAAATTCAGAGGAGGATTTTAAAATGAAAGAAAAAGTTGTACTTGCCTATTCAGGGGGACTTGACACTACTGCCATCATTCCTTGGCTTAAAGAAAATTTTGATTATGAAGTAATCTGCTGTTGCATCGACTGCGGACAAGGCGAAGAATTAGACGGTCTAGAAGAAAGAGCAAAGCTTTCCGGAGCTTCTAAATTATATATTGAAAACGTAATTGACGATTTCTGTGATAACTACGTAATGCCTTGCGTGAAAGCCGGTTCTGTCTACGAAAACAAATACCTATTAGGAACGGCGATGGCTAGACCGACGATTGCTGCTAAGCTTGTCGAAGTCGCTAGAAAAGAAGGCGCTACCGCTATCTGTCACGGTGCTACCGGTAAGGGAAATGACCAGATTCGCTTTGAACTGGGAATCAAAGCCCTGGCACCTGATCTTAAAATCATCGCTCCTTGGCGAATGACCGACGTTTGGACAATGGAATCTAGAGAAGACGAGATTGCCTACTGCAAGGAACACGGCATCGACCTTCCTTTTGATGCTAGTCACAGCTATAGCCGTGACCGTAACTTATGGCACATCAGCCATGAAGGCTTGGAATTAGAAGACCCTGCTGTAGAGCCAAACTACGATGACCTACTTGTGCTCGGCGTCTCACCTGAAAAAGCCCCAGACGAAGGCGAATACATCACCTTAAGCTTTGAGGCCGGTGTTCCTACAGCCATAAACGGCGTTAAGAAAAAGGTATCGGAAATCATCACTGATTTGAATGCTATCGGCGGAAAACACGGGGTGGGCATTATCGATATCGTAGAAAATCGCGTAGTTGGTATGAAATCACGGGGCGTCTATGAGACTCCTGGCGGTACCATCTTAATGGAAGCTCATGATCAACTAGAAGAACTGGTACTTGACCGTGATACCTATGCGGTAAAGAAAGACTTGGGTAATAAATTCGCCCAAGTTGTCTATGAAGGAAAATGGTTCACGCCACTACGTGAAGCGATTCAGGCTTTTGTAGATGTGACCCAGAAATACGTAACCGGAGAGGTTAAACTAAAGGTGTATAAAGGAAATATCATCAAAGCTGGCACCACCTCTGACTACTCTCTCTATAGCGAATCCCTAGCTAGCTTCACAACTGGTGAGCTATATGACCACCACGACGCGGAAGGCTTTATCAATCTTTTCGGACTTTCACTTAAAGTTCGTGCACTTAAAAAGCAAGAGCTCGACAGCAAGAAATAAAACAGCGTACAATTATCCCCTTGGGTGCATGCCCAAGGGGATTTTTTAGAAAAACGTGCTTTTCTCTTGCTAAAAACTCAGAAAAATGTGTTTTTTTTACTTATTTTTCTTAGAAAAACGTGTTACAATAATTTTAACAGAAAGGGGATGATACCATGAAACGAAATGCAATGCAAAATTTGATAAACTGGAAAGCTAATTCTGAGCGTAAACCCTTAGTCTTAAAAGGTGCACGACAAGTGGGAAAAACTTGGCTAATGAAAGAGTTTGGGGAAAATCATTACGCCAACTATGTCTATTTCAACTTCGATGAAGATGATGAACTAAAATCCATTTTCGAAGTTAACAAAAATCCTCAGCGGATTATCGAGTTGCTGTCTTTGATAATCGGCGAAAAAATCACTCCTAACGAGACACTCATTATCTTCGATGAAATACAAGAGTGTTCTGAGGCCCTCAACGCTCTGAAATATTTTAAAGAAAAGGCAAACGACTATCATATAATTGCCGCCGGAAGCCTGCTAGGAACCCTGCTTGCAAAACCAAAGTCTTATCCTGTTGGTATGGTTAATCTCCTCGATATTTCCCCTCTTACTTTTGATGAATTTCTCGCTGCTACTAATCCGTCTCTTTATTCTTACTATGATAGTATTCAAAAGAATCAACAAATTGAGGATATTTTTCACCAACGATTATTAGAAGCTTATAATAACTACCTCATTATTGGTGGAATGCCAGAATGTGTTAATTCATGGATTACTCATAAAGATCCTGTCATGATATCTCAAATACAAAAGGAACTAATCGAGGTCTACGAAAACGATTTTTCCAAACACAACGGAAACGTCAACAGTGGACGAATCCTAATGGTTTTCCGTAGTATCGTTGCCCAGCTTGCTAAGCCCAACGAGAAGTTTATGTATGGGTCTGTGCGCACCGGCGGAAGAGCACGTGATTTTGAGGAAGCGATTGAATGGCTAGTTTCCGCCGGAATGTTGTATCGTGTTTATAATGTCTCTAAAACAGAGCATCCTCTTGCCGCTTTTGACAAACTTGATCAGTTCAAACTATTTCTCTTTGATACTGGCCTTCTCAAACATATGGCCGGTATTGATAATGGCGCTATTCTCTTAAAAAGCGATTATCAATTCAAAGGACCGCTAACAGAAAACTATCTTCTTCAACAGCTTCATGGACAATTTGAAGTTGCACCACGTTATTTTTCCGATAAAAACAGCGAGATTGATTTCATCCTCCAATATGGCACAGAAATAATTCCCATCGAAGTGAAAGGTGGAGAAAACAAATCCGCACCTTCATTTAAAAGATACATTGGGGAACACCATCCTGGGAACGCTTTACGTTTCTCAAAAAGAGGGTATCGAAAAGATGGGGCTATTACCAATCTGCCTCTATATCTTGCGCGGAAGACCAAAGACATCCTTAATGAATATTAAGCTAATCCCTCGTATTCCATTAATCTCCTTTTGTTAGAATAGTTTAACGTTAAAGGAGGTAAATGAATTGCAAGAAAATATGATTATGTACAACCGTTTTTTTGTCGAAAACGAGCTTTACGCCCCCCGGTTAGCATCCAAGAAACCGGCTAAAAAGACCGCCATTCTAACTTGTATGGATACCCGCTTGACCAATCTCTTATCCGCCGCCCTAGGCCTTAAAGATGGGGATGCCAAAATTATCCGTAACGCCGGTGGTCTTGTCTTGAATGAATACGATACGACGATTCGTAGTCTGTTGGTCGCCATTCTGCAGTTTGATATTAAATACTTAGCCGTTATCGGCCACACCGATTGTGGTGTTAGCAAGCTTGCACCAGCTAATATCCAAAAGGAGCTAATCGATCGAGGTATCTCGCAAAAGGTTCTTGACGATTTTTCCAGTAAATGCTCCGCTTTTGCCGATTGGTTCACTGGGTTTAACACGATCGAAGAGGAAGTTAAAAAAAGTGTAAGGCTCCTCAGGAATCACCCGCTCATGCCAAAAGATGTAAGCATCCACGGGTATGTGATGGAGACGGAAACAGGTGCTCTTTCCCACGTACTTTAACCCCCTTCGAAGATTTAAAGTTCCTTATCAATTAGAAAAAGTTCCTTGGTTTTGCAATTCACTGCGAAACCAAGGAACTTTTTATTGTCTTATATAGAACTAGAACTGAATCACACCGGTAAAGATACCTACTACTAGGCAAGCAACACTAACATTCCACATCCAGCCAAAGCATCTTTTAATATGCGCTTTAATATCTACTCCTGCCAGGCCAATACCTAAGTATGTTGCCGGTACCACAGGACTAATAAACGTAGCACAGTTGCGACAAACTACCATAGCAATCGCCGTGTGTGCTGGATTGACACCAAACGCATTTCCTACCGTAATCAGTACTGGTAACAAGCCGAAGAAATAAGCGTCTGTACAGAACATCATCGATAGAGGTACCGATAACACACCAATAATAATTGGTAAGAAACGCCCCATTGAGGCTGGAATCAAGCTAGCGATAGCCGTTGCCATGTTGTTCATAATTCCCGAACTTTCCAAAACCCCTAAGAATACACCTGCAGCTAAGATCGTAGAAGCCATCATGAGAGCCGAACTTGCATGAGCTTTTATTCTTTTATTCTGGGCTTTTGAACCCGAGTAATTCACTAGAAGCGCTAGGGCACATCCAATCATGAAGGTAAAGTACGCTGGTAAATCTGACAAAAGCACAAGGGCTAAGATTACACTAAGGGTTAAGATTACATTGAAAACAAAAAGCTTTGGTCTGGCTAATTCTTCTTTATCTACCTCTTCTGTCTCCTCTAATTCGGAATAGTCTTCGACTTCCAAGGTGCTATTAATACCGGCACCACGCTTTTTTTCCACATAGCCCCAGAATAGTGCTGTACCAACGGCAATGACTATTCCCGCTATTTGCATAGGGATAAGCTGTAGCCACAAAGCATTTGCTTCTATTCCCAAAACGGTGGCGGCCCGCATTGTCGGTCCTCCCCAAGGTAAGAGATTCATAACTCCCATAGCCGTCACGCAGATTAGCAACAAGGTTGTCGGACGCATCTTTAACTTTTTGTATATTGGTAGCATAGCCGGAATCGTAATCAAAAAGGTAGAAGCACCGCCGCCATCAAGATGTCCAATCATTGCGATAAGACACGTCATTAGCGTAACACCGATTACATTATTACCTACTTTTTTAACCAAAGCATTGATAATCCTGTCAAACATCCCTACATCGTTCATAATCCCGAAAAACAATACCGAGAAGATGAACAGAGCCGCCGTTCCGTGGACACCAGCTACTCCTTCTTTCACAAATTCTCCCATTTCTCCAACGCTAAATGTACCTGTCGCAATTAGGACCACCGAAGTGACCAACCCCACACCAATAAAGGCAATAGAGGGAATCGTCACGTTCCTAAGCAATAGGACAATCACCATTAGGATTGAGGCAAACCCTAAGGCCGCCAACATTACTTCACTCATATACTTTCCTCCTCAAATTTATTTGATAAGTGAAGTATAAAGCGTTAACCTTACAGAACTAATCAGCTACTCTTAATACTTATTAAGAATGCTTCTAGCTTTTTCTAAAATCGCCACATCTGATAACGGTTTCTCTAAATAATCGTCAATAAGCCCCTGATTCTTCGCCTCTAGAACCTCTCGGTCTACCACATCTACGGCTATTAGTTTGATCAATTCTGGATATTTTCCTTTAAGCGACATCGCGAAAGTAATTCCATTTTCTCCACCAATGCTCTGGTCTAGGATAATAATACCCGTCTTTTCATTTAGTAGCTTCTCGGCTTCGGTGTAAGTGCGAGTAGTAAAAACCGTAATTCCAATCTTGGTTAGATTTTTTTCTAGCATGGACAAAACTTTCGGATTATCATCGACGATAACGATGCTTTCTTCATTACCACTTCTAGCATCTTGCGCCTCCTGAATATACGCTGCCGATACCAAGGGCAAAAAGATGGTAAACGTACTACCAACACCCTCTTCACTAGATACCAAAATCCTGCCTTTATGAGACCTGATAATCTGATCTGCTAGGGCGAGACCTAGACCCGTCCCTTCGCCCGCTTGCTTCGTGGTGAAAAAAGGGGTAAAAATCTGCTTAATAACCTCCTCGCTCATACCGCTACCGGTATCTTGTATTTCGATTTTTAAATATTCCGTCCATACCTCACTCTCAAAGTCTGTCCTTTTGGCAAGGGAGCTACGAATCCAAATGGTTCCTGGATTCTGACCAATTGCTTGAATTCCATTCAACACGATATTAAGCAAGACTTGACTTATCTGCGTACGATTCCCTAGGATATATGCGTTTTCTGCAACCTTCTCAGCCACTAATTGAATGTTATCTGAGCAGATAGACTGCACCATCTTAAGGGAGCGCTCCATCACTTCTTGAACGGATAATTTACGGAAAACCGTCTCCATATTCTTCCGGCTCATTGAAGACAATTGATGAATAATCTCCTTCGCTTTTAAAGCGGCATCTTGAATTTCTTTCACTTGCTCTTGTTCATCTACTCGGCCTTCCATCTCCAGCAAGAGCAAATCCGCATAACCAAGGATTGGTGTTAGCAGATTATTAAACTCATGAGCAATACCGCCTGTCATCGTCCCCATAATCTGCAAACGCTGGCTATGAGCGATATTTTCTTCACTTTTACGCATTTTCTCTAGCACATCGGTTAGCCCCGTTAAATACTCAATTTTTTCCGTATCTCTCTGTCTCTGAATCAGCAGACGGCCAATGTAGACAAGAACTAAGATCAATAAAACCGTGGCTGTCGCAAAGAGGATGACTAGCTTCATATACCCCTCAGCGATCGGCACATAAAAGTCGTCATAATCAATGACCGTACTCACAATTAAGAAGGTATCTCCAATCACTGCCGGTACATAAGCGCTTATCTTCTTAACCCGCGCGCCATCGGCGCCTTCTGGCCCATCCATCTTTTGCCACCAATAGGAGTAGTATTCACTAATCCCTTGCTTTCCTTCTCGCTGCTTTTCAATCATTTTTTCCAGACTGGAATAATCAGCTGAGGGATAAAGCTCCATTCGCCCCTCAATAACATTCAGCCCTAATTGATCATCCGTCGGGTACATTAAAATGACACCCTCACTATCCTTTATAACCGCATAACCATTTGTCCCCATAGGTACATTCGCCATGATAGACTGATAATATTTCTTGCCATCGAGAAGAATGGAGATATAGCCGCCAGCCGCTAGCTTACGCTTAATCGCCAGATACTTCTCTTCATTATCTAGAGCTACTAGTTGCAAATTTGTCTTTTCGTCTATCCGTGAATCTGAAAGCACCTCTTTAATGCCTTGGCCTAACGTGCTACGCACGAATGCCAGGTTATTGTCCTCCAAGACGATATCATAAACAAATAGCTCATGAACCTTAACGTATACGGCCACGTTTTCCCACGCTGCTTCTGAGGAAAAATCCTCATTTTGCGTCTCGCACAAATAATCCAAATCATAGATATAAGAAGGTAAATTCGCCTCCATCCCTTCACCGATTGACTTAGCAGTCAAGAGCATTTGTTCTTTTTGCTGCTGAATCATTTGCCCTTTATAGTCATTCCAAATATTAAACCCGATATAGAGAAAGGAAAAGAAGATTACGACACCGCCAACTATCAGTCCCGCGTTAATATACTTACGATTGTTCTTCCCTTTTTCCATGACTCACCTACCCTTTATTGACTTGCCACTTGGCTACCTTTATAATTGTATTATATCTTATGAAACTTACGATGTGGAGAATATTATGGCAAACAGAGTATTAATCGTTGATGACGACCCGGCAATTCGCAAACTATTAGAAAAGGTAATGCAAAGCAACGATTTAAGTTGTACCCTTGCAGAAAATGGGCATGAGGCGCTCGCGCTCTTAAAGGATCATACCTTTGATATCGTCCTTTTAGATATCTCTCTAGGCGATATGGAAGGCTTTGAAATTATTAAGCATATGCGCTCTCAAGGAATCAATACTCCGGTAATGGTTATTAGTGGCCGCAATGAAGACTTTGACTCTTTATACGGTCTTTCTCTCGGTGCTGATGACTACATCACCAAACCCTTTCGCCCTGTCGTCGTCGGTGCGAAAGTAAAGGCCATTTTACGGCGCAATCAACAACTCATGGACGAACATAAGACCATGATTGAGCGCGGTGAATTCTCTTTCGACACCACTACCATGCGTTTCTATAAAAGCGGTGAAGAGATTATCCTTTCCTATAAAGAAAGCGCTCTTATGTCCATGTTCCTCCATCATCCCGGCCAAGTCTTCACAAAGGATATGATCTACGAGCAAGTCTGGGGCACAGACATCGCTGTCGATGATAACGCCATTATGGTTTATATCAACCGCCTCCGTAGCAAGATTGAAGCAGACAGCAAAAAGCCCACCCATATCGTTACCGTTAGAGGGGTAGGCTATCGTTTTATACCATAATTAATATTAATAACTAGCACACAATACTATGAATAAAAATCGTCAGGGCCAAAAGATCGGCACTACCTCCAGGACTGATGTTACGCTGGATAAAATACCTATCCACTTCCTTACACTTACTCATATCTGCTCCTTGGAGACTAAGCGCTAGTTCTCGTACTTCAAGCAGGGTTTCTCGGTTACATCTTGCTAAGATATTCGCATCTTCTACTACTGCCATTAGGGAGAATAATGTTTCTTGCTTTACCCTGTTCCAATCCTTCCCTAGCGCAAGAGCCCTCACCATCTGGGGCATGGCCACCTCTGTAACACTCCGATAACCACTTAGCGCTTCTCCTCTTGCACCAGCGCCTCTTTTATTTCCTGCTAACTTGGCCACTTCCTTTTCTAGGGTTAAGCGTACTAGCTTCTGCTCTTCCTTAATTAAATTCTCAAGACTAATGGACCTTTGTTGTCTTAGGCAAAGACCATAAGCAGCACAAAAAATTCCTAACGAAAAGATTAATCCTTTATGGGTATTAACTCCCTTCGTCTGCCCGTACATTGCTTGCTCAGCGATCTTTCCCCACTTCCTAATTTCTCTAAAAATATCCTCATAAGGCCCAATTACATGAGCACCGGCAAAAGCCATCTTTGAAAAATAAGGGCGAAGAGTTGAGGCACTCACTTCGAAAAGCCGAACATCCATATCTTGATGGGCACCATTTGAATACAAATCAACTAGCCCTGGCTTAACGGTAGTATACACCTCTTCTAAAAGCGCTTGGTAAGCCAGATTGGCCACCTCTTCGCACTCCTTTTCATAACCGTAACTTATCTCTTGCACCTTCATGCTTTATCACCCCTTTAGTTTAAGTACTGACGAATGATTTCTCCGGCTTTACCTGCCACTTCTTCTTGTGAATGGGCCACGCTCCGGCAACAAAGCTTCGCATCTTGTCCACAAAGTAGACATTTACGCGGCTCTCTTCCAATTTCTACCCGGGAGATACTGCTGCCTTTTTCCATTACGTCAATATCAAAAAGACGACCCAGCGGATGATTTTCCTCAATCTCCACCATCTTTTCCTTCATTTCTCTGATGCTACTGCCACCTAAAGCGTAGATAGCACTATTACCAGCCCCGCAACACTGAGCTTTCTTTCGATAAACCACAAGACCGAGGTCGTGAAAAAGAGATTCTATCGTTTTACACCCATAAATAAACGCCCAATAACTCTCTTTCGTCACCTTAACTTTCCCCGGAATATTCATCCCAAAGCTTACCACTACCGCCTGCTCGTATTTCTCCATTAAGGCCTTTTGCAACTGGTCTTTCTCCTCACGAAAGTCTAACACTTCCTGCAGATTTACCACTCTTTCTTCCTTAATCATCTTGAACCACCTCGTTTTTACGCTCGCTTTTTTACCTGACGAACTACATCCATAATGGTACCGTCCCGACTTTCGATAATCCCTACCACCCGGTCCTCAAAAGCAACCTTCTTCGGTTCACCCGCAATGGAAAAGGCAATATCACGTAACTCTTCAATCGTCTTAAAAGGTAACTTAACCTCTTTCATGCAGTCAATCAGATCCTGTCTAGCTGGATTAATGGCAATCCCATAATCGGTAATAACCACATCAATCGATTCTCCAGGAGTCGTAACCGTTGTTACCTCATTACATACCGCCGGCGTTCTTCCCTGTAAGAGCGGCGTCAGCACAACGGTACACTTTGCTCCAGCCGCCGTATCTGGGTGTCCGCCCTGGGCGCCAGTAATAACCCCGTCAGAACCTACTACTACGTTGCAATTAAAGTTCACATCTACCTCTAGGGTAGCAAGAATGACAAAATCTAATTTATTAACAATGGCTCCTTTATTAAAGGGATTGGCATACTCTGAGGCAGAAATCCGAAAATGCTTCATGTTTTGCACCGACTTTACGGCATCTAAGTCAAAATCCTGGGTATCAAGGAGACAATCCACCTGGTTATTAAGTAGCAAATCACACATTGGTTTCGTCAACCCACCAACGCCAAAGCCCATCCGGATATTTCGTTCCTTCATAACTTTCGCTAGAGAGATCGTAGAAGCAATCGAAGCGCCACCAACTCCCGTCTGATAGGAAAAGCCATCTTTAAAGTAAGGGGTATTGATAACAAACTGAGTACAGTAATCGGCCATCATCAGCTTACGCATATCCGTTGTCGGTTTCGCCGCACCTGTGGCAATTTTTTCTGGATTACCAATGGCCTCCACTTCTACCACATAGTCCACCTTGGTCATGGAGATATGGGCTGGAAAATTAGGAAAGGGCACTAGGCAATCGGTAATCGCCACCACTTTATCGGCATAATCGCCATCCACCATAGAATAAGATAAGACGCCACAGTTTGAAACCCCACCGATTCCCCGACAATTCCCATAATCATCACAAGTCGGCGCCCCGATAAAGGCGATATCAATCTTAACTTCGCCGGACTCAATCGCTCGTACGCGACCGCCGTGTGAGCGCATAATGGCGTATCCTTTTAATTTCCCTTCGGAAATAGCCTGGCCTACTCGGCCTCTTACACCAGATGACTGTATCTGGGTAATGGTACCATCTTCAATATAATCACAAAGGGGATCGTGAGCTTTCCCTAAGGAACTGGCACAGATGGTAATGTCCTTAATACCTAACTCATGCACCTCTTTCATTACCATATTGACGATATAATCTCCATCCCGGAAATGGTGATGAAAGCTTAAGGTCATACCATCTTTGATCCCACATTTAAGCAAAACGTCACGAATACCAGCAACCAACTTATCTCCACCGGAGCGAATAACGCACTTCGTTTCCGGTCCTTTTTTTTCATAAACGTGCCCATCATAATAACGTACCCCCTTGAATACTTCTTTTTTTGTCGTCTCGATTACTTCTTCCGGTATATCTCGTCCCACATTATTCAGCATTTTTCATTCCTCCTAGTAAATTCCTGAGGCCTTAGCCATATCTAGAACCCGCTTTGCACCGTCATAAAAGGCAATATCAATCATCTTTCCATCTACAGTAAATACGCCAATGCCTTGTTTCTTCTTCTCGTCGATTTCCCTGACCACTTTTTCCGAAAAAATAATATCCTTCTTTGTCGGTGTGAAAATATCATGGACGATTCCGATTTGTCGCGGATTGACAATCGATTTACCGTCAAAGCCCATCAGTCTTATGGTCTCTACCTCTTGGCGAAAGCCATCCATATTATCAAGATCGGTGAAAACCGTATCAAAGCACTGCACTTTCGCTGCCCGAGCGGCAATAATAAGTTGCTGCCGAGCGCCCATTAACTCCACACCAGTTCCGGTAATGTGCGTCTGCAAATCCCTAGTGTAATCCCCTCCTGAAAGAGCTACTCCAAACATTCTCTCCGAGGCTTCACACACGTCTAAGGCTTTCATTACCCCTCTAGCAGATTCAACAGCGGCCATAATCAGAACTTTACCCGCCGGAATGTGATAGACTTTTTCCGCTTTCACAATTTCTTCTTCCACTAGTTTAATCTGCTGGGGACTCTCGGTCTTTGGTACCCGAATGGCATCGCAGCCACTGGCAACGGCACACCGCACGTCTTCCCGCCAGTATGGTGTGTCGAGACCGTTGATACGCACCACCTTTTCGCAGCCCCGATAATCAATGGTGGTTAACGCGTGAAAAAGTGAGTATCTGGCTGCATCTTTTTGATTCTCAGCCACCGCATCCTCTAAGTCGAAAATAATCGAATCTGGTTTATAGATATACGCATCCTTAATAAGTCCTGGTTTCTGAGCATTTAAGAACATCATGGTTCGTCTTAAACGTTTTTTATTTTCGTTCATGCGATTTCCCTCCATGGACCCGTCTGTCCGTTAGCACGATAAACGGCACATTCTACCCTGGCTCTAATGGTACAGTCTAAAGCCCCTTTATCAACGACAGTGATTTTCACACTTTCTACTGCTAACTTATCTAGAGTTTCCCTAATTACGTTCTCAATCTGTTCCCCGTATTGACTGATTACACTGCTAGTTAGTTCTAATTCAACCTCTCCTTGGCCGCTTTCTACGGTCACTTGACAATCGCTGGATTCTAAAGTTCCTGCTACAGCTGGTTTTACTATCTTCATGGAAAGCACCTCCTCCTTTATCTGTGCTTTCATTCTAAACTCGTTACCTTACAGGTAAAGGCACCTAATCTTAAAAAAAATTAAGAAAGGAAGCAGCGCTCCCTTTCTTAATTTTGTACTAATAATTCTTCTATTTTTTTCTCAAAGGCTTTGTCCTGTTCGGCGCTTCTTTTGGCAGGACCTTTCAGGCGCCCACCACTCATCCGCACTTTCTTCGCCGTATGCCGCGCCAAAAGCAGGGAGTCGATGTTGTAATCGGTATATACCATGCCGTTTTGACTAATCGGAATGCCTTTTCTTGCCAGGCACATGGCGGCCAATCCATAGTCCTGGGTTACAACAATATCCCCTGGCTGTACCATATTAACAAGAGCAAAATCCACGCTATCGCTTCCTTTGGAAACCGTTATGGTCCTTGCGCCCTCTACGGAAAAGGTATGAGATGTATCACAGAGTATGATACATTCCTTTTTATATTTCGTTGCCAACTGGACAGCGATCTTCACTACTGGGCAACCATCAGCATCGATTAGAATCGTCATTGCAATCTCCTGCTTTTAAAATATACGCGAATCGAGAAGAATATCAAACTACCAAAAGTGGCAATTAAGGTGGCACTCATAAACCACACCCCAAGGTTGCGACCAAAAATACTAATCCCCTGGACATATACGAACATTACCATCATTGTAAATTTTATGGTAATCAGGATATTACCCACCTCTTGGTGAACAACGTCTTTGTTGCGCTCCGTCATCGTAACCCCTGTATTCCACGTCCGCGGTTGTCGCTCCACTAAAGATATAATGAGGTATATGGCAATTAAAAACACCTGCACAAAGATTAGCTCGCCCTTACTTCCATAGCGATCCACTTCACCGGAAGCCCCGTAATGGGCTGGGACAACATCTGGAATATGAGACCAGTAGGCCACCAGAAAAAGAGTGGAACCGGCAACTAATATTAGGCTTAAGATATTTAGGATTTTTTGATAGATGCGCCATCCTTTTGTCATCTCAAATACACTCCTCTCCATGAATATTTCTCACCACTAGTGTACCATTTTCTGCTTCCCTTTGGTACAATATATGCAAAAGGAGGTATCACAATGAGTATTTTAGGCACATATATGGTCCCCCATCCGCCCCTTATCATTCCCGAAGTAGGTGAAGGCAAAGAACGAGGAGTCGCCGAGATAACTACAGCCTTTCATCACGTTGCCGAAAGAATTAGTGAGCAAAAGCCAGAAACTATTATCGTCATTAGCCCTCATCAAATAATGTACCGCGACTATTTTCACATCTCTCCAGGGAAAAGAGCCAAAGGCGATTTCTGGGATTACGGAGCTGAAGGTATCACGATTTCCGCAGATTACGACCGAGAATTTATCGCTAATCTCGAGAAGCTGGCAATCGCCAGAGACTTTCCAGCCGGCACCGAAGGCGAACAAACTAAAAGACTTGATCACGGTACCATGATTCCCCTTTATTTTATTAATAAATACTATCGTGATTATCAGGTTGTGCGAATCGGACTATCCGGTCTTTCTCTTACCGAGCACTATACACTAGGACAAATCATTAAAGAAACCGTTCAAGTCCTAGAAAAGGATGTGGTTATTATCGCTAGCGGCGATTTATCTCATCGGCTAAAGGATTCCGGTCCCTATGGCTATAACCCTGCCGGCCCCAAGTACGACCAGCAAATAATGGAAGTCATGGGCAGTGCCGATTTTGAAAAACTCTTTGATTTTTCCGAGACTTTTCTTGATGAAGCCGGGGAGTGCGGGCATCGTGCTTTTACTATAATGGCGGGCACTCTAGACCGTACAGCCGTTAGCAGTGATGCTTTAGCATATCAAGGTCCTTTCGGCGTCGGGTACGGAATATGCACCTACAAGCCTTTAGAAAAAGACCTTTCCCGTAACTTTAAAGAGCAGTATCTGGCAAAAGAAAAACTCTGGTTAGACGAACATCGAACCAGAGAAGATATTTATGTCAAACTTGCCAGACAAGCGATTGAACTTTACGTAACAACAGGACAGCAGCTTACGCTGCCTGAAGATTTGCCAAGCGAGTTCTATGAAACCACCGCCGGGACCTTTGTATCTCTCAAAAAGGACGGTCGGCTACGAGGTTGTATCGGTACCCTCCAGGCAACGAAAGAAAATTTAGGTGAAGAGATTATCGAAAATGCCCTTAGTGCTTCCACTAGAGATCCTCGCTTTGACGGGGTCTCCGAAGACGAACTAGATAAGCTTATTATCAGCGTTGATGTCCTCGGTCCGATGGAAGCAATCACCTCCGAAGCTGACTTAGACGTGAAGAAGTACGGCGTAGTCGTCACCTCAGGTTATAAACGCGGGCTACTTCTACCGAATCTAGAAGGCATTGATACAATCGCTGCCCAAATAAAAATCGCCAAGAACAAAGCTAGTATCACCGAGGACGAAGAATATTCGTTGGAGCGCTTTGAAGTCGTGCGCCACGAGTAGTTCTATTTCCCTACAAGGAGGAATCGCTATGCGAACTACATGTAATGTCTGCTTTCATATGTGTGAATTACTCCCAGGGCAAACGGGCTTTTGCAATGGGCGGCAAAATATCGACGGCAAAATCATCCCTCTTAACTACAGTAAAATCACCGCCCTTGCTCTTGATCCTATCGAAAAGAAACCCTTACGTAACTTTCATCCAGGTTCTTTGATTCTCTCTGTTGGAAGTTACGGTTGTAATTTGCGTTGCCCTTTTTGCCAAAATTTTGAAATCTCCATGGCCTCGAAGGCAGATATAGAAACTCAGGAGATAACACCCGAAGAACTCTGTAACCTAGCCCTTATGAAGCGCGAAAGCGGCAATATCGGCGTCGCCTATACCTATAATGAACCGCTAATCGGCTACGAGTTCGTAAGAGACACTGCCAAGCTAGTAAAAGAAGCCGGTATGGTAAACGTCCTCGTGACAAATGGCACCGCGAGTCCCCAGGTACTCAGCGAAATAAGCCCCTATATTGACGCAATGAACATCGACCTAAAAGGCTTCACGGATGACTTTTATAAGAAAGTCAAAGGGGATCTCGAGACAGTAAAGCGCTTTATCACCGAAGCCCACCAAAGCGCCCACATTGAAGTCACCACACTCGTCATTCCCGGAATGAACGATAGTGAGGAGGAAATTGGGGCTCTAGCAAAATGGCTTGCTTCCCTTGATGCAGATATCCCCTTGCATCTATCACGATTCTTTCCCCGCTATCAAATGCTAGATAATGAAGCCACCGAAATCGCAAAAATATACCGCCTAGCGGGAATCGCCAGACGGTATCTAAAGTATGTCTATATGGGAAATTGTTAGTGGTTTCATTATACTTCTTCTACCAATTTATCCAATACATATGAACAAACCTCTTGATGTATGAATCATGTCAACACCTCCACATATTTCATTACCTCATCTCTAACCCCCAGTTTCTCAGCATAACGGACGAGCGCTTGTAACTTCCTATCTGAAACCGCCATGTATTCTTTAATTGCAGCTTGAAAGATTTGGACATCCATTTTCTTTCGGTTAATGATTGTGTCGCAGATGGTTCGTTCTTGATCATAAACAATAATCATGTTTCCATATCCTGATTCAACCATTGTTGTCCCCATTTCATATAGCTCATCTTTCATCGTTCTTACTTTAATGTGCTTCTTACGCAAATGAACGGCATTATACCCCTTAGGAACAGTAACTTCTATTCTTTGGTATTCTCTATCTGTCAATCCATGAATATAGAGAGCTGTTTCGCCTGAAAAAACAATCTTGGGATTTGCTTTTTGTAATAAATAGAGTTCATCTGGCAAACATCCGGAGCCGCATAAATTCCATGACCTACTCTTTCATACCCATTTTCCTTAACAAAATTTGCCATGTAGGTTTTTGAAATGTCGTGACAAAGAACATCTGCTGTAAATAAATACCCATTATTATCATCTGCAATTTTTTTCAAAACTTCTTTTTTCATAATATCACCTTGTTTACTTTCATGTTTATAATATGTCATTTTTAAACATAAAAGTAAATCAAAGAATAAAAAGCATCCACCCCAGACTAGCCGTAAGCTATTTAAAACTTGGCTTTAGGGTGAATGCTTCACTATTACTTCTGACAATTTTTACAGTAATATGTTCCTCTACCACCAACCGCTTCTTTCGTAAGCTCCCGGCCACAAGTAGGGCAGTTTTTCTGACCATGGACTAAGAGATGGTCTTGGTAACCTCCACTTTCGCCGTTGCTGGAAAAAGTATGGATCGTCGTACCTTTGTAGCGAATGGCCTCGGTGAGAATAGTCTTCGAGGCTTCTAAGATTTCCTCTGCTTTCTTTTTGCTAAGCTTCTTTCCTGGTGTCTTGGGACTTAAGCCTACGCGGAAGCAGACTTCATTGGCGTAGATATTGCCAAGACCGGCTATCACACTTTGATCTAAAAGCAGTGATTTAATAGGTTTCTCACTCCTATGAATCCGCTGGTAGAAATAATCGCTAGTGATGTCCCAAGGCTCCGGTCCTAGTTTCATGAGGGAGGGTTCTTTTAGATAATCCTGTTTATCTACTAGCTTAACCCGTCCGAATTTTCTCACATCGAGATAGCGAAGTCTGGTGCCGTCCTCTAAGAAGAAGCTTAGGTGCTCATGCTTATCCCGGGGAAAGGCAGCATCTACTAGCTCATACTTGCCTTCCATTCGCAGATGGGAGATAAACGCGTCCTGGCTTAGGATAAATATCAAAAACTTGCCTTTGCGGTCGATACTTTCAAAGCTTTGACCGGTTAATCTCTTTGCGAAGTCGGCGGCGTCACCATCGACAATCTTCTCGTAATATACTTCTACCTTGACAATCTCTTTGGGAACCACGGTATCTATTAGCATCCGTCTTACTGTCTCTACCTCTGGTAGTTCTGGCATCCGCTCACCTTCCTTCTCTATTAGCCCTTAATATTGCCTTTTTCCACATGAGGCTTTACAAATTCATTGAATGAATATTCCCATAAAGCCTCGGTATTCTTCGCCGTTTCATGGTTGCGAACGAGAATCTGACTTAGGGTTACCCCGTGTTCCTTCCAGCTTTTACCACCGGCTGCCGCATTTAGCATCATCGGTTGTAAGCGGTCAAGAGCTACCGCGTACTTCGCATCTGCCGAGGTCCCTTCTTCAAATTCATGCCAAAGGCTGAGAAAATGGTCTCGTTGCAGTTCTGGCAGCATCCCGAAGATTCGCTCTGCCGCCTTCTCTTCCCGCTCTTTTTGGGTCTTTTTCGCGTCTTCGTCGTAGGCATAAGTATCGCCGGCATCAATCTCTACTACATCATGAATCAAAATCATCGACAAAACCCGACCAATATCTACGGCTTCTCCTGCATACTCCTGCAAAATTAGCGCAAACATCGCCATGTGCCAAGCGTGTTCCGCATCGTTTTCCTTCCTGCTGCCATCTGCTATATAAGTCTGGCGTCCAATCTTCTTCTCCTTGTCAATCTCTAGTAAAAAATCCATCTGCTGTTTTAACTTATCCACCTGAACTTCCTCCTATGCACTTTGATCAAATTGCGAGTTATACAGTTGCTCATAAAAGCCACCCTGCTGAATCAATTCGTCGTGTGAACCTTGCTCGATGACATCGCCGTCTTTCATAACGAGAATCATATCGGCATCACGAATCGTTGAGAGCCTATGAGCAATAACAAAACTGGTACGCCCCTCCATCAAGTTGTTCATCGCCTTTTTAATCCGCACCTCTGTCCGCGTATCCACATTACTGGTCGCTTCATCAAAGATGAGAATCTTCGGGTTCTGCAAAATCGCCCGGGCAATCGTAAGCAGCTGCTTCTGCCCTTGACTGACGTTACTTGCCTCTTCGTTTAACTCCATATCATAGCCACCTGGTAGCGTCTGAATAAATCGGTGAGCATGGGCAGCTTTAGCAGCGGCCACCACCTCTTCATGGGTGGCATCAAATCTTCCGTATTTGATATTCTCTTCAATTGTTCCTTTAAATAGCCAAGTATCTTGAAGAACCATGCCGAACTGACTACGCAGGTCATCTCTAGCATACTCTCTAATATCGTGGCCGTCTAGCTTAATAGAGCCGCTATTAACATCGTAAAAGCGCATCAATAGCTTAATCATCGTGGTCTTACCGGCACCAGTTGGTCCGACAATCGCTACCGTCTGACCCTGCTTAACCTTCGCTGAAAAGTCATTAATAATAATCTTTTCTGGGTCATAGCCAAAGCGCACGTGATCAAATTCGATATTACCTTCCACCCCGGCGATTGATAGCGGTTTCTTCGTACTCTCTACTTCTTCGGGCTCTTCTAAGAACTCAAATACCCGCTCCGAGGCGGCTGCCATTGACTGTAGCATATTAGCCACTTGAGCCACCTGCTGAATCGGTTGGGTAAAGCTACGTACGTATTGGATAAAAGACTGGATATCACCCACTTCAATCTTACTCTTAAGAGCAAGATAACCGCCGAGAATAACCACCACCACATAACCTAAGTTAGAGATAAACTGCATAATCGGCATCATCATACCTGAAAGGAACTGAGATTTCCAGGCTGACTGATAAAGCTTTTCATTGGTCTCATCAAAGGTCGCGATAACGTCCTTTTCTTTATTAAATACCTTGACAATATTGTGTCCACTGTAGACCTCTTCCACTTGACCATTGGCATCTCCAAGATACTTTTGTTGGTCCATAAAGAAGCCTTGGGATTTATTTACAATTACCGAAATCAGTCCCATAGATACCGGTAGAATCAAAAGTGCCACTAAGGTCATCACTGGGCTGATGCTTAGCATCATCACCAAAACACCGATGATCGTCGTTACCGAAGTAATAATCTGGGTTGCACTTTGGTTAAGACTCTGGCTAAGGGTATCCACATCGTTGGTAATTCTGGAAAGAATCTCCCCGTGGGTCTGCTTATCAAAATAATCCATCGGTAGACGATTAATCTTTTCCGAGATTTGCTTACGCATTCGATACGTAATCTTCTGGGTCATCCCTGTCATAATAAAGCCTTGAATAAAGGTTAAGACCGAGGACAATACATACAGTCCTAAAAGGAAAAGGAGAATCTGACCAATCTTACCGAAATCAATGCCGTCGCCGCCCTGTACTTTAGAGACTAAGCCGGTAAATATTTCGGTGGTGGCTTTACCGAGAATTTTCGGTCCCACAATATTAAAGATGGTACCGCCTACGGCAAAGATAACCACAAATATCACACTTATCTTATACGTTTCCAAATAGCCAAAGAGTTTTTTCATCGTGGGTCCAAAGTTCTTCGCTTTTTCTCCTGGCACGCCCCCCGGAGGGCCACCTGGTCCCCGACCAAATCCTGGGCCTCTATTTTGTTTCTTTGGTTCTGCCATTTTTAGCCCACCTCCTTCATGTCTTCTGCAAGCTCGCTCTCTGATAACTGAGAAGCCGCAATCTGATGGTACGCTTCACAATTTCTAAGGAGTTCTTTATGGGTGCCTTCGCCAACAATCTTGCCGTCGTCTAGCACTAATATTTTTTCTGCATGGGCAATTGTACTGATTCGCTGAGCGACAATAAGTACCGTAGCATCCTTCGTCTTCTTTGCTAGCTCTTTTCGCAGGGTTACATCGGTCTTATAATCAAGCGCGGAGAAGCTATCATCAAAAATATATATCTTCGGATCTCCCGCTATCGCTCTGGCAATGGATAGGCGCTGCTTTTGCCCACCAGAAACGTTCGTACCACCTTGGGCAATTGGACTATCGTACCCATTTTCTTTTTGTGTAATAAATTCTGTAGCTTGCGCAATGTCCGCTGCTTCCTTCATCACTTCTTCGCCATTTTCTGGATCTGAATAAAGAATATTCGAGCGAATTGTTCCGGAGAAGAGCACGCCCTTTTGAGGAACGTAGCCGATATCCTTTCGGAGATTGTGCTGAGTCACTTCCCTAATATCTACACCATCGATTAAGATCTGCCCACCGGTCACATCGTAAAATCTGGGAATCAAGTTAATCATCGTCGACTTACCGCTACCAGTACTACCGATAATAGCCGTGGTTTCTCCCGGTGTAGCCACAAAGGAGACCCCTTCAATAACATCTTCCTCTGCATTGGGATAACGGAAATG
Source organism: Ohessyouella blattaphilus (assembly GCF_024721265.1). Lineage (GTDB taxonomy): Bacteria > Bacillota > Clostridia > Lachnospirales > Lachnospiraceae > Aequitasia > Aequitasia blattaphilus_A. The sequence continues at coordinate 28,814 of NZ_JAMXOC010000010.1, read as the reverse complement.
CACGTCTTTAAATTCGATTTCCCCTTTGCCTGACTCTGGTAAGGTCTTGGGACTTTTAGGATCTTTAATCATCGTCTCACTAGTCAAGACTTCATCCACGCGAACGGCCGAGACGGCAGCTCGTGGTAGCATAACGGAAATCATACTAATCATTAAGAAGGACATGATAATCTGCATCGTATACTGAATGAAAGCCATCATATCACCTACCTGCATCGTTCCTTCGTTAATTCCGTGAGCGCCGTTCCAGGTGATCAATACGGTGATACCGTTCATAATCAAAATCATCATCGGCATCATAAAGGTCATCGCCCTATTAACAAAGAGCTGGGTTTTCATGAGATCCTTATTGGCTTTATCAAACCGCTTTTCTTCATAGTCCTCGGTATTAAACGCCCGAATAACCTGAAGGCCTGTTAGAAGTTCACGGCTTACAAGGTTGACTCTATCCACTAGCTTTTGTACTAGCTTAAACTTAGGCATAACGGCGATAAAGAGGGTCATCACCACCGTTAGGACAGCGATAATGCCCACACCGATAATCCACACCATATCTACATTTGTATGGAAGACTTTCCAGACACCACCAAGAGCCATAATCGGTGCCATCAGGACCATTCGCAGCATAATTATCGTAATCATCTGAATCTGTTGAATATCATTAGAGCTTCTGGTAATTAGTGATGCGGTAGAGAACTTATCGTACTCACTATTGGAAAAGCCCACTACCTTTTTATAAACATCACCACGTAGTCGCTTACCGACACCGGCACCTGTACGCGCGGCTAAGAAGCCGACGATTACGCTGGCTACCATCCCGATAGCCGCTAACCCTAGCATCTTCGCACCAGTCTTAAGGATATAGTTATTTTGCATTTTTTCCAGATTTACATTGGCGTTTTCGTATGCGCCTTGGATATACACCGCTGTTGCCTGCTCTAGCATCGTATCTGGGATATCCTTTAGCTTATCTTGAATCGCTGCCGGGTCCATGGCCGCCTGAGCATTTGCTCCCGCTTCCCCGGATTTGTCTGCTTCGGCTGCCGCCTGAGAGGCTGCCATAATGAGAAACATCGGCTCTTCTACAGCATCTTCTAGCTTCTCGCGCTTGGCGTCGTTATCCTTAACAGACTTCTTTAGCTTTAACACTGGGACCTTTTCGGTCGAGTGTTTCTCATCCTTTTCATAACTCTCTTGCAGAAGCTCAGCGGTCTCGGGGGATGACACCATCTGGAGCTTTCCCATGTCCTCTTCACTTATGTAGTGGGGGACTTTTTCGCTAATACCCTTTTGCTGAATACCAACGTTAACGATATTAGACGTATAGGTAGGTAGCGACAAGTCGCAATATACCTGCACGATTAATACTAACAAAATCGCTAGAACGCTGGCCCCAAAGGGCTTTAGAAACTTAATTAATTTATTCATCTACTTGTTTTCCTCGCTTTCTGTGGGGTGATTTGTGCTCGTGCATATCTAGGTGTACTTCTCGCATCACCTCGTACACATCCTTCTCCTCATTGTCTTCCAAATTGGAAATGACTTGAAGCAATAGACGTCTAAAGATTATTTTTTCTTCTGCCGTCATATTCTCACAGATTAGCTGATCCATTCCTTGGATCGCATCCTCAATTTTCTGAACCTGAGCTAGGCCCTTTTCCGTAATGCTAATACGAACTATCCGCTTATCTTCGGAATCTAAGGTTTTTTCAACCAATCCCATATGTTCCAGTTTCTTTAGTGCTACCGTCATAGAGGGCGCCGTAATACACGAGCGCTTCGCTAGCTCCGCTTGGGAAAGCTGGCCCGCGGCTCGCAGACTATAAAGGATTCGCGCCTGACCTGGCTTAGCTTCTATGGTATTCATCCGCTTCATTGACCGATAACCTAAAAGGTGTCCCAGCGTCGTTATCAGCATAAAAAACGGTGCACTATTACCCTTTTTCATTTTTTTCACCTCTTTTATTGATTAGATGTCTAACCAATACTTTAACTCATCTTTTTTATTTTTTCAAGACCATTCGTCGCTTAATTTAACTTTATACTTTTTTAATAATTGTTAGACAGAAAACGAAATAAGACCCTAGGGTCTTATTTCTGAAGTGGTTCTCTAGTTTGCTAATTTCTCCTTGGCTATATCCATACTTTCTACAAAGAAAAAGCTTTTTCCACGATTGCATTCGATTAGGAACGCATCAAAAGAGGGTGTGGAGTACTCGCTAAAATCGCCGACCACCGCTACCTTCTTCCCGTAGTTTACCATCTTCTGAAGTACCTCTCCGGCAAATCCTGTGGATAACCAGTAGAACTCCTGAGGAAACATCTCCTTTTTCATAATTAACTTGTTGCATCCATCCTGATAATCTATGGTTCCCGCCAAATCAAGCATCTCTCCTGGACTTTTAATCTGTACGTCATCGCTAGCAATCGCAATTTTATCGTTGTTTATTTCAATAATTTTATAATTCATAATTTGTACCTATGCTTCTTCCTTCGTAATCATTACAATCATATCTAACATGGTTTTGACAAAGTCGATTTCACCCCAAAGAGATACACGTACGATGCTCTGAGCTTCAATATACTGCGAGCGTAGAGACGAGTTCGTCAAATCATCTGGCTTTGCATTCATCGTCGCTGACAGCAAATTGATAATTCTAAGAGCCTCTTCTTCATCTAATACCTGGATATCAATAACCGAGGAGCTAGTAATCTTACGAGAGGTAAATACCCGTTCATCCCCTGTCTTATTCGCTTCAAGAAACACACTCAAATCATGACCACTGATCCGCCACGCTTTACCGACCTTTACTGCAGGTAGTTTTCCTTCCCTTATATATCTTTGAATCGTCTTCGGATGAATACCAAGTGTCTTCGCCACATATTCTACCGATAAATAGTTCCCTTCCATAGCAAAAAGCTCCTTTCTGTTCCTTTTAAGGTAATTATAAGGAACAATGAGGAGCTTGTCAAGTTTTTTTATGGTTCTTATAGTTCATCTGAATCTAAGACAATGGTAAAGGGACCGTCATTCACTAACTCCACCTGCATCTCGGCGCCAAAAGACCCTTTCTCTACCACCGGTACCTCTTCTTTACATTTGCGAATAATATACTCATAGAGAGCTTCGCCAAGAGCTGGTGAACCGGCCTGAGTAAAGCTGGGGCGATTCCCTTTCTTACAGTTGGCATATAGGGTAAACTGAGAGATAAGGAGTAAGCTACCGCCTACCTGCTCTAGAGATAGATTGGTCTTTCCTTCACTATCTTCGAAGATCCGCAGACCGATCAGCTTACGCACCATCTTATCGGCGATAGCTTCCGTGTCTTCATCGGCAACACCAATAAGCACCATGTAGCCTTTGCCAATTTCACCGATGACTTCACCAGCTACTTTTACACGACTTTCGGTTACTCTTTGAATAACAAACTTCATCAGCCTACTCCTTCACCATCTGCACATAGGGCAAATCTTCATAGCCGAGGGACTCATAAAGCCTCTTTGCCCGGTTGTTATCTGGCTCTACCTCTAGGCGGATTCTAGAAACCTTACTTTCAACATTCGCCTCCATAAAGGCAAAGAACTCTTTGCCAAGGCCCTGCCCTCTAAATTCCGGTAGCATAAAGAGCTCTTCAAGCCAAGCCACCTTGCCACCCACCTCTTGGGAAAACGTAAAGCTAAGCAGGGCGTAACCGGCAACCTGATTATCACTTTCTAAAATATAGGCCTTCACATAATCGCTAGAAGACATTAATTCATTCCACGTATTTTCAATATATTCATCAGGAATGCTATGAAGCACAGCCTCTGACTGATAAAAAGCTCTTACTAGGTCTAGATACACATCCTTATCCTTTGGTTCCACACTTCTAATCATGATACTTCTTCTCCTTCTAATTCTACTACCTTTGCTTTACTTGGTAGCTGCACTTGAGCAATTAAAATTGCCCCAAACATCAACAAACATCCCAGTAGCTCCTTTGGACTTAGGTACTCTTTTAGCACTAGCCAACCAGCCAATACGGAAAAGCATGCCTCCATACTTAAAATCAAAGAGGCCACCGTGGCCTTTACATACCGCTGTCCAATAATCTGTAACGTATATGCCACCCCACAAGAGAGCACGCCTGCATATAAAAGGGGACCAATCGCCGGTACAAACGTCGAAAGCTTTGGACTCTCCGAAAAAAGAATCACCGGTAGGGATAAGCCGCCTGCCACAAAGAATTGTAAGCAGGACATCTTAACTCCCGGCGCTTTCATGGTGAAATGATCAATCACCATAATATGTACGGCATAGACAAGGGCTGATAAGAACAGGATCATGTCCTCTTTTGCCAAGACAAATTCCTCTGAGACGCAGAGAAAATAAAGTCCCACAAAAGCCAAGCCTACAGCTAACCAAATCTGCAGTCCGGTTTGTTTCTTCATAAAGAAGCAGATTACGGGTACGAAGACAATATAAAAGGCGGTGATAAAACCTGTCTTACCGGCAGTGGTATAACGAATTCCGATCTGCTGCAAGGTACTAGCCACAAAAAGCACTATGCCACAGGCAAGTCCGCCGATAAGCAAATCCTTACGCCGGTAGTTTGCCTTAGGCCTTTCTCCCTTTCTATCTGATCTATCTAAGAACCAGATACAAGGGAGTAAGGCGATTCCGCCAATAATACAGCGAACGCCATTAAATGTAAATGGAGGCAGCATATCTGCCCCAAGACTTTGAGCTACAAACGAGGTCCCCCAAATAAAGGACACTAGTGCTAACATAATAATTCCTTTAACCTTCATAACTATTCCTTTTTCATTCCTTTATTCCTCGAACTTTATCCCTTCTTTAAGTATGGACGTACACTTCGGACAGCGCACCGCCTGATACGGAATGGTCGAAAAACAATACGGACATTCCTTTGTTGTCGGCTCACTATCCATCTCTTCCTTCTGTTCTCCTGGCATCATCTTCCCTGCTGTCTGTGACAGACTGTTCATACCCTTGATAATCAGAAAGATGACTAACGCCATAATTAGAAAACTTAAAATCGCTTCGATAAACTTTCCATATGCTAGGGTCGCCGATCCAATTTTTACAGCCAGCTTATCGACACTTTCTACATGAGCCACCATATTGATAAGGGGCGTGATAATGTCTTCCACTAGGGAGTTTACGATTTTTTGAAACGCACCACCGATAATCACACCCACTGCCAAATCAATCACATTTCCCTTACTGATAAATTCCTTAAATTCTTTCAAAAAGCTTTTCAATGTTTACACCTCCAGTTATTAGACCTACTGTCCATTCTAGCCTTTAAGATACAGTTCTTCAACCACCAAATCCTCTAACGCATTCATATTCTCCCAGGAATGTTCAAGCTCCCGGGAATAACTGCTACTAATATTTTCCAAAAGCTCCCTTGCTTCTTCTGGCTGCTCACACTCCAGATTCGCCTGCCAGAGGCTGCGAATCAGCTCTACATTAAAGAGTGCCATCTTAACAATTGCCAGTGGATTCGCACTATAGGCAGCCCCCGTATAGTAACTAAGAATAAAGTACGCCAAAAGCTGGCGAAAATAGAAATCAAATTCTGGCAATTTTTTCGTTTCTTTACGCTCTGGTGCCGCTAGACTCTGATCTGCCATTTGTACAAATCCTGGATCTCTGAATTCGCAGTGGACTTTCATTAGCTTCCAGCCTCCTCGCACCTCTCTCCTATAATCACCAGCAAAGTCACTGGTAAGAGAACGCTTTTGCCAAAGGTTTGCCGCCTCTACCTCTTCAAGATCTTCCTCGTCCGTATAAGACTGAAGGATTTCACCGGCTCCCAGTAGCTGTCCTCGTAGCTCACTGTAGGATATCTCTGAATCGTAGATTAGTCGTAGCAGCTCTTTTCTAGTTTCTTTCAGAAAACGGTAAAGTACCGTATCGAATTCCTCAAAGAACTCAGTCTCCTCATCCCTTGTATGTGTAAAAAAGAGGGGTTTCTCTTGGGCTAGTAGTAAACGAATTCCTTCTGGACAGGAGATGGATATCGTCAGTTCTCGCTCTCCTTCAAACTCCTCTACGTGACGGGGGTACATCCGGCAGGTATCGCACAGATAGGACGCACCGCACTCCTTATAGATTTCACACAGATTGTCTTTTCTTAGAAAAGCACAACGCCCTTCTCTATCTTGATAAAAGCATTCTTGCTCTAAGTCGATACCCTCAAGCAGGCTTCCACCTATGGCTTTATATTTATCTAAGCTTTCCTCATCGATGACAATCTGCCAACCGGCACAGCATGTCTCGGGGCACTTGTCTGCTAAGCATTTAAATTGATCATAATAGTTAATTTTATAATATTCCATAGCTCCCATTCTACAGGAAAAAGCGGCCGCTAACAAGCGACCGCCTTCATTTCATACTTTATTTATATTTTTTGAGCCATTCCATAGCAACCCCTACGTAAGTCGCCGTTCCCACTGGCATAGCCCCTTCATCAAAGAACACTTTTGGATGGTGGAGCGGATATTCATACCCATCCTCGGAATTCCCAGCACCTAGTGCTAAGAAGACCGCCGGAACTCTGGTCGAGACGTGAGCAAAATCTTCTGATCCCGTCTTAAAGATTCCTGACTTTTCTCCCAAATCGAGAATCTGATCCTCTGATAATATCTGAGGCAGAAGTTCTTTTACCTGATCCACCATCACTGGATCTGAGGCCATTGCCGGACACTGGGTAGGGAACTTAACCGTCGCTTCTGCCCGGAAGGTCCTAGCAATCCCATCAGAGATTTCTTCTATCCGCTTCAGTACAAACGCTCTCACGCTCTCATCTCTCGTTCGAATGGTGCCGCTCATAAAAGCGGTATCTGGAATTACATTCGATACCGCGCCGCCGTGAAGCTGTCCCATGGTTAGGGCAAGTGAGGCGCCTGTTGGCATTTCTCTAGCGTGAATCGATTGCAGAGCCTGATAGATATGGGTAATCACATTTAAGGGATCCACCCCGGTATTTGGCATCGCTCCGTGACAACCTTTACCTTGGACGTGAATTTCAAACCAATCTGCAGCTGAGAAGTTTGACCCAGCCTCTGGCATAATAACGCTTCTTGAAGCTAAAGGCATTCCAGAAAAGACGTGGACAAAGGCTGCGGCATCGACTTTTGGATTCTCGAGAATACCGGCCTCTACCATTTCAATGGCGCCTAAGAGGCTTTCTTCTGCCGGCTGAAACATCAGCTTAATAGTCCCCTCGATTTCGTCTTCATGTTGCTTTAAGATACGGGCAGCGCCTAAGAGCATCGCCGTATGCATATCGTGTCCACAGGCGTGCATGCTTCCTGTCTCTGACTTGAATTCATGATCTCCTTCTTCTTGAATTGGCAGCGCGTCCATATCGGCCCGTAATAAGAATACTTTACCCGGCTTCTTGCCACCCACTAGCGCCACCACGCCTCTGGCACAGTCTTGGGGCTCATAGCCCATCTCTTTTAGCTTTTCCATAACGAAGGTCTTCGTCACCGGCAGATCTAGTCCGATTTCCGCGTGTTGGTGAACGTAGCGCCGATTGGCAATAATTTCTTCCTCAATTGCTTTTGCTTCCTCTAAATATTTCATTATAATCCTCCATTTATTTTTATTTATGCTCGTTCCGACACTTCCCGTGCGCCTGCTTTCTGGGCTTGGCCTCTTTTATATAAGAAGAAGGACCAGGCCAAAGAGATGAATAAGAACAATATCATCATCGGACCTTGCTTACTCATAAACGTCCCGTAGGATAAGCCCACGGTTAAGACAACTGAAATAAGCGCCGGTAGCCAAGACGTCCGTAAGTCCCGGACGATTACCGGAAAGCCAAGGGCTCCCATAATGGCAGGCATGACGTTGGCAAAGGCCGGTGCTAAGACAGGGCTATTCAGCAGTGGTAAAAGCTGAGCGGCTAAAACCATGCCCACAAAGAGTACCGCTGTGGTTACTAAAGAAGAGATCGCAATGGAAATCATCGAAATTGCATCCCCTTCATCAGAACCCGTTTCTACACCAGCGATTTTACGACCGCTAGTAGCGGCGGGAATCTTCATATTCATGACGTTACCTGTGACAAAGGATAAATACTGGCCACCAGCACCGATAATCGGTAGGTAGGACAAAAACTCGATTACCGCTACCGGGCCAAAGACCATCAAGACCGAGCCGATGGCAGCAAAGGTCGTGCCCCAATCAATTTCTTCTTTAAAAAACAACGAGGTTAAAAAAGGAACCCCAAGAAGTGCTACGATAATTAAAAATGACGATATACGTCCGACTAAATGTACTTTTCTATTGTATTCACTCATGCTCATTTTCCTCCTATGAAATAATAATCGCCATCGCCATACCCATGATCATCGCCATTGGGAAGGAGAAATCAGAGAGCCACTTAAGGCTTAGTTTCTTAGATATCCAGTCTAGTAACACCACCGCAATTCCCGCTGTCAGACAGACAACGATTCCCACCGGATCCTGGAAATTAACGGCGCGAGGTACGAACATGACACACATCAAGCCAATAAACATAGCGCCCGCCGCTACCTTCATAAAGCCCCCACTTGACTGGGCACTTTTTACACGGCCGTCATAGAACTTAAGCAGTAACACATTTACCAGCGGCCAAACAATACTCACGCCGCACATTACCCAGACGGCGCTGATAAACGCTGGACCCGATACACTAGCATCCCCCATACCTTCGTATCCAAACATTCTCAGGGTCATATCTGCAGCGGCTGACTCATAGCTTACCGAACCGATAACTGAGAGTCTAAGCCAAGGCACGTACTTTCCTAGTGACGGCATAAGCGCTGCTACCGTAATTACGATTGGCAGTGATGGTAAAAGTGAAAACACTGCACTATTGACCATCGCTTTCTTGACGTTCGTCTGGTTCATGTTCAGTTCTTTCGTTCTTTTTAGCCCCATCCTCACAAAGATAACCGACTGTCCTACCACTAATAAAATAGGTACCAAACAGAGGATAAATAGGGTTTGTGAATTGGCAATTTCTAAAAAATTTTTCATTTCTTCCCTTCCTTTCCTGAATATACTAATTGCTTATTATAATATCTAGGTATTGTCTGATTATAAACAGCGACTCTTTGTCTCTATTAGTCAATTATTAACGTGTTTTTCCTAAAGGCTTTCCGCGCACAAAAAAAGACAGTCATTTCTTGTCATGACTGTCTCTTCTTCGTTATCATATAGAGAACTACCGCATTATATAAGAGATCGGTATTAAGAACATAGCTTCCGTCGTAGATATTTTCATCATACACGCTTAGACCATTGGCGATATTGTATTGGATGTATTCAAACACCTCGCCATCGTTAAAATCGGGATAACCGGCATTGGTAATCTGGGTAATCGCCCCAGACTGCTGCTTGTTACAGACCACCTTCTTAATCTGGTACACCCCGTCGGTAAGATTGGTAAGCTTGATCTCTATATTTTCCGTTAGAGAATCGGTAATCGTATCATCCACAGAATACGTCGGATTAAGATACTTAGGATTCCAAAGAAGAATGGCATAATCGCCGCCTTCCGTAATCGAGGCAATTACATTTTTTTCACGATAAATCATGTGACTGCCGATTCGGTTCATAATTTCTAGCACTGGATAAATGGGGCGTCGCACATCGTCTAGCATATGAAGGGCTAAATCCGACATGGTCTCCTCCTTAGAGTAAATCGAGGCTACCGAAGAATCCGCCCAGTAACCAGCTCCGCGAATCACCTTATTCATCGCTAGCAAAGCATTGACAATCAGGGCTGAGCGAAAATACAGGATACTTTCGGTGGCAATACTGCCCTTCAAGGTGTTCCACTCCACTAAGTAAAGGGGCGGAACTTGGATACCAAGATTCACGAAACACTCCTTTACGGCGGTTACCATCTCTTTATGATACCCTTCCATAGACGAATACAAAAGTTTATTTTTTAAATACGTCCCTTGTATACTTGCCGGAAAGATACCGAAGGTAAAGAAGTCTGGCATAATCTTCTCCTGCTTTAGCGCTCCCAAAACCTTCTGCAAGTGCTCCCGACTCTCTGTCCGATCATCGCTTAGACCGTAATAGCCAATATGAATCTTGGGATAGGCTTTTTTAAGTCTGTGCCATACCTTTCGGTAAAAGGCAAATCGATACTCCTCACCAAAATCTTCCTCATAGCAAATATTAAACTTCCAGCTTTCGATAAAGTTCCGGGGATAAACCGCCGAAATGCAGCGGATAAAGATATCAATTTTCTTATCTAAGTCCACCAACATATTGGCGCTCGAATCTTTCTTATAGATGGCTTCCGGCACAATTTTAATCATCGGAATCAGCTGTTCGCTGCGCAGCTTATCCACTAAGCGAAAGAACTGATTGCAGACCACTAAGCTGTAATCCACACTCTCGACCACAAAATTATATTCCAGTTCAAAGTATACGTACTTAAAGCCTAACCGCTCTCTTAGCCTAGGCAGCTGCGCGTACAGATTTGTATAACCGGCTGTAGTTACCCTGCCAATATTAAGAATATTTTCCTGAGGCACCAATACGTCTACTAGCTTATCGGTCATGGGAATTTCATAGGCGGTCTTATTCAGCGTGCGACTACCGGTATTCATTTCATACTTCTTTAAATACCGCATCACATCCTTAAGCTCAATATCCAGTTCAAAGCTAATGTCGGAAGCATAAAACCGCTCCTCATCCCCCTTGTCTTCGCTTTGCCGCAAATGGTGCTTCCGGTAATTTCCCGGGGTTTCCTGATATTCTTTCTTAAAAGCCTCACTAAAGGATTTGCCGTTGGCAAACCCGTGATCAAGAGCGATTTTTATCAGCGAATCGTCGGTTCCCACCAGACTTTTAACTGCTTTTTGCAGGCGAAATTCCGTTAAGTACTCATGAAATCCTTTTCCCACCTTCGCCTTAAAACGTCGTGAAAAATACTGGGGCGACATATACGCAATCTTAGCCACTTCCTCTAGCTTTAGGGACCGGGCATGGTTCTGCTGAATATATCTTAATATCTCTTCTAAGCTATTCTCGCCTCTTTGCTTCTCTTGTTCTATTTCCTTATCAAAAAAACGAGTATAGAGGATAAAGATAAATCGCAGTAACTCTACCTTAAAATCCAAGTAATACCCGTCTTCTTTGTTCGAAATAATATAAAGCATACGAATAAGGGCATTTTTAAGCCCGTAATAGTGGCTATTCTCATCTGAATGACCGATGCAGTGACAAAAGATAGACCGGTTAGCAAATTCCTCGTTCTCTCGGCTAATATAATCCTTTTCCACCCGCAAGATAAGCGCCACATTTGCTCCTTGCGGAATCACTTCATGGCGCACATTTTCGTTAATAACAAATAAATCTTCCCCGTTAAGGGTCGTACTCCCCTCTTCTAGCACAACCTCCACCGAGCCCTTCAGCATAAGGATACACTGAATCCCCGTGTGCACATGAGAGGGCGCATAGTCCATCGACAATAAACTAATCTTGACCTCTTTCGTAAACATACTCCATCTCCTGCTCAAAATCAAACTCTTCCGTCAGCATCTGCACCCCTAACTCACAGCTCCAAAAAGGGAGCGCCTGAGACTGGCTATGATACGTAAGCACTTCGACTTCCGGCATCTGTATACTTGCCTGTTGGAGAAACTCCTGCTCTTCTGCTAAGAACTCCTGGTAGCCGCTCTCAGCATAAATCCACCTGATAAAAGTTAAAGCTGCCTCTTTGTTCTCACTAGCCTCATTTATGCTAAGGAAGGTCTTTCCATAGGTAACCACTCGGAACGGTTCCTCTTTCGTATCCCGCACTGGCAAATAGAAGCACCCCAAATTCTCCAGTTCTTCTTCACTCAAGTCTTCCTTTATCTTCTGGTACTCACTGCCCGATAAAGTCATCATCCCCACTTTTTTACTGGCAAATAAGCTGGTCACTTCACTTCTTCCAAGGCTTAATAAGTCCCCACTCACCGCCTCGCTTCCTAGAAGCTGATACACCTTTTCATAAGCCCTATAAATGTCACCCGTCTCCGCTACCGGCAAAATTTCCATGTAGGGATAACAAGGCCAAATATCCTTAAAGCCGCAGCCAAGAGCGATAAACTCAGGATCTTCACTGCCTACCTTCTCGGTAAGCGCAAACGCTGTCTCTACAAACTCTGACCACGTCTCCGGTACGGCTAGTTCTTGCTCCGCAAATAAATCTTTCCAGTAAAAGACGTAGTCGGTCTCCATTTTTAGCGGAATTCCGTACACTGCTTCTTCATCGGCATACTCTAAGGCCTCAGGAATCTGGCCGACAAACTCCGAATCTAGGGCCGTTAAATTCGCCCACTTCCCCTGATTAAGAGCAATGGTTCCTGCCTCATTCACCACGATATCCGCCAGTGCTTCCGGCTCTGTCTCTTCAAGTTCTTCGTAATACTTAACGATATCTTTCGTTTTGCTCTTCTTAATTTTTATTTCTGGATACTCTTCTTCAAAGGCCTTGATCACTTCTTTCGATAAAAAAAGGTCAAATTCGTCGTCCTTTAAAAGGAGCGTTACCTCCTGAGCTGTTTCCTCTACTACAGGCTCCTGGGGCTTCTCCTCTTTTTTCGGCTCTTCCTTTTTCGTTTGGCAACTAGTTACGAGAAATAGTAACGTTAGTACTATTCCCAGCAACAAAAGTATCCGCTTTTTCATCTTAAGTCCTCTTTATTAGTTTTCTGAGTACCGTACTCCTAACCACATTTTCATTTCTTTTAACATCTTCTCATCAGGAGTAATAAGCACCTTGGTACGCTGGGCATTCTGTGAGAGTACTAAGCAATACACTTTCAGATTCTCACCGTACCCTTGAGCATCGATGGTCTTCGCTGCCTGGAGGTTGTTAATCGCTGGCGTTCCCGCCGGTACCATCTTTTCAAGCTCTTTTAAGTCGACTTTAAACACTTCTTTACGCTTTGCTTGGTTGTAGATTGCGTCGATGGAAAATTCGGAATTTACGATTAGATATTCATATTCCACCCGCATTTTAGGGTAAACAAAATAGTAAGCCAATCCCAACAAAACGATCACTATCAATAAAGAAAAAGAGGGTGGCACAAAGAGTAGCACCGCAAATACAACCACCACTAGAGCCGCGATAATCAGCGTTATTTTCTTCATATCGGTCTTGCCTTTTACCAGTTGTTCATAAAATTTCTCGTTCATCTATTTATCTCTCCATTTCTAAATAATCCAAAACCATCATGCCTACTTTAAACGTCAAAGCATCGCCAAAGACACGGATATCAAGCCCCGTCTTCTTCTGAATCTGCTCCAACCGGTAAATCAATGTATTACGATGCATATGCAAGCCTCTGGCCGTTTCGGCAATATTTAAATTGTTTTGCAAAAACGTATTGGCCGTTATCCGCATCTCTTCTGTTAGCTCTGCGATAAACTCCTCACCAAAGGTCTCATCTAAAAAGTTGTGACACTTCTCCGGAGACAACCCGTCAATCAGCTGACCAACCCCCAACTGATCGCTGGGAAACACGTTACTTCCGAAGGTAAATACCGTTCCCAACCTTAGGGCCAGTTGGCATTTTTCGTAGACCTTGTGAAGCTCTTCGTACTTGGTGAAGACTTCGCTATACGCCACTACCACCTTAATCATCAGCTCCATATTAATGGTATCGGCAAGCGTATGAGCTAGGGTGGCAATGTCCTCTTTCCTTTTCGGATAGTATAAAAGCGCCACTTCTTCTCCCCCAGGGTATACTATCTCGATACTGGTGCGGGTGGGAAATAACTGCTTTAAGACCGTCTCCACTTCTTTATGGGATTCCGCCTTTGCTTGCAACAGAAAGAGGAACTTATCCCCCTCAGCGTTTAGGTGAAAGGCTTGCCCCCGCTTCTGGGCCTCCTTATCCCTTATCTTTCCTCGCAACAGGCTAAGGAGGAAGTCCTCTTTATTATATCGCTCCTTATAGGCCTTTAGCATGGCATTTATCTGGGTCACGCTGTGCTCTTCATCAACCGTATCGGTGATGGCAAGCTTAAGACCGGTCAGCTTCTCTAATTCAGTTAACGATTTTTCTAGTTGCTCACTTCGTTCCATGCTAAGACTCCATTTCAGAAAAAGGGCTGCATCAACTCGTGCAGCCCTTTTAGATTATACAATTATATTAAATTATTAGTTTGTAATCGTCAACTCTGTTTCTTTGTCGAAAACGTGAACTTTTTCCATATCGATAGCAAAATCGATAACATCACCGGTCTTAGCCGTTGTTCTTGGATCCACACGAGCTGTCATGCTAGCACCTTCTAAGGTAAAGTACAAGAACACTTCTGCACCAAGTAATTCGTAAACGTTGATTTCTGCTTTTACGGTGCTGTCTTTATTGGTCTCTACCATTACTTGAGCATCGCTTAAATCTTCTGGACGAACACCCATAACTACTGTCTTGCCATCATAACCACCATCGATTAATGCTTTGGCTTTCTTTGCTGGTAATGGGAAACGGTAATCCGCAACCTTAAGAACTACGTCTTCGCCTTTCACTTCTACCACTGCATCAACAAAGTTCATGTGAGGAGAACCGATAAAGCCAGCTACGAATAGGTTGTCTGGTTCGTTGTATAATTTCTGAGGAGAATCTACTTGCTGAACCACACCGTCTTTCATAACAACGATTCTCGTTCCGAGGGTCATCGCTTCGGTCTGGTCATGAGTTACGTAGATCATCGTTGCTTTCAAGTTATTGTGAAGCTTAGCAATCTCGATACGCATCTGTACACGAAGCTTAGCATCCAAGTTTGAAAGAGGCTCATCCATAAGGAATACTTTCGGGTTACGAACGATAGCTCGTCCCATTGCAACTCTCTGTCTTTGTCCACCGGAAAGCGCTTTTGGCTTTCTGTCTAATAATTTTTCCAAGTCAAGAATCTTCGCAGCTTCTTTCACCTTCTTGTCGATTTCATCCTTTGGCACTTTTCTAAGTTTCAAACCAAATGCCATGTTATCGTATACGGTCATGTGAGGATATAGCGCGTAGTTCTGGAATACCATCGCGATATCTCGGTCTTTTGGCTCTACATCGTTCATTACCTTGCCGTCGATTTCTAAGGTTCCGCCAGAAATATCTTCAAGACCAGCGATCATTCTAAGAGTGGTAGATTTACCACAGCCTGATGGTCCAACGAAGATGATAAATTCTTGATCTTCAATTTCTAAGTTAAAGTCTTTTACTGCTTGGAATCCGTTAGGATATATTTTTTGAATTCCTTTTAATGATAAATTTGCCATTTGAATTTTCCTCCTGAAAATGCGTCACTTTTCTACTAAGGTCAGTATATCTATTTCTGCATTTGGAGACAATGTGACGGCTAACCAAAAAAAGTTCTTTTAAATGTACACAGTAACTAAAAGCCCCCACCAGTTACGGTGAGGGCTCTTTCATAAGCTCTTAAGCTTTGTTATCGCTTCCTAATACGTTAACGATTTTGTGCTTAACTAAAGTATGAATGTTGTTGCGTCCTTCAGCTAGGTAAGAACGTGGATCAAAGGCTTCTGGTTGCTCAGAAAGCACCTTGCGGATACCTGCTGTAAAGGCCAAACGTAAATCAGAGTCGATATTAATCTTACATACTGCTGATTTAGCTGCTTGACGAAGCATATCTTCTGGAATGCCGATAGCATCTGCTAAGTTACCGCCGTATTTTTGGATTTCTTGTACGTATTCTTGAGATACAGAAGAAGCTCCGTGAAGTACGATTGGGAACTGTGGCAATCTCTTAGAGATTTCGTCTAGGATATCAAACCGAAGCTGTGGGTTTTGACCTGGCTTAAATTTGAAAGCACCGTGGCTCGTTCCAATAGCAATTGCTAAAGAGTCAACACCGGTACGGCTAACAAACTCTTCTACTTGAGCTGGATCCGTATACTGGGCATCTTCTGCTGCTACGTTAACATCATCTTCGACACCTGCTAACTGTCCAAGTTCACCTTCTACTACTACGCCCTTAGAGTGTGCGTAATCTACTACCTTTTTCGTTAAAGCAATGTTATCCTCAAAATCATGATGAGAACCATCTATCATAACTGAAGTGAAGCCACCGTCGATACAAGACTTACAGATTTCAAAATCTGCGCCGTGATCTAAGTGAAGAGCGATTGGAATATCGTTGAGCTCTAATGCCGCTTCAACTAATTTTACTAAGTATTCGTGTTGTGCGTATTTTCTAGCACCTGCTGATACCTGCAAAACGATTGGTGACTTAAGTTCACCTGCTGCCGCTGTGATTCCTTGAACAATTTCCATATTGTTCACATTGAAGGCTCCAATTGCATAACCACCCTCATAAGCTTTTTTAAACATTTCTGTCGTTGTTACTAATGCCATTTCTTTACCTCACTTTCAACTATTTCTAATAAAATTGACCTGCCCCTAATTTTATAGCAATTCTCCCCTAATGTAAACCTTTATTGCAATATTGACAAAAAAAAGACGAAAGCTTCTCACTTTCTCTTTCGTAAATTGACCCTCCGCCTTCTCGGTGTTAAGATTAAGGTATCTAAAACTCATGAGGAGGTTCTCTATGAAAATGAAAATAAAAATCACAGAAAATGGTCCCTACCACGTTACTGGCGGCGTTCCTCTTAAAGAAAAAATCATCACGAAGGTGGGCAAACACTACATTTTTGAAGATGGCTGTGAGTTTCCCCTGCAAGAGGAGTACTACCTCTGCCGCTGTGGTCACTCAAAAAACGCGCCCTTTTGTGACGGTGCTCACGTAGCCTGTGGCTTTGATGGCACGGAGGTAGCCGATAAGACCCCTTACCTGGATCGCCTAGAAGGCGTTGTTGAGGGTGAGGAAATCGAATTACTAGATGATGGCCGCTGTGCTTTTGCTCGGTTCTGTCACCGGGAAGGTGGCGACGTCTGGGGGCTAACGGAAAACGACGAGGATGGCAATAACAAAGAGGAAGCCATTATCGCTGCCAATGAATGTCCAGCCGGTCGTCTCGTCATGATAGATAAGGAAGGTAAGCCTCTCCTTGACGATCTTGAGCCCGAGATTATCATCGCCCAAGACCCAGAAAAGAACTGTAGCGCCAGCATCTTTGTCAGAGGGCCTATCGAGATCGAAGGCGCCGACGGCACGATTTATGAACAGCGTAATCGCCGCGCCCTCTGTCGCTGCGGGCATTCTAGCAATATGCCTTTTTGCGATGCGGCTCACGTACCTACTCAATATCACGACAGGAGTACTATTTAATGAAATCACTTGTAATCGCTGAAAAGCCCTCGGTAGCTAGAGATATCGCCCGGGTGCTCAAATGCAGCAAAAAGCTACCAGGAGCCTTTGAGGGAAATACCTATATCGTCACTTGGGCCTTAGGCCATCTAGTCACCTTAGCGGACCCAGAAAATTATGACGCCAAATACAAGGCCTGGAAAATGGAAGACTTACCGCTAATTCCGAAGAAATGGGATTTGACGGTTATCCCTGGCACCGCCAAACAATATAAATCAGTAAAAATGCTTCTATTTAGAAAGGACGTCGGTGACATTGTCATCGCTACGGACGCGGGCCGCGAAGGGGAACTGGTTGCCCGCTGGATTCTTGATAAAAGCGGGTGCCGTAAACCCTTAAAACGGTTGTGGATTTCCTCGGTCACCGATAAGGCCATCCGTGAAGGCTTTACCAGACTAAAAGACGGCCGTGCCTATAACGATCTCTACGCGGCTGCCGAAAGCCGAGCCAAGGCTGACTGGCTTGTAGGCATTAACGCCACCAGAGCGTTGACCTGTAAGTATAACGCCCAGCTCTCCTGTGGCCGTGTTCAGACCCCTACGCTGGCAATGATTGCCGACCGGGAGACAAAAATTCGCAATTTCAAACCGGAAAACTACTGGAGCCTCGACGTCCTTGCCAAAAATATACATTTCACTTGGCAAGATGCTGCATCTGGCAGTTATCGGAGCTTCCAGGAAGAGCGGTTACAAGACCTTGCGAAACGCTTAAAAACAGGCACCTTAAAAGTTAAAACCATTGCCAAGACTCATAAGAAACAAGGAGCCCCGGCTCTTTACGATCTAACAGAGCTACAAAGGGAAGCCAATAAGCGCTTTGGCTTTTCGGCGAAAGAGACGTTAAGTATCGCTCAGCGCCTGTACGAAAACCATAAGGTCCTAACCTATCCAAGAACCGACTCCCGCTACCTAAGTAGCGATATCGTGCCCACGCTAAAAGAACGGTTACAGGCGATTCGCATCGCTCCCTATCAGAGCCTGATCGGGCCGCTTTTGCGACCCCCCATAAAGGCGAATAAAAACTTTGTGGATAACAGTAAGGTTAGCGATCACCACGCCATTATTCCTACTGAGGAATACGTGCAGCCAGAGCATATGTCTAACGAAGAGCGCAAAATTTACGACTTAGTCGTCCGCCGCTTTATCAGCGTCCTCTATCCTCCTTTTGAGTACGAGCAGACCACCATCACGGCTACTTGCGAAGGGGAAGCGTTTATCGCCAGAGGAAAAGTCGTTAAAGAAATGGGCTGGCGCGCGGCCGTCGGTGGTGAGATTACTAACGATAACGAGACAAACGAAGATGTAAAAGAGCAAGCTCTTCCCGCCCTTAAAGAAGGGCAAGAGCTTACAGTCTCCCAGACAAAGCTAAATGCCAAAAAGACCACACCCCCTGAGCGCTTTACGGAAGGCACCCTTCTAAGCGCCATGGAAAATCCTGCCAAATATCTAACTATGGATAGCGCCCAGGATAAGAAAACCCTAGTGCAAACCGGGGGCCTTGGTACGGTAGCCACTAGGGCTGACATTATTGAGAAGCTCTTTTCTAGCTTTCTGATTGAAAAGCGAGATAAGTACCTGCAGATTACGACGAAAGGTAAGCAACTATTAGAGCTGGTTCCCGAAGATCTTAAAAAGCCCGAGCTTACCGCGAAATGGGAAACGGAACTGGGAGCGATTGCCGAAGGCAAGAAAAAAGCTGCCCCCTTTATTGGCGAAATCGAAGGCTATACTAAGGAATTACTTGGAGAGATCAAGCGTGGGGAAGCCACCTTTAGACACGATAATCTAACGAATAAAAAATGTCCTAACTGTGGCAAACT
Organism: Ohessyouella blattaphilus; assembly: GCF_024721265.1. GTDB lineage: Bacteria > Bacillota > Clostridia > Lachnospirales > Lachnospiraceae > Aequitasia > Aequitasia blattaphilus_A. The sequence continues at coordinate 9,693 of NZ_JAMXOC010000010.1, read as the reverse complement.
CCTCCTCAGTGTCCAGGGAAAGAACGCTCGGATGCTAGTCTGTCAGGACCGAGAGTGCGGCTACCGGGAGACCATCGCCCGCACCTCAAACGCTCGTTGTCCTAACTGTCATAAGAAGATGGAGTTGATTAAAAAAGGGGACAGTGAAACCTTCGTCTGTAAATGCGGCCACAAGGAAAAGCTGGAAGCCTTTAAAGCCCGTCGCGAAAAAGAAGGTGCTGGTGTATCGAAAAGAGATGTCCAGAAGTATATGAAGAATCAGCAAAGCGAAAGCGTTGGTTCCTCTTTAGGAGATATGCTTAAGAATTTAGATTTGAAATAAAAAAAGGGTAGAAATAACTTCCACGAGTTGTTTCTACCCTGATTTTTATCACTTAAGACAGTTCCGCTAGCTCTTCCCAAATTGGTTCTGAGGCCTTGACTATCTTTTTGTATATTTCGAAGATGCGCATATATTTATGGTGATTTTCGGCATTCGGCTGATACGTCTTCTTCATCCGCACGCAGCGCCTTGCTGCCTCTTCTTCACTGGCAAAAGCACCTACGCCCACACCGACCATTAACGCACCGCCAAAGGAAGACTCGGCGTTCTCTGGTTGCTTCACCTCTAGACCAAAGATATCGCTAACAATCTGGCTCCATAGAGCGCTCTTAGCACCACCACCGATAATCACAATATCTTCCATGTTCTCCGTAAAATCCTTTAGTACCTGGAGACAGTCGTATAAGCTAAAGGCTACGCCTTCCAACAAAGCTCTCGCAAAATGACCTTTCGTGTGCATCATACTGATTCCAAAGAAGTTACCACGGGCATGAGAATTAAAGTGGGGACACCGCTCCCCTAATAAATACGGGTGAAAGATAAGCCCCTGAGCCCCTAGCTCTACTTCTTCTGCCTGCTTACTCATTATTTCATAGATATCTTCACCGGCTTGTTCTGCCAATTCTTTTTCTACCGGGTAAAGAGCATCTCGCATCCAGCGATTAGCGGACGCACAGCTGTTGGTAGCGGTCACGGTATACCATTTTCCCGCCACAGAATACGGGTATGTAAAAGACTTTGGATGAGGCTTCGCCGAATTGGTAACTAAGTTAACATTTCCGGCGGTCGCTAGCTTAACGATAATCTGCCCTTCTCGTACAGCGCCGGCACTAAAGTCCTCAGCCGCCGTATCGGAACATCCAGCAATGACCGCTAGTCCTTCTGGAAGACCTGTTAATTCGGCAATCTCTGCCCGTACTTTTCCGACAATCTCTTGTGAGCCGCGAATCTCCGGTAACACCTCAAGGGGTAAGCCAATCATTCCGCAAAGCTCTGGTGACCACTCCTTTTTAATCGCGTCGTAAAGTAAGCTTCCCTGAGCGTCTACCACATCTGTACAAAAGTCACCCGTTACCCAGGAGCGAACATAATCTTTGGTAAACATCAGTTTATCAATCTTCTCGTAATTCTCTGGTTCATTATCTCTAATCCACATCAATTGTGGCAGTGTCCAAGTGGGTGTCGGCATCTGCATGCCGATTTCATAGATTCGTTCACCGTACTGCTCTCGCAAAACATTGGACTGCTCTACACTTCGCTGATCATTCCACATGATACAGCGGCGAATCACCTCGCCTTTGCTATCTAAGAGGACGGCATTGTGAGTCGAAGCGGTCACCGCCAGACCGAGAACACCTTCAAATCCATCTGTCATCTGCTCCCGGCACTTGGTTACTGTGGTGATAAAAGCGTCAATCCAAAGAGCCGGATCCTGCTCAGACCAACCAGGCTTGCTGTGCTCAGAAGGGTACTCTTTAAAAGCCGTTGCACAAATATTGCCGTCCAAATCAATCACGGTCGCCTTACAGCCACCAGTGCCAAAATCTACACCAAAAAGCTTGTTCATAAAAAACCTCCGTTAATATTTTTTTACAACAAGCGCTTTCTCTAATGCTTCAAAATTAGCAATTGCTCGATCGCCTTTACACAAAGCCACCCCGGTATAAAGGGTATCGATAATCGTCAGTTCTGCCATCCGCGAGGAAATCGCATACGTTCGGTAGCGGGTCTCCTGAGATCTGGTTAGCAAGCGAATATCCGAGGCGTTGGCAACGGGCGAGTTCCCACTACTGGTAATCGTAATCACCGTTGCTCCTTGTTCTTTGGCTAGCTGAATGGCATCACCAGCATCTTTTGAACTACCGGAGTGAGATATCGCCAATAGCACATCCTCAGCGGTCAGCGAAACCATGGCAATCATCTGCAAATGGTCATCCGTATACGCCTGGACATTCATCCCGATTCGTAAAAACTTATGCTGAGCATCTAAGGCTACCGCCCCTGAGTTACCATTACCGATAATCACTAGACGCCGGCATTTACAAATAGCCTTAATGCTCTTCCCAACTGCTACATCGTCTAAGGATTGTTGGGTCATCGTCAAAGTCTGAATGGCACTGGAAAATATCTTATCGATAATCACTTCGGCGGAAGCATTTGGCGTCAATTCTTCATGGATTTTCTCCTGAGGCGATACTAGCTCTGTGGCCACGCTAACTTTTAAAGCTTGAAAACTGGGATACCCTAGCTTTGTGCAAGCTCGCGTCACCGTAGCCTCACTAGTACCCACCGCTTCTGCAAGTTCTGTGATAGAAGCATAAATGAGCTCCGCCTGATTCGCCTTCATATATTCGACCGTTTGCCGCTCTTTTTTTGACAGTGAATCTAACTTTTCCTCAACACGTTCAAGAAAGGTACCTGTTGTTGCATGATCTTCCATATTCCCTACTCCTTCACTGAATTCATTATCTGAATTATTACATAACTCCTCTAGAAGGGGCAAGGACAATTAATTATAAAATATCGACTACCTTACCTCTTTCACCTGGCATAGTGAGCATTTCTAACGCTTTCGCCACATACCGCTTACGAGATGTTTTTTCGTCCTGTTCACTCAAACTTGGATTGCCCACCGGACAAGTAATGGCAAAGCCGCGTAAAATTCTCGAGGTACCAACCGACTTAGCGATATCCACCACGGCACATATCTGAGTCACCGGAATACCAACGCGTTCAATTTCTTTCGCTATCGTTGCGCCGCAACGAGTACTGGTGCCTCAAGTAGAGGTTAAAATAACGGCATCAATTTCTTTTTCCAGTAGTGCCTGGGCAATCTGCTCACCCTTGGCTTTCGAACCGGACACCGACGCACAGTTACCACAAGCCACATACACCTCGGGCTCGAGCACGCCAATTTCACCAGCGGCCTCATACTCTCGTAGCACATCTACAGGAAATAGGCGATTGGGATTTTCTAGTACCCAAGTACCGTCGTAGCCACTGTGAATGACAAAGTGCTTATCCGCTAAAAGTTCATCCCAGTCATAATGTCCCCAAGTTGTACTGCCATTGGGTTTTAGATGATCTGGATTGGCTTCCGGGATTAATCCCCCGTCAGTAACTAACGCTAACTTTATCTTGCTTAAATCTTTCACCGCCGGCGCTGGCTCTACCTCATCAAAGTGAGGCGGCAAAAGCTCGCTAACAAACGGCTCGCCTTTAATCTTATTAAGAACCATCTCGATCGCCCGATGAGCTGCGTTTTCCGGTTGTTCTTCATTTAAAATAATGTCTCGCTTAATATAGCCTTCCTTGGCAGCACTGCCAATAGGTTCCTGGCGCAACAGACGTAGACCAATATCGGCCATCACTGGTGCCACTTTACGAAGCTGGGATGATAGTATCCCTGTTTCGACAATGTAAGTATCCTTACGAAATAGGTCCACCGCCGGATTTTCCGGATACATTCCCGTAACTGTAGGAATGTTTAATTCCTTTCCCACCGCGGCGGCCATATTGCCACAGCTGATTCCGTATCTTCCTGCATTAAAGGCCGGACCGGCAATCAATAAATCCGGTTTTAATTCAGCCGCTAAAGCCACCCCTTCAGCAACTGCCCCTTCAGTATTTTCAGCGAAGTAATTGTCACCGCAAATAATCGTTCCTACAACTTCACATTCATCTTGCAATAACTTTTGAAATAACAATCCCGGTCCTACGGCTTCTGGTTTCACACTAAAGCCCACATGAGCCATCTCTTCGCCACCGATTTGACCAAAGAACTGATTAATATAACAGACTACACGCCATTTTTTATTTTCCATCTATCTTTTCCACCCTTCCTTAATAATCCACAGCCATACCATAAGAAAAACCAATCTGACTCATTAAGCCAACCTGTTTCATATAAGTAGAGCGAACCTGGCCCTTCGCTGGATCGCCAGTAGCAATTTTGTGACCGCCGATAACCCCGTCATCACCGCTTAGATAAAGAGCATCTTCTGGTCCGCCAAGCAAGGTTTCTACCGGTGGCAAGGTAAAGTTATGGTAATACGTACCTGAACATACAATGCCATCCACATTCTGTTCGCTAATCAGACACTCTACATCAAGATTGCTCTTACCGTTTAAGATTTGGATAATTGGCACAGCCTTTATCCCCAATTTTTCAGCCTCACTGGCAATGGCACCTACACATAAGGTCGAAGCGCCGCCAACCCCTTTCGTAACAATTACACCATCTGCATGTAGCTCTTCCTTTAGTAAGTTTGCTGCCATCTTCGATACCAAATAGCGATGCTTGGCCTCTACCGACGTAACCGTAATCAGAACACCGGCAAAATTAATATCTTTACCATGGCGACGCATTAGCTCTACAATAATGGGATGATTTTGAATCTCGTAAGTGGTCACGCAGCGAAAGCCTCCACAAAGCGAAATCGCGCCATCGAGAACTTCTGTCGGCCGCATAATCAGCGGTAAGCTATCCGGTATGGCATTGCCATACACCATCGGCTCTCGGTAGTTCTGAGTATCGTATTGCTTTGAGTATATTTGATAAGAATAAGCAATACTCGGAAGATCCGGATATTGGGTCTCGTTATCAAAAGTCTCTGTGCTCTCTGGGGCTACACCAAGCGTAGTCTTAGCAATTAACACACTGGTCTTATAGCCCACTCGGCGAAGCCCTTCCCGGTAGTCCCGGAAATCTGCTCCTTCTTCTGCCATCGGTTCAATCACTAGCTGAGGCATCTTGGCATAAGGATTTATCTTCGCGCACTCGCCACTCATATCATAAGAACCCCATTTTCTAGACCAATACGTGTTATTTTGACAAAGGGTAATTCCCATCCCCTTCGCGGCTCTCGTGACACCTGAACCGGCAATCTCGTAGTCATCGCTAAGAACTCCTGGCCAATCGATGTTTCCCGATACTTTACAGCGCGGTTCAACCACATCGACCACATTGATAATTCGCGTAGAATCACCTGGTCTGGCAATATCGATTTTTAAGGTTTCAAAGCAGGGCTCTTCTTTGGCAAAGTCTAGGATATCCTGCTTATTTATATAAAGAACTCCTTCCTCAAACCTCGTTTTTTCCCCAAATTGTAAATCTTTAATTTGTACTGTTTCAACAGTTAATTTCATAATTAATGAAACTCCTTTCGTACTTCCTACTCCCTACATAATCAAGTTCGGTACCACCGTCACCAGCGACGGGAAGAACCATATCAAAATCATTACCGCTAAGACAATTAGAACCACTGGGGCCGTATACTTAATGGCTTCTTTGAAATTCGCTTCCGCGATATTCATCGATATAAATAAGTAGAGGCCGACCGGCGGTGTTAACCCTCCTACAACCGTTGCCACTGAGAATAACACGCCAAATACTAACGGATCTACACCTAGGGCAATGATAATCGGATACACGATTGGTAATATAACCGCCGTTGCTGCTAAGGTCTCCATAAAGCAACCAATCACCAGCATAATCACAATAATTATCTGCACTACTACCGTAGGGTTGGTGGAAACCGAAAGCATAAATTCCTGAATTTTTACCGCCAAGTTCTCTCTTGCAAAGATGTAGGAATAAATACTGGAAATTCCCATGAGCATCATCAGCATGGCTGATGATGACGCTGCTCTTTTAAAGATTTCTACCAAATCCCGGAGCTTTAATGTCTTGTAGATAAAGAAACCGCATATCAAACCGTAAAGACAAGCAACAATTCCTGCCTCTGTCGCTGTAAACACTCCCGAAATTACACCACCGATAATAATAAGAGGTGTAATCAGAGCAAAAAATGCTTCTTTAAACGCTTTTAGTACGGCCTTAAAGCTAAAGGTACCTGTGCCGTTATCCACATTGTGTTTCCGGGCATATAGATAGCACATTACCATCAAACAGACACCGATTAAAATTCCTGGTACCACACCACCTAAAAACAATTTTCCTACTGAAAAACCGGTCAGCGATGCAAAGACAATCATATTAGTACTCGGTGGAATAATCGGACCTAAAGAACCTGAGCCGGCAATTAAGGCGGCGATAAATGACCGTTCATATCCGACCTTTTTCAGTTCAGGGACAGTTAACGAGCCAACCGCGCTCATCGTAGCTGCTCCTGAGCCGGAAATACCAGCAAAAATCATGTTTGCTAGCACCGAAACCATTCCCATTCCCCCTTTTAGCTGAGAGATGCAAGCGCGACAGAAATCTAGAATTCGTTTAGATAGCTGCGCGCCACCTAGGATTTCGCCGGCTAAGATAAATAAGGGTCCTGCCATCAAGGAGAAGGAGTTCATTCCTCTAACCGATTGCTGCACTGCCATAAAAGTCGGCACGTCGCTCCCTAGCATAATCGCTAAGAGTCCCGAAAGACCGATGGCAAAGCACACAGGAACGCCAATTACTAAAAGAATCAATAAGGCTACTACTGCAATTATAATCATTTATTTTTCCCCCTCTCGGTATTGTTTCGCTAGCTTAGGAATTGTACTAGCGTATGAGCAAAGCATCATTACAATTCCAATTGGCACCGTCAAATAGATGTAGGAATACGGGATTCTAATCGCCGCTCCCATAATCTCGCCACTACGCATCACTAGCGCAATCGAGGCGGGTAAAAACATAAGCAAGAAAACCACACAAATTAATCTCGAGATAACAAATAACGCGGCTCTCATTTTATTGTTTTTCATAAACGTAATCAGAATATCAACGGATACGTGTCCATCCACACGAACGGTTAAGGAAGAACCAATAAACGTTAAGTAGATTGCCAGAAAGCGCATAGCTTCCTCGGTCCATGGTGGCGCCGCGCTAAAAATAAATCTGCCGAACACCTGAATGCTTCCTAATACCAGGATGCCGATAAATAGAATCATACAAAGAGCGGTCTGGATTTTTTCAATTATTCGATCAATTTTCATTAAAGATTTCATTAAACTTTCCTATCCTTTCTCTCGTTTTGTTTTCCTATGGAGCTTCCTTGACATTCACAGCTTCCATCCGTTCAATCAAGTCTCCTAATCCATAACCAATATATTCATCGTAAATCGGCTGACACGCCTCGCGCATCCGTTGCCGCTCTTCGGCACTTATATCATTTACAACTACGCCTGCCGCTTCGATGGTCTCCATCGCATCAATACCTAGCTGCTTACGGTCTGCTAGTTGCTTTTCTTGATTCTCCTGGGCGCATTCTTCGATAATTTTTTGTAAGTCCTCAGGAATCTCATTCCACTTTTCTTCATTGATCATTACAAGATAAGCTTGTCCTAAATGTCCGATATTCGACATGTACTTGCCGACTTCTTGAAGGTTCTGACTAACCAGACCCACATCATCCGCTTCTACCGCATCTGCTACCCCTTGTTGAAGTAGCGTATACGCCTCACTCCAAGCAGAAGTAACCGTACTCGCGCCTAGAGAGTTCCACAAGTCAACGTATAGCTTCGTCTCTGGCGTCCTTATCTTCAAGCCCTTTATATCTTCCAAGCAGGTAATTGGCTTTGTTTTCGTTAAAGGCTGGCGAATTCCGTTTGAATAAGCCATCAATAAATGCAACTGCGAATCTTCAAGCATCCCTGGCACTTCCTCAGAAACTATCGTACGAATAACCTCCGTCTGTGAGTCCAAGTCCTTGCTTAAGAAGGGTAAGTTAAACACTCCGAGCTCAGGCATATTAAAGGTCGAAGCCCAGTCCGATGCGTCTGCCACCGTAATATCTAGCGCTCCCATCGATACCTGTTCCATCATCTCTCTAGCTGAGCCTAGCTGACTAGCTGGGTAGATATTGATCTTAACTCTGCCATCGGTGCGTTCTTCCACCAATTCTTTAAATTCTTCCGGAGCAATATAGATAGCATGTCCAGGGTTTTGAAAGTGCCCAAACTCTAAGACAATCACATCGTCGTCCGCCTTACTTCCTTTATTGCCACAAGCTGTCATCGCCACTAGGGTGGCTGCTATTAATAACAGCGATATCAGTTTTCGTTTCATTCCTTTTTTCTCCTCTCCTACAAGGTTACTTGACCACAAGTAATGGAAATATTACTTCCTGTCATGGCTCTTCCCATCTCACCACAAAGTAACGTTACCCAGTTTCCGATTTCCTCAATTTCTAATAGCCGATGAGTGGGAATTAAGTCGGTGAAATACTTCTCACCCATTTCCAGACTTCCTCCTAACTCTTGAGCCTTTTTAGCAATTGACTGAGTCATCATCGGTGTCTTTACAAAACAAGGACAAAGAGCGTTTACCAAAATGTTTTCCGCTGCCAGTTCATTCCCCCAAATTCTCGTCAGGTGAGACACTGCCGCTTTAGAGGCCGAGTAGGCACTATATGTTTCCGTAGCTAGAAATGCCTGTGATGAGGAAATATTGACAATCCGGCCCCAGCTGTTCTTTCGCATATAGGGGACGGCATGCTTCGTGCAGTTAACCACTCCGTGTAGATTAATCTCCGTCACCTTGCGAAATTGCTCCATCTCTAGCTCGTCTACTGGCGCTTTATAAATCACACCAGCATTGTTGCAAAGAATGTCCAAGCGTCCCTGTTCCTTCACAATTGTCGCAAAAACCTCGCCAACGCTTTCTTCACTAGTTACATCCATCACCATTCTTGGGATTTCTGGATATAGCGATTGGCTACCTGAGTCTCCCTCGTCACTAAAAGCCACATCTGTTGCCATCACTTGGGCTCCAGCATCGTAAAGGGCATTTGCAATTCCCGCACCGTTCCCCTTAGCAGCTCCTGTTACTACAGCTACCCTGCCTTTAAGGTCAAATAACTCTTTAAACCGTTCTCCTTTTCTCATAACTTCCTCTCCATTATCCGTTTCCGTAAGCTATTGTATATATCCGCTTTTTCTAAGTTCTATTTCTGCATCTTCGGCCTTGCTTTCATTGACTAAGATAATCGGTCCCGTACAGCCCATGCCACTCTCGGCATAAATACCTACTTTCCACAGGGACTGCACTCCGTCTTCCAAATCCATGATCTCGATTCCCGCGATCTGAGAAGTGACCACCTCTTTCGGTGGCGCTTTTACCTCTTCAGCTTCGCTACTCTTACCAGCACTTGCCTCTTTTCTCGCTTTTAGAATCTCGTCTAGACCGGCTTTCTTAGCGGCTGCAAACTCCTTCTCGGCAACTGCCCAGATGTCCCCACGAACTAGCTCAGCTGCATATTTGATCGCACCTTCAATTACCGGAGCTCCAGAAGCTCTAGAAATAATCATCACCAGCTTGTCATACCCTTCCCCAATACCAGGGCCATAACCGTCACCAATCGCTTCATAGCTTCCACCAGTGTTAAACGAAGAGAGCATCTTGGTCATGATGTTACCGGAAAGCGAAT
>NZ_JAMXOC010000001.1 GCF_024721265.1 Ohessyouella blattaphilus | reverse complement strand
CCGATTTTTAGCGGCAATCGAATCAAAAGAGGTTTATATGCTTCTGGGTCAGGTGTCGTTTTAAATGCAGATGTAAACGCAGCGGCTAACATAATGAGAAAAGCGATTCCAACATCTTCTCTAGAGATAAAAAGAGAAGCATTAGAATCGCCTAAGGTTATTAATCTTCGAGATTTAAACTGTAAAAGTATTCCGGTCAAACGGATAGTGGCGGCATGAGACCGCCTTCATGGCACGAACAGCCTGTACAATACAGGTTCGAAAGACGAAAGTGTTACGGCTAGTAAAGTAAGTCGAAGACTTACATCCTTGTTCGCACTTCGGTGCGCAAGATACCACTTCCAAGCATAGGCATTGGGAGTTGGTTATTCATTATAGCTCCTTAACAGGGATGGGTGAGCTGTTGAAAAATGGCTGCACCACCTGTTTTGATCACCACTACGTCTTTCCGAAGACAGGTTCGGAGGAGTTCATTCAGACCCAGTTTCAAGCAGCTGAGGAATTAGGAATTCGCATGTTCGCCTCTAGAGGCAGTATGTCTTAAGGAAAAAAGGATGGCGGCTTGCCACCTGATAGTGTAGTGCAGGATGTGGAGACGATTTTAAAAGATTCTCAGAAGATGATTGAGAGCTTTCATGATCAGGAACGCTTTTCCATGCGTAATATCGCGTTGGCCCCTTGTTCGCCTTTTAGCGTTGCTTTAGATTTAATGCGGGAGACAGCGAAGCTAGGCCGGGATTACGGAGTAAGGTTACACACTCATCTGGCGGAGACTCAGGATGAGGTCAACTTTGTCCAGGAGCGATTTGGTATGCGCCCCTTGGCGCTCATGGAATCCCTAGACTGGGTAGGAAGTGATGTATGGTATGCTCACGGTATTTACTTTAACGATGAGGAAATTGATGTCTTAGCGAAGACCCAGACGGGAATTGCCCACTGTCCAATCTCGAATATGAAGCTATCTTCGGGGATAGCCCGTATTCCAGAGCTTATTAAAGCAGGGGTGCCAGTAGGTTTGGCGGTAGATGGCAGCGCCAGTAACGATGGTTCTAATTTACTAGAAGAGATTCGGGTTGCCTATCTTTTGCACCGCTTAAACGAAAGCGCTAGCGCCCCTACAGGTTATGAGATTCTTAAGCTAGCGACAAATGGCAGTGCAAAAATCCTTGGTCGGGATGATATAGGTGCTCTGGCCGCCGGAAAGGCTGCTGGCTTTTTTGCTATTAATAGAGAATGCTTAGAATTAGTCGGAGCTGATCTAGATGAGCCAAACATGTTAGGAACCGTGGGACTTAAAAAGAGCGTTGACTTAACCATTGTGAATGGTAAAGTAGTCGTGCAGGACGGAAGACTAAAAGGCATTGATGAGGAGAGGGTAACTGGGGAGGCGAAAGCAAAAGTAAAGCAATACCTGGGAAAATATTGACGAGATTGTACTAAAAAGGTATAATATGGATAGAATACTACTATTAGATTGTTAGGAGGTATTAATATGAATATTCGTCCATCTGCAGCAATTCGTCAAAATTATAATGAAATTGCCGATATATGTAGAAAAACTTCAGAGCCTGTATTTCTTACTAAGAATGGTGAGGGAGATTTGGTGGTCATGGATATTGAAACTTACAATAGACGAGAAAAGCTACTAAAATTAAGGGAAGAACTGCTTGCTGTTGAAGAAGATAGAGTGTCAGGAAGATATGGTAGTACCCTTGATGAGTTAGAAGCTTATCTTGATGATGTAATTGCAGAGGTCTAGTATATATGGCAATAGATAAGAAGTATAAGGTAATAGTTTCTGACCGGGCAAAGAAACAACTAGGAATGCATATCCGCTTTATGGCAGAAGTTAATAAGGAGGCAGCGACAGCAAAGAGTAAAGAAATTATGGCTTCAATGCGTTCTCTTTGTCGGATGCCTCAGCGTTTTCCTTTTTTTGAGGAATCACATATTACTCCGAACAAATATCACAAAATGTTTATCGAGAAATGGTATCTTGTTCTTTACCAAATTCAAGATGATGTAGTGTATGTGGAATATATTCTTGATTGTCGTAAGGATTATGAATGGTTTGTTCGCTAAAAATAATAAAATCGCCACCTTTAAATGGTGGCGATTTTTCGTTGACTTTCGGCGGTAGATTGGGTATATTATACACAAAGTGGTATTATGCCATAATACCAAATGGAGAGAATGAAAATAAAGGAGGAGGGGGAGATGGATATTTTAAGGAATGCTAATCTTCCAGAGGTAACCTCTAAGGATGGAAAAAGCTTGCCAATTATCGGCATGGGGACTTTTGGCAACGATAAGTACAAGTCATCAGAGGTTGCCGCCGCCGTTCTCGGAGCGATTAAAGCAGGTTATCGTTTTTTTGACGGAGCGGCAGCCTATGGAAATGAAGAGGATATCGGCAGGGTCTATCAGCAGGCATTTGCACAGGGCTTGGTAAAGAGAGAGGAGCTTTTTATCCTATCGAAATTATGGAACGATATGCACGGCCCTGGGAAGGTAATAGCGGCTTTAAAGAAGACGCTAAAGGATTTGCAGTTAGATTATTTGGATGCCTATTTGGTTCACTGGCCTTTTCCTAATTATCACGCGCCGGGAGCGGGGATCGATGACCGCCACCCGGACGCCAGGCCTTTCTTTGTAGACGAGTTTATGGCTACCTGGACTCAGATGGAAGCACTAGTGGATGCAGGCTTGGTACGGTATATTGGCGTTTCTAATATGACGATTCCGAAGTTAAGAGAAGTGTTGCCTCTTTGTCGGCGGCGGCCGGTTTTTAACGAAGTGGAGATGCATCCAGCTTTTCAGCAGCCAGAACTCTTTCGTTACTGTCAGGAGCAGGGGGTAATACCCCTTGCCTATTCGCCACTTGGCTCAGCGGAGCGGCCAGCGAGAGATACAGAAGTCACAGATATAGAAGTGTTTAAGATGTCAGAGCTAGTGGAGATAGCGAAGCGTCACAGCGTTCATCCCGCCTTGGTATGTCTAAAGTGGGCAACCCAGAGAGGGCATATTCCCGTACCTTTTTCAGTAAAAGAAAGCGAGTATACCGATAATTACAAGGCGGTTTACAGCGACCCGCTTTCAGAAGAAGAGATGAGGATTATCGAAAAGGCGGATAAAGGTGACCGGCTGATAAAGGCGAAGGTGTTTTTATGGCCAGGCGCGAAGGATTGGCGAAATATTTGGGATTTGGAAGGTGTGATTGATCGGACAGGATGGAAGGAGAACTAATGAAGATAGTATTAGATAGTGCAAATGTAGAGAAAATCAAAGCAGGTTTGGAGATATATCAGGTTCTCGGTGTGACCACGAATCCGACGATTTTGACGAAGGAAAAACGCGACTTCTTTCCCCTCATAACAGAGATTAGAGAGGTGATTGGTGATAAGGATTTTCATATCCAGGTGACTGGTTCCACTTGTGAAGAAATGGTGAGAGAAGCGGGGGCGATTACGGCTTGTGTAGGTAAAGAGACCTTTATCAAAGTGCCCACAAACGAGGAAGGACTTAAGACTATCAAGACCTTAAAGGAAAAAGGGTATAAGGTAACGGCTACTGCTATTTATCAAGTGTCGCAAGGAGTGATGGCAGGGATTGCCGGAGCGGATTACGTGGCTCCTTATTATAACCGGATGTGTAACGAAGGGATTGCTGCGGCAGATAGTATTAGACAAATGGCTTCGCTCTTTAAAGAACACAATCTAGGAACGAAAATTATTGTGGCGAGTCTTAAGAATGCCGATCAAGTGTTGCAATCATTTGCTGGTGGTGCTTATGCGGTGACCACGACGCCAGAGCTTTACCGAGAGATGGTAGAGAGCGCTTTGATTACGGAGACGGTTGGCCGTTTTAAAGAGGACTGGGAAGCCCTTTATGGAAATAAACGAATCTACGAGCTGTAAGAAGAAAGGAAGTGGAGAGAATGAAGATAGGTATTTACTGTTCTTATTGGGAAAAAGAGTGGGGCGGAAATCCCATTCCCTTTATCAAGAAGGTGAAGGATTTAGGGTTTGATGTCTTAGAGGTGGCATGTGCTGATTTTGACCAGCGCCCGGATTCCTTTTTTGAAGAAATGCGGGCTGAATCACTTAAGTACGGAATAGAGCTGACTGGTGGCTATGGTCCGATTCCGGCTCACAATACGGCTTCTAAGGAGGAGGCGACAGTGGCGCGAGCCATTCGCTTTTACCGCGATATTTTTCGTAAAATGCAGATTGCGGGCATTAAGAGTCTTGGGGGAGCGCTGTATTCTTATTGGCCGGTAGATTATGCAAGTGGTGTCGATAAGGAAGGGGATACGCGAGTTAGTATTGAAAATATGAAAGTAATTGCTGATTTGGCGGCAGAATATGACATTACTCTTTATATGGAAGCGTTGAATCGCTTTGAAGGCTATGTAATCAATACCGCCAAAGAAGCCTTGGCTTACGTGAAAGAGGTGGATCGGCCTAATGTCAAGGTTTTACTAGATACCTTTCACATGAATATTGAAGAGGATAACCTCTTAGAAGCCATTAGAGAAACAGGAGATTATTTAGGCGAGCTACACGTAGGAGAAGCCAATAGACGTCCGCCTCTTGCGGGGACGCTTATGTCCTGGGAAAAGATTGGGGAAATCTTAAACGAGATAGATTTTTCTGGACCGGTGGTGATGGAGCCATTCGTTACCAAAGGCGGAAAGGTTGGCGCCGATATTAAGGTTTGGCGTAATCTCTTAAGTGATGATAGGATGGAGACGCTAGATAGCGCAGCCGGAAATTCAGCGGCATACTTGAAGAAAGTTATGGGTTAAGTTAAGAACGAAAGGGAACTTTTGAAGAAAATATCACTTCAAAAGTTCCCTGTTTTTATTTACTGCCTATTTCATTCTTTCAATATATTTAAGGTGCATCAAAGCTCCTTGGTGGTCTGGATGAACTTCTAATAGTTCGTGTAACCGTCTTTCGGCTTCGGAGTAGTTCTTTAGACCGATTTCGCTAAGAGCGATTAAGTAGTTGCAATACGTTACGTTGTTATCGCCGATGTCTTCCTGGTAGATGTTGAATTCTGGCAGAGAGACTGCGAAGAAGTCGTATTCCACCTCATCGAAGAGATGTTTCTCACCGAAAGATTTAAGTAGGTGATAGTTTCTCTTGGCACTTTTGTTATCGGCTAGTTCTTCACATGCGAGTCCTTGATAGAGCATGGTGTCAGAAGGTTGATCGTTATAGTAAAGAACGCTTGCAGGCTCATCGATACCTTTAGAGGCGAGAATGAAATAGTGGTGCGCTTTCTCATCCATGCCTTGTGCCTGGTAGCATTTTCCTAAGTAGTAGTGAGCGATATTGTCCTGGACGTTAGGTAGCTTTCCTTCTCCTAAGTTCTCTGGATAAGTTAAGGTCTTTTCTAAGAGAGCAATCGCCTCTTGGTAATTGCCAGCTCCCATCGCCTTAATGGCATTGCCGGTTAACGCGTAGCGATAAGCGCCGCTTACCTTGCCTTCGCCGCCTTCCCATGGATGGAACAGATGATTGCTGATGTGGTCAAGGGCTTCGGTGTATTTACCGGTAAGGTTTAGAAGGTTGATGTAATTAACGTAAAGAGCGTCTCGTTCTTTGACTACTCCTAGTTTCTCTTCTAGAAGCTCTAAACGTGCCTCTGGTGCAACTCGGTTAATGGCACGCATCTGATCGTATTCCATCAGTAGTCTAGGGTAATCTGGGTCTAACGTGTAGGCTTTCTCAATTGCAGCTAGCGCTTTTTCTGGGTTCTTTTCTTTATTGTAATAAGCGATAGAGAGATTGCGGTAAGCCATGCCGTAGTCAGGGCGCAGATTCGTGCAGGTTTCCCAGCGCTTCGTTGCGGCTTTATATTGCTTCTTATCGTAGAGGAGGTTTCCTAAATAGTAATTAGCAAAAGGCGCTTCTGGTAGGACCTTAGTCGCGTCTGTCAGAATTAACATCTCGATAATCTTGCTAGGGAAGCAACCATCAGGATTCACCTTTTCCCCGGCCTGATAGGCAAGAAGTGCTTTCTTACTATCTCCAAGGAGCTGATAAATATAGCCTTGGTAGTAGTTGGCCATAGGTGATAAGGTGGTTATGTTTTCTAAAATTGCTAACGCGTCCGCGTATAGTCCGGCATCCATATAAAGGAGCGCAAGCTCTAGGTAATTGTTGATGCAACCTCTCATTACCTTTTGGAACTTGGTAAAGTCACCAGTGCAGTGTCCTTCTTCGAAAAGGAGACCGATGTATAAAGGATCGATTTCCAAAGCGCGTGTAAGCTCTTCTTTGGTATCTCGTCCAAGAGCTCTAAGGCAGGCAATCTTTAGGGTGCGAGCCTTAATATCATGCCAGTTACGTAGAAGCGATTGTCCCAGGAACTCGAGAGCACTTTCATAATTCTTTTGCTTACAAGCAAGAGTTGCTAGCCAGTAATAGCCTGGGCTTTCGGTTTCGTAACTCCAGGTGGATTTGTAGAAAGCGTCATATGCCTGGGCATCCTCACCTAAAAGTACCTGAACCAGTCCTAGGTTAAAGTAGCTTTCCCCGTAATATGGATTGGGGTTCTTCCAGGTTTGTTTGTTGATAGCAGCTTCAAAAAGCGCTTTTGCTTCTTCTAAGTGTCCCCGGCGCATTTTGAGGAGACCGTAAGCGTTATTGAGGCGAATGTCCGTAGGGTCCCGGCGAAGTCCTTCTTCGTAATAATCCGCAGGTTCTCTGGTAGCGTGGCGATACTGCTCTAAGTGCTGACCGGCTAAGTATAGCTCTTCCGTAGACTTTAGTTCTAGCGGTGCTGGCAGTTTCTCTGCCGGTTCCGGCGTAGCCGCAAGCTCGGTTTTAGGAACGGTATAGCTAACAAGGGTTTCACCCTTAGAAGTAGTCAGCATTAAGGTGCAGCCAGTGCTACTATCAGCAGTTAATTCACTGGTAAAGGTATCGGTAAAGGAGGAGCCAGGATCTAGGGTTAGGCTCTTCTCATAGATAACGCCCCCGTCACTGTCATTAATTGTAAGGCGCAAATTTTCATAAGCAGCGGTAGTATAGATGGCGACTTCGCCGATGCCATTTCCAAAGGTTAGATTAGCCGCCGCGTTTTTCGTTGCGTTCTTTACTCGGCCCACCCCTTTATAAGGCATAAAGTACTGGGTGAAGGTCTTTTCTTCATGTGGTTTTAACCAAGTAAAATCCGGTTGGTTATCGGTATAGACACCAGTCATCAACTCGATATACGGGCCGTCTTCGTCGGTTAGGTTGCGATCCCAGGCTTGACCAAAATCAGCATTTCCCCAAGTCCACTGTTTCTTTCCAGGAGAGATGTGGTGATCGGCTACGTGAAGCAAACCGGCTTCTAATTGGCCGTCGTAGTTACCGATAAAGTCGTAGTCGGAATGGGCAGCCATGTAGGAGGTCGGCACTTCCACGTTTTTATACATGGAGATGTCTACACCCTCAGAGTAGTCGAACTTATAGTACTCGCCGGTGGCGATCGGGAAAGTAGAGACTGCTCGTTTGCCATGGTCCATAACAGCGTTAACATCCGGTGGGAAGACAGAATAGGTGTGATCATTGACAGGTACTGCCGGATTCGCCCACCAGAGGAATGTCTGAGGCAAGTCGGTGTTGTTATAAAGTTGTCCCTTGATTTCAATATAAGCTTTATCTGGATAAAGGGTGAATTTTCCCATACCCTTGGTTCCGTACATTTGATCTAATTCACTAACAAAGACGGTAGCAGAACCATCGGCATTTTCTTCATAAGCGTATTCGACTGGTGAATACGTAGTAGGACGATGGTGTTGCGGCCAGTTGAATTCGATTCCGCCAGAAATCCAAGGGCCGGTAAGACCGACTAGGGCTGGCTTGATTACATGGTTATAATAGACAAAATCGTAGTCGTTGGTTTTGTCGTATGCTCGTTGAATTCGTCCGCCAAGCTCGGGAAGAATCATTACTTTTAAATACTGGTTTTCCAGATAGATCGCCTGATACGTTTGGTCTACGGGTTTGTCTTCTATCTTTTCGGTTACCGGTAGCGGATAGACCTTACCTGAGCTACCTTGATAGGCGCGACTTTCGATAAAAAGGGGTGCTTTTTCCGGTGGTGCTACGGGATACGTAGGGAGGGTTATTTCGTCTTGCCAAACCTTTACAGATTCATTATTTTTCATTTTAAAATCTCTCCTTTATCAAATTTACTTATGTAAGTTTAAGTAAAAGTTACCACAAAGAATGAGCAAAAAGAATATCATATAAATGAAAAAGATGGACAATATTACATATTATTGCTAACATGAAAATATGTTAAATAGAGAAGATAAGAAAAAAGATGGTTTCAAAGATGAACAATATATTGTGATACCGATGGAAAGCTTCAGCGATTATAAGGATCATCCTTTAATCAGGGGCTTGTTTCTGACGGATATCGGTTTTTTCCCTAAGGCCTTACATCATTACCGCGAGCGAGAGGAGGGCGGCGAGGAGAATATCTTAATCTACTGTATGGAAGGTGAGGGGACCATTGTCGTCGAAGGAGAAAAGTATCATTTGCGAGACCATGAGGCCTTTACGATCCCTGCAGGCGAGCGGCACGAGTACTATGCCAGTGAGGAAAATCCTTGGAGTATCTTCTGGGTGCATTTTAAAGGAGAAAACGCGGCATACTATCCCCTTTCTAGAAAGCAGATCATTGAGCTGAACTCTCAGGCAGGGGAAAGTCGTATCATTACCTTATTTGATATCCTTTTCCGGGTACTGCGCCGCAATTATACTCTGGGTAACTTCATCTATATGTCTCAGGTGTTGTCGCTGATTCTTTCGGAGTTCTATTTCCGTGAGAAGGTGGATGAAGCCAGTAAACAGAACAAACACGTAACCATGAGTATCCGGTATATGTACCGCAATCTAGATAAGGTCTTGACGTTAGATGCTCTTGCCGATGAACTAGGGCTTTCGAAGAGTTATCTAAATGCTACCTTTAAGAAGTATACGGATAAAGCGCCGATTGATTTTTTTATTAACTTAAAAATGCAAGAGGCGTGTAAGCTACTAAAGGCTACTGACCGTTATATAGTAGAAATCAGTCAGGAGTTAGGGTATGAAGACCCCTATTATTTTTCACGGATTTTTAAAAAAGTAATCGGGGTATCACCGAAGGAGTACCGAAATGGGAACTACCTACAAAGACAGTAACATAGTCCATCATTTTCAATGATAGTTAATTCCTATGAGGTGTTAAAGGTGCTAAAATTGAGGCATAAATAAACCATGGAGGATACGAGAATGAAATATGAACTTCCAAGAAGAATGTTAGGAATGAAGCTGCCAGGAGACTCTACAGTAGCGGCTGGCGAATACGATGTTCCCACACCGGGTCACGGACAAGTGTTATTAAAGATGAAAGCAGCTAGCATCTGTGGTAGTGATCTTAAGTACATTTACCATGAGCACACCGATAAGACAGGCGGCGCGCGCTACGATAACGTGATTTGCGGTCATGAACCTAGCGGTCAGGTAGTGGCTGTTGGCGAAGGGGTTCTCGATTTTAAAGAGGGTGACCGGGTTACGGTATATCACATTCAAGGTTGTGGCTACTGCGACGAATGTCGTAAGGGCTACTTTATCAACTGTCCTAATCCTGAGCGAAGAGCGTATGGTTGGCAACGAGACGGCGCGATGGGCGAATATATGGTAGCAGATGCAGCGACTTGTATTCACTTGCCAGAATTTTTGACTTACGAAGACGGGGCGATGATCGCTTGTGGTTTTGGTACCGCCTACCAAGGACTTCTGCGGGCAGAAGTATCCGGTAGAGACAATGTCTTAGTAATGGGTCTTGGACCAGTTGGTCAGGCAACGGTTATTTTAGCCAAAGCTTTAGGCGCAAGGGTAATCGGCGTTGACTTATCGGAAGAAAGAGCCGAGATGGCGAAGAAAGTGGGCGCGGACGCGGTGTTTACCGGTGCCGATGCTTTGCCAGAGATTATGGAATTTACTGGTGGTAAAGGGGTAGAAGTGGCGATTGATTGCTCTGGTAGTGCAGCGGGACGCCATAAGTGTCTTGAAGCTGCGAGAATGTGGGGCAGAGTCACGTTCCTCGGTGAGCAAGGTACGGTTTCTTTTGAACCGAGTCCATTGTTACTTCATAAGAACCTATCTCTATTGGGATCATGGGTGACTTCCATGGCCAATATGGAGAATTTAGTTGATTTATTAGATCGGAAGAAGATACATCCGTCGCAGATTATCACCCATCGCTTTAATTTGGAAGACGCCGATGAAGCCTTCCGGGTCTTTGCTACGGGAAAAACGGGTAAAGTGTGTATTAACATGGAATAGCGAGGTCGCTTATGACAAATTTACAGCGTTTACGCGAGTTTTTACAGATAAATGATTACACTGGGGTAATCTTGGGACGTCAAGACAATTATCTCTGGCTTACAGAAGGGGACCGCAATGAAATTCTAACCGCCACCGAGATGGGTGTGGCCTATCTGGTGGTGACAGCGGATGAGCTTTTACTAGTAGCGGATGTAAGCGATGCTAGGCGGATGAATGAAGAACAGAATCGTCTTGGGGCGAAGATGGTGGAAGTGCCTTGGGAAGTAGGCGTGGTGCCGTTTCTTACGGAGTACTGTGAAGGTCGGCGGATGATGAGTGATTGTGGTGTGCTTGACACTCCGAGTATTGAGGCCCAGCTAGTAGAGTTGCGCCTAGATTTACGTGAGGAGGATATTGAGCACTACCGGGAAATCGGTAAGCAGATGGCGGAAATAGTAGAAGAAGTGATTGTAAATAGCCGCCCCGGTGAGACGGAAAAAAGTGTCGCTACAAGGCTCGAGAAAATGTGTCTATCCGCCGGGGTAGCACCGGACTGCGTCCTGGTGGGGAGTGATGAGCGTATCAATAAATTTCGTCACCCAGCGCCGACGGATAAGGCTATCGAGAAGACGCTAATGATTGTTCTCGGTGGGGAAAAGTACGGCCTATACATAAGTCTTACAAGAATGGTTTGCTTTGGCGAGGTGCCTGCTGAGTTAGCAGAGAAGATGAAGGGTGTTCAGTATATCTTTGCTGGAATGCAAGGCCTTCTTGAGGCAGGGAAGAAATACCAAGATTATTTTTCAGAGGTTATACATCTATACGAAGAGGCAGGCTATGCCGGCGAGTGGCGTCTCCACCACCAAGGAGGACCCACCGGGTACGCTTGCCGAGAAATCGTGGTTAGCGAAACCACACCAGGGGCCATGCAAACAGGGTATGTCTTTGCTTGGAACCCGACGATTACAGGAACGAAATGCGAAGATACTACGTATTTGAATGAAAATGGCGTAGAGAATTTTACCGATAGTGGCAAGTGGCCGCGGACTACGGTTAAGACTCCTTATGGGACATTTGGAGCAGCAGATATAAAAGTGATAAATTAGTCTTGCACAATGGGTTCACTAATGATATTATTCATTATATAAATACTTAATTAAAATGTTTAATAAAGTTGGTGAAGGCATGGTAAAAGGGACGAGCAGCAAGGAAGTAAAGAAGATAAATCGCAATCGGGTTTTCCGCTATCTTAATACGGTAGCGGAAGCCAGTATGCCAGAAATTGCTGCGGCCCTTCGCATGAGCGGGCCGACGGTCTTAACGATTGTTGGTGAGCTATGTGCGGCTGGGGTGGTAGAAGAAGTGGGTGAGCTTGCTTCAACGGGCGGCCGTAAGGCGAAAGCTTATGGGGTCATTAAGGATGCCTTTTTGTTCTTAGGGATTGATATCACGAGAAATCATATCGGTATTGTAAGCACAGATTTTTCAGAAGATGTGGTGGCTTATCGCCGGCAGCGACGACGTTTCGCCAATACGGAAGCATATCGCCAAGTACTAGGTGAAGAGCTGAAAAGTTTTATTGCTGATTATCAAATCGACGAAAGTAAAATCCGTGGGATTGGTGTAGCTATTCCGGGAATTGTAGATGCCAATCGTAACGTAATTAAGAAATCCCACACGCTTCAGATCACAGAGGAATTGACGGCAGATGATTTGTGTAAGTACATCGATTTTCCTTGCATCTTAGCTAATGACGCCAATGCTGGCGCGATTGCCGAGTGTGCTGGTAGCAATCGCAATGAGAGCTTAATCTATCTTTCTTTAAGCAATACCGTCGGTGGTGCCATTCTTTTGGAGACGGGAGCGAATAATCAGGGTGGACTAGGGTATTACCGAAATATGTACGTAGGTGATAACTGGGAAGGTGGCGAGTTTGGTCACGTGGTGATTCGCCCCGAAGGTAGGACGTGTTATTGTGGCAAGGAGGGGTGTTTGGATCCTTATTGTTCCGCGCTTGTACTGGCCTCTATGGAAGACGGTAAGCTAGAAGAGTTCTTTCCTAAGTTAGAGGCAGGAAGTAAAAAGCACCAGCAAGTATGGCAAGAGTATTTGGATAATTTAGCCTATGCCGTCGATATGTTGGTGATGAGTATGGACTGTGATATCGTTCTCGGCGGTTACGTGGGGAGCTTTATGGAGCCTTACCTTGAAGACTTTAAAGCTTACGTGGAGCAGCGGATTATCTTTAAGAAAAAAAGGGACTTTTTGCGCACCTGCAAGTATAAAGTGGAGGCAGCAGCCTTAGGGGCAGCCGTCTTTCTTGTAGAAGAAGCAATTTTAAAGATCTAGTTAAATTTTTACCAACTTTAATAAACGAATTAATAAAGTAATTAATTAACAATATGAAAGGAAGATAGAAGATGAACAAAGAAATAAAATCAGAAATGAAAGTAGCAGTGATGACTGGCATCGGCAAGATTGATTATGTTACCCGTCCAGTGCCAGTACCGACGGCGGATGAAGTGCTAGTTAAGCTAGAATATGTCGGGATTTGTGGTAGTGATATGCACTATTATGAAGAAGGACGAATTGGCGATTACGTAGTGGAACCGCCCTTCGTCTTAGGACATGAGCCAGGCGGCGTGGTGACAGCGGTGGGCGAAAATGTGAAAAGCCTAAAAATAGGCGATAAAGTTGCTCTAGAGCCAGGAAAGACCTGTGGAAAGTGTCGTTTCTGTAAAGAGGGTAAATACAATTTGTGTAACGATGTCATCTTTTTTGCTACCCCACCGGTTGACGGTGTCTTCCAGGAGTACGTAGCTCACCCGGCGGACCTTTGTTTTAAGCTTCCGGAGAATATGAGTACTTTAGAAGGGGCTTTAATTGAACCTTTAGCCGTTGGTTTTCACGCCGCTTCTCAAGGAGAGGCGCATATCGGACAGAAGGCGGTTGTCTTCGGTTCGGGCTGTATCGGTTTGGTATCGATGATGGCTTTAAAGGCTTTTGGCGTCTCGGAAGTATATGTAGTAGATGTAATTGATAAGCGTTTAGAGAAGGCGATGGAACTAGGCGCCGATGGCACGTTTAATAGCCGGGATCAGGATATCCTTGCTTGGGCTAGCGAAGTGACAGGTGGTGAAGGCTTTGACCTAGCTATCGAGACTTCAGGTCAAGAAATTGCTGCCAATCAAGGGATTCAGATTTTACGAAAAGGCTCTAACATCGTGATGGTTGGCTACGGCAAGACTGGCATGTCAAATCTAATGATGAGCCTAGCTCTAGATAAAGAATTAACCTTCAAAACCGTATTCCGTTACCGGAACCTATATCCAGTAGCGATTGAGGCGGTGCGAAAAGGAAAGGTGAACTTAAAAGGGATTGTGACGAATATTTTCGAGTTTGACGATGTGCAAAACGCGATGGATCGCAGTGTGAAAGAGAAGAATGAAATCGTAAAATCCGTTATCAAAATCTCCTAATTAGCAAATATGAACAAATTGTTAATGAAAATTTTGTTTCTTTTTGCATATTGCACAATACAAGCCTAGGCAATATAATAAAAGCAGATTTATAAAACCGTTTTAAAAAAGCAAATATCAAAACGGCTTGCAAAAATGGTTTCGACAAATAAGTAGGAGGTTATGGTAATGGGCATAATGGAAAAAATGAGACTGGATGGAAAGGCGATTTACGTAACTGGCGGTGCCAGAGGAATTGGTAAAAGCGTAGCAACGGGCTTTGCTGAAGCGGGAGCGGATTTAGCGATTGTGGATGTGGATATCGCTGAGGCCGAGAAGACCGCCAAGGAAATTGCCGAGAAGAACGGCGTTAAGACCATCGCTATTAAGTGCGATGTAACAGATCCTGACGACGTTAAGGCCATGGTAGCAAAAGTAGTTGAGACGTTTGGTAAATTAGACGTAGCCTTTAATAATGCCGGTATCTGTATCAACGAACCTGCAGAAGAAATGTCCTATGAAGCTTGGATGAAGGTCATTAACATCAATCTAAACGGGGTGTTCTTAACTGCTCAAGCAGCTGGTCAAGTGATGTTAAAGCAGGGCTACGGTTCCATTATCAATACCGCTTCCATGTCTGGTCACATCGTTAATGTGCCCCAACCACAATGCGCTTACAATGCTTCAAAGGCTGGCGTTATTATGCTGACGAAGTCGATGGCGGTAGAATGGGCGAAGAAGAACGTGCGGGTGAACTGCATTAGCCCAGGTTACATCGGCACCGAATTAATCAGCAATGATCCAAAGCTTAAGCCTTTGGTGGAAGAGTGGAATAAAATCGGCCCCATGGGTCGTATCGGTAAGCCGGAAGAGCTTCAAGGTATTTGTGTCTACTTAGCAGGGGATAGTAGTCCATTTACTACCGGTTCTGATTTTATCGTTGATGGAGCCTTTACAAGCTTCTAAAAAGCGATACTGTCTGTGTTTTGATTAATTATCGTAAAGATAATTGTCGAATAAAGTCCGGAAAAAAGTAACCGGACAAAAAAACAACTTACACATAAGGAGGAAAAAGTGTATGAAGAAGAGGATTTTGAGTGTACTGCTGTGTGTCGTAATGGTATCTATGTTATTGATGGGCTGTGGCGGCAAGTCGGATGACGGTGGTTCAGCTGATGGCGATTCTGACAAGGATAGCGGCGGCAAAGAGAAGATTGGTATCACGATTCAATCACTGAAGAATGATTACTGGGCAGGCGTTATGGGCAAGTTAGAAGAATTGCTTAAAGAAGAAGGCTATGAGTATACATTAGTAGACTGTAGCGACAACGCTCCGACTCAAGTAAGCCAGATTGAAAACTTTATTACTTCAGGCTGTGATCTGATCATGGTTCACCCTTCTGATGCAGAAGCGGTTGAGGGTATTTGTGGGGAAGCTCTCGATGCTGGTATTAAAGTAATGTGCTGGGATGATCCAATGGAAAACACCACCGCTAACTGGATTCTTGACAACACCGCTCTTGGTAGAGACATCGGTGAAGCAACAGCTGAATTCATCAACGCTAACTACACGAAAGATGCTCCAGCGAAAGTATGTACAATCGGCTATCCTTCAACGAAGGTTCTTCTAGAAAGAGAAACTGGTATTAAAGAAGGTCTGGAAGAGTTCTGTGATGATGGCGTATTCGAAATCGTAGCTTCTGTAGAAGGTATTGAAGCGGATAAAGCTCTTGCAAACGTAGAGACCGTTCTTCAGGCACACCCTGACTGTACAATCTTTGCAGGTGTTGGTGCAGGCGCGATGATCGGTGCAAACGAAGCTTTATTACAAAAATTTGGCGGCGCTGGCAAGATTCCTGAGAATGTTGGCGTTATCACAACTGACGTTACTATGCAACAATTAGAATCTCTTAAAGCTGGCGACGAAGCAGTTCGCGCAATCGTAGGCTTTGAAGGATCAAGCCTTGATACAGCTAAAGCTTGTCTAGAAATGTACAAGAGAATCCTTAGCGGCGAAGACTTCTCAGGTGATAAGAATGTTGTTAGACCAACAAGAGCGATTACAGTAGACGATGTTGATGATATCATCGCTGGAATGTAATAACGGCAAATAAGTAGGAAATGACTAACAAATTGGAGGCGGTTTACTTTAAACCGCCTCCAAACAATAAATACGGCCGTGAGGGAAAAATATGAGTGAAGAATATGTATTACAATTAGAACATATAAGAAAAGAATATCCCGGTGTTGTAGCTTTAAAAGACGTGACCCTGGAACTTAGAAAAGGCGAAATTCTGGCGTTAATCGGGGAAAATGGTGCTGGGAAATCAACCCTTATCAAATGCTGTTCGGGAGCGGTAATCCCGACTTCTGGCAAGATTATTGTAAATGGCAAAGAATATGACAGTATGACGCCGCAGTTAGCAGCGGAAAATGGAATTGCAATTATTTATCAGGAATTTAATAATGTAAAAGAGCTATCGGCAGCTGAGAACTTATTTCTTGGGCGCCCGATAAAAAAAGGTATAGTTGTTGATAAGAAGGCGATGGAAAGAGAAGCGGCAAAGGCGTTTGAGCAGCTGCGAATCAAGATCAATCCTAAGACGTTAATGAAGGATTTGACGGTTGGTTACCAGCAAATGGTGGAAATCGCTAAGGCTATCCAGCAGGATGCCAAAATTTTGATTATGGATGAACCTTCAGCACCCCTAACCAGTGCCGAAGTTGAGAGTATGTTTAGAGTGGTTGAGAGGCTTCGCAAAGAAGGGATTTCCATTATCTACATATCTCATAGATTGGAAGAGATATATCGTCTATCGGATAGAATTCTCGTTCTCCGAGATGGCGAATACGTTAAGACGTTACAGACTAGCGAAAGTCATGTACAAGAACTGATTAAGCTAATGGTAGGTCGTGAGTTGACAGAGACTTATCCGCCGAGAGGGGATTGCATCGATAAGAGTCAGGTAGTCTTAGAAGTGAAAGACCTAACCGGAAACGGCGATGAAAATATTAGCTTAAAGGTCCATAAAGGTGAGATTCTTGGACTTGGTGGTCTCGTTGGTGCTGGCCGGACAGAGCTAGCAGAAATGATTTTTGGGGCAGCGAAAAGGCAGTCGGGCCAGATGTTTATTAATGGCAAGGAAGTAAATCCGAAGACGCCGCGGGAAGCTATCGATACCGGGATTGCCCTTGTGCCAGAAGACCGGAAGCGTCACGGAGCGATGCTGGGGATTTCCATTAAGGACAATATCAATATGCCGATTTACGAGAAGAACTCGACGCTCAGTGTTATCAATTCTAAGAAAGAGGTAGCAACGGCTGAAAAATATCGGGAGAATATGGCGATTAAGACTCCGAGTTTACATCAGCTAATGAAGAACTTAAGCGGTGGTAACCAGCAGAAGGTAATTCTGGGACGGTGGCTAGCGGCAAACTCTGAGCTTATTATCTTTGATGAGCCGACTAGAGGAATTGACGTTGGTGCCAAATACGAAATTTATAAAATAATGAATGATCTTGTGGAAAAAGAAGGAAAAGCGATTTTGATGATCTCTTCGGAAATGGAAGAGTTGATGGGAATGTCAGATCGGATTGTGGTGTTATCAGAAGGGAAAATGACCGGCGAACTTGCTAAAGAAGAATTTAATCAAGAAGTAATTATGGAGTTCGCATCTGAAGCCCGTACCAGTATCGAGGAGGAGAAGACTGTATGAAGAGTAAAGTAGTATATCAATTAAAGGATAAAGCGATTTGGCTGGTGCTGATTTTTCTAGTAATTGTTTTTACCATTGCCAATCCTCGTTTCGTAAACCCGAACAATATTTTAACTCTGTTACGTCAGGTATCGATGTACGGAATTGCTTCAATCGGTATGACCTTTGTTATCTTACTTGGTGACATCGACTTATCGACGGGTACGATTATTTCATTTGTTAATATTATCTGTGCGTACTTTATGGTGCATATGGGCATGAATATGTGGTTGGCAATTATCCTTACCTTATTGGCCTCCACCGTAATCGGTTTATTAAACGGTTTCATGGTTTCGACTGTTGGAATGCCAGCGATTATCGCTACCTTCGCGGTCCAGACGGCTTTCCAAGGTTTGGCTCTTATTATCTCCGGTGGTTTGCCGATTAACGGCTTTACCGAAAAGTTTAAGGTGTTCGGCCAGGGGTACGTAGGTATTATTCCGGTACCGGTTATTATTATGGCACTTTGTTTTGCTTTAGGGTCATTTATCCTTAATAAAACATATTTTGGTAGATATTTCTATGCAGTTGGTGGTAATATAGAAGCGGCGAAGTTATCTGGTATTCGCGTAGGAAGAATTAAATATTTAGTGTTTGCCATCTCTGGTTTCTTTGCTGGATTAGCAGGTATCGTTATGTTATCTCGGGTTAATTCAGGAATGGCAACAGCAGGTCTTGGTTATGAGTTCGATGTTATCACTTGTGTGGTTCTCGGTGGTGTTTCCGTAACGGGTGGTTACGGTAAGATGTCTGGCGTTGTGGCTGGTACATTTATCATCGGCGCTCTTCAAAACGGCATGGTACTAATGAATATTAATTCTTACGTTCAGGATATTGTTATGGGTGTTGTATTAGCCTTAGCAGTAGGCTTCGATTGTATCCAGAAAAAGAGAAAAGCTAACTAAAAGGTGTTGTGAAGGGTGGAGCTATGAGAAAAAGTCAATTAATTTATCAATATGTGCGAAGGAACGGACCGGTTTCCAAACAGGATATTGTTTTTGGCTTGAAGCTCAGTCTTCCAACAGTTTCAAATAATTTACAATATTTAATGGAATTAGGTGTGGTAGAAACACCGACAAAGATCGAGAACACCGGAGGGCGTAATGCGGTTGCTTACGCTGGTGCTTCTCAGGCGCGAATTGCTATCGGAATCTATTTGACGAAGAATCATATGACTGCTGTATCGGTGGATTTAAACGGTCAGGTGATAGTAAAGGAAAAAGTGCGGACGCGATTTAATCTTGAGGATGAAGAGTATCTTAAGAAGATCGGTGAGTTAGTAGAGAGTGTGAAACGCAAAACAGATGTGAGCGATGAGCAGCTCCTGGGAGTAGGGATAGCTGTCCAGAGCCTAGTCTCGGAAGACGGCGAGGACGTTACCTATGGTATGACTCTTAATTTTACCGGGGCGACGAGGAAGCGGATTGCCAAATACGTTCCTTATCGCAACCGTCTCTTTCATGATTCGGAGATGTCAGGACACGCTGAGGCGTGGATTGATGGCACCCTTAAGAATGCCTTTTATTTAAGTCTAAATAATAGTGTTGGCGGTTCGGTGATTATCGACAACAAGATGTATGTAGGCGATACTTTAAAAAGCGGTGAAATTGGTCACACCTTGGTGGTTCGCGAAGGCGGCGAACAGTGCTATTGTGGTCGTTATGGTTGCTTTGATACGGTTTGTCGGGCGACCAAATTAGATGAATACACAGATGGCAACTTGGAAGAATTTTTTGAGCTTTTAGGGCAAGGTGATAAAAAAGCAGCAGAAATGTGGGATACGTATCTAAATGAATTGGCGATAGGTATTCACAATATTCGGATGTTGTTTGATAGTAAAGTGATTATTGGTGGTTATATCGGTGCTTACATTGAGGAGCACTTAGAAGAGCTAGCCAGAAGGGTAGACGCTCGCAGTCCCTTTACGAAAGAGAAGGCGATGGATTACATCTTGCCTTGTAAGTATAAAGTGGAATCGGCGGCGGCTGGAGCGGCTCTTAATTATATCGATGATTTTTTTGAGAGTATTTAGTGGAGGAGATAGATGAATAAACTTGGTATATTCATGAATTTCTGGGAAGAGAACTGGGCAGCAGACCATATTAAGTACATTAATAAGGCAGCGAAAATCGGTTTTGATATTTTAGAATTTCAAGCTCAACCACTCCTAGAAATGGATAATAGTCGTTTGGATGAAATAAAAAAAGCGGCAGCGGATGCAGGGGTTTTACTAACGTTTAGTGTTGGGTTAGATAAGAAGTACGATTTGACCAGTGCCGATAGCAGTGTCCGCAGTGGCGGTGTAGAGTATTTAAAACGAATCGTTGAGAAGGTAGCCTATTTAGGTGGCGATATCATCTCTGGTGTTAGCTATGAAGGCTGGGGCAGTCCTAGTGAAATCATTAACTATGACGATAAGCAAGTACGTAGAGAACGCAGCATTAACTGCATGAAGGAGATTGCTGGTTCGGCAGCCGGTTACGGTGTTACGTACTGTGTGGAAGCGGTTAACCGTTTTGAAGGTGTGGTTTTAAATACCGCAGTGGAAGCAGTGGATTACGTAAAAGAAGTGGGACTCGATAATGTGGGGGTTTTACTGGATACGTATCACATGAATATTGAAGAGAACGATATGGGTGAGGCGATTCGCCATGCCGGCAGCTTATTAAAAAGCTTCCATACAGGCGAGAATAATCGTAAGCCACCAGGAATGGGAACCCTTGACTGGGATAAAGTCTTTAAAGCTCTTAAGGATATTGACTTTAAAGGCAATATTGTCTCCGAGCCTTTCGTGCAGATGGGCGGAGAAGTTGGCCGGGATATTAAGACGTGGCGCAATTTGATTCCTGATCCCACGGAAGAAAAGCTAGATGTTGCCGCCAAAGGCTTACTAGAATTTACTCAGAGCATGCTAAGAAAATACGATATGTAAACAGACCAGGCGAATGAATGAGTTCATTCGCCTATTTTTTCGGACTTCTAGATTTTCCTCAAGGGTGTCTTGTATATTGATTGGTATTGTAGTATAATACCAATATTAGAAGAGGAGTGAAGACTATGGAAGCGACAGATTTATATATCAAGGTAAAAAGGCATATTGCTCAGGCGATTTTTAACGGTATCTATAATGAAGGGGAGCGCTTGCCCTCAGAGCGGGCGTTGTCCGAGGAGCTAGGTGTGAGCCGAGTGACCGTTAGAAAGGCGTTAGCAGAGCTTGGGCAGGAGCAGCTTTTACAAAGAGAAGTGGGAAGGGGCACACAGATTGCTTTTCATAACTTAGGGCATAAGGATAGCTTAGACTCTATCTGTTTGGTGGCGCCGGCGAAGACGCCTTTCTTCTCAAGCTTTATCGAGGCCTTGCAGACGATTCTCGATAAGCAGGATATTCTGCTTATCTACGTGCAGAAGTCGAAGTATAAGAGTCTGGAGGATTGTCTCTTTAAGCTTTATAAGCGAGAGCTCTATAATACGGTTATCTGGCCGGATGATGAGCCTTTAGATGAAGATAAGCTTAAAAGGCTACGGGCGATAGGGATGAATATGACTTTTTTTGATACGGATATTCAGGAGAAGTACGCAGACCGGGTGCTAATGGATAATCAGAAAGCGATTACAGACTTACTGAAAGCCGCTGGAAAGACCAGGCGACCGGCTCTGTATCTGGGCTGGGATAATTATCAGGTTTATAGCGTAAAGTGTCGTGAGGATATTTATCGCCGGGAGCAAAAGGGGCAGGTGGCAGTGCGAACGGTTTCTTGGAAGCAGAGGATGAATCCTGATGAAGAGCTTCGCGGAATTGTAAGTAAGCTTCCGGCTACCGCTGACGTTTTCTGTGGTTCTGGAGAAATCGGCCTGGCACTTGGACGAGTTCTCGGTGAGGAAAAGGGCCGGGATGTACGCATTTATTCTATCGACGAATTTCCCCAGTCCCAGGCGTATAACATTACCACCGTGGCTCAGGATTATGGCCAGTCGGCAACAGCCGTACTCGCTTCCTTGACGGCTCAATGTAGCGGTGAGGGGACGTGGCAGGCGAAGAGCATAAAGGTTCCGGGACAGTTGATTAGTAGATAGGTAGAGGATAGATGGATGAATATTTTGTACTTTCAAAAGGGCTTTAATTATTCCCAGGATGGCCCAGGGAATCGTCTCGTATATCACCTTCAGGGGTGCAATATGCGCTGCCCTTGGTGCGCGAATCCGGAAGGGCTAGCGCTATCTAGCCGGGAAGCCATTTCTGTGACTGTATCTGACTTGATTCAGGAGATTGTCAGTAGTAAGCTGATGTTTTTCGATGGCGGTGGGGTGACGTTTACCGGTGGTGAAGCAACTTTACAGTTTACGAGCTTGCAAGCGATTTTAAAAGAGCTTAAGAAGCTAGGGATAGATACTTGCATCGAGACGAACGGGGCGTCACCGAATTTATTAGAGCTAGCCCCTTTTATCGATCACTTAATTATCGATTTGAAGCATTACGATGAGGAAAAACATCGTCAAGCGGTGGGAATTGGTAACGAACGGATTAAAGAGAATTTGGGGGCTTTGGCGGATTCGGGTAAGGAAATCTTGATTCGCACGCCGCTTATCCACGGATTTAATGATGAGAGAGAAGATATAGAAGGGTTTTTGGCCTTTTACCAAACCCTACCCCTAGAAAAGCTTCAGTTCGAGCTTCTTAGCTTCCATGAATACGGAAAAGACAAGTGGGCAAAGTTAGGGCTTGTTTACCAGATGGTAGATGGCTATATTAAACCAGAGATTAAACAGGAGTATGAGAGGAAATACCGGGAGAGCGGATTACAGGTTGTCAGAACATAGGAGGAAAAAGAGATGGTAAAGGCAGAGCGTATAACAGAAATGGCCAAAGAGCTCTTTAAAGAAGAGCGGCGGAAGATGCGGCTAGATGGTTGGTTTTTGGCCAAAGAAAGGGCCGCCCAAAGTTTTGAAAAATATCAGGAGCTAAGTACCGAGAAGCAGTGTGCCTATTCCTTAGTGGAAATGGTGAAGGCGATTCCCCTTACAATTAGTGAGTACAGTATTTTCGTAGGGACCCAGGACGATTCCTTTGCTAGAAGCTATGCCCTGATCAATCCCGCCTTTAAGGTGGAGGAATTCTCAGGCTACTGTGATCCTTTGGCGGTCTTTGGCGACATTGAACCAAGCGAGGAGATCACGAAGGAGCGGATTGAAAAGGTTAAGAAGTTTAATGAACAGACGGCTTATGTGAAGGAACTAAATGGTGTCTATGCAGATGCAGCCGGGGATACGAAAGAGGTTGCCTATTTCTTTGAACAAGTAACAGGACATCTGATTCCGGACTTACGAGAAGTCTTAGAGATTGGCGTAAAAGAGCTTCTTAAGAGGCTTGATGAGAGCATTGCAAAGACCGAAGATGCTATCCATAAGGACAATCTGGAGGCCTTTAAGATTGCCCTATCAGCCGTTCTAATCTTAAAGGAGCGGTATCAGGCTCTAGTAGTAGAAGCTTTAGAAGGAGCAAGTGGGGAGCGGCTTGAGCAATTGCAGGAGATGAACAAGGTTCTTGAGCGGGTACCGGAGTACGGCGCTAGTAACTTACGTGAGGCGATTCAAAGTTTTCTGCTTTTATGGCAGACCATGTGCTTAGAGCAGACGCCGAATCCGTTTGCCTTTTCTGTGGGCAATGCGGACCGTATTTTTGAACCCTATCGGGCGAAGACTCAGATGAGTAGAGAAGATGCGGCAGCTCTTTTTAAGCACTTCCTAGTCTTCTTTAATGTGGCTGATCGCAGCTGGGCGATTTCTCAGAATTTAATTATCGGGGGCCGGGACTTAGCGGGAAAGGATTTGACGAACCTTACGTCCTACGCCCTTTTGGATGCGTATTTTGATATGAATTTACCGCAACCGATTCTCTCGGTAAAGCTTCATAAGAATACGCCAGCAGAGCTTTATGAAGAACTGGGACGGTTCTTTTTCACGCCAGGGTTACTCACGCCTTCTTTGTTTAACGACGATGCCGTCTTTCCGTTACTGGAGAGAAACGGCGTAGAGAAAGAAGACCTTCCGGATTATTCGGTGGCAGGTTGCCAAGAGCCGCTGATTATGGGAAAAGACAATGGAAACACCACGAATAGTTGGCTGAATCTTCCGAAAATCCTGGAGCTTACCCTGACTGGCGGGACTTCTCTGGTAACTGAAGAGAAACTTTATGATTTACCAGAAACATCGCTGGCGGAGATTAAAGAAGGTTTTTATAGGAATCTAGAACCCTTTGTGGACCGGATGGTCGCTCATGCAAATGGTGCTAGCGTGGCTTTGTCAAATCTACGAGTGCCTTTCCTTAGTTGCTTTATGGGCGGAGCGGAAACGGGGGTTGACGTTAGAGATCCAAAAGAGCAAGGGACCAAGTACAACGGTAGTGGCTGTCTGATTCACGGTCTGTCGGTATTAGCGGACTCTTTTGTGGCCATTCGCCATTTATTAGCAGAGGAACCCTCTATGAGCGAACGCTTACTACCGGCTCTTAGGGCGAATTTTGTGGGCTATGAGGATTTGCGTGAGCGACTCCGTAGTTACCCAAAATTCGGGAACCATATCGAAGAGGTAGACCGAGAGGCAGAAGAGATCGTTAACCGGGTCTCCGACCTTCTCTACCGTAAGAAGAATTATCTGGGCAATCCCTTTAGGCCAGACTATGCAACGCCTTCAACCCATTTGCTTTACGGTTACTGGGTCGGGGCTACGCCTGATGGCAGGGGTGCTAGAGAAATGCTTAATTACGGGGTGGATCCTTTTGCCGGTGAAGCAGGAGAAGGGATGGGCTTTCGGATTCTTTCCAATATGGCTCTGCCTTTTGAGAAGATGAATGGCGGTTATGCCTCGCATTTTGGCATTGATCCTAAGTTTTTCAGAGAGCAAACGAACGAGGGAAAAGGGGTAGAATTTGTCCGGAAAATTATCAATCCGTTATTTTTTAATTCTGGGTATACGGATGAAATTGCACCATTTTATCTATATGTAAATGTTACCACGCCCGAGACTTTGCGTAAGGTGCTAGCAGAGCCGAAGAAATATGCTCCTAGCGGCGTGTATATTATGCGGATTCACGGAACGTTTGTTAATTTCTTAGACTTGTCGCCAGCTATTCAGCAGGACATTATTAGACGTCTCGATATGGCGTCCACGGCATTATAGGAGGTACAGATGAAAACTCTGGGAATTGATATTGGTACCACCAGTATTTCGCTGGTGTTATGTGAACTAGAAGAACGCCGCGTCTTAA
Source organism: Ohessyouella blattaphilus (assembly GCF_024721265.1). GTDB lineage: Bacteria > Bacillota > Clostridia > Lachnospirales > Lachnospiraceae > Aequitasia > Aequitasia blattaphilus_A. The sequence goes on along the minus strand of NZ_JAMXOC010000001.1, from coordinate 472,160 downwards.
AGGCATGGACGCTTAGAAATGATACATTTTTGACTTCGCCAAAGATATGGGAGAAGATCCAAGACCCTGGTCGCATTATGACAATCGTTAGTCAAGCTATCGAAGAGATTCAAAGGGAAGTGCCGGATATTGGCTATATCGGCATTACCGGACAAATGCACGGTATTCTTTATGTGAATCAGGCGGGCGAGGCGATTAGCCCCCTTTATACCTGGCAGGACGGTACCGGCGACCAGCCGTACCGAGAGGGCAAAAGCTACGCCGAGCATCTTAACCAGTTATTAGGGGCAAAGTTTGCCACTGGATTTGGCGGGGTTACCCTCTATGCTCATGCTCGTCGCGGAGAGATACCGCGGGAGGCGGTTTCCTTTTGCACCATCGGTGATTACCTAGGAATGCAGTTGACAAGGCGTAAGTCACCTTTAATGGACATCACCAATGCTGCCAGCTTAGGGTTCTATGATAATGAAAAGCAGGGTTTTCGGCGAAAGGACATTGAAGTGGCGGGACTTGATTACGAGTTCTTTCCGCGAGTGTCCAGGGAGAGAAAGGCTCTAGGGCGAACGAAAGACGGGATACCTGTCGGCCTGGCAATCGGTGATAATCAGGCCAGCTTTATGGGGGCGCTCTCTGACCGCGAAAACAGTGTCTTAGTGAATATTGGCACCGGAAGCCAGATTTCTTTTTTGGTGGATTCATGTGAGGAAATCCCGGGAATGGAGATCAGACCCTTTGCCAAAGACCAGTACCTAGCCGTGCACTCTGGTTTGTGTGGCGGTCGCGCGTATGCGATACTAGATGCGTTTATAAGACAGTTGCTAACCTATTTTGGCGTAGAGGCATCGAAGGAAGATGTGTATCAGCAGATGGAACAAATGGCGAGGGCAAAAAGCCCGAAAGCAGGGGGATTAATCGTTAAACCTTTCTTTTCTGGAACGCGAGAGAATGCGGAAATTAGAGGTGAGATAACGGGGCTTGATCTTACCAACTTTATGCCGGAAGATTTGGTTCAGGGAATGATAATGGGAATAATTGATGAGCTGTATGATCGCTATAAGGATACGAAGACTGCGGGGGCGGGGAAACTGCAGGCTTTAGTGGGGTCTGGTAACGGTATCCGCTGTAACCCGGTGATGCAGAAAATGATTAGCGAGCGCTTCGGATTGCCTCTCATTATTCCCGATAATAAAGAAGAAGCTGCTAGTGGAGTGGCTTTTGAGGTGATGTAAAAAAGCGGATGAAGTAGTGAACACTCTCACTTCTTCATCCGTTTTTTTATTCGTAAAAGGCTATTTTAAAGCGCTTAACAGTTCATCCAAGGTATCTTCCACCAGTGCGGTTCGGTGTTTGGCATACTTCTCTACTCCCGGTGCGCAAGTTTCCATCGCATAGCTTTCACCGGCGAACGCTAGCATCTCCGCATCGTTATACTGATCGCCAAAGGCCATACATTCTTCAGGCTTAACGCCTTTCAGCTCGCAATAAGCCTTTAAGCTGCTACCTTTATTGGCAATAGGGGAGATAAAGTCTACCCAGGCATTGCCGGCAGTAACCACTTTAATCCGGTCACCAAAAAGTGCTTTAAAGTGCTCTAAGGTGGCGAAGTTATCACCTGGGGTAAAGGTGGCGATTTTGATAATGGGTTCGGCAATATCGGTGGCCAAATTGTCCACATACGTAACCTCGTAATCGTAATTTTTAAGGACGGAGGCAGTGTACTCTCGGTGCTTGGTGCTAGTATACATCACGTGATCCGTGGAAACGATACAAACCAATTCGTCGATTTCATCAATGGCTTCGAGGATTTCGGTGGCCAAGGGGGCTTCGATAAGTCCTTTGGCAAAGACGGTATCTTTATCAACGCAGTAGGAACCATTTTCGGATATGTAAGCGATCTCTTCCTCGAGAGGCACAAATAATCGCTTTAAATTGGCGTAAGGGCGACCGCTCGCCACCACAAAGTGAATATCTTTTTCTTTAAGCTGTTCTATTTGTGCGAATAAACGAGGGGAAATGCTTTCGCCTAATTCATGAATCAGGGTTCCGTCAACGTCACTTGCTACTACCTTTATCATAGTCATTCTCCTTTTGTTGCTTTTATGTCCTTACTTATAATATAATAAATTCAAACGAAAAGCAAAAGGAGTACGGAAAATGAAAATCGGGATGGCAAATGATCATGCAGGCACAGAACTGAAGAAGGAGATTATCGCTCTCTTAGAAGAACGAGGACACGAAGTGGTAAACTTTGGTACAGATACGAAGGAAAGCGTTCCTTATCCAAAGTACGGAGAAATCTTAGGACGGGCAGTGGCAGCGGGAGAAGTAGATGCCGGTGTAGCAATCTGTGGTACTGGTGTAGGTATCTCGCTGGCCGCCAATAAGGTAAAGGGAATACGCGCAGCAGTCTGCTCAGAACCAGTGACCGCGAGACTGGTAAAAGAGCATAATAATGCGAATATTATCTGCTTCGGCGAGCGAATCGTAGGCGTGGAGATGGCGAAAGCCATCGTTAGCGCTTGGCTAGATGCCGAGTTCCAAGGCGGGCGCCACGGTGAACGAGTGGATATGATTATGAAGATAGAAGAATAAAGATTACGTTTTGCAAAACAAGAAGGGTAGAAACCACAGAATTTGTAGTTTCTACCCTTTTGTATAGGTAAATTTAATTTTAGTCCTCAGTAGCTTCTTCTTCGGGCAAATAAATATGTACTTTGTCGATTCGGTTTTTGTCTAAGGAATCCACCACTAAGCGTATGCCTGAAGGGGTAGTGATTGCATCGCCAGCTTCCGGTAGACGATCTAGATGCTGAATGATATACCCACCGAGGGAATCGTAATCGTCAGACTCTAGATGAGTATTTAGCTCGTCATTTAAGTCGTCTAAGTTAATGGAGCCTTCCGTAATAAACTCTCGGTCGCCGATTTTGCGAATAATATCCACCTCTTCCTCATCGTACTCATCCCGGATTTCCCCGACGATTTCCTCTAAGATATCCTCTAAGGTAATCAGACCAGAGGTCTCGCCGTACTCGTCTAAGACGATGGCGATATTGAAAGAAGAGTCTCGCATTTCGATTAGAAGCTCGGATATGTTCTTATATTCATAGGTAAAGTAAGCATCTCTAAGGATATCTTCGATATGAAAGTGCTCTTTATTCTCGTAGAGAAGTAGATCCTTCATATTGATGGTTCCAACCACGTTGTCGGTGGTGTCTCGGTAAATGGGAAGCCTGGTGAATTTATCTTCTTTAAAGATACCAATTAACTCATCGTAAGTAGCATCGATAGAAGCAAAAGTCACGTGCACTCGGGGCACCATCACATCCTTTGCCTTGGCGTCGCCGAGATCAAACACATTGTATATCATTTCCTTTTCTTCGTTTTCAATTACGCCTTCTTCCTCGCTAACGTGAAGCATGGTACGAAGTTCATTCTCAGTCATTTGATCCTTGCGCTTGTTGGGATCAATCCCCAAAAGGCGAAGAATGGCTTGAGAAATAGCATTAATCAGAAAGACGAAAGGTTGGAGAATTTTAATGATAAGATTGATAATGGGAGCATAGACAAGGGAAACGCTATCAGCGTTTGACGATGCTAAGGTCTTTGGCGTTATCTCGCCGAAGATAAGAATCAATAGGGTGATTATCCCACTACCAAGCGCGACCCAGCGGCCGCCAAAATCATAAGTGATCGTCGTTGTCAGGGAAGCTGCCCCTACGTTGACGATGTTGTTACCAATTAAAATTGCGCTTAGCATTTTGCTAGGCTTGTCGGTTATCTTTAAAACGGTTTTTGCTTTCTTGTTTCCTTCATCGGCCAGTCCCCTAAGACGAATCTTGTTCGAAGTGGTTAAGGCAGTTTCTGCTGAGGAAAAAAAGGCCGATAGTGCCAGTAGTATAATTAAGGCAATTATCTCCGGAATACTACTCGAGTCCACGAATATCATCACTCTCCATTCAAAAAAATATTTACCAACACTATACAGTAAAAACGCTGACGGCGCAAGGTATCTAGGGGCGCAAAAGTTGAATATTTGGTGTTTTTAGTGTATGATTGTAGACATTCAGAAGACGGAGGATTAGATGGATGACATTTTACGATAAATTGCAAGAGGTGCTGCCGGCTGGCAGCGTTTTAAAAGATGAGCCGATGAAAAATCACACCACTTTTAAGGTGGGTGGTCCGGCTGACTATCTTGTCTTACCCCGAGAGGCGGCGGAAATTGCGAAAGTGATTAAGCTGTGTAAAGAGGCGCAAATGCCTTATTATGTCTGTGGAAACGGCAGCAATCTTCTGGTAGGCGATAAAGGCTATCGGGGGGTAATTATCAAAATCGGTGAAGAATTCTCGGAGATTGCCATCACTGGTGAGGAAATTCGCGCGGCAGCAGGAGCGACCTTGACTGCGGTAGCGAATCGGGGGATGGAGGCTTGCCTTACCGGGTTTGAATTTGCTAGCGGTATTCCGGGAACCGTAGGTGGTGCCTGTATGATGAATGCTGGCGCTTATGGGGGCGAGATGAAGGATGTTCTCCAAAGCGTACAGGTATTGACAGAAGCAGGAGAGCTCTTAGATATCCCCCGGGAGAAGATGGAGCTAGGCTATCGCACCAGCGTCTTTGCCAAAAAGAAGTATATCGTTCTCGGAGCTACTATTTTGCTTAAAAAGGGCGATTGTCAGGCGATTGTAGAGCGGATGGCGGATTTACGTACCCAGAGAACGACCAAGCAGCCTTTAGAGTATCCAAGTGCTGGCAGTACCTTTAAGCGGCCGGAAGGATATTTCGCTGGAAAGCTAATTCAGGACTCAGGGTTATCGGGGAAAACCATCGGCGGGGCTCAAGTTTCCACGAAGCACAACGGTTTTGTTATCAATTATAACGAGGCCACGGCAAAAGACGTAACGGATTTAATGGAGTTTGTGATTGCCACCGTGCGAGAAAAGTTTGGAGTTACTTTGGAGCCAGAGGTCAAACGTATTGGAGAATTTTAGATGAAGTTTGAAATAGTAACAGGGATGTCAGGAGCCGGTAAAAGCTCAGCCTTAAAGACCTTAGAAGATCTAGGGTATTACTGCATTGACAACATACCGATTGCCCTTACGCCGAATTTAGCGGAGCTATTAACGTCTTTAGAGACGAAGTCGTCGAAAGTAGCCATTGGCCTGGATGTGCGCAGCGGTGAGGACTTTAAAGGCAGTTTAAAGACGATTAACGATTTAGAGGAAAAGGGCTTTGACTTTAACATTATTTTTCTCGACGCCTCTGATGAGGTGCTCTTAAAGCGCTATCAGGAAACGAGACGTAAGCACCCTTTAAGTCGTCGCGGTCACCGAATTATCGAAAACATCAAGCTGGAGCGACAGTTGTTACAACCGGTAAAAGACCGGGCGGATCATGTGATTGATACATCTTATATGGCATTTCGCGATTTGACGGAGAGTATTCGCCGAATCTTAGATGAAAAAAGTAACTCTAGTTTATTTATTACCATCTTAAGCTTTGGTTTTAAGAATGGTACGCCGGCCGATGCGGATCTTTTATTTGATGTACGTTTTTTGCCAAATCCGTACTATATAGACGAGTTGCGAGGTCTAACTGGGAACGATCGGCCGGTCAGGGATTACGTGATGAAGAGCGCCGATAGCCAGCTGTTTGCCCAGAAGCTAATCGACATGGTTTCCTTTTTACTTCCTCGTTACGCGGCTGAGGGTAAGACCAATTTGGTGATCGGGATTGGCTGTACTGGTGGCAAACACCGCTCGGTAACCCTGGCGAATGTCTTATATGAAGCCATTAATGAGCTAGGTGAATACACGGTGTTTCTTGAACACCGAGATGCATAGGAAAGGGAGATAAGGGATGTCTTTTTCGCAAGATGTAAAGAAGGAGTTAGCAGGGGTTTTGCCAAAGGCTAGACACTGCGCTTTAGCAGAGCTAGACGCCTTAGTCTTGTTTGCCGGTGAAGGAAAAACACTAGATGATGGAAGCCAGGTTTTGCGACTGAATACGGAGAACCGCCATGTGGCGATAAAGTTCTTTACTTTGCTCCGAAAAACCTTTAATATAAGAGCTGATGTTGTGGTACGAAGGAGCTCAAAGACTGGGGCGATTAGCTATGGTTTACTGGCAAAAAGTCCTGAGTTGATTGCGGTTAGAAAGGCTTCTTTGCAAGCTGGTTGTTGCAAAAGAGCGTTTATCCGCGGAGCGTACCTGGCCTCGGGGTCCATTAGTGACCCGAATAAATCCTATCACTTCGAAGTCGTATGCGAGACGCCGGAAATAGCGACTCGCCTACAAAAGGCGATTAATTCCTTTGAGATGGATGGCAAGATTGTAGAGCGAAAAGGCTCTTATGTGGTCTATTTAAAGGAAGGTGCTCAGATTGTAGACATGCTTGGAGTGATGGAAGGTCATATTTCTTTAATGGCCTTAGAGAATGTGCGGATTTTGAAAGAAATGCGCAATACTGTCAATCGCAAGGTTAACTGCGAGACTGCCAATCTAAGTAAGACGGTGTCAGCAGCCGTGCGACAGATGGAAGATATTCGTTTTTTAGAGGAACGACTTGGTATCGACAACTTACCGGAAGGGTTACGGGAAATCGCGGCAGTACGCCTTGAATATCCGGAAGCCTCTCTCAAGGAACTAGGGGAAATGTTAGCTGAACCACTGGGAAAGTCTGGTGTGAATCACCGTTTGCGTAAGATTAGCGAATTAGCTGATAAAATGCGCAAGAGTTAGTTAGGAGGAAGAAACATGGTTAGAAAACCGATAGTTATCAGAAACAGTATGGATTTGGAAGAGCGACCAATTGCTCATTTAGTACAAGAGGCAAGTCAGTATGGATGCCAGATCTATATTGAGATGAATGAGATGAAAGTAAATGCAAAAAGTATTATGGGAATGATGAGTCTGCGTTTGCTAAAAGGCGAGGAAATAACCCTAGTAGCCGATGGCGCAGATGAACGGGAAGCGGTAGCGGGAATCGAGGGATTTCTGGTTAAAGAATAAAAGGTGATAGTGATGAAAAGAATGCTCTTTATATACAATCCCCACGCGGGACGAGCACTTCTGCGAACGAAGTTATCGGATGTGGTTGACATCTTTGTTAAGGCAGGTTATAAAGTTACCGTTCATCCAACCCAGTCTTTTCGGGATGCATTTCGTGTGGTAAAAGAATATGAAGCCGATGATTACGATTTAGTAGTCTGTAGCGGTGGTGACGGCACTTTAGATGAAGTGGTGGCGGCGATGATGAAAAGGGAGATAGGGGCCCGGGATACCATTGGCTATATCCCTACTGGTTCGACCAATGATTTCGCCAATAGCTTACATATTCCGAAGAATCTTCTGCAGGCAGCCGACGTTGCGGTAAACGGCGCCGCCTTTCCCTGTGATGTAGGGCGTTTTAACGATGATAGCTTCGTCTATATTGCGGCTTTTGGTCTCTTTACCGATGTTTCTTACGAGACCACTCAGGAGATGAAGAATATACTAGGACATCTAGCGTATATTTTTGAAGGTGCTAAGCGGATATTTAACGTACCCGCTTATAAGCTTAAGGTAGAGTATGATGGCAATGTCCTGGAAGATGAATTTGCTTACGGTATGATTACCAATTCCAAGTCGGTCGGCGGCTTTAAGAATATGATCGGTAAGGACGTGGCTTTTGATGATGGGCTCTTTGAGGTAACTCTGATTAAGCGTCCGCGCAATCCCATTGAGCTACAAGAAATAGGAGCCGCGCTTTTGATTGAGCAGATTGATACGAAGCATATGTATACTTTTCGAGCGAGTAAGATTACCATTACCTCCGAAGAAGAAATTCCTTGGACGTTAGACGGCGAGTTCGGCGGAAACCACCAAGATGTGGAGATTGAGAACCTAAAACAGCAACTTACTATCATGGTTCCAAAAGAAAAGATTGACAAATTGCTTACCAAGAAGCATAATATATAAGGATAAAGTAGTGCTTTATCCTTTCCGGCCCCATGGTCAAGCGGTCAAGACGCTAGCCTCTCACGCTGGAATCAGGGGTTCGATTCCCCTTGGGGTCACTTTTATCTAGTAGCTACGCTCTCTTACCTATAAGAGAACGTAGCTATTTTTAAGATAAAAGGTAAACAAGAATGAGAGTGGAGAAAAATATCAATGGAAAAGAGAGAAAAGTTTTCATCAAGATTAGGATTTATCTTGATATCGGCTGGTTGTGCTATCGGCCTTGGTAATGTTTGGCGCTTTCCGTATATTACGGGAAAGTATGGCGGTGGAGCCTTTGTGTTGTTTTATATTTTATTTTTAGTAATGTTAGGGTTACCCATTGTCATCATGGAATTTGCCGTTGGGAGAGGAAGCCAACAAAGTGTTGCCAAAAGCTTCGACGAGCTAGAACCAAAGGGCAGTAAGTGGCATGTGTATCGCTACTTTGCGATGGCGGGCAATTATTTACTGATGATGTTTTATACGACGATTGGCGGCTGGATGCTGGCTTATTTCGTAAAGATGCTACAAGGCAAATTTGTCGGTTTAGACCCGGAAGGTGTGGGTGCTGTCTTTGGCGACTTGACCACGAATCGTAATGAGATGATCTTATGGATGGTGCTGATTTCGGTTATCGCTTTGATTGTTTGCTCAGGTGGTCTGAAAAATGGTGTTGAGAAAGTGACAACTATCATGATGGTTTGTTTGCTTCTTATTATGGTGGTCTTAGTCATTCGGGTCATGACTCTTGATAATGCCTTAGAAGGTTTAAAGTTCTATTTGCTACCAGATTTTAGTAAGATGAAAGAGGCGGGCATTGGTCAGGCGATTTTCGATGCGATGGGTCAAGCCTTTTTTACCTTAAGTGTGGGGATGGGGTCGCTGGCCATCTTTGGTAGCTATCTAGGGAAAGAGAGAAGCTTGCCAGGTGAAGCAGTTAGTGTCACTGCCTTAGATACCTTTGTGGCGGTAATGGCTGGCCTCATAATCTTCCCGGCCTGCTTTGCTTTTGGCATCAATCCAGGAGAAGGCCCAGGCCTTGTCTTTGTTACCTTACCGAATGTATTTGGCGAAATGTCCGGTGGACAAATCTGGGGAGCGCTATTCTTCCTCTTTATGACCTTTGCGGCGCTCTCGACGATTATTGCTGTTTTTCAAAATATTATTCAGTTTGCTCGGGACTTATGGGGCTGGTCTCTTCGGAAATCCGTCATCTTTAACGGCGTCTTATTGCTGCTTCTTAGCTTGCCTTGTATTCTAGGAATGACCGACTGGTCAGGGTTTAGTATTGCCGGTAAAGGGATTATGGATATCGAGGATTTTATTGTCAGCAATAATTTATTGCCCCTGGGATCGCTAATTTATCTTCTGTTTTGTGTGAGCAAGCGGGGTTGGGGCTGGGATAATTTTATTAAAGAAGCCAACACTGGCGAGGGGGCAAAGTTTCCAGTTGCCAAAGGTGTGCGCTTTTATCTAACCTTTATCCTGCCGCTGATTATTTTGGTGATCTTTGTTCAAGGATACGCCAGCATGTTTTTAAAATAAGCAGTACTTAGAAACAGCTCTTTAGCCAAGAGCTGTTTTTTTGTTATGAAAAACTCGCGTTGTTCATATTATGTTCATAATTGGTTCAAAACAATGAAAAAGAAAAGACAGTACATTTGTGCAAAAAGTATGTATTGGTTGATATTTACAACTTAATACCAGTAATTTTGTGAAGTGATTACATACAACTGAGACGAAAAACAATACAACTAATGAATGTGTACAAAAAGTTGTACGTACTTTTGTGGAATAATACGACTTGTTTTGCCACAAGTTGTACTATATAGTTTTATTTAAGAAACGACACATAAGTGACGTAGACAAAAAGGAGGAAACAAGAAATATGAAAAAGATTTTTAGTTTATTGTTAGTTGCCGTATTGGCAATGGCTCTCTTTGTAGGTTGTACGCCAAAATCAGATAGTGGCGATGGTGGTGACGACAGCAGTGGTGGAAGTGGTGAAGGCAAGACCGTTGGTGTAGCAATGCCTACCCAAAGTTCTGAAAGATGGATTAAAGACGGTGACAACATGAAGTCTCAGCTTGAAGAGTTGGGCTACAAAGTTGATCTTCAATATGCAGAAGATGATCCTCAGCAACAGGTTTCTCAGTTAGAGAACATGTTAGCTTCCGGTGTTGACTGTCTAGTAGTTGCAGCCATTGACTCACAGGCGCTGATCAATCCTCTTAAACAAGCGAAAGACGCTGGCGTTCCAGTAGTTGCTTATGACCGTTTGTTAATGGATACAGACGCTGTTAGCTACTACGCTACATTTGATAACAAAGGTATCGGTACCGCGATCGGCTCTTATGTAGAAGAAAAATTAGACTTAGCAAATGCAACCGAGACCTATACTTTTGAGTTGTTCATGGGTTCTCCTGATGATAACAATGCTTATATGTTATACGATGGTTTGATGGAAGTTATCCAACCTTATATCGACAAAGGTACTTTAGTATGTAAATCAGGACAAACTTCTTTTGAAAAATCAAACACTTTGAGATGGGATCAACAAACAGCTATGAGACGCTGTGAGGACATCTTAAGCTCATACTACGCAGACGAGAAATTAGATATTGCTTTCTCAGCTTACGACGGCTTATCTTACGGCGTAAAAGCAGCTTGCGAAGGCGCTGGCTACAAAGTTGGTGCGGAAGATTGGCCAGTAATCACCGGACAAGATGCTGAATTGATGGCTGTTAAGAATATCATTGCTGGTTCTCAGACAATGTCAATTGCCAAAGATACTCGTATCCTTGCAGAAAAGTGTGTAAAGATGGTTGAAGCTGTACTTAAGGGTACAGAGCCAGAGATTAACGATACGGAGCAATACGACAATGGTAAATTAGTTGTTCCTTCTTATCTCTGTGAACCACAACCAGTAGATAAAGACAACTATAAAGAGATCTTAGTTGATACAGAATACTACACAGAAGCAGAAATTAACGAAGAATAAGAAAGTATAAAACGATGGGGCAGTGGTTTTTCCACCGCCCCGTTTAAAAATAGGCGGATAGAAGCAAAAAATGTAAAGGAGCGGGTGACATGTCTGATATTATTTTGGAAATGCAACATATCACGAAAGAGTTCTCTGGCGTTAAAGCGTTAGATGATGTTACCTTTAAGGTGAAACGCGGTGAGATTCACGCTTTATGTGGTGAAAATGGGGCCGGTAAGTCAACCTTAATGAATGTCCTCTCGGGTGTATGGCCATACGGAACGTATAGTGGTGATGTTATCTATAAAGGTGAAGTATGTAAGTTCCACAAGATCAAGGACAGTGAGGAAAAAGGGATCGTTATCATTCACCAAGAGTTGGCTCTAAGTCCATATCTTTCGGTGGCGGAGAACGTGTTCATGGGAAATGAACAAAAAGCGGCCAAAGGGGTTATTAGCTGGACGAAGACGAGAACCAATGCGAAGGCTGTATTAGCCCGTGTAGGTCTAGAGGATGAGGACGTTAACATCCCTGTGTTCAAACTGGGTGTTGGCAAGCAACAATTAATCGAAATTGCCAAAGCGATGGCTAAGGACGTTGAGCTTTTAATTCTCGACGAGCCGACAGCAGCACTTAATGATGAAGAAAGTGCAAAACTTCTAGAGTTGATGCTCGAACTTAAGAAACAAGGTATTACAAGTATCATTATTTCTCATAAGCTGAACGAAATTAGTTATGTAGCAGACTCAATCACGATTATCCGAGACGGTAAGACGATTGAGACACTTGATAAAGAAAAGGACGACTTCAGTGAAGAGCGAATCATAAAAGGGATGGTTGGCCGCGAGCTGACGAATCGCTACCCTCTTCGTGAAGGTGATGACTATAAAATCGGCGAAAAGATTATGGAGGTTGAGGACTGGAGCGTCTATCATCCAGAGGACGCCGATAGACAAATTATTAAAAATGTAAGTTTTAACGTTCGAGCAGGCGAGGTCGTGGGCTTTGCTGGTTTAATGGGCGCCGGACGAACAGAACTAGCGATGAGTCTTTTTGGCAAGGAATACGGTCAGAAGATAACGGGAACCATTAAGATGCATGGCAAAGAAGTGAAGATTAATAATGTAAAGGATGCCATTGAGCACAAAATCGCCTACACCTCCGAAGATCGGAAGACTTACGGTCTGGTGCTGATTGACGATATTAAGCACAATATGTCGATGGCAGCTCTGCGTAGATATTTTTCCAACCACGGTATTGTTGATAAAAATAAAGAGATTCTAAAAGCAGAAGAGTACAAAAAGCTAATTAATGTAAAAGCCAATTCTATTAACCAAGAGGTCGGCTCTCTTTCGGGTGGTAATCAACAAAAAGTTGTTCTTGCGAAGTGGATGCTCGCTCAGCCAGATGTCTTGATTCTCGACGAACCTACCAGAGGAATTGACGTTGGGGCAAAATACGAGATTTATACGGCAATCAACGAACTGGCGAAGGCGGGAAAGGCTATTATCGTTATTTCCTCTGAGTTGCCGGAAATAATTGGAACGTGCGACCGAGCATACGTAATCAATGAAGGTCGGATTGCCGGCGAACTATATAAAGAAGATTTATCACAGGAAAGAATTATGGGCTGTGTTATGGCTGATAATAGGAAAGGAGACGCGTAGAAATGGGAGAACAAAAAGCAAAGAAAACAAAGTCAGTTAGTATTCAGGGGTATGGGATGTTTATTGCCCTGATTGCCATCTTTATCGTTTTTAATATTTTAACTGGAGGGAAGAATGCAACTCCCTTTAATATCAACAACCTAGTTATGCAAAACGGTTACGTTGTTATTCTGGCAACAGGTATGTTACTATGTGTTTTGACTGGTAATATCGACCTTGGTGTAGGTTCTATTGTTGCTGTAACCGGGGCTGTCGCCGCGATTATGGTAGTGCAGATGAAAATTGCTTACCCAGTAGCATTTTTAGTAGCTATTTTGATTGGTTTGGCATCGGGAATGTTTGTTGGTTTCTTTATTTCTGTACTGGAAATACCACCGTTTGTCGTTACTCTAGCGACGATGCTGATGGGGCGTGGTCTTACTTATACCTTACTAAAAGCACAAACTGTAGGACCTCTTCCAGATAATTACGTGTACTATGCAGCAGGTTTCGTGCCTTCGGTAAAGATTCCTTTCGGTGATGGTCACCTAGATTTAGTTAGTATTGGGGTGGCTGTGGTGGCGACGCTAGCGATTATCTTCTCAGAGATGCATTCTCGGCGGACGATGAAAAAGTATGGATTTGCAGTTCCTGCCTTTTTCAAATCTGTCATTAAGGTAGTGCTTATTTCTGGAATTATTTGGTTCTTTTTCTTTAAGCTCGCTCAGCTTAACGGCATTCCCGTGGTATTAATTATTATGTTTATCATTGTGGTTATTTATCATTTTGTTACGGAAAAAACCGTGGCTGGACGCCAAATCTATGCGCTAGGTGGCAATGCGAAAGCTGCTAGATTATCAGGTATCAACACGAAGAAAGTATTCTTCTGGGTATACACCAATATGGGCGTGTTATCGGCTGTTGCTGGTATCATCTTGTCGGCCCGTAATGCAGCGGCTACTCCAAAAGCCGGTGAAGGGTTTGAGATGGATGCCATCGCCTCCTGTTATATTGGTGGCGCGGCGGCTGCTGGCGGTATCGGAACGATTGTGGGCGCGGTAGTAGGAGCGTTTATCATGGGAATACTCAACAACGGTATGTCGCTGATGGGTCTTTCTACCGACATTCAAAAGGTTGTTAAAGGTCTTGTTCTTTTAGGTGCAGTTACCTTTGACGTACTTTCGAAAAAGAAGAAATAAAGTAATCGATATATAAGGGGTAAGAATGAAAGATAAACCGAAGTATGAAGTTATTCTCGATTGGGTTTATAAAAAAATAGAGTCTGGTGAGCTAAAGGATGGAAGCCGATTAAACTCGGAGAATGAGCTGGTGGCCCTGTTTGGCGTTAGTCGTCAAACCGTCCGCCGAGCCATTGCCGATCTCGAGACCAGAGGGATTGTGAGACGGCGCCGAGGAAGCGGGACCTTTATCAATATTTTGCCGGAGCACGGAGAGGTGAACGTTCTTTCGCCGAAAGAGCGAACGAATCGCATCGCTGTTATTACCACGTATATAAATGAGTATATTTTTTCGCCGATTATCCAAGCGATTGAAAAGGTGCTACATAACAACGAATACAGCATTCAGCTATCGTTTACTAATAATGCCATCGGTAAGGAGCGTCAGATTCTCGAGGGCCTTTTGGAAAATATGGATATCGACGGTGTAATCGTGGAGCCTACTACGAGCGGTTTGCCTAATCCGAACACTCATTTTTACCGGGAGTTATTAGCAAGAGGTATCCCAGTGCTTTTTCTCAATAGTTACTATGAAGATGTGAAAGTACCCCATGTAAGTATGAATGACTACGCCGCAGGAAAGATTGCCACAGAGTACCTGCTTCAGTGCGGTCACAAAGAAATCGGTGGTATCTTTAAAGCGGATGATGGGCAAGGACGGCGGCGTTTTTCCGGATATCAGGATGCCCTTTTGGCGGCTGGTGTGGAGGTTAAGAGGGAGCGCGTGGTGTGGATTGATACGGAATTATTAGCGGCTGAGGATGCAGATTACGCGTTCATTACTAAACGGCTAAAAAATTGTACCGCCTGTGTGTGCTATAACGATGAAGTGGCAATTAAGCTACAAAATATTTGCCTTAATCAAGGGATTGGTGTACCGGAAGAACTATCCATTATGGGAATTGATAATTCGGAGTTGGCTCATTTTGCTCAGATTCCCTTATCCACAGTGGAAAATCCTATTGAAGATTTAGGGAAACTGGCGGCCCTGGGAATCATGGAGTTGATAAATGGACACGGTTTACAGGAGAACCTAGAGCTTGAACCCAAGGTGGTTGAAAGAGAATCCGTTAAAAAAATACTTGATTTTCGTATGTAGTTAATATATACTATGCATTAGTTAGAACAAGGGCGTTCCAATAATCGTTTGGATCGCCCTCTTTTTATGTAAGAGAAAGTTCTGTGAACTTTTCTCTTACATAAAAAGAGCTCTGCTAGAGATGCGCACTTCGGCGCAACGTTTTTTGTGCATACGCACACGCCGAAGGCGCAGGAATTTGCAGAGGCAAATTCCATTTTAATATGCAAGAGAAAATTCTGTGAACTAAATTGTACAAAGGGCTAGAAGGAAAGGATGGGAAAGATGAGCGAAGCGATTAAAGTAGCTGAAATTTTTGGAGAAGATGTATTTAATGAGAGCGTTATGCAACAACGCCTGCCAAAAAAAATCTACAAAGATCTAAAGCAAACAATAGAGGAAGGCAAGGAACTTGACCTTGCAACAGCCGATGTCATTGCCCACGAAATGAAGGAATGGGCGATTGAAAAGGGTGCTACCCACTATACGCATTGGTTTCAACCACTTACCGGAGTAACGGCAGAAAAGCATGATTCTTTTATTTCCGCACCGCTTGAGAGTGGTAAGGTGCTAATGAGTTTTTCCGGAAAAGAATTAATCAAAGGCGAGCCAGATGCGTCTTCATTCCCTTCAGGAGGCTTGCGGGCGACTTTTGAGGCTCGTGGATATACAGCCTGGGATTGTACCTCGCCGGCGTTCGTGAGACACGATGCCGCTGGGGCAACGCTATGTATTCCGACAGCATTTTGTTCTTATACAGGCGAAGCACTAGACCAAAAGACACCGCTTCTTCGTTCCATGGAGGCCATTAATAAGCAGTCACTACGACTGATTCGCCTTTTTGGCGATACCACGGCTAAGAAGGTAACTCCTTCTGTCGGACCAGAGCAAGAGTACTTCTTAGTAGATGCCGAGAAGTTCAAGCAACGAAAAGACTTAATCTATTCAGGACGGACGCTCTTTGGGGCGATGCCGCCAAAAGGCCAAGAGCTTGACGATCACTATTTCGGTACGATTCGCCAGCGTATCGGTGCTTACATGAAAGAGCTTAACGAAGAGCTATGGAAGGTGGGCGTGTCTTCCAAGACTCAGCACAACGAAGTAGCCCCTGCTCAGCACGAAATCGCTCCGATTTACGCAAAGGCCAATGTGGCTGTAGATCATAACCAAATCATTATGCAGACTCTCAAACGAGTAGCAACTCACCACGGTCTTAAGTGCTTATTGCACGAGAAGCCTTTTGCTGGTGTTAACGGTTCAGGCAAGCACAACAACTGGTCATTAACGACGGATACCGGAAAGAATTTATTAGAGCCAGGAAAGACGCCTCATGAAAATATTCAATTTCTTCTTGTGCTAGCGTGTATCTTAAGAGCTGTCGATATGCATGCCGATTTATTGCGCAACTCAGCAGGGGACCCGGGAAATGATCACCGTCTAGGAGCAGATGAAGCGCCACCGGCTATTATTTCTGTCTTTTTAGGGGAGCAATTAGAAGACGTGGTAGAGCAGCTTGTAGATACTGGTGAAGCAAAGAGCAGTAAAAAGGGCGGTAAGCTAATGACAGGTGTAAAGACACTTCCAGACTTAGCAAAGGATGCCACCGATAGAAACAGAACCTCACCATTTGCCTTTACCGGTAACAAATTCGAGTTTCGGATGGTTGGTTCACGTGATTCCATCGGTTCACCCAATATCGTTCTTAATACTATTGTGGCAGAATCTTTCTGCGATGCCTGCGATATTCTTGAGAAAGCGGACGACTTTGAAAAAGCTGTTCACGATTTAATGAAGGAATACATGACGAAGCATCAACGGATTATCTTTAACGGCAACGGCTATTCAGAAGAATGGTTGGAAGAAGCCAAGAGACGTGGTCTGCCAAACTTACGCTCAACAATTGATGCAGTTCCAGCACTGGTAACCGAGAAATCATTCAAGCTATTTGAAAGATTTCACGTTTTCACTAAGGCAGAGCTTGAATCAAGAGCGGAAATTAAGTATGAAAATTACTCGAAGGCGATTAATATCGAAGCTAGAACGATGATCGATATGGCTAGTAAGCAACTGATTCCTGCCGTTATCAAATACACGGGAACCTTGGCGAAAACAGCCTTGGTAGTTAAAGAAGCAGGAGCTGATAATAGCGTCCAGGTTAATCATTTGAATGAAGTGAATGCCCTTCTAGCGAAGGCTGAGAGAGCTCTAGACGCTTTGGTTAAAGTGACGAATAAAGCAGCAGCGATGGAAGAAGGCGAAAAGCAGGCTCATTTCTATTACGATAAAGTGATGCCAGCGATGGCGGCTCTACGTAAGCCAATTGATACCTTAGAAATGAAGGTGGATAAGGAAGCGTGGCCAATGCCTTCTTACGGAGATTTACTTTTTGAAGTATAGAACTGGGAACCCTGGCATCAGAATATGAAATCTTTATGATTTTTAGGGCCTTGTGCTTTTAATACCAGAATAACTATGGTATTCTAAGCACAAGGTTTTTCCTTGCCTAATTAATCAGTAATCAGGTGTCATAGGAGGCAGAAGATGACAAAAAGTGAATTTCTTGAGAGGCTTAAAGAAGCTTTAGAAAACGATATAAACGGACCAGTGGTTCAAGAAAATATAAATTATTACAGTCAGTATATCGATGATGAAGTGCGTAATGGTCGCGAAGAGGCGGCGGTAATCGAAGAACTAGGTGATCCCTGGGTGCTTTCAAAGACCATTATCGACTCGGTAGAGATTAAGACGAAGCAAAGCAATACGTATAGTCAAGGGACGTACTCAAATAGTAGCAGCCAGACAAATCAGAGCAGCAGTCAAGGCGCTAGTGGCAGTAGTAGCGGTGGTGGCAGTGGCTTTAGTGGAAAGCTTAAGCTGATTCTAATAATTCTGGTAGTAGTAGCTGTTGTTATGGGTATCTTTAGTTTGGTAGTAGGTGCCTTTTCGGCAATGGCCCCAGTCCTGGTACCGATTCTTCTAATTGTCTTTATTGTTAGACTTTTCAGTAATCGAAGGTGATAAAAGATAAGCGCAATCGTTAGGTTGCGCTTATCTTTATTTATGTAATAGGAAAGTTCTTTGAACTTTCCTATTACATAAATACGCTCCGCTACGGATGCGCACTTCGGCGAGAGGAATTTTGTGCAACAGCACACGCCGAAGGCGCAAGAATTTGCGGAACGCAAATTCTATTTTAAATAAAGTAAAGCAAAGAGAAAAGCTTCGGTAGGGGAGCTACCGAAGCTTTTCGAGGGGAGTATAAATAATTAATAAGGGGTTGTAGAAACTTGTCGTCTCTACACAATTTAGTATAGTATAAAGCGAAGATAATTGCAAGACGCCAAATCGGAGATATATGCACAGATTTTCCGCTGAAAATTTGGGCATATTGTCAAAAGTATTCTGCTTGACAAGGTTGACAAGGGTGGGGTGCAAACCGTAATATTAATTGAAAGATTAGGAAGAACGAGGAAGAATATGAGTACATATGAATTTATCGCACCTTGCCATTTTGGTCTAGAAGCGGTGCTTAAAAGAGAGATTACCGATCTTGGCTATCAGATTACCAAAGTTGAAGATGGACGCGTGATGTTTAGCGGGGATCAAGGAGCGATTGCCAGAGGCAATGTGTTCCTAAGGACGGCAGAGCGCATTCTGTTAAAGGTTGGCGAGTTTAAAGCCACAACCTTTGATGAGCTGTTTGAAAAGACGAAGGCTCTACCTTGGGCAGATTTTGTTCCTCAAAACGGTAAGTTCGGGGTGGTAAAAGCTTCCTCAGTAAAGAGCAAGCTCTTCTCGCCTTCTGATATACAAGCGATTGTGAAAAAGGCAATTGTCAGCAAAATGCAAATGGCATATAATATAGAGTGGTTTCCGGAAGATGGTGCGAATTATCCCCTACGAGTCTTTATTATCAAAGACATGGTGACAATCGGTCTCGATACCTCGGGAGCGGCCCTTCATAAAAGAGGGTACCGAGAGGATTCGGGAATTGCTCCCATAAGAGAAACGCTAGCGGCGGCTTTGATTATGCTAACTCCTTGGCATGGAGATCGGATTCTTGTAGATCCTTTCTGCGGTAGCGGCACTATTCTTATTGAAGCGGCAATGATGGCGGCTAAGATAGCCCCGGGAATGAATCGCTCATTTACGGCGGAGGCTTGGGAGAATATCCTTCCGAAAAAAGTATGGTACGATGCCATCAATGAAGCGAATGACCAAGTGAAAGACGATATCGAAACGGATATACAAGGTTACGACATCGATCGCAGTGTGCTTAAGATGGCTCGTAAGAATGCCGAAATTGCCGGCGTGGATCACTTGATTCACTTTCAAGAGCGGGACGTTAAAGAACTAAACCATCCAAAGAAGTATGGTTTTATAATTACCAATCCGCCATACGGCGAACGTCTTGAAGACCAAGAAAGTATCAAGGGCCTTTATAAAGAGCTAGGAAAAGGCTACGAACGACTGGATAGTTGGTCTCTTTATATGATTACCTCATATGAGGATGCCGAGAAGTACTTTGGGAAGAAGGCGGATAAAAACCGAAAGTTATATAATGGCATGCTTAAGACTTATTTCTATCAGTATTTAGGACCCAAGCCACCAAGGAGAAGAGATTGACAATGGACAAAATCATATTTGCAACAGGAAACGAACATAAAATGGTAGAGATTCGCATGATTCTCGAAGGACTAGGAGTAGAGATTCTATCACAAAAAGAAGCGGGTATTCGTGGGGATGTCGTCGAAGATGGCAAAACCTTTGAAGAGAATGCCCTAATTAAGGCGAGAGAGATAGGTAAGCTGGCGTACCAAAGTCCAGAGCTTCGCGGCGCCGTAGTGCTTGCTGATGATTCGGGTTTAGAGATTGACGCTCTCAATAAAGAGCCAGGGATTTATTCGGCGCGCTATTTAGGAGAAGATACCAGTTATACAGTAAAGAATAATGAAATCCTAAGACGCTTGGCAGATGTGCCTGAAAATAAGCGCCAGGCTCGCTTTGTCTGCGCAGTGGCAGCCTATTTTCCCGATGGGAGTGAAGAGGTAGTCAGAGGCGTGATGGAAGGCAGGATTGGTTATGAGATTGCCGGGGCTAATGGCTTCGGTTACGACCCGATTTTCTATTTACCGGAACAAGGGGCGACAAGCGCCGAAATTTCACCAGAGCTAAAAAATGAACTTAGTCATCGTGGTCAGGCTCTGAGACTGATGAAGGAAGTAATTGAACGTAGATGAAGGTATTAATTGTAAGCGACACTCATAAAGCGCATAATGGACTAAAGGAAGCGATAAAGAGGGAAGCGCCTCTAGATATGCTCATTCACCTTGGCGACGGCGAAGGCTACGAGGATGAGATTAAGGAAATGGCCAATTGCCCCGTTCACATCATCGGTGGGAACAATGACTTTTTCTGCGATTTAGCTAGAGAAGAAGAGTTTTTTATCTGCGGTGTGCATGTGTTTATTACCCATGGTCACGCTTATTTTGTGAGTCTTGATGAAGAACGGTTGCTGGCAGAAGGCCGTGGGAGAGGCGCGGATATTATTATGTACGGACACACTCACAAGCCTTCCGTTCATGAAGAAGGAGCAACCACAATTCTTAATCCAGGCAGTATCTCTTACCCTAGACAAGAGGGAAGAAAGCCTAGTTATATCGTTATGAATGCAGATTTAGAAGAAAAACCAAAATTTGATATAAAATACTTGTAAATAATCATTGACATCTCCGTCACCTTAATATATAATAATTTTTGTCGCTACGGAGAACTTCTAAAGCTAGCGATAATAATTTCATAGCTACGGGGTGTGGCTCAGCTTGGCTAGAGCGCCTGGTTTGGGACCAGGAGGTCGCAGGTTCGAATCCTGTCACCCCGATTTATATGCGGGTGTAGTTCAATGGTAGAACACTAGCCTTCCAAGCTAGATACGTGGGTTCGATTCCCATCACCCGCTTTTGTAAAGCCCTGAAATAAATATTTCTTGGTTTTTATCATTTGAGTCTATAGCTCAGCTGGATAGAGCAACGGCCTTCTAAGCCGTAGGTCGCAGGTTCGAATCCTGCTAGGCTCGTTGGAGCACTTAGCAACTGTGTTACAAGTTGCTTACGTGCGTAACATGGCGAAATACTTAGCGAGGTGTTTTACGAGCTTAGTATTGAGGCTCGTTGCCAGAGATAGTTAAGGTGCTTCTAAAAATAATATGGTGGGTATGGTGCAGTTGGTTAGCGCGCCAGATTGTGGTTCTGGATGTCGAGGGTTCGAATCCCTTTACCCACCCTCAGCTATCAATTTGATAGCGGAATTAAAAGATTGGGCTATCGCCAAGCGGTAAGGCACAGGACTTTGACTCCTGCATTCGTTGGTTCAAATCCAACTAGCCCAGGTTAGTCAGATGACTTAATACAAGCGACTGACACATAGTTAAAAGGGCGTGTAGCTCAGTTGGTAGAGCACTTGACTTTTAATCAAGTTGTCCGGAGTTCGAACCTCCGCACGCTCATAGCCTTTTGGCTTAATTTAATACGCGGATGTGGCGGAACTGGCAGACGCGCTAGACTTAGGATCTAGTGTTTCACGACGTGCAGGTTCGATTCCTGTCATCCGCATAAAAGTCTTAATTTCTTGTTTTACAAGGGGTTAGGACTTTTTTCATATTCAAATGATAATCCTATCCTTGCCAAATTATTTTTTTCTTGCTCAAAGGTTTTCCCAGGAGTGGTTAGGTAATTGCCTACAATCATGGCATTTATCCCGGCGGTATATCCCAAATACTCGTCTTCCTTTAAGGCTCGTTCCCGTCCGCCGGCAAAGCGCAAGTTTCTGTCTGGCAGAATAAGACGGAAAACGGCGATGGTTCGAAGGATCTCTTCGACAGAAAGAGGTGCCTGCTTTTCTAAGCGTGTTCCGGGAAGCGGGTTAAGGATGTTAATTGGGATACTATCAATATCCAGCTCTTTTAGCGCAAAAGCCATTTCTACCAGCTGTTCTGGGGACTCGCCCATGGCGATAATGCCACCGCAACAGACGTCCAAACCGGCTTCCCTGGCAATATGAATAGTCTCTAGCTTTTCGTCATACGTGTGGGTAGTGCAGATGTTGGGGAAATATGAAGCACTAGTTTCAATGTTGTGATGGTAACGGGAGACACCGACATTCTTTAAACTACTTGCTCTTTCAGGTGTTAGGCTGCCGAGAGAAGCGCAAAGTGCCATGCTTGTTTCTTCGTTTAATCTTTGGAGGATGTGTAAAATCCTGGCAAACTCGGTATCCGTCAAGTGCTCGCCGCTAGTCACTAAGCTGTAGCGATTGACACCCATATGCCGCAAACTCTTAGCATTATCGATAATTTCCTCAACGCTTAAGTCATTTACTGCGACTGGCCTAACATTGCTGTCGTGATATGTAGACTGGGCGCAAAAAGCGCAGTTGCCAGAACAGCGACCAACCTTTGCAGGATAGATGGCACAGGTATCTATTTGCGTACCAAAATGTTGACGTGTAATTGTATTGGCTGTTTGGATAAGTGGAGAAAGTGGTGTCGCTTGGGAATCCATTAGAACATTTGCTTCTGCTACGGTGAGTGTTTGTCCGGCTAGGACATTTTCTAATATTGACATAATATGCAGTCTACCTTTCGTTATTTTTAAGTTGATGCTTAGCTATTATATTCTTGCGTGACAAAAATGTCAACTTATAATATAAAAGGTTAACAATCTGCACTAAAAGCGTGTTAGGAGACGAAAAGGCTGCCTTGATGCTGGTGCTATATGAGCCGTAGTTGCCTTGAATGGGGGGGATGGTTTATACTGGTGATTAACTTGCAGAGGTAGAGATGGAGGATATCAGATAATGAGTGAGAAAAAAGAGCGATGTGGGTGGGCTGGTGAAGACGAATTATATTGTCGGTATCACGATGAAGTCTTAATTTCTTGTTTAACAAGGGTTAGGACTTTTTTCGTATATATACCGTTTTACATTCGTCTGAGCATATAGCAAAAAAAGTCGAGAGTCCTTTTTGAGAAAGAAGTAAACTTACATTGTAAGGTGGTGATAAGATGAAGGAGCAGATATTAGCTGTTCAACACATGCAAGATTATATCGAAGATAATTGTACCCAGGAGATTTCTTTGACGGACTTAGCTAAGGTGTCGTTGTTTTCTCCCTGGTACTCGTATCGGCTCTTCAAACAGTACACGGGTTTAACACCTGCAGAGTACATCCGCAAGGTTCGGCTGTCAAAATCCGCACGGCGGCTGAAGGAAGAGGAGTGTAAGATTATCGATGTGGCGTATGATATGGGCTTTGGTAGTGTTGATGGTTATCAAAGAGCATTTTACCGGGAATTTGGGTGTAACCCTGCTGAATATGCTAATCACCCAGTTCCGATTCAACTCTTCGTCACCTACGGAGTAAAATTCAAAGAACTCAGAAAGGAAGTAATCGATATGACAAATGTACAAAATGTTTTCATTCAGTTGATTCACAAACCCGAACGTAAGGTGATTATTAAACGGGGAGTCAAGGCGACAGAGTATTTTGGTTATTGTGAAGAGGTTGGATGTGATGTGTGGGGGCTCTTGACGAGTATGGATTCCATAAGTGGCGAACCAGTCTGCTTGTGGTTACCAGAGGCGTATCGCAGTGCTGATACTTCTGTTTACGTTCAGGGAGTAGAAGAGCCGGTTACGTATGACGGACCGGTGCCGGAAGGTTTTGATGTTATTACATTGCCAGCAGCGGACTACTTGATGTTTCAGGGAGAGCCGTTTAGAGAAGAAGATTATGGGGAAGCGATTGTGGCCGTCGAGAATGCAATTAACAAATACGACCCTTCTCTCCTAGGATTCCAGTGGGATGGAGACAATCCGCAGATTCAGTTAGAACCGCGCGGTGAGCGAGGCTATATTGAAATGAAGGCAGTAAAAGCGAAATAGGATTATCACAACAATTAGTCCAATTCCGATCCTAGCTAACCACATGGTGGATTTCTTATAGGTTATCGGGGGAGAGGTATCTTCTTTATGGAGTCCGAGTGCTTCGATGAGGGCCTTGGCCTGTTCCTCTTGATCTGCTGGGACAGAGATTTGCTCACCTTTGGAGAGGCTATCTTTAAACATCTCGGGCATGACCCCTTTGCCGATTGGCTGGTACACGGCTGTGATTCCGTTATATTCTAAAGTGTGAAGCAGTAATTCGGTTTCTTCTTTGTTATAAGAGATGTAAATTACCGGTTGTTCACGAGGCATATTGTTGGTCGTCATAAGGTGTACTCCTTGCATTTGTGATACGTATAAGTATATCATGTTCTTGTTGCTGGTGCCATATGAGCAGTAGTTGCCTTGAATG
Organism: Ohessyouella blattaphilus; assembly: GCF_024721265.1. Lineage (GTDB taxonomy): Bacteria > Bacillota > Clostridia > Lachnospirales > Lachnospiraceae > Aequitasia > Aequitasia blattaphilus_A. The sequence continues at coordinate 447,880 of NZ_JAMXOC010000001.1, read as the reverse complement.
AGGGGATGGTTTATACTGGTGATTAACTTGCAGAGGTAGAGATGGAGGATATCAGATAATGAATGAGAAAAAAGAGCGATGTGCGTGGGCTGGCGAAGACGAATTATATTGTCGCTATCACGATGAAGAGTGGGGCGTACCCCTTCATGATGAGCGGCGTTTATTCGAAATGCTTTGCCTAGAAGGGGCTCAGGCTGGTCTTAGCTGGATTACGATTCTTCGGAAAAGGGAGAACTACCGCAAAGCTTTCGACAACTTTGAGATAGATAAAATATTAAAATACGATGAGAAAAAAATAAACGAGCTCTTGCAGGATGCGGGTATTGTCCGCAACCGCCTGAAGATTCAAGCGGTTATTACCAATGCGAAGGCTTTTCGCGAGATACAAGAGGAGTTTGGTAGCTTTGATAGTTATATTTGGTCCTATGTAAAAGGGACGCCAATTCAAAATCACTGGAAGGATATCCAGGAAGTACCGGCAAAAACGGAACTATCCGATCAGATTAGCAAGGACTTAAAGAAACGCGGGTTTAAATTTGTCGGCTCGACCATTATATATGCCTATATGCAGTCTATCGGCATGGTGGATGATCATACGGCGAATTGCTTTTGTAAAGGGAGTAGAAGTTGAAGAATAGAAGTTTGAAACAAAAGATTCAGGTGATGATTACGGCGATGCGCAGAGAAAGACGACAGCATCGCTCGTCTTTTATCGTCTATATTGTATTGCGGGCACTGGTCTTGCTGACCATGATTTTACAGATTTTTAACCGTAACTATGAGAATGTGTTCCTGTGTTTGCTAACGCTATTGCTGTTAATTGTCCCTAGCTTTATCCAGGTGAATCTTAAAATCGAAATTCCCACGGCGTTTGAAATCACGATTTTACTTTTTATCTTTGCGGCGGAGATTCTCGGGGAGATAAGTGCTTTTTATATTCAGTTTCCCTTTTGGGACACAATTCTTCATACGATTAACGGGTTCTTAATGGCGGCTATTGGTTTTGCCTTGGCGGATCTCTTGAATCGACAGAAAAAGGTGAGTTTTCATCTGGCACCTTCTTTTTTGGCGATAGTGGCGTTTTGCTTTTCCATGACGATCGGGGTGCTCTGGGAGTTCTTCGAGTGGGGCATGGATAGCTTCTTTGGTCTAGATATGCAAAAGGATACATTAATCCACGAGCTGCGTACGGTTTATTTAGACCCGACTAGGCAAAATGTGGTGGTAACTATTAAGGATATCACTTCTACGGCGGTTAATGGGCAAGACCTAGGAATCGGTGGTTATCTAGATGTTGGCCTTCGGGACACGATGATGGATTTACTGGTTAATTTTGTTGGCGCCGTTATCTTTAGTATCTTAGGGTATTTTTATGTGAAATATAGAAACAAGAAGAGTTTGGCTAAAAAATTTATTCCTGTCCATAAGAAAGAGGAAGAAGATTTCTTAATGCAGGCGATAAACGAGATGGACGAAGAAGAAAGTAAGAAGGAACGCTAATCATGCAGATGAAAAGATTCTATATTTTGGTAGCAGCCGTCATTCTCATTGTGGGAGTTTTGGTCGGGTCCTATATCGCTCAAGATAGACTGGTGAAGAAAACGGATACAAGCGGGAGCAAAGAAGAAACGTATACTTATCACGTGGCGATGCTAGTGAATGATCGGCGGGATGTCTTTTGGCAATCCGTCTATCAGTATGCTAAAGAAGCAGGGCGTAATCAGGATATTTACGTCGAAGATTTTGGCGCGAGAATGGGTGAGAAATATTCTCGGGAAGAACTGCTAGAGATGGCGATTGCCGCAGAAGTGGACGGGATTATTATCGAAGCAAACAACAGTCCCGAGATGGTGGCGCTTATCGATGAGGCAACGGCTAAGGATATCACCGTTATTACTGTAAGTAGCGATGCAACGGGGAGTAAGCGACAGAGCTTTGTTAGTGTAAATGATTATGCGCTTGGTGAGATGTACGGAAATCAAGTGGCCGCTCTCAAAGGTAGCGCTACCGGAAAAGTGACGGTACTACTAGCCGCAGATGGTGGCAATACGGGACCGGATGTTATCTTTTCGGGGATTAATAAAGCGATTGAAGCAAGCGGGGAAAAGTTCCAGTTAAATTCCTTGATGGCCGGGGAAACGGGAGAGTTTGAATCAGAAGAAAAGATTCGTCAGCTGTTACGAGATGGCGATACGAGACCCGACGTGCTGGTGTGTTTAAGCGCAGTGGATACCATTAGTGCATATCAGTGCGTGGTGGACTATAACCTAGTAGGCAAGGTAAAGATTGTCGGCAGTTATGATACTCCTAGGATTCTCGAGGGTGTCGAGAAAGGGATTATCCAGTCGACGATTGTGGTCAGTGCCCAGGAGATGGGGAATAAAGCGATTCAAGGGATGTCCGACTATTTGACGAAAGAATATACCAGTGAGTACATGAGTGTAGAGAGTAAGCTGATTACGAGAGAAAATGTCACTGACTATCTTAAGGAGCAAGAGGAACAAGGTGAAAAATAACAAAGCAAATTCCATTTGGAAAAAATTAACTCAGGTGTTCTTGGTGGTTCTAATCGTGGTTTTTCTGATTAACGCTTTCATCTACTACAACCTAAATAATACGATTTCTCAGGTGGATAACGTCTATAGCAGCAATATTCAGTTGAACGATTTATCGGAGAACCTCCAGTCGATTCAGGATCAGCTCTACGAATATTTAAGTACTCAGAGCTCCGATGTGCTAGAGAGCTACTATACATACGAGCAGGATTACCGGATTAAGATGAGAGATTTAAACCAGAAGGTGGTAAGCGACAACTACTTGCTGATGGAAAAGAATATCTACTTCCTGTCCCAGACGTATCTAGAGTATGCGAACGAGGCGATTAACGCTAAGCGGGGGCGAGACGTTAGTAAATATAAAGACGCCTATGAAAAGAGTGATAAGCTATACGACTATCTGCAGGCGGGAATTGATAGTATGAACACCACAAGTTTCTTAGAGAACGCTCATAATTATTCGGTGTTAAGAGAAAGTCTTAAGGTGATTATGATTTCTAGTATCGTGGCCCTTTGTGTCGTGATGGCGCTTTCCACCGTTTGGGTTATCTCGATGACTAGAAGCATTACGAAGCCTCTGGTTAAGCTAGCGGATGCCGCCCGGGAGATCGCTGCCGGTAATATTGAGGTGGATTTTCCTATCGTCGAGACAGGGGATGAGATTACGGCTGTAGCCAAAGCCTGTAATAAGATGATCGAGAGTATCCGCTCTCATATTGAGGAGACTAGGGCCAATATGGAGCGGGAGAGTCGGCTAAAAGAAAATGAGTTGACGATGAAGTCAGACTTAAAGGAAGCTCAGCTTAAATACTTGCAGGCTCAGATCAACCCTCATTTTCTGTTTAATAGTCTAAACGCAGGCGCCCAGCTGGCGATGATGGAGGGGGCAGAAAAGGCTTGTATGTTTATTGAAAACATGGCTGATTTTTTCCGTTACAACGTACGTAAGCTGGGACACGATTCCACTTTAAGAGAAGAACTGCAGCTAATCGATAGCTATATCTATATTTTAAATGTGCGTTTTTCAGGGGAAATCAAATATCAAAAGCAGGTAGATGAGCGTTACCTAGACACGGTGATGCCAGGGATGATTTTGCAACCCATTGTGGAGAATGCCGTGAATCACGGTCTGCGAGGCGGTGAGGGAGGCGACTTATTACTATCTGTTTACAGTGACCGAGAGGAACTTCGTATTAGTGTTAGAGATAATGGCTGCGGGGTAGATAAAGACATAGCTGCTCAGATTATGGCTGGTGCTTACGAGAACAGCGGCGAGCAAAAGGATTCGGCAGGCGTCGGTCTTGATAATGTCATCAGCCGGTTGCGCAGCTATTACAATAAAGAAGAGGTGTTTGTCATAACACCCCTTGAACAAGGGACGGAAGTAACGATTATCATTCCGACAGAGAAGAGGGCAAAGATAAATGACGAAAATATTGATCTGTGATGATGAGGGTATTGTTAGAGAATCCCTACAATTTATTATCCAAAAGAACTTTAAAGACGAGTTTGTTACGGAAGTTGCGAAAAACGGGCGAATCGCTATTGAACTGGCCGAGTCTTTTCGCCCGGATATCATTATGATGGATATTCAGATGCCAGGGATTAATGGCATTGAAGCGATGGCAGAGATTCGCCTGGAGAACAAAAATGTCTTGTTTATCGTGCTTACCGCTTATGATAAATTTGAATATAGCCAAGCCTCTATCGATGTGGGGGTATTTTCCTATTTAACGAAGCCGATTAACAAAGATGTGCTCTGTGAGGTGTTGCGAAAAGCGGCTCAGAAGGTGAAGACCAAGAAGCAGAAGGTCAAATCAGACCTATTAATCAAAGAAAAGATGGAAGCAGTAATCCCCCTAGTAGAAAGTGGGTTAGTATATAGCATTCTTTTAGATAACACCAATGACTCAGGGGACGGCATCGGTTACCGGGAGCTCTTAGATATTAAAGAGGATTACGGCTATGTCCTCCTTTTGACCGCTGGTGATGAGCTTCGTAAGGGCAAGTTAACGAATCTCGTCGGTGCGGGGATTGCTCTTGGCAATCAGTTTCAAAAGGTCAGGGAGACGCTTAAAGAGGCGCTACCAGGGATTGTCGGCGAGGTCATGTCCAATAAGATCGTAATGATTATTCCCTGTCTTGAGGAGCGGGAGGATTACCAGACGCGGATTCAGAAGATTGAAGGGGTGCGGGCCCTCCTGAGAAAGCTAGAGCAGCAAACCAACCTAAAATTTAAGGCGGGGATCGGTTCGGTGGTGCCTTGGTCGCAGATGCTAGAATCCTACCGAGAAGCCAGCAGTACAGTTTCCGGGGGCATCGGTAAGGTGACCCACGCCAAGGATATGCCGGTAAGCTGTGTCTATGAAGAGGATTATCCCATTGATTTGGAGAAAAAGCTCTTCGATGGAATTGAACGCGGCAACGCCGAGGAGACAAAGAAGTACAGCGAAGAATTTATCTACTGGATGCAGTCCCGCTCTACAGGGCTCGATAACTCGGTCCGTCTTAAGGTTATCGAATTTATTCTCTGGGCTGAGCGCTTAGTCTATATGCAAGGCGGTATTGTCTACCGCTTTAATGCCCGGGAGGACTATATGGATACTTTGCTAGGGCTAGTTTCTTTTGAAGAGGTGGAAGTGTGGTTTGTTAGGAAGATGACAGAAGCGGCTGAGCATATCGCCATGAGCCGACAAGAACGGACGGGGAATGTGGTCGAAAGGGCGAAGACTTATATCAACGATCATTTTACTGGCGATTTATCTCTAGAGACCTTAGCGGGGGAAATCGGTATCAGTCCTTACTATTTAAGTAAGCTGTTTAAGGAAATCGAAAAAGTAAATTATATCGATTACGTAACGGGACTGCGAATGGACTATGCAAAAGCCGCTTTATCGGGAAGCGAGAAGAGTATCAAGGAAATATGCGCCGAATCAGGCTACAGTGACCCTAATTACTTTAGCCGGATTTTTAAACGCTGGACGGGAAAGACGCCCACAGAATACCGGGAGGGAATTTAGTGTATGAAGAGAAAAGTGGCAGCACTTTTAGTAATCTGTATGCTGGGCACCTTGAGTGGCTGTGCCAGTAGCGAAAAGGAGAGTCAGCTTACAAAAGACGAGAAAGAAGCAGAGGTGCGTATCGGCATCACCTTCGACACCTTTGTTTTAGAGCGTTGGATTAGAGACCGAGACGTCTTCGTCTCCACCGCCGAGAAGCTAGGGGCTAGCGTAGATGTGCAAAACGCCAACGGCGACGTGGATAAACAGCGAGAACAGATTAAGCGCTTTATCGAGGAGAAGATGGATGCCATTGTGATTGTGGCGGTAAACTGTTACCAGCTCTCCGATGTGGTGAGAGAAGCGCGAAACGCGGATATTAAGGTGATCTCTTATGACCGGTTGATTCAAAATGCCAAGACCGATCTTTACGTAACCGTCGATAACGAGATTGTTGGTCAAAAGATGGCGGCGAATATAAGAGAATGCTTGCCAGATGGGGGCAACGTGGTGATGATCTGCGGTCCGAAAGAAGATAGTAATAGCCTGGATGTGGCCAATGGCTTTGAGCGGGAATTAAAGGATGACAAATGGCAGATTATCTATAAGAGCAACGTCCAGTCGTGGACTCCTGAGAACGGCTTTAAGGCGGTAAATGAAGCCTTTGATACGGTTTCTGATAGCGATGCTAATATCGATGCGGTGATGTGCGGCAACGACGGGCTAGCCGGCTATGCTTTTCGGGCTCTTAGCGAACGGCAAATGGCGGGGAAGGTCATCGTCGTTGGTCAAGATGCTGACCTTGAGGCGTGCCAGCGAATCGTCGAGGGGACTCAGTCGATGACGGTCTTTAAGCCGATTGACGAGTTAGCCAAGATGGCAGCCGAGTGTGCGGTCAAGCTAGTAAAGGGCGAGGATATTGGCATGATTGGCGAGATTGCCAATAATAAGACGATTGAAAACGGCAGTACAGTTATGTACCGCGGTTTGTTGCCGATAAGCGTGACGAAAGAAAATATGGATAGCGTTATTATCGATTCCGGCTTTCATGTTAAAGAAGAGGTTTATCTGAATATGACAGCGAACCAGTAGCATATTTTTAAAAAAGGTCTAGTACAAAAAAGTGCTAGATCTTTTTTTATGGAAAAAAACACCATGAATATTTTCAGACGATGGCAAACATGTCCTATTCAAAAGTTGTTATATTTTACTCAAACAAAAACTACATTAACGAACGGAGGAAAAAAATGAAGAACAGATTGAAAAAGTTATTGGTAGTGGGAATGGCAGCAGTAATGATGTTTTCCCTAGCAGCATGTAGTAGCACCGGTAGCGGTGGCGCTGACAAGGACAAGACAGAGGACAAGAAGACCGAAGCAGGAACGGGTAAAGTTGGTGTAGCGATGCCGACAAAGGATCTTCAACGCTGGAATCAAGACGGCGAAAACATGAAGAAACAACTAGAAGCTGCTGGCTATGAAGTAGACCTTCAATACGCAAGTAACGACGTGGCAACTCAAGTATCTCAAATTGAAAACATGATTTCTGGTGGCTGTGAGCTCCTCGTTATCGCCTCTATCGATGGTGACTCTCTTGGAACACCACTAGCCACAGCAGAAGAGCAAAATATTCCGGTTATCTCTTATGACCGTCTGATTATGAACTCTTCAGCAATCGCTTACTATGCGACTTTTGACAACTACTTAGTAGGTCAAAAACAAGGCGAATACATCGTTGAAGCTTTAGATCTTGACAATGCTGATGGACCTTTCAACATGGAAATCTTCACTGGTGACCCGGGAGATAACAACGTAAACTTCTTCTTTGGTGGTGCTATGGACGTTCTTCAGCCATACATCGATGACGGCAAACTAGTGGTTCAATCAGGCCAAGTTAAAAAGGAAGAGTGCGCAACTGCTGACTGGTCAACAGAAAAAGCACAATCAAGAATGGATGCTATCCTAAGCTCTAACTATGCAGATAAGAAATTAGATGTTGTTCTTTGTTCAAATGACTCAACGGCTCTCGGTGTAGAGAACTCTTTAGAAGCTAACTACACAGGCGAATGGCCACTTATCACTGGACAAGACTGTGATCTTCCAAACGTTAAAAACATGATCGCCGAAAAGCAATCCATGTCAGTATTTAAAGATACTCGTAAATTGGCAGAACAAACTGTAAAAATGGTTGACGCTATTATGAGCGGTGACACTGCAGAAACAAACGATAATGAGTCTTACGACAATGGAACCGGCATTATTCCTACTTATCTTTGCGATCCAACAGTAGTAACCATTGATAACTACAAAGAGATGTTAATCGATTCTGGTTACTATGCAGAGGACGAGCTTAAATAGGTAAAGAAATTTATTTACAGGCGGGTTACTTCCCGCCTGTATTTTCTAGAAGGCAGGAGGAATATAATGGCTAAAATAATCTTAGAGATGAAAAACATAACCAAGACTTTCCCCGGTGTTAAGGCTTTAGATAATGTGAATCTGAAAGTGAAAGAAGGCTCTATTCACGCGCTTGTGGGTGAAAATGGGGCCGGTAAATCTACATTGATGAACGTGCTTAGCGGCGTCTATCCTTACGGAAGCTATGAAGGCGATATCATCTATAACGGTGAGACGTGTCAATTTAGCAAGATTAAAGATAGTGAAGAAAAGGGAATCGTTATTATTCACCAAGAACTGGCTCTAGTTCCCGAGATGACCATTGGTGAAAATATGTATCTAGGAAATGAGCAGGGAAAAGCATTTGATATTGATTGGAACAGAACGTACGGAGAGGCGGATAAGTACTTAAAACAAGTAGGCTTAGAAGAGTCCTCTCGGGTACTTATTAAAGATATAGGAACCGGTAAACAGCAGCTAGTAGAGATTGCGAAAGCCTTGGCGAAAAAGGCTAAGCTTCTAATCTTGGATGAACCTACTTCATCCCTTAATGAAGAGGACTCTAAAGCGCTCTTAGATTTGTTGCTGGAATTCAAAAAGCAGGGAATGACTTCAATTATCATTTCCCACAAATTAAACGAGATAGCATATGTTTCCGATGAGATTACGGTTATCCGTGATGGTTCAACCATCGAAACTTTAGATAAAGCCACAGATGATATTACTGAAGACCGGATTATTCAGGGTATGGTTGGGCGAGAGCTAACCGATCGCTTTCCGAAGCGGACGGAAAACTATATTGGTGATGTCTCCTTAGAAGTTAAGAACTGGACCGTTTACCATCCCCTTTACACCGAGCGCAAGGTGGTCAACAATGTCTCCTTCAAAGTCCATAAAGGTGAGGTGCTAGGTATATCGGGACTAATGGGGGCTGGACGTACAGAGCTGGCCATGAGTATCTTTGGCAAGAGCTACGGCAAAAAGCACTCTGGTGAGTTATATATTAACGGTAAAGAAGTTACCCTTAATTCGGTGAAAGACGCTATCGAACACAAGCTAGCGTACGTGACGGAGGACCGGAAGGATAACGGTTTGATCCTTAGCAATCCGGTACGGGTGAATACGACTTTAGCAAACTTACAGGGGGTTAGTAAACGCGGGGTTATCGATGCGGATAAAGAGATTGCGGTGGCAAAAGAATATAAGGAAAAGCTGAATACCAAGTGTCCTACCGTAGAGCAAAACGTGGGCAACCTAAGCGGCGGAAATCAGCAAAAGGTACTCCTAGCCAAATGGATGTTTGCCGAGCCGGATGTCCTGATTTTGGACGAGCCTACTAGAGGGATTGACGTTGGTGCTAAGTACGAAATTTACAGCATAATTAACGACCTAGTTAAAGCCGGGAAGTCCGTTATTATGATTTCCTCAGAACTTCCAGAGGTTCTAGGTATGTCAGATCGCATCTATATTATGAATGAGGGCAGGATTGCCGGTGAATTGACTTGTGAGGAAGCGAGCCAGGAAAAAATTATGGCCTGTGTCGTTAAGTCTGGTAAAGGAGGAGAATAGGATATGGATAAAGCAAAGGTTTCAACTTTTTTCAAAAAATATACAATGGTTATCGTCCTGGTCATTGTCATGTTACTATTTACTTGGCAGACAGGAGGTAAGCTTTTACTACCACAAAATATTAACAACCTGATTTTACAAAACGCTTACGTATTTGTCTTAGCAACTGGTATGCTGCTATGTATTTTAACTGGTGGTAACATCGACCTAAGCGTTGGTTCGGTAGTTTGTTTTGTCGGTGCCGTTGGCGCCACCCTAATGGTAAAGAACAATGTCAACGTGTTCCTTAGTATTGTGATTATGCTAGCTGTCGGTCTACTAATCGGTATCTGGCAAGGGTTCTGGATTGCCTACAGACGAATTCCCCCATTTATCGTAACCTTAGCGGGAATGCTGATGTTTAGAGGGATGTCTAATATCGTACTCCAAGGTTATACGATTGCGCCGATGCCACAAGGATATCTAAATCTTTTCAATAGCTATATTGTGGACTTCTTCCAAGGAGATGGCTTTAATATTACTAGTTTGGTAGTGGGGATATTGGCAGCAGCAATCTATACGATCAGTCGTTTTCGTCAAAGATTTCAGCGTCTAAAAAAAGGCTACGACGTGGATAATATCGGAACCGATATCTTGCGCTGCGTAGTCATGAGTGCAGTGATGATTGCGCTGATGTGGCGCTTAGCAATGTACAAAGGGATTCCTAACATTTTGTTATGGATAGGTATTATTGTCCTGATTTATGCGTATATCACCTCTAAAACTACCGTTGGTCGTCATTTCTATGCCGTCGGTGGTAACGAGAAGGCAGCGAAGCTTTCCGGTATTAATACGAACCGAGTGTATTTCTTAGCTTATGCGAATATGGGACTATTAGCCGCAGTAGCGGCGATGGTAACGATCGCTAGATTAAATTCTGCTAACCCGACGGCAGGTGATAGCTACGAAATGGATGCCATTGGTTCCTGTTTCATCGGTGGTGCTTCTGCCTATGGCGGTAGCGGTACGATTCCGGGAGTTATTATCGGTGCTACATTAATGGGTGTTATTAACTTAGGTATGTCCATTATGGGAATTGATGCCAACTGGCAGAAGGTGGTTAAAGGCTTGGTTCTTTTGGCAGCGGTAATCTTCGATGTAGAATCTAAGAAGAATTCAAGATAAGCGAAACTATTCACACCTTGTAACAATAGACGAGGCCGAGATAAAGCACCTAATTAGGTACAGCTATCTCGGCCTCTTTTTCGTTTCCGACTGGTCGTATTATATCATGAATATGTGGGAAAAACGTGAACAATTATTTTTGGATAATCAAAGAGTTCGCAAAAAATTTGCGCTTACTCTTTCCACTTCACTGTTATTAATATCAAGCAAATGATATTTGTTTTGTTTGAAGAAGCCATCTTCTAAATCTCTGATATAATATTTTTCGACCAGTTCTAATGCTTCATGTCTAGACTCGGCTGCATTGATGTAGTTCCCTAAATCGTCTCTAATTATAAACATATCATAGCCCTCCTAAGGCTATTGTAGTCTAAGTGAAAAACTAACAAGTACCCTTTTGACAAATATATAACGGGAAAATTATCCAAGAGGATAGTATATAAATTAACTGGTAAGTATGGTAAAATGAAAATAGTTTTTAGAAAATAGGAGGAGATAAGATGGCATTAATTATTATTTTAGTAGTTGTTGTAGTGTTAATTGCTTGGGCTATTGGGGCCTACAATGGCTTAGTACAAGCCCGTAATAAGGTGAAGGCAAATTGGTCACAAATCGATGTGGTTTTAAAGCGAAGAGCGGATTTGATTCCTAACTTGGTGGAGACGGTAAAGGGTTATGCGGCTCACGAGAAAGGGACATTAGAAGCGACAATCGCCGCTCGTAACAAGTACTTAAGCGCAGGAAGCCCAGAAGAACAGATGCAAGCATCGGGTGAGTTAACTCAGGCCCTTAATCGGATTATGATGTTAGGTGAGGCGTATCCAGATTTAAAGGCCAATACTTCGTTTAATGACTTGCAGCAAAATCTAAAAGAGACAGAAGATAAGATTCAGTACGCAAGACAGTTTTACAATGACTCTGTTTACGCTTACAACAACAAACGGGAAACTTTCCCATCTTCAATTGTAGCCGGTATGTTTAACTTCAAGCCTTACGAAATGTTTGCTGCCGAAGCTGCGGATAAAGAGGTGCCAAAAGTTGAATTCTAAAAAACGCAAAAAGGGACTGGCGGTAGTCTTGGTTCTCCTTTTGTGTTTCGCCTTTGCCGTGCCTTTAGCGGCAGCAAGCGGTGACGACTTTGGCTTAGATATCGAAGTTGTGCTCGCCGAAGATGGCAGTGCGACGATTAAGGAAATATGGGATATTAACGCAAATCAGGGGACGGAGATTTACAAGCAACTATTTAATATGGATGGTATGGAAGTTCATGATTTCCAGGTGGAAGAAGACGGTAAGAAGTATGAACAGTTAGAGTGGTGGGACGTGGACGCTAGCCAAGAGGAAAAAGCGTTCAAATCAGGAGTAGTAGGCACCGACGAAGGATATGAACTCTGCTTCGGCGTTGGTGAGTACGGTCGCCATAAATACGAACTGAGTTATAAAATTACCGGCTTTGTCTATCAGCTAGAAGATGCTTTTGCGGTTAACTTTCAGTTTGTTAGCCCAGAAATGAATGTCAAGCCAAATGAAATGACGATTAAAATAAGTGGAGTTAATGTGAATCCTGATACGAGAGTCTACGGCTTTGGTTTTGAAGGGGACATTCACGTAGAAGGTGAAGAGGGAGACTATTACATTCTTGCCGTTAGCGATGGTGAAGTTGATTATGCCAATGTCTTTGCCGGCTTTGAAGAAGGCTCGTTTACAGATGCTAACCAGACGTATGCTTCTAGAAGCTTAGAGGATATGATTGATGAAGCCAGAGAAGGTAGTGACTATACCGACAGCTCTGGCGGCGGGTTCCCGTGGTTTCACGTAATCGTATCGGTAATCTTTTTAGGCGGAATTCTGACGGCGGTAACTGCATCATCAAAGAAAAATAAACGCCTAAAGACGCTAGAGTTTACCGATGGTCGTAATGAACTACCGGCCTATAAGGACGTTAATTATTTTCGTGATATTCCCGCCAATAAAGATATGTTTCTCTTCTACTATATTGCTAGACAAGCGGATTTAGTCGATGAGCAGACGGCTCAGTCAGGTCTTGTTAGTGCGATTTTACTTAACTGGATTCGTACGAAAAAGGTGGAGTTTGATAAGACGGAGAAGAAAGGGATATTCTCTTCAAAAGATACCTTTACAATTCACTTTTTAGATGACGGGAATGGTTTAAGCACGCCGATGGAAAAGGTGCTCTATGGGTACTTTAGGGAAGCGGCTGGGGCTAACCTGGTGTTAGAAGACAAAGAGTTTGAGCACTGGTGTACGAAGAACTACGAATCCATGACGGGCTGGTTTGCTTCGGTGGACACAGCGGTTGCGGGCATGCTCGGGAAGAATGGCTACGGCGAAACCCAGACGGTTAAGCAAAAGGTAATGTTCTTTGATACGAATATTATTAAAACCATTTATACGCCCAAATTCCGGGAAGAGCTTTTGCACTGTATCGGCTTCAAGCGCTTCTTAGAGGAGTTTGGCAGTCTTGGAGAAAAGCAAGTAAAAGAAGTTGTCCTTTGGGAAGAGTACTTACTATTTGCCTCTATCCTTGGCATGGCCGATAAGGTAGAGAAGGAAATCGGCCGCTTATATCCCGAGTTTAACGAGCAGTCGGATATCGATATCTTCTATACTTCAATGGCGACGAGAGCGTTCGTTCTCCATAGTATTAGCAATGTGCACTCCGCAGAATCAGCTGCCAGATTCGAAGGTAGTGGTGGTTCCACTTCCTTTAGTGGCGGTGGCTCCTCCTTTGGTGGCGGTGGCGGTGGCGGTGGCTTCCGTTAGAAAGAAGAATCAAGGTGATAAAGATGGAAAATGGGGATAAGAATAAACAGTACATTCTCAGCTCGGTAGAAACAGCTCTATCGGTGCTGGAGCTGTATTTTGACCATGAAGAGCTGAGTGCCGCTGAGGTGGCAAAATATTTAAAGATAAGCAGGAGCACAGCCTTTCGCTTTTTGGTAACCCTAGAAAGTAAAAGTTATTTAAAGAAGACAGAGAATTCTAAATATCGGTTAGGAATCAAACTTTTTGCCTTGGGACAGGTAGCGAATCGGCGAATGGAGCTAATTTCGCTGGTACATCCGTATTTAGAGAGATTGACAGAATTTACCGGTGAGACTTCACACTTTACCTGTATGGACGGGGACAGCTATGTGGCCTTTCTAGACCACGTCCTGGGCACCAAGCATCTACATATGAACATGATGCTGGGAACCAGGCGGGTTGCTCATACGACTGCTTCGGGAAAGGTAATGCTTGCTTACGGAGCCGCTCAGCAGATTACGAAATATCTTAAAAATATAAGTTTCATCCAGCAAACGGAAAACTCGATTAAAGATGCGAAACAGTTGCTAGAAGAGTTAGAAGAGATTAAGGAGATTGGCTACGGATGTGACAACGAAGAGGCCGAGGTTGGTCTTAGTTGCTACGCGGTCCCCCTTCTTAATGCCGAGGGGATGCCGGTAGCGGCCATCAGTATCTCCGGTCCAACGACTCGGTTAATTGCCAACAAAGAGTCCTACCTAAAGAAATTAGAGGAAGCAGCGGGAGAAATTATGTCTGCCCTTAAGTAATTAAAACTGAATACAATAAAGAGTACTCCTCTTTTGGTTGATTTTTAACGCAAAGAAATCAACCAAAAGGGGAGTTTTTCTATCGGCAAAAGCAGGTAAAATAAGTACATAATACACAAAAAAGGGATTGATAAAACCGTAACATTATAGAAAAAGCACAAAAAAATAATGTGATTTCAGTAAATCCCTACATTGACATGAAGAAACGGGAATGCTAACATCAAAACAAATAAGTTCTCTCTAGGTAACAAGGTTTCGCTTAGAGAAACAAAAAGGAAGGAGTAAAAGAATGAAATTAGGAGTTATTGGAGGTGCAGGTCTTTTAGGGTCGACAACGGCGTTTTGCGTAGGGATGCGCGATGTACTAGAGGAGATAAAGCTCCTGGATTTAAAGGAAAATGTCCTAGAAGCACATGTAATGGATATGAGTCAGGCGTTGTTACCCGTCAGTAAAACGAAGGTGACGAAGGCTGACTATGAGGATTTAGGAGATTGTGACATTATTCTGGTGACGGCTAGCTTACCTGAGCGCCAAGTGGCGAATCGGAACGAATACTTGACAGGTAACCTAGGGGTGGTTACCCCAATTTGTGAAAAGTTAAAAGCGGTTTGTAAGAAGGATGCTATCTTAATTTCGGCAACGAATCCGGTGGATGTATTTACCTACGTATATTGGAAGCTGCTGGGCTGGGATAAGAGCAAAGTCCTTGGTTTCTGCGTCAATGATACGCTGCGGTTTAAATGGGCCATCGAAGAAGTGACAGGTAAGGAGTTTAGTAAGCTAGACGCCATGTGTATTGGAGAGCACGGCGATGGACAAGTGCGTCTATACAATCACGTGACTTATGATGGTAAGCCTATGGAGATTTCTCAGGAAGAGCGCACCGCCATAGAAGAAGCCACGGCGAACTGGTTTAGAACCTGGCAGCAACTAGATAGTAAGAGAACCACAGGGTGGACCTCAGGAGTAATGCTTGCCGATATGATTGAAGCGATTGCCACAGATAGCAAGGCGGTTATTCCGGTTTCGGTCGTTATGGATGGATTTAAAGGCTATGATCATGTAGCGATGGGAATGCCCGGTGTCTTCAGTAAGGAAGGTGTGACCAAGCTGATAGACGTAGAGCTTACAGATGAAGGCAAGGCGCAGCTAGATAAGACCGCCTGCAAAATCGAAGATATGTTAAAGAGCATTGATATGTGAAAGGAGATTTTATGCAGTTATTATTAGCAACGACCCCGATATTAATTGTACTAGTAGGTATTGTTGTTCTCAAGAAACCTACGTGGATCGTATCACTAATCGCTTTTGCATATACCTTTATCTTAGCCATTACCGCCTTTAAAAAAGATTTGGCGGAAATCGGAGCGACGACGCAGAGTGCAGTGGTTTCTGCTCTACAGGTCGGATTTCTCGTATGGGGAGCATTTGCGTTATTGGAGCTTATGACAGTAAGTACAGGAATGAACAGAATCAAAATCACGGTGGGAACTTTGACAAAAGATACCAGGGTTCAAGCCGTTTTAATCGCCTTTTGTCTGGGGACCTTTATTGAAGGGGCAACTGGCAATGGCGCACCGGCAGCGATTTTGGCACCGTTTCTTTTAGGTCTTGGATTTCAGCCGGTACTAGCAGCGGCAGCCTGTCTGATTTGTAATGGTATGTCTCCGTGCTTTGGTGGGGCAGGGGTACCGACGATTGCTGGTATGGGAGGAATAACGGACAAGGTAGAGCTTAGCAACTTAGTAGCTATGACCGGACGGTTTTTGATGATTGGCATCATCTTTATTCCGGCAGTTATGCTCTTAGTACTCTTTGGGAAGAAGAGTTTGAAGGGAATGTGGGGATATTTAGCAGCTATTTGTATTACCATGTCTCTCAGTATGTTCTTAGTATCGAATTTTATTGGGGCAGAGTTAGCGGATATGGTAACCGGAGTTGTGGGGGTAATCGTCTCGGTTATTTATATCAAAGTTATAGGGGTGAAAGACCAAGAGGAGTATACCAATAAAACGAGTCTCGATATCGAAACAAAGGTCTCAACGCTGAAGGCTTTTTCACCGTATATCTTACTTCTGATTTTACTTCCGGCAGTTCGCTTTAGTTTCCCTTTAAGCGCTCTTACAAAATATGGTTATGCCACTTGGATTGCCTTAGTTATCCATCTTGTGGTTTTTATCAGTTCTCTTATTCTCGGTTGCGGGAAAGAGTTCTTGAAGTGTGAAATCAACGGTTTAAGAAAGCTTATCAAACCGATTATTGCGTTATGTGCACTTTTTGCCCTGGCTAATATTACGAATACAGCAGGGATGATGTCTTTAATCGCTCAGAGTATCGCCACGGTAGCAGGGCCAATCTATCCGGCGGCAGCCGTAGTTATCGGTGCGCTTGGAGCCTTTATGACCGGTTCTTGTCTAGGGTCAAATCGACTCTTTGCGCCCATGCATATTGAGGCAGCTTCATCTTTGGGGATTAATAAGGTGGTCAGCGCCACCGCCTCGAGTGCTGGTGCGGCCCTTGGCAATATGATTTGTCCTAATAATGTTATTGCAGTAAATGCCACACTGGAACTTAAGAATTCAGAAGGCGTGGTAATGAAGCGGACAGTTAAGGCCTTTGTAATTATGTCCATAATATACGCGGGTCTAGCGCTACTTTATACTTACGTTCTGTTCCCAGGATTCGGCTTATAAAAGGAGGAAAACAATATCATGAAAGAAATACGTTTACACGGACGAGGTGGTCAAGGGGTGGTAAAAGCCGCTCAGACCATTGTCTCTACAGTGGTAGATGACGGAAGTTACGGACAGTTTATCCCATTTTTCGGCGTTGAGCGTAAAGGCTCGCCGGTATATGGATTTTTACGTTTAAATGATGAGGATATTCGGATTAAGACCCAGGTGTATTATCCGGAAATTCTCTTGATTTTAGACGATACGTTATTAGACATGCCCCAGACCTTTGCCGGCTTGCAAGAAGGTGGCACTGTTGTCCTCAATACCAGTAAAAGCATCGAAGAACTTAATCTTCCTAAGACAGTAGGGACTTTAGCTCTTCTTGATGCGGAACCGATTGCTCTTAGCCATATTAAAAGAAATATTCCCAATACGGCAATGCTAGGAGCGTTTGCGAAAGCGACCGGTCTCGTGAACTGGGATAAGCTTAAAGACCATATCGCGGCCACGTTTGGCGAGCCTAATCGACTGGCTGCTGATGAGGCTTATGAGAAGGTTCGGATTATTAACTTGGGAGGTGCTGCATGAGAAAATATATTTCACCAATTGGAAAAGAAGGGTTATACGTCTTAGATACCGCTAGTTGGCGGACGTATCGACCGGTAATGGATAAAGAAGCGTGTATCGAGTGCGGAGCATGTATGAGCTTTTGCCCTGTGAATTCGATTTATCGCGATCAAGAAAAGAAATACTATATTTCTTATGACTACTGTAAAGGTTGCGGCATCTGCGCCAATGAGTGTCCTAAAGATGCAATTACGATGATGTTGGAAGGAGAAGGAGAAAATGAGTAAGATTCAAGCTTTAACAGGTAATTATTCTGCTTCATACGGAGCAGCGCTTTGTAAACCGGATGTCATTGCGGCGTATCCGATTACTCCTCAATCATCAGTTGTAGAGAAGTTGGCTCAGTTTAGCGCCGATGGGGAGATCTCCGCTAGCATGGTGGAAGTGGAATCAGAGCACTCGGCGATGAGTGTGGTGCAAGGGGCCGTGATGGCTGGAGGACGGGCGTTTACCGCCACCTCAGCTCAGGGACTAGCCCTAATGTACGAGCCTTATTTTAGAATGTCTACCCTTCGTCTACCGATGGTTATGGCTCTGGCAACGAGAGAAATGACTTCACCAGAGACGGTATGGAGTGGTCAACAAGATGCCGTGTCTGTTCGTGATGCGGGCTGGATGCAAGTGTTCGTAGAGAACAATCAAGAAATTCTCGATATGATTATCCAAGGCTATAAGATAGCTGAAGATCCCAATATATTATTGCCACTTAATGTTTGCTATGACGGTTTTTACCTGTCTCATCTAAGCGAGCGGGTGGAGATTCCTGAGCAAGCCGAGGTGGATGCTTTCTTACCGCCTTATAAGTCGCGTCACGCGATTCTCGATCCTAAGGAGCCGATGGCGGTGGATCCGCTGACTCCTGGCAATATCTTGATTGAGTATCGGAAGAGCCATTTAGAGGCGATGCAAGAGGCGCTTGCGAAAATCGAAGAAGTAAACAAAGAATTTGCTGACCAATTCGGTCGTAATTACGGGGGTGCCATCGATACGTATTGTATGGACGATGCGGAGATTGCCATCCTTACTATCGGCAGTATGACGGGAACCGGTCGAGAGGCCGTAGACGAAGCCCGGAAAAAAGGCATTAAAGTAGGCTTGATTAAAGTGAGATTCCTGCGTCCCTTCCCAGTAGAGCGTATCAGAGAGGCACTTAAAGGTGTGAAAGCGTGGGCATCAATTGATCGTAGTGTGGTCTTTGGCTGGAACTCTGGTCCTGTCTTTATGGAGACGAGAGCAGCGGTAGGAAATGCCGATTCTACCTGTAACTTCTCAGCTATTGGCGGCCTAGGCGGCGCGGATATCTCTCTTGATGACATTACAGGTTGTATTGAAACATTGGATAAGCTGAAGACAGAGCCTGGGAAAAAAGATACCCTATGGTTTTCTAAGCCGGTTGAGTAAGGAGGGGAAAGAATGAGTTACTTAGATGTTTTAAGTGAAAGTAAAGATCTAGTTACACCGGGAATGTCAGCTTGTCAAGGCTGTGGCGGTGAATTGATTTTAAGAAAAGTATTACAGATATCAGGGGAAAATACCATTATTGGTATTCCGCCAGGATGTATGGCAGGAGCAGGGGTAGTAGGCTGGAATTTTTCTAATGGTTTAAAGATTCCCGTTCACATTCCTCTTCTTGATAACACAGCCTCTCTCTTATCGGGAGTCACAGCCATGTATCAAAAGATGGGACGAGAGGATGTAAATATCATCGGTCTAGCAGGAGATGGCGCGACGGCGGATTGTGGTTTCCAGTCGCTATCAGCAGCGGCTGAGCGAGGCGAGCATATGCTCTATGTATGCTATGACAATGAAGGGTATATGAATACCGGCTTCCAGAGAAGCTCGACCACGTTTAAAGGGTCTCAGACTAGCACTACCCCAGTGGGTAAGGTGAAAAAGGGAAAGAAAGAAAATCGTAAGAACATTCCCATGATTATGGCCATGCACGGGGCTGCTTACGTAGCCACAGCTAGTCCTGGCCACATGAAGGATATGGTGGAGAAAATTGAAAAGGGAATCGCTGCAAGTAAGCATGGATTCGCCTATCTGCATATTATCTCTCCATGTCCTACGGGTTGGGTAAGTAAACCGGAATGCGGAATCGATTTAGCCAAAAAGGCAGTGAAGAGTAATTACTTCCCACTATTTGAGGTAGAAGAAGGGGTTTGGCGGCGAACCGTTCCTAATCCTAAGCCGATTCCCGTTACGGATTTTATTGCTGGTCTTCGGAAATTCAAGCATTTAGGCGAAGACGAATTGGCAGAAATTCAAGAATACGTGGATAAGAATAACGAATTGCTGGAAAAATTAACAAGAGAGGTATCGTAGATGGGATATAGATTACTGATGATAAACATGGGGTCAACCTCAACCAAGCTAGGTGTGTATGAAGACACCAATTTTGTTTGGCAAGAGACCTTGTCTCATCCCCGAGAAGTGATTAGCCAGTATCTGAAATTTATGGATCAATACGATTATCGCATGTCAGCCATCTTAGATGTCCTAAAGGAAAAAGGGGAAGAACTGTCAACTTTTGCGGCTTTTGTTAGTCGTGGGGGAACCGTTCAGCCAGTGCCTGGCGGTACTTACCGGATTACCGAGAAAATGCTTGAGGACTCTCAGTCGGGGAAATTTGGTGATCATCCTTGCAATATCGGCGGGCAGATTGCTTATGATTTAGGAGAAAAGTATGGAAAGCCAGCCTTTACCGTAGACCCACCAGTATGTAATGAGATGTGGGAAGAAGCTACGTATTCTGGCTTGCCGGAAATTCAGCGGATTGCTTCCTTTCAGCAACTAAATCACCGGGCGATTGCCAAGAAGTATTGCTCGGAACAAGGCGTTAATTATGACGAACAAAACCTAATCGTCGCTCATATGGGTGGAGGTGTTAGCGTCGCAGCTCATTGCCAAGGGAAAATCAGAGATGTGAATAACGCCTTAGCAGGAGACGGTCCTTTTGCCCTAGAAAGAAGTGGCGGTTTGCCAGTAGGCTCTTTAATAAATCTGTGTTATAGCAATCAATATACCCAAGAAGAAATGCTTAGAAGGGTAAATGGTCGCGGTGGCATGGTGGCTTATATCGGTCTCGTTGATGGCCGGGAGATAGGCAAACGTATCGATGCAGGTGATAAGGAGGCAGAGATGGCAACGAGGGCGATGGCCTATCAGATTGCTAAAGAGATTGGCGCTCTATCAGCAGCGATGAAGGGCCAGGTCGATGGCATTATTTTAACAGCCGGTCTCGCTTATTGGACGTATTTAGTGGATTTGCTTAAAGAGAGAATTGGTTTTCTCGCACCGGTATACGTCTATCCCGGTGAGAATGAAATCGAGTCCTTAGCATTTGGTGTCCTGCGGGTATTAAACGGGGAAGAGCAAGAAATGAATTACGACCAGGAGGCCGCCAAGGAAGATCATTTGGGGTTGTAAGAGAGGAGACAGATCTTGTTAAGAAATTTTGAAGAAATATTAGCAAAAATAGAGAAAGATCCGGTCAAGAAAAGAATCGTGGTAGTAGCAGCTCACGATGAGGAGGTTCTTGGTAGCGTAGTGGAAGCCTATAAAAAAGGGATTGCTGTCTTTACGCTGATTGGCAAAAGCGAAGAAATTGCGATTATCATGAAAGAATTAGGCGAGGATGCTACTAGGTGGGATATTATTGATGAACCGGATGATAAAGAAGCTGCCAGATTAGCGATGAAAATGATTGCTGATGGAGCTGCTGACCTACCGATGAAAGGACTACTGCACACGGCGGTGTTCCTGAAAGCGGTATTTAATAAGGAATATGGTTTAGTACCGGAAAACGCTTTGGTAGGCCAAATTACCGTGGCCGAATACAAAGCGGCGGGCAAATTAATTATGGTTACAGATTGCGCGGTCACCGTCGATCCGGGGTATGCCCAGAAGGTACAATTGATACAAAATGCTGTGAAATTAGCTAAGGCTTTGGGGTATAAAACTCCTAAAGTAGCAGTCATTACCCCGGTCGAGGTGGTGAATCCGAAGATGCCAGAGACCATCGAAGCCTCTATGCTAACAGTTGCTTCCATGCGGAATCAGATAAAAGGCTGTATTGTCGATGGACCGCTAGCTCTAGATAACGCTTTATCAAAAGAAGCGGCGGTGGCAAAAGGGATAGATAGTCCTGTGGCCGGTGATGCGGATATTTTACTGATGCCAAATCTTAGTACAGGAAATGTGCTGGATAAAGCCCTGCGTTACTTTGCGGAAATTAAGACAGGTAGTGCAGTAGTTGGTGGGAAAATTCCTTTTATTATTACTTCCAGATCAGATACCGCACAAAATAAGTTGCACGCTATTGCATTAAGCGTATTATAAACTCTTATCTCAAAAAGAAAGAAGGAGGCGAAACTAGCCTCCTTCTTTCAATGTTTATCTTGGTAAAGTAATAATAAAAACATGATTGTCTACCATATCATTTCTATCAACACCGAATGCTTCTCCGTAAAGGTCTTTAATATGCAGGTCTTCTCTTCCAAGAAGTTCATTGGTAGCAGAACTTGTAGGACCGGTACCGCTATCAGCAACGGTGATCTTTAGATGAGTTTGTGTATATTCCATCTGGATATGGATCGTGCCGCTAGCGATTCCTGAATCAAAGTCTTGGAATAGGGCGTTTTCGGTAAAGCTTAGTAGTAAGAAACGAGGAATGCTATTGTTTAAAATACGGTCATCTCTGATATCGTATTTTAATTCGATGTTTCCTGGGTGGCGATACTTTTGGATAGTAAAGAAATCGTCTAGAAGGGTCAGTTCTTCTTTTACCGTAATGGTAGAAGCAGCGTATTGGTCTACATGCTTCATGAAGCTTGCCAAAGCTTCTGCCATTTCGGGAATGCCAGCTACTTGCTGAATATTGGCCATCCATTTAATCGTCTGGAGGGCGCTACTGGCAAAACCAGGATCGATCAGCTTGTCCGCATTTTCGCTTAAGCGCTCTACCCGAGCTTTTTCGTCTTGGCGCACCTCGGCAGCATACGTTTTCATGCTTCCTGAGAGGAAGTTAGCACTTCTGGCGATATCGCCTAGTTCGTCGCTTGTTTCTATGGTAGGGTCGCTGGTAAATTGTCCAGTTGCCAGTTTTAAAAGATGATTTTTAATTCTTCTAGCGGGTTTTATGATAAGCTTCTTTGTCTGCATATAGAAGATCAAGCAAAAGAGCCCGATGAGTAGCAAGAGACCAATTAGCAAAGGCAAGTAGGTAGACGCTAGGCGGATGGCGAGCGTAGGCTTTGTTTTCGTTAGGGAGACGCGGCAATCTTCGTAGCTAAGAGGAAAGCTCTCAGAAGGATCAATAGCCGTATTTTTCTCGGAAAGCGTCAGCGTGTTGTCTTTTACCAGATAGCGTTCACCTCCTAGTTCAAGGCGAACATCATAACCGAGATCTTCGTAGGCGGTCATAACCTGGACAAAAATCTGGGGATCAATATCTAGATAGAAGAAGCCAAGAGTGTCTTCACTGCCACCGTGAAGGAGCGTTATTAATTGAAGACTGTCGGTGTCGTCCTTAACAAAAGGGTCTGCTTGCAGACCGCTAGCCAGTCCGAACTCCTTTCTTTCGATTTCTGTTTGAAAGTAGTCCAGTTGGGTAATGGTCTTTACTGCATTTACATCTGCGCCCAGGAAGGAAGCAGCGCCTGCTTGGAGATATTCCTCGCCAGCTGAATTAGCGATAATAATCCGGCGGAAATACGAGTGAAAGCTGTTCCCGTAGAAGCGTAGGGCGAGGGCGTGATAAGCGCTATCTGTCGCCTCTGAATCTTCTAGGTAAGTAGCGATATCTTCGCTTGCCACAGCCCAGTCAGACAGCTGACGGATGCTATCCAGCCGTAAGTCCATATCTTCTTGAAGGTTTTTACCGTGTTGCTGTAGTTCCTGCTTCTCCGTTTTTTGCTGGACTTGTTCGCCGGTAGCGATGGTCACCATCAAGGTGCCAACCCCCAGTATTAGCAAAATGGCTAAGAACATAATGAGAAGCTTGCCACCGATTGTTTTAAAAAATGAACGTTTCATGTATTAAAAATCCCCCTTTTTAATTAGTTTCTTCCCCAGAAGTGGCGATGTGAATCTCCACTTCGGTACCAACGCCTATTTCACTGCGGTAGACGAGTCCTGAAGTTTCACCATAGAGTATTTGTAAGCGCCGATGGGTATTATAAACGGCGATGTTTGAGCCCTTACTAGGACCGGCTTTGTCCTGGCTATAGATTTCCTTTAAGGTCTCCTCATCCATCCCTACCCCGTCATCGGAAACTAAGATAATGATTTCTTCTTCCTCTCGCCAAGCTGTTATCACCAGCGTTCCAGTCTTGCACTCCTTTTCCAGAATGCCGTGGAGTACGGCGTTTTCAATGACTGGTTGCAGGGTCAGCTTCGGAATGGTGTAGTCTAGAAGCTCTTCAGGAACATCAATCACCAGCTCAATGGTATCGTGGAAACGCATATTCTGCAGCTCCACATAGGTGGTCACGTGTTCCAGCTCTTCTGATAAAGTGGAGAAGCTTTTCTTTTTACTTAGTGTTAGTTTGTAGTAACGAGATAGCTTAATAATTGCTTGGCTGACCTCTTCTTGCTTTCCTTGTTGAGCGAGCCAATTAATCATTTCCATTGTATTATACAGGAAATGGGGGTTGATTTGGGCTTGAAGGGAGTTAAATTCGGCAATTCGCAGTTCTTCTGCCGTTTTCATCTGACTTTCCATTAAGTTATTGATGGTCTCGGTCATGTGATTATAGGAATCGATCATCACCCCAACCTCATCTATCGCCGTCGGTGGCGGTAGAGCCACAGGTAGATTGGACTTAGCCCTCTTCATCTCCTCGGAGACCGCGGTGATCCGCGAGGTAAGGGAGTGGGAGAGCCGGTTAGCAAACCAAAAGACGATTAAGACAAAGAAGAGGTAGATTAGGAACATCCCCAGAACCAACTGGTAGCTGTGTGTCAGCATGGGTCCAGCCGGTAGGGCGATTACCAGATACCAGTCTACGCCTTTTACGTTATAAAAGGCAGCGTATACTTCTTTGCCAGCCACCGTCTTGGGAATAAAGTTATTCGATGAGGTGAAATATTCGTTGATCTCATCATAGTTGAAGTAGTAAGCCCCGGCACCGCTACTTTGCGAGGAGGCCACGACACTATCCCGAGAGTTAATCAGGTAGGCAGAATTGTCCTCACTTGCCAAAGAGGTTTTTAGGAGCTCATCAAAAAAGTCTTGAGAAAAGTAAAGGGCTAGAAAACCTTGGTAGGAAACCCCGTCCTGCTTAATGGTAAATTTGGTGATATAGGCCGCGTTGCCATAGTGCTCCTTCTCCAGTGAGCTTAAGTAAAAAGGTGGACACATCAAAGAGGTAGTGGTGGGGGTACCGCTAAAGATACCGTGCCAATACGAACCTCTTGCTTCTGCGGCGAGGGTTAAGTTGTCGTAAAGCGGACCAACGATGTAGTCCTTCTCTCTAGGTGGTTCGTTGATATAAAGCTTAACTTTTTTAATGAGGGTACTGCTTTGCATGTCTTCGATTAGATTGGAGAACTCTTTCGCGTCTTCTGAAAAGGAAAGGGTTCGCAAAGATTCGGTTCGCTGGCTGGAGGTAAGTTTTTCGAAATAGGTAGAATCTTTTAGTTGCTTTTCGAATTGCAGGATCTTATCCACTTCTTTTTCGATAGTCGGTGCCACGGAAAGCGTTTTATTTTGTTCCCGACTGATGGTTTCACTAACCACCATATCGTACATTCGAAACACAAAAAAGATACCAACGATAATCACTGGAATAGAGAGAATAATCAGGTGACTAATGGTTAGCTTGGCCTGGATAGGTAGGTTTAAATATCTTTTTTTGATGTTCTGAAAAAAATTCTTCATCTAAAGTACATTCTCCCGATAACCTGAAGGCGTCATGCCTGTATATTTCTTGAAACTTTTGCTGAAGTAATTGCCGTTACTGTAACCTACCTGTTCAGAAATCTTGCTAATCTGATTCCTTGGGTCTCGGAGCAATTCTTTGGCCCGTTCCATCCGGTAGTTGGTAATGTATTGGTTAAGGGTTTCCCCGGTCTGATTCTTAAAGTAGGTACACACGTAGGAGATAGAAAGCGATACGTGTTCACCAACATCTTTAATCGAAAGAGTGTCATCGCTATAGTGCTGGGCTACGTAGCCTCTGATTAGAGAGATGGTGGTCTCCTCAGGGGTATGGGAGGAGAGAGCGCTAAAATACTGCAAGGTCAAATCAATGGTGCGACGGTGGATTTCTTCAAAAGAGAAGGCGTTCTCAAAGATCGAAAAAGTCTCTGGATGAAACCTTAAGCCCTGTTCATTACTAGCATCGCTAATGGTAGAAACTAAGCGGTAATAGCTATCTTTAGCGTGGCTCGGAAGAACAGCCAGATTGCCTTTGTAAAAGCTGTAAAGCTCTTCTAAAGCGTGAATCGCCACCGGCTCGGCCACCTGCTCTAAGGCGTGAACGAAATCTTTGATGTAGCCAGCAGGTAAGTCATAATCCACACTGCGATCGCCTGGGCGGATTACGGAATTGGCTTTTAAGACGGTGCCAGAAGGAAAGAAGAAGCTACTTTGGAGCGTAATCACTAGGGCAGTATAAGCGTCGTACACTTTCTTAATGCCGCTAATAGTTTCCCCTTGAACGATGTTATTAGGGCCGTATTCCGAATAAAAATGCTGAATGAGCGAAGTGAATTCTTTTTCCATCTCGTCGCTTGGAAGTCGCTTGCCAAACACGTGAAACACGTGATAAATGGAGTGGAGGCGTACGTACATCAGGTCGTAATTATAGACTTTTAAAAGGGTCTTTAGACGCAGTAAGAAACCGTCCACGTAGATGCCATCGGCATCTTCTGTGCGCACCTTTACCACATAGGTAGTAAAATACGTATCTTTTTGAAGACTGGGATAGAGTTCTTTTGTCAGGGACTTTATCTCAGTCGTGTTTTCCTTATAAGGTCTCGTTAGATACGTGGCGAGAGTCCCCTCTTTTTGTAAGGTTTCCCAGTTTTTGCTACGGGTAAGCGTCTGTAACTGCAACTGCTCTCGCTTAGCTTTTAACACCGCTTCCGCCACCTCTTCTAAGTTAAGAGGTTTTTCTACATAATGAAGGACTTTCAAACGAATGGCGGCTTTTAAGTATTCTTTATCGGAATAACCACTCATAAAGATCACGCTAGCATCAAGGCCAATGGCATTCAGCTGTTCGATTAAGCGGATGCCGTCCATGCGGGGCATCCGGATATCAGAAAGGATAATCTCCGGTTTTTCATTAGCAATTACACTAAGGGCGCTAATGCCATCATCGGCGGTAAAGACTTCTTCAATCCCTAGTTTATGCCAATCTATGGACTCTAGGAGCCCTTCTCTAGTATATTTTTCATCGTCTACAATCAGTAATTTCACAAGCAAACGCCTCACTTTCTCGGTAAACTTATCATAGCAGAATATAGGTGAAAAGCAACATCAAAATAATTTACCCTTAATCGTAAAATATTTCTATTTTAGATAAATTTAAGAAATGCTAAGCTTTATATAGAACGTAACAGCAATGCAAAAGGAGGAAGCGAAGTGTCTGATTATATCTTGGAATTAAAAGACATTACTAAAATATTCCCCGGTGTTAAAGCCTTAGATGGTGTAAAGTTTCAGCTGAAAAAGGGCGAAATTCACGCGCTGATGGGTGAAAACGGGGCGGGTAAATCAACCTTTATCAAAGTCATCACCGGAGTACATAGAGCCGAAGAGGGGGAGATGTTCCTTGAAGGCGAGAAGGTGAACTTTAAGAAGACGAAAGATGCCCAAGAGGCTGGGATTGCGGCGGTGTATCAGCATCCCACATCTTACCCGGATTTAACAGTAGCCGAGAATATCTTTAAGGGACATGAGGTCCTAAAGTTTGGCATGATTCAGTGGAAAGAGATGAATCGTCAGGCAGAAACCCTTCTTGAGCAGCTAAACGCCGACTTTAAGGTGACAGATGAAATGGGTACTCTTAGCGTTGCCCAGCAGCAAATGGTGGAAATTGCCAAAGCCCTTTCTACAAATGCTAGAATCATCATCTTAGACGAGCCGACAGCGGCGCTGACCAAAAACGAATCCGAAGAACTTTACCGGATTGTGGATAAATTAAAGGAAAACGGGGTATCGATTATCTTTATATCGCACCGATTTGAAGATATGTATCGCTTAGCCGATCGGGTTACCGTCCTAAGGGATTCCCAGTACATCGGTACTTATGACGTGGATGGCATTACCAATGCTGATTTAATTAAAGCTATGGTTGGTCGGGAAATCAAGGATCTTTTCCCTAAGCCAGAAGTGAAGCTCGGCGAAGAAGTGATAAGAGTGGAGAACTTTTCCCGTACCGGCTACTTTAAAGATGTAAGCTTTAAAGTTCGTGCCGGTGAGATTATTGGACTGACCGGTCTGGTAGGTGCTGGTAGAACGGAAGTGGTAGAGAGCATTTGCGGTGTTACTCGCCCAGATAGCGGTAAAGTCTTCTTAAATGGTAAGGAAGTTACCATTAAAGAACCCTCAGATGCGATGAAGAACGGGATTATTCTTTTACCGGAAGATCGTCAGAAGCAAGGCTTGATTCTTAGTTGGGGGTTAGGTGATAATGTGACCTTACCGATTATTAGCAAATACGCAAAAGGTGGCTTTAACGATACGAAGAAAGAAAGAGAACTGGCAAAAGATTTATTAGAGTCGGTAGATACGAAGGCCGTCAGTATTTTTGATAAAGCGTCTACCTTATCTGGGGGAAACCAGCAAAAGGTAGTGGTAGCGAAAGCCCTAGCTCAGGAAATGAAAGTGGTTATTATGGACGAGCCCACCAAAGGTGTAGACGTTGGTGCCAAAGCCGAGATTTACCAGATTATGGGTGAACTGGCGAAAGAAGGTTACGCTATTATCATGATTTCTTCAGAAATGCCAGAGATTCTCGGAATGAGCGACCGGATCGTGATTATGTGTAACGGCCGAGTGACCGGTCAGCTGGATCGTCAGGAGACGACCCAAGAGCGAATCTTAGAACTGGCTATGGAAAAATCGGAGAAATAAAAGGAGGAAGGAAAAGTAAAATGAAAAACAGTAAATCGATACTTAAAAAATTAACCGCCTCCAGAGAAGTGAGTTTGATTATTGTTCTAGTAATCCTTTGTGTGGCAATTGGTCTTAGAAGTCCCTCGTTCTTAACCCTTAAATCTATTGCTGATATGTTTAAGAACAATGTAGTGACGATGATTATGGCCGTCGGTATGTTAGGGGTCCTCTTAGTTGGCGGAATTGATATTTCTATCGCCTCGACCTTAGCCTTTTCCGGAATGGCTGTCGGCATGCTCTTAAAAAGAGGCGTTATTACTAGCACTCCCCTAGCTATTTTAATCGCTGTCGGCATCGGGCTAGTGTGTGGACTCTTGGTGGGTCTAGTTGTTGCGAAAGGGAATGTGGCACCGATTATCGCTTCCATGGGCTTTATGTATATCTACCGGGGACTTGCCTACGTAATATCCAATAACGAATGGGCAAGCGCGGATAGCTTGGGAGACTTTAAGAATTTTGCCCTAGGTAAAATCTTAGGAATCAACAATGTTGTCTGGATTATGATTTTGATTTATATCGCCTTCTTCATCCTAATGAAGTGGACGACTCTTGGACGGAAGCTTTATGCCGTTGGTAGTAACCGGGAAGCAGCGGAGATATCCGGAATTAACGCTTCCAATGTTATCCTCTTTTCTCATACGATGATGGGTGTGCTAGCGGGACTTTGTGGCGCTTTGGCGGTTTCAATCTACGCTTCCGCTCAGGCCAATATGCTTTACGGTAAAGAGATGGATGTAATCGCTGCTTGTGTTATCGGCGGTGTTAGTATGACTGGTGGTCGCGGTAGCGTTCTTGGGGCTTTCCTTGGCGCTTTGATCTTAGCGATTATCGCCAAAGCTCTACCGCTAGTTGGTATCGAAGCGATTGCCCAAAATACAGTAAAGGGTGTTATTATCCTTGTGGTTATTATTCTGAATGTATTAACCCAAAGATCAATGGATAAGAATAGTTTGAAAGAGAGGGAATTGTAATGGCAGGAAAATCAGGAAGAACGATTGCGCATACCCAGAACAAATCTCTACTAAAGCGTTTGATGTGCTGGGAAAGCATGCTAGTAATACTATTTATCATTGTTAATATCTATTGCTCGAGCCTTTCTTCAACGTATCAAATCAATAACGTTTTGCGAGAAATGCCCAAATATTTGACAGAAGTGTTTTTACTATTGCCAATGGCCTACATCTTAGTTATGGGAGATATCGACATCTCCGTTGGCTCGATCGTGTGTCTTTCGGCAACGGTGGCTTGCATTTTGGGAAATAAAGGATTACCCTTTGGTTTGGTATTATTAGTAGGACTGCTTACAGGAGCGCTGTGTGGACTTATTAACGGCATTATCGTTACGAAATTTACCGAGTTACCGCCGATGATAGTCACTCTGGGAACTCAGATTCTCTTTCGAGGAATCGCCGAAATCGCCCTTGGTAGCGGGGGGTCAATCTCTCTCGAGCACGCTGAAGGCTTTCGGATGTTAGCTGGTAGAGTAGGAAGAATACCGTATATTCTCTTCCTTGTGCTTATCCTGGCAGTTATCTATATTATTATTTTAAGTAAGACCACCTTTGGCAGAAAGCTCTATGCTATTGGATCAAACAAATTAGCAGCGTATTACGCCGGGGTAAAAGTTCAGAAGATTCGCCTAATCGTCTTCACTTTAACCGGACTAATGGCAGGTCTTTCAGCATTATTTTTAACGGCTCTTCAATACGGCGTGAATACAACCACTGCTAGTGGCTTCGAGATGAATGCGATTTCCATGGCAGTCTTTGGGGGAATCTCTACCGCCGGCGGGAAAGGTCGACTTCAGGGTGGTGTAATTGCTGCATTTATCATTATTAGTTTGCGAGTCGGTCTAGGACAGATTAACTTAAATCCACAAGTCATCCTTATAATTCTAGGTGCGCTACTTATCCTAGCCGTTATGGCACCAAACATTGTGGAACAGTTTAAGCTAATGAAGAAAAGAAGTAGCGTAAAGTAGAAATATGAGGCATAAGCCTTGTATATAAAAAACTCACAAAAGGGAGGAAACAAAATGAAGAAACGTATTTTCAGCGTGCTTTTATGCATGGCAATGATGGCTAGCCTTTTAGTAGGCTGTGGCAGCAGTAACGACGGCGGCGATGACGCTAAGTCAGAAGATGGCGGAAGCGATAGCGGCAAAAAGGTTTATGCTATGGTAGCCAAACAAGCAGGTAACCCGTTCATGGAGAAAATGGCAGAAGGTTTCACGGAAGTAGTTGAGGCTGCTGGCGGTGAAGCAATCATCAAGTATCCAGAAGAAGGAAAAGCTGATCATCAGATTACTGCAATTCAGTCTTTGATCTCTCAAGGAGTAGATTCAATTTCTGTAGCTGCAAACGATGAAAATGCTCTGCAACCAGCACTTGAAGATGCAATGGCAGAAGGTATCAAAGTAAACTGCCTTGACTCTAAAGTAAACGCTGACAGCCGTCAATTATTCGTAAACCAAGCCGGTGTTGATGAAATCGGCCAGGCTCTGATGGACGCAGTTCTTGACATCAGCGGTGGCGAAGGCCAATGGGCAATTCTTTCTGCTACATCTCAAGCAACCAACCAAAATGCTTGGATCGATTCTATGAAAGAAATCATGGAAGGTGATGAGTATTCTAAGCTTGAATTAGTAGAAGTTGCTTACGGTGATGACGAGCCTCAAAAATCAACTGACCAAACACAGGCATTACTTTCTAAGTACCCAGACCTTAAAGTAATCTGTGCACCAACAACAGTTGGTATTATGGCAGCTGGTAAAGTACTTCAAGATGAAGGTTCAGCTACTAAGTTAACAGGACTTGGACTTCCTTCAGAAATGGCAGCTTACATTGGTGATGGCGATGATTCTTCTTGCCCATATATGTTCCTTTGGAATCCAATTGATCTTGGACGTCTTGGTGCATACTCAGCAATCGCTTTAGTAAATGGGGATATTGAAGGCGCTGAGGGAGAAACCTTTGACGCAGGCGACATGGAGAACAGCCCATACACAATTACAGACGCTGGTGACGGCGGTACAGAAGTTATCTTAGGTCAACCTTTCAAATTTGATCCATCAAACATTGACGAATGGAAAGAAGTTTACTAAGATAGAAATAATTAGATGATTAAAGAGGATTTCTTAATTGAAATCCTCTTTTTGGAGGTAAAAGCATGGTAAGAAAAGCATTTAAAATGAAGATATACGAAGGACAAGCCGCCGAATACGAGAAGCGTCACAATGAATTGTGGCCCGAGATGGCAGAGATGATTCATGAGCACGGCGGTTCTAATTACTCGATTTTTCTCGATAAGGATACGAATATCCTTTACGGCTATATTGAATTAGAAGATGAGGAAAAGTGGGCCAAGAGCGCGGACACGGCGATTAATCGCAAGTGGTGGGATTTTATGGCGAACATTATGGAGACCAATCCTGATAACAGCCCGGTAGCGATCGACTTGCAACCAGTATTTCACTTAGACTAGAAAGAGGGAGATTTGCATGAAGAAGACAAAGATTATCGCCTTTGCAAATAATAAAGGAGGCAGTGGCAAGTCTACTACCTGCTCAAATATCGGGTATGGCTTAGCGATGAGGGGAAAGAAAGTACTGCTCATCGATGGCGATATGCAGCTTAATCTTTCCTTGTCTCTTTTTGATGAAGAGCAGGTCCTTAAGTTTGCCGAAAGCGAGCGTAATCTTTATGTGGCGATTAAGAATCAAGACGACTTAACCGACTATGTGGTCACCACCAAATATGCAAATCTCGACCTGATTCCTTCCTCGACCTTAATGAGCTCGATTGAATTTGAACTCTTCTCCAAGTGGCAGCGAGAATTTATTTTAAAGAAGTGCTTACAGAACCTAGTGGACGGCGGGACCTATGATTATATTCTGATCGATGCACCGCCGACCCTTGGGGGCTGGGTGATGAATATCCTAGTTGCCGCCAAGCAGGTGATTATCCCCGTTGAGTCTTCGCCCTGGGGGTTATTTGGTCTAGGAAATATGTTTGAGTTTTTTGAGCAGGTTAAGCAGATCAATCCCGATCTTTCAATTGCGGGGATTGCCATTACCAAAGTGGATACGAGAAAGAACTATTTTAAACAGACAAAGGAAATCTTAAGCGAACTAAAGGGCATCAAGGTGTTTAACACTTTTATCCGGGTAGATAGCGGGATCGAGTGGTCTCAGGATAATAACGAACCGATTATCGCTTACAAGCCTTCAAGTAGAGCTGCCAAGGAGTACCTAGAGCTTACCGACGAAGTTGTTAAAGTGCGAGGATAAAGAAGCTATGCATAGAGAAATTATCGAACGCCTTTCGGGAATAACTGAGGAAGAACAAGAAATTCTAGATGGCCAACAAGGAATTAATAAAGGGATTTACACCCAGAAAAGCGAGCTGGTTATCGACCGGGATAAGCTTCTAGAAAAGGGGAAGCTGATTCAGCTGCGAACCCATACCCGCTTCGTTCACTTTCCTAAGCATCGCCACAATTACGTGGAACTAACGTATATGTGTAGTGGACAGACGACTCATATCATTAATGGGGAAGAAGTGATACTTAGGACTGGGGACTTGATTTTTCTCAATCAGAACGCGGTTCAGGAAATCCTGCCAGCCACTAAGGACGATATTGCCGTTAACTTTATTATTTTGCCGGAATTTTTTAATACGGCCTTCGATATGATGAAAGGGGAAGAAAGCCTACTAAAGGATTTTCTAATCGATAGTCTGGGAAAAGGCGCTCACAACGCCTCCTTTCTTCACTTCCTCGTCGCCGATGTATTGCCGATTCAGAACCTGGTGGAAAATCTAATCTGGGGACTATTAAACGATCAAATCGGCAAGCGCAGCAGCAATCAGATTACCATGGGACTCTTGCTTTTGCAGCTACTGAACCACTTAGATAAGATGGAATCAGGGGCAGATGCCTATGAAAGAGAGTTTACGATTACCGTCCTTAATTATATCGAAAACAACTATAAGGACGGGACGCTAGGAGAATTGTCAGAATTGTTGAATAAGGACGTTTTTTGGGTTAGTAAGGAAATCAGGAAAAGAACGGGCAAGACGTATAAAGAGTTGCTTCAAGGGAAGCGCTTAAGTCAGGCAACCTATCTGCTGACCAACAGTCGGATGCCAGTGGCAGACATTATTACCGCCATTGGTTACGATAACAGTAGCTACTTTTTTAGAATCTTTAAGAAACGTTTTGGGATCTCTCCAAAAGAATATCGTGAGCGTGGCAAATAAGGACGGTGTATTTAGTAAATACCGTCCTTTTTTTTGTCTGTTTTGTTCTATATAATTGAGGGAAGAAAGGGAGGTAGGATCATTGAATAAACATTATTTAGCAATTGATATTGGTGCCTCAAGCGGTCGTCATATCTTAGGCACGATGATTGATGGCAAGATGGTTCTCGAAGAGGTGTACCGCTTTCCTAATGGTATGGAAAACCGAGACGGTACCCTGTGTTGGGACTTAGATGGCCTCTTTAAGGAGATTATCGCTGGCCTTAAGGTGTGTAAAGAGTTAGGGAAGGTTCCAGAGACGATGGCGATCGATACTTGGGGCGTAGATTTTGTCTTGTTGGATGAGAATGATGAAATTCTCGGCAAGACTGTCGGCTACCGGGATCATCGTACCGATGGTATGGATACAGAGGTGTATAAGATAATCTCTCAGGACGATCTTTATTTGCGCACCGGTATTCAAAAGCAGATTTTCAATACGGTTTATCAGCTGATGGCGGTAAAAAAGAATCAGCCAGAGGATATGGCAAAAGCTAAGAGTATGCTGATGATTCCCGACTATTTTCAGTACAAGCTAACGGGTGTTAAAAAGATGGAATACACCAACGGGACCACTGGGCAACTCATTAACCCGCAGACTGCCGATTGGGACTATGAATTAATAGAAATGCTAGGCTATAACAAGGAGATGTTCGTACCGGTATCTATGCCGGGTGAGGTGGTAGGTGAGTTTAGTAAGGAAGTGCAGGAAGAGGTAGGTTTTAACTGTACGGTAGTCTTACCAGCGACTCACGACACCGGTTCGGCAGTTTTAGCAGTGCCCACCAATAACGATAATGCCCTTTATATAAGCTCAGGCACTTGGTCTTTAATGGGTGTAGAACGAGCTCAGGCCGATTGTTCACTAGCCAGCATGAAAGCGAACTTTACGAATGAAGGCGGTTATGATCATCGCTACCGCTACTTAAAGAATATTATGGGGCTATGGATGATTCAGTCTGTTAAGAAAGAATTCACTGAGGACTTGTCCTTTGCCGAGATCTGTGAACGGGCGGGAAAAGAAGAGATTCCCTCGATTGTGGATTGCCAAGACGAAGTATTTTTAGCGCCTGAGAGCATGACACAAGCGGTGCAAAATTATTGCCGGCAGACCGGACAACAGGTGCCGGAGACGGTAGGCGAGATCGGGGCAGTAATCTATAATAGCTTAGCGAAATGCTACGGTGATACCATCGAAGAAATCGAAGGCATTACGGGAAAGAAATACGAAACGATCTATGTGGTTGGCGGCGGTGCCAACGCCGGTTACTTAAATGAACTAACGGCAAAATACTGCCAGCGTAAAGTATCCGCTGGCCCAACGGAAGCAACAGCCATTGGCAATATCATTGTGCAGATGCTCTACGACAAGGTATTTAAAGATTTACCAGAAGCCAGGGAATGTGTGGGTAGGTCTTTTGACATTGTAAATTATGATAAAACAGGAACGGTAATTTAGGAGGAAGAACTATGACGACGAAAGAAAGATATCTATCAGCAAAAGAAATGTACGCCGCTATTGGCGTGGATACCGACAAAGTATTAGAAGACATGAAGAAAGTGGATTTATCAGTTCACTGCTGGCAAGCCGATGATGTAGGCGGTTTTGACCAGAAAGACAAAGAGCTTACCGGTGGTATCCAAACCACCGGAAACTACCCAGGAAAAGCAACCACTCCTGATGAGTTAATCGCTGACCTTGACAAAGCTTTTAGCTTAACAGCAGGAAAACACCGCTTAAGTTTGCACGCTAGCTATGCAATCTTCGGCGAAGGCGAGTGGGTAGATAGAGATTCTCTTGAGCCTAAGCACTTCCAGAAATGGGTCGAGTACGCGAAGGAAAGAAACATGGGCCTTGACTTTAACCCTACGTTTTTCTCTCATCCTTTAGCTAGCGAGTATACCTTGACTCATCCAAACGAAGAGATTCGTCAGTTCTGGATTCGTCACGGTCAGGCTTGTATCCGCATTTCTCAGTATTTTGCTGAGCAAACAGGTACCCCTTGTCTGATGAATATCTGGATTCCTGATGGTTTAAAAGACGTACCAGCTGATAGAATGGGCCCAAGAGCTCGGTATAAAGATTCTCTAGATCAAATCCTTAGCATCGATTACGATAAGAGCAAAGTACTAGTGTGTGTAGAGTCAAAAGTATTCGGTATCGGTATGGAGTCCTATACAGCAGGATCGGCAGAATTTACAATGAACTACGTGATGAAAAACGATCTTGTACCTCTGATGGATAACGGCCACTACCACCCAACGGAAATGGTATCGGATAAGATTTCTTCCGTCCTGCTATTCTGTGATAAATTAGCTCTTCACGTAACCCGTCCGGTGCGCTGGGATTCAGACCATGTTGTGCTTTTAGACGATGAGACGAAAGAAATCGCGAAAGAAATCGTGCGTAACGACGCTCTTGACCGGGTGCTAATCGGTCTTGATTTCTTTGACGCTAGCATTAACCGGGTAAGCGCTTACGTTGTGGGTATTCGCAACATGCAAAAAGCCTTAATGATGGCGATGCTAACACCTAATAAAGACTTAAAAGAACTTCAAGATACCCAGCAATTCTCTGAGTTGATGGTGATGCAAGAAGAACTTAAATCCTATCCATTCGGCGATGTTTGGAACTACTTCTGCGAAGTGAACGGTGTTCCTGAGAGAGAAGATTGGTGGAGAGAAGTACAGAAATACGAAGAAGAAGTATTATCAAAAAGAGCATGAATAGATTATTAAGAAATAAAAAACTCAGACCCTTTGGTGGCCTGAGTTTTTTATTTCTCATCTATTTTTTAATTCCCTGCAAGATCCGGTTTACCTGACGGATACTTTCATCGTCTACGCCGCCTTGTTTAAAGAGACTAACAAGGGTTTGGCGTCCCATCATTCGCTGAAGGGCTGGGTTATCCTTGACGGCTTCGGCTACGTCTCCTCGTTCGGAAGCGCCTCTAGCCATCATTTCTGAGATAATGGCCCCAGCTTTTTCGTTAGCGTTTATATCGGCCAAACGATCGTTAATAGAGAAGCAAGTGGGGTCAAGTTCACCGTCAAACCAGTTGGTAACGGGGGCGCGTTTAACGAAGATGTAATCAGGATTCGCGGTGTCGACCTTGCGAATCTGAATCTGGTCTTCACAAGTTTCTGCCTTGGCGGTAATGGTATGCTCCCCAGTAATCCTTACCTTAAAGGTAAATACCGTCTTCCCGGTTTGGGTTTCTAAAGCTTTACCATCTACAAATAAGGTGACCTCTTTCTGGTTAGAGTAGACCTTAATCTCGGTTTCGTCTTCAGCCCGGTCGACGTAACGACGACCACAGAGATGTACGAAATTCTCGGTCTTATTCCAAGCGGCCTTATAAAGGTAAAAGGCATCTTTTTTTAGCTGGCGATCAAGGGTTACAAGACCCTTTTGGTTCTCCCCGTGCTTGCCACCTTCATCCCGGCCATCTGCCGCAAAGTCAAAGAGGTTCCAAACGTGAGTGGCCCACAGATATGGTCTAGCTTCAATCATTTTCAGCATATGCTCGTGATAGAGGGCTTGGTATGTCTCGGTATAATCCCCTTTTTCCGGCGTGCTTGTCTGATACTGCGGATTGGCATCAGCGCCGTACTCAGAAAAGCCCATAACCTTATCAGGGTACTGCTGGTGGAATTCGTCAAAGAATTCATCGGTTTGCTCTAATTCCCCTAAGTACCATCCGAAGTAGAGATTATAGCTGTTAATATCAGGAATATCGAGAATCGGACTATCTGTCTCTAACATAAAGACATTGGCCATAGTGGTTGGTCTGGTCTTATCTAGTTTGTGACATAGGTCATTTAGAAGTCGGTGATTCTCTAGTAAATCATCGTTTACCGCACTAGCGGCCGTGATTTCATTGGAGAGTCCCCAGGTAATGATGGAAGGGTGGTTATAGTTTTGCACCACCAATTCTTCCATCTGGCTTAGGGTGTTCTCTCTTGCGGACTTCATTTGCATAGTGATATAAGGAATTTCTGCCCACAAAATCAAACCGTTCTCATCGCATAAGTCATAGAATTCTTGAGCGTGTTGGTAATGGGCGAGGCGGAGTGTAGTTGCTCCTAGCTCTTTAATGATCTCCATATCCTTTTGGTGATGCTCTGGTAATAAGGCATTGCCGACGTCTTTAAAGTCTTGATGACGTGAAACACCTCGCAGAGGGTAGGTGCGTCCATTTAGGAAAAATCCCTGTTCAGAATCAATCTTAAACTCCCGGCAGCCAAAGCGAGTGGCTACCTCATCGCCGCTTTCTAAACTCGCTTTTGCCGTATAGAGATAAGGGTCAACAAGGCCATCCCAGAGGTGGACGTCTTCAATCACAAACGTGGCCTCGGCGTGCTTATCAGTAGTAGCAATGGTCTTTTCTTCACCGTTAATGGCAAAGGTAACTAAGGTGTCCCTTGAAGTCCAAGCCTCAGCAGTGACGGTAGCAGACTTCTCCAAGAGGTTTACTTCTGGAGTGACTTTAAGGCCTGGCGCGCCACAGTAGTCTAGGTCAAAGTGAAGGGCGGGAACGGTGATTAGATTAACCATTCGGTATAACCCGCCGTAGAAAGTGAAATCCGCTTTCTGGGGATAACAAATGGTATTATCCTCGTTATTAAGGGCGACGACAATGGTGTTATCATCTTGAAGAACTTCCGTAATGTTTACCCGAAAGGTGGAGTAACCACCTTCATGATGAGCGAGTTTTACTCCGTTTACATAGATATCAGCTATCATAGCGGCGCCGGTAAATTCCAGATAGGCATAGGCGCCACCTTCAAGTTCTGGCTTTGCCATTTTCTTAATATAGTAGCAGGTACCCCGGTGGTAATCGTTTCCCCCATCTTGGCCGTCAAGGGCATTCCAGGTGTGAGGAAGCGAGATTAGTTCACCATCCTTAGTCAGGGCATCGCTAGCATCCCCAGCCGACTTTACAAAAAGCCAGTTATCTTTTAATGGTTCTATTTTTCTCATACTTTTCATTACGCCTCCACCTCAGCTTTTCTAGCAGCAATTCGCTTTTGGACCTCTACCATGTCTTCTTTTGATAGGTGACAGAATTTCATGGCGATAAGCGTGCAGATCCAGCCTAAAATTGGGAGACCGAATACAAGTCCAGTAGTAAGCCAGAAGATTTGCGGTGTGGCCGCATCCCCAGGTTGTGGCATCGTGGTGGTGTAACCGATTAGGGCTACAGAACCAGTGGCAATCAAGGCTGAAAAGGAAGTGACAATCTTATCTATAAAGTTATAAACCCCTGTAATAGCAGCTGGTACGTAACGACCGCTACGATCTTGCTCAAAGTCGATAATGTCTGACATAAAGGACGTGCCGGCGGTAGTTACACACATGTTAGCCCCGTTCTTTAATAGTGTTAAGACTACGTAAGCAATCATAATCACACCACCGGTAGCAATTTTTTTCGGATCGATGGCAATAAAGAAAATCCACATGACTACAGAAATCACGAGGGCGATTTTGGACCAAGTGACAATGGTTTTCTGGCTACCAAATTTCCCGGCGTACTTAGCGCCAAAGAAGGCAAATACTAAGGATGGTAACATGCCGATAACCGCAAGCATCGTAGCTAGCCCCATGTTACCAATCAGAATTCCATTAAGCATGGTTACGATAACTGCTTGGGAGGTGGTTTGCTGGGCGATTTTGTCTGAAACATTGGAAATGATGTAACACTGAAGAGGCCGGTTCTTTTTAACAATTTCGAACATGTCTTTCATTTTTAAGTTACTTTTTTCCTTCGACAGTCCTTTGAAGTTTTCCGGTTTATCGTATTCTGATACGCCGATGCAGACCAGGACGACACCGATTGCCGCCACTGCGAGGCATAGTTTACAGGCAGCAGCTAAGAACTCTCCATTGTAAGTGCCACCAAAGCGAGGTAGTAAGACCACGTTTAAGATAATACTCAGAGTCATCGGCAGCAGGTAGTTAAGTGCCGTAGACCAAACACCAACAGTGGGACGTTGCTTGGGATCATTACTGATTAATGGGTTGATGGTAAGGGCAGTGATATTGGCGATGGTATAGCCGATTACGTAGACGATATAGCTTAAGACGAAGGCGATCATCCCCAGACCTTTACCAGCCCCCCAATTAAACATAAACATCAGTCCTAACGCTTCGATTAGAAATCCGATAACAATAAGAATTCGGATTTTCCCGAAGCGAGTGTTAACCTTGTCGTAGACAAAGGCGATTAGCGGATCGGTAACACCATCTAAGATTCTTGTCCAAGTTAGAATTACACCGACGGCAGCGGTACTGATACCAAACCCGATACTGGCAGTATAGCTAGCTAGACCAATCAGAGAGTAGACAGCCATACCGATAAAGGCGTTGCAGGCAACCAAGATGATTTGCCAAAGTTTGGCACGGCGATATTGAACGCCGTCGATTTCGCTTTGTGTAAGCTTCTTTGCTTTTTCCATTTTTATAAATCCTCCATTTTCCTTTAATGTATCTGTGACCTCACTATAGCCATATACTAGAAAATGAGGGTTTGCAAATTCGTTATCATGTTAGAAAACTTAAGATGTAATTCGAAAAAGAATAAATACATAACATTATAGCGAAAAAAGAAACGAGAAATAAGAATTGCTTAAATCTTTTGATTGCTTTGCCGGTATTCGCTAGGGGAAATCCCGACTTCTTTGCGAAAGCAGGTATAGAAATAGCTACGGTTTCCAAAGAGGAGAGTGTCGCTGATGCTTTGGATAGAGTCACTAGTACCAGCTAGCAGGAGCTTTGCTTGGGAGATTCGTTCCTTCAATATATATTCGTTTACGCTTATCCCTACTTCCTTATGGAATTTGCGAGAAAAGTAATATTCAGAATATCCATACCTCTGGGCCAACGCTTTAATCGAGAGCGGGGTGGTAATATTTCCTTTTATAAAGGTGCAGGCGTTTTGAATCTGGGTAGATACGTCAGAACTTTCCTTTGCCTGCTGGACCCGTAAGACGTAATCTTCAAGCATCTCCTCGAGTAGTTTTCTAACAGCGGTAAGGGAGGCGCACTCTTCCAAACGGGTTGCGTAATAGTCGTTTAGGTCATAGGCGATTTCTGGTGCTAGGCCGCCGTTTATACAAGCTCTAGAACAAAGGGTAAGCAGTACCAGTCCACTGTTTTTATGCTGTCTTAAGGCATCGCCGGTTTCTGCTTTTACTCCAGAACTTAATGAGGAAGAGTTTCTAAGCGCTTCTTTATAGTTAGGGCTGCCATCTGCAAAGGCTTTTAAGAGTTGTTGCTCGGTGTACCAAATACCCGCGTGCTCAGTAGAGGCTTTTTTTGCCGATGCTTGGGCAGGCGCAGGAATTGTACTTTGAAAGGTGAGGTCTGCATCAGTAATCCTTTCCCCAGTTAAGGCGTAGTGGAACATAATCGCGTATTGGCTAAGGATGTTGCTGGGGATAGTGGGGATTTGCTCAAATATCTTAGTAATACTAGAACGCAGCTTAATGCTTAGATCATAGGAGTCCATGTTTTTTCTAAGCATGAGGTGAGAATTCCGGCCGCTATAAATAGGGCCGATAAAGTAGCAGGCCTTTAGCGTGTCCTCATCGTAGTCAAAACTAGCCATCCACATTAAATTGGCAGGGGCCTCTAAAATGGTAGGTGTACGTTTCCCAGAAGCGATATGTTCTTTCACCAGACCGGCGAGACCAGTATAAGAGACAAAGTTTCCGGCAAAAACGCTTTCCGTCCAATTGGTCTGGAGAAAATTAAGGTCACCATCGTATTCCCAGAGAAATAAATCGTAATTGCAATTAATTAGCTCTAGGTAAAGCTGGAGATTTTCGCGATTCGTCATGGTCTTACCTCTCTTTCTGATGTTTCTTATCTCGTGGTGAAGTTATATAATTCGTTACATTTCTAATCTTGGGCAAATTGTAGCACATCTTCGCGAAATAATGAACGCCTTTTCTCAGCAAATTTCTTACACTATCGGTGAGGTGAGAAAATGAAAAAAACAGACTTAAAAAGTGAAGCCCTATTTGCGGAAAAATCAGTATGGAAAGCAATCTTTTCCTTAGCGATACCATCCTGCATTACGATTCTGATTATGGTGTTTTACAATTTGGCGGATATGTTTTTTATCGGTCAATTAGGAAGTACGGCTCAAGTGGCAGCTGTCTCAATTGTTGGCCCGGTCTTTTCCCTGGCGGTGGCGGTAGCGACGATGTTAGGCATTGGTGGTAGTTCGGTAATTGCCAGTACCGCCGGTTCCGGTAAGTTAGAAGATGCCAGAGCTCTTGGAAGTCTATGCTTTTATACCGGTATTGCGCTGGGACTTATCTGCACAATAGTAATGCTACTAGGCGGCGAGCCTTTACTAAAGCTCCTAGGGGCAAGTGAGGCGACGAAGAGTTATGCAAGCGAATATCTGCGTATGCTGGCCCTAGGGGCACCGATGATGATTCTATCCACCACCCTACCAGCACTTCTTAGAAGCGACGGGGCGATTAAAGAAGGACTCCTTGGAAATCTGCTAGGGACGATGCTTAACATCATTCTTGATCCGGTCTTTATCTTCACTCTAGACTTGGGTGTAAGTGGGGCCGCAATTGCCACAGTTATCGGCAATACAGTAAGTACCATTGTCTATGTTACCTACATTATTAGGAAGGGCCAAATCCTAGGACTAAATCCATTGCTTGCTATGAAAAATATCAAATTGTTATGGAGAGTTATGGCCATTGGGCTGCCGAATGGTATAAGTAGTATTCTCTCCGGTTTTGCCTCTTCTTTTGCTAACAATTTGTTGGCCAGCTACAGTGTGAACGCCGTTGCGGCCATGGCTGCCGCCGGTAAAGTCTCCATGATTATCAGTATGCTACAGATGGGAATCTGTATGGGAGTGGCTCCGATGCTGGCCTATAATTATGGGGCAGGCAAGATCGCTAGATTGCAAGAGATTATCAAGAAACTCAGTCTGCTCACGGTCATTGTCGGCACCCTTTCTACCCTTATCTGTATTTTAGGTAGAGGAGAGTTAATCGGTCTATTTTTAAAAGAAAGTAGCGCGAGAAGACTAGGAGAAGAGTTAGTTGTCCTTTTAGTTCTAGTGAGTCCTTTACTGGGCTTTTACTACCTTAGCACCAATTTCTTACAAGCCACTGGGAAAGCGATGCTAGCAACAATAGTTTCTTTGCTGCGACAAGGAATCATCTTAATGCCAGCCCTTTTCTTATTAGAACGCCTTCTCGGCGTCCCCGGTATTGGTCTAGCTTATCCGGTAGCAGATGGGCTTTCGGTGGGTGCAGCCCTCATCCTTTTGCTAGGGCAATTAGCTACTGCAAAAAAGCGGATAGAAGCTTATAATCGGCAGGAAGCTCGCACTTAATAATCCCGCCGAAAAGCAGTTCCGGTTGGTTTTTTAAAGATAGAAATATGTATTGGCACAAGGCGCTTTTCATCGCCAAGAGATCCCCCTCAGGCGTTTCGAAAGTGACCTTGCCTTTACATTCTTTGATTTTGCTTAGTAACTCTTCTAAGTTACAGTTTTCTTTAATTGGCATATATTACCT
This sequence comes from Ohessyouella blattaphilus, assembly GCF_024721265.1. Lineage (GTDB taxonomy): Bacteria > Bacillota > Clostridia > Lachnospirales > Lachnospiraceae > Aequitasia > Aequitasia blattaphilus_A. The sequence goes on along the minus strand of NZ_JAMXOC010000001.1, from coordinate 404,336 downwards.
CTCGTTTTCAAATTATCTATGTTTATAGGATATCATTTTTTGAAAAGATCGATGTTCGTATATTCGCAATAATGTTTATTTTTTAATCAGACAATTGATCAAAAGGAATTAATTAACGAAAAAGCGAAAAAACGAACGCATATAATTGCCAGGATAGATAAAATAGAGGTGAAGATAAAAGAAAGGAAATAACAAATGACAAGGAAAGCGGTACAGCAGATTATGCTAGGGACGGTTACGAGAAGTGAAAAGGAAGCTTTAGATACTTTGCGGCAGATAAAAGCAGCGGGTTATGATGGGCTAGAACTTAATGGCTTTATGATTCGTCCTTCTTCACTAATGGTGCGCCTGCTAACGAAAGCCGCAGGCATACCAGTGGGAAAAGGGGGACATCTAGATTGGCCGAATCTATTAAAGGAGACAGGACTTGGGTGTGTAAGTCTTCACGAGGATTTGAGGACGGTAACTAAGGACCCGAAAAGCGTGGCCAAGGAAGCGGAAGCCTTGGGCTGTGATCAGGTGGTAATTACGGGAATGTATCGCTTTGATTACGGCAACGAGGAAGCGGTAAAAGACTTAGCGGCGAATTTGAATACGCAAGGTGAACGCTTGAAAGAAGAAGGCATCTCGCTTCTATATCATAATCACAACTGTGAATTTAGGAAGGTTGCGCCTAGGCGGACGGCCTTTGATGTGCTAGTAGAAGAGACGAATCCCGAATTCGTTAACTTTGAGTTTGACTCCTATTGGCCGACGGAAGCAGGAGTGTCAGCGCTTGCTTTGATGGAGAAGTTAGGAGAGCGCTTAAAGTTATACCACATCAATGATCGGGGGACTAGAGTAGTGGGGCCGTCGATGACGCCTATTCTCAAATCGGATAGTATGGAACTAGGCTTTGGTAATATGAACCTAGAAGCCTTAACCAGGCAGGCGCTAAAGGTAGGGGTTAAGGCGATCATTTTAGAGAGTCATAAGAACTGGATAGATAAATCGCCAGTTAAATCGTTACAAGTAAGTAGTAAATTTCTAAATAAGCATTTATAAAGGAGGCAAATCATGAGTAGATTTCCAGAAGGATTTTTAGTAGGAGCGGCAACGGCGGCTCACCAAGTAGAAGGAAATAATGTAAATAGCGATTATTGGGCAATGGAGCAGATGCAATATACGAGCTTTACCGAACCCTCGCTAGCGGCCGTAGACCACTATCATCGGTACGAAGGGGATATTTCTATGCTGGCAGCGGCTGGGCTTAACAGTTATCGCTTCTCCATCGAGTGGGCGAGGATAGAGCCAAGAGAAGGTGAGTTTGACGAACGAGAAGTGGAGCATTACCGGAAGGTGCTAGAGTGTTGCCACGCCCATAAGGTAGAGCCGGTGGTGACCCTTCTTCATTTTACTTCGCCTAAGTGGCTGATAGAAAAAGGGGGCTGGGAAGAGCCACAGACTATTACGTACTTTGCTAGGTATTGTCGTTATGTGACCCAGCAGCTAGGGTCTTTGATGCATTACGTCTGCACGATTAACGAAGCGAATATGGGCTTACAGATTGCCGCGATTTCGGCCAGGTTTCAGGTGCAGATGATGGCAAAGATGAAGCAGGCTCAGCAGGGAAATGCTAGCGAAGAAGCTGCCAAGAGTACGGAAGGCAGCGTGCAAGTAGGTCTTAATATGCAGAAGATGATGGCGAATATGGAAAAGCAAAAAGCAGAGAATCTAGAAGTGTTTGGCACCGAGACTCCGCAAGTCTTTGTCAGTGCCAGGACTCCTGAGGGGGATATTCTGGCAATGAAGGCTCATCAGGCAGCGAAAAAGGCTATCAAAGAAGTGAATCCGGAGCTTCAGGTGGGCTTAAGTCTTTCTCTTCACGATATTCAGGCGAAGCCTGGTGGGGAAGAGGTAGCCGCGAAAGAGTGGGAGGAAGAATTCCTTCACTATGTGCCCTATATTAAGGACGACGACTTCTTCGGATTGCAGAATTATACCCGGTCTGTATACGACGAAAATGGTATCTGTGCTACTCCCGAAGGGGCAGAGCTTACCCAGATGGATTATGAAATCTATCCCCAAGCTTTAGCCGCTTGTATTCGTAAAGCATACGCTTTGCTTCAGCTACCGATTATGGTGACGGAAAATGGCATTGCCGTTAGCGATGATGAAAAACGGGTGCGTTTTATCGATGAGGCAACGAAGGGGGTCTGCGATTGTATTGCCGAAGGTATCCCGGTCACGGGTTATCTGTATTGGTCGCTAATGGATAATTTTGAATGGCAAAAAGGGTACTCGATGACGTTTGGTCTCATTGAAGTGGATAGAACGACGATGGCCCGTAGTGCGAAGCCGAGCTTAGCGTATTTGGGAGGGCTATAAAACATGAAATACTATTGTAATCCTTTAAATGTGCCGTATCGCTACCAGTTTAATATGGATCCTCGCGCAAATGGAGCCCTGCAAATCGACCGGGAGGCAGCGGACCCTTCGCTGATTTTCTTTAAAGGTAAATATTATATCTTTGCGTCTATGAACCTAAGTGTATGGGTATCGGAGGATTTGGTGAGCTGGGAAGCGAAGCGCCTACCAGAGTCCCTCCCTCTTTATGACTATGCGCCGGATGTGCGGGTGGTAGGCGATTACGTCTATTTCTGCGCCTCCAAAAAAGGCGAAATCTGCAACTATTACCGTACTAAGGACGTGGTCGCTGGTCCCTATGAAGAGATAAAAGGAACCTTTGACTTCTGGGATCCCCATCTGTTTGTAGACGATGACGGTCGCTTTTATTTCTACTGGGGTTGTTCCAATATTACACCTGTCTGGGGTGTGGAGCTAGAGCCGGAGACCATGCTACCGAAAACAGAGCGAATAGAACTAATCAGTGGCGATCCTTTCTTAAGAGGCTATGAGCGAATGGGTGTTGATAACAGCGAGTTCCCTAGAAGCGAAGCGGAAGTAGAGCAGATGTATCAAGGCTTTTTAAAGCAAAGTGGTATGACGGAAGACCAAGTTCCCAAAGAGTACGCGCCACAAATCAGAGGGATGTTTACCAGAAGACCTTTTATTGAGGGACCTTGGATGACGAAGCACGGGGGTAAGTACTATTTAGAGTATGCGTGCCCGGGGGCTGAGTATAACGTCTATGCCGATGGGGTTTATACCGCCGACTCGCCCCTTGGACCTTTTACCCTAGCGAAAAACAACCCATACTCTTATCATCCAGGAGGCTTTATGCCAGGAGCTGGTCACGGTTCCACCTTGGAAGATAGAGTCGGAAATCTTTGGCATACATCAACCATGAGTATAAGCGTCAATCACCAGTTTGAGCGCCGGGTTGGTCTTTGGCCAGCGGGCTTTGACGAGGACGGCGAGCTTTACTGCAATCAAAATTACGGGGACTGGCCGATTGCTGTAACGGAAGGTGAGCAAGATCCTTGGCGGGAACCACAGTGGTACCTTCTAAGCTACGCGAAACCAGCTAGTGCTTCTTCATCAGCACCGGAAAAAGGACCAGACCAAGCGGTAAACGAAGATTCTAAAAACTGGTGGAAGGCCAGTGATAATAGCAGCGGTCAGTGGTTAGAAGTGGACTTAGAAAGAGAAATGGATATTCGGGCCATTCAGGTTAATTTTGCTGATGACAAGCTAGAGATGGATTCACCTGGGGAGATTAAAGGCAGTCAGACCCAGCCCCGTTACATTGAAGAACGCAACTTGTGCACTCGGTGGAAGCTAGAGGGTTCCCTTGACGGCAAAGAGTATTGTGTCATTGAAGATAAGTCCAAGGCTAATACTGATTTGCCTCATGATTTTATCGTTCGCGAGTCAGGAATTAATGCACGCTTCATCCGCTTGACAATTCTTGAGATTCCTTATGACGCGGTTCCTTGCATATCGGGGCTTAGAATATTTGGAATGGGGGACGGGGAGCTGCCAGAAAGTTCAAGTTTTTCAGCCAAGCGAAGCACCGATGACTTAGACCTACTGGTCACAATTGAAGGCAAGGAGAGCGCTACTGGCTATAATATTCTCTGGGGTCACGAAAGTGATAAGCTCTATCACAGCTACCAGATTTATCGAGACCCGGCAGATGTGAGGGAAGCAAAAGACGCGGTTATTACGAAACGTATCGGCGCCTTAGTAAAAGGCGAGGAGTACTTTGTGCGGGTTGATAGTTATAACGAAAATGGAATTAGTAAAGGAAAAGTGATAAGACTATGAAAGCAGTTCGATTAAAGACAGAACATTTAACCAACCCTCTGGGAATTGATGTATTAGAACCAGCTCTTACCTGGAACTGCGAAGGCGGAACCAGGCAAAGGGCCTATGAAATCCGCGCAGAAAAAGGCGGTGTAGAGGTATGGAACACAGGGAGAATAGAAAGCTCTAAGATGCACGCAAAGTACGCTCCGGTTCTTAAAAGCCGGGAGCGAATCACTTGGCAGGTGCGACTGTGGGATGAGAAAGATCAAGTCGGTGAATGGAGCGAGCTTGCAAGTTTTGAAATGGGCCTTTTAAAGAGAGAGGATTTTGTAGCTACGTGGATCAATCCAGAGTTAGAAACCGATTCTAAGCTTCATAAGCCTGCTAGTTATCTAAGGACTAGCTTTACGTCCGAAAAATGTGGTCAGGCTCGACTTTACGTAACGGCTCACGGCTTATATGAAGTATGGCTTAATCACGTCCGAGTGGGTGATTTTGTCCTAGCGCCGGGAACGTCTACCTATGACCAAAATCTCGCCTACCAGACCTATGATGTATCGGCTCATATAAAGCCAGGTGAGAACCAGGTGGAGGTTATCCTAGGGGATGGTTGGTACCGGAGTTGTTCGGGAGTGGACGGTGACCGCAACCTCTACGGCGAAGATATTGCCTTATATTTTCAACTGGAGGTAGAGGGTAAGACCGTCTGTCTCTCTGATGAAAGCTGGTGCGCTTCAAGTGGCGGTCCCCTTAGAGAGAACGATATGCAACAAGGGGAAGTCTTTGATGCTAGGCTTGCAGAAATCGCGGATTTTCACCCAGTCAAAAAAGAAGACTTTGGGGTCAGTAACCTAGTTTGTTCTAACAGTCTGAGAATTAAAGAAAAGGAACGCTTCCCCGGGAAAATCATCACCACTCCGAAGGGAGAGACGGTGATTGATTACGGTCAGAACCTGGCCGGTTACGTAGAATTTCGCTTAGAGGGCAAGGACGGCGAAAAGCTAGTTCTAACTCACGGAGAATCGTTAGATGAGAATGGCAACTTTACAACGGAGAACTTTCAAGATAGAAAGCGCCACAAAGAGGGCGGTATCCGTCAAGAAGTAGTCTACACCTGTAAGGATGGGGAGAATCACTATAAATCCAGATTTACCATCTGGGGCTTTCGCTACGCGCTAGTGGAGACCGCGCTAGACTTATCGACGGCAGAATTTACCGCTATCGCCGTATATTCTGATATGGAGCAAACGGGCAGTTTTACCTGCTCAGATGAAAGGGTTAATCAGCTGGTGCAAAACAGTCTGTGGAGCCTTAAGTCCAATTTTTGCGATGTTCCTACGGATTGCCCTACTAGAGAGCGAGCGGCTTGGACTGGAGATATGGGCGTTTTTGTTGACACCGGCCTTTATTTTATGGACTGCTACCCGGTGATTCGTCGGTGGCTAGGAGAGTGTCGCTTGAATCAATATGAGGATGGTAAGCTGGCGAATATTGTTCCGCGTAACAATGTACCTAGCTACTTTTCGAAGATTCTCGCTGGTTCTGTTGGCTGGGGAGATGCGGCGATTATCGTGCCGTATGCTCTCTATAAACGAGATGGCGATCCCGAGATTCTTAGAGAAAACTACGAAATGATGAAGAAGTGGTACGCTTTCCTAGAAGGCAGAGCAAAGCAGAAACCGTTAAATCCTTTGAAGCGATTACGAAAGAGTCCATATCGGAATTATACCATCGAAACTGGGATCGATTACGGTGAGTGGTGCGAACCGGATGTGGAAAGTACGATGGCTATGCGCACGCCTCAAGGGAAAGTGGCAAGCGCCTACTTCGCTTATTCGGGAAAGCTATTGGCAGAGATTGCCCAGGTGCTTGGAGAAGAAGAGGATAGCATTTACTACCAGGAGATAGCCAAAAAGGCAACAAAGGGCTACCGGGAAATTGCTACCGTAGACGGCAAGATTGAATCCGATCGTCAAGCGGAGTACGTACGGGCTCTGGCCTTTGATTTATTAGAGGGTGAAGAAGAGAAAGAACAAGCGGCAGTAGCTCTTAATCAGTTGGTGATAAATAATAACTATCATCTAAATACGGGATTTTTATCGACCCCGTCCCTTTGCCCGGTGCTCAGCAAGTATGGCTATACAGAGACCGCGTTTCGGTTACTATTGCAAGATACGATGCCTAGCTGGCTCTACGCCGTTCAAAGAGGAGCTACCACGATTTGGGAGAACTGGGACGGCATCAACGAAAAGGGAGAAGTCAAGAATTCCCTTAATCATTATTCCTATGGTGCGGTGTGCGGTTGGTTATTTGGTGGCGTCTGCGGTATCAGTGTAGAAGGGCAGCAGATTACCATTAAGCCGACCCCTAATCGTTTGTTGCCAGAAGCAAAGGCGAGTTACCAGTCACCAGTCGGGGAAATTGTTAGCGGTTATCGCTACGCTGGGGAGCGTATCATAATTGAGATTCACATTCCTGCCAATACGGTGGGAACCTTGGTATTGCCAAATGGCGATGAGAGAGAACTTGTAGTGGGGGCAAATACAGTGGAGATGGACCATGAATAATTTTGAAAGCGTTAAAGGAAAAGTAGCAATTGTAACGGGAGCAAGTAGAGGAATCGGCGAGGCGATCGCTAAATGTTACGCCGTTAATGGCATGAAGGTGGTGTGTGCAGCTAGAAGCCAAGAAGCAGGTGAAGCGGTGGTAAAGGAAATCAGGGAAAAGGGCGGAGACGCCATCTTTGTGCCGACTGATTGCAGCTCAAAGGAGCAGATTAAAAAGTTAGTAGAGACGGCGGTAGCCCACTACGGTAAGTTGGACGGGGTGGTTAGTAACGCCGGGATTGGCAAAGGCGGTACACCTATTCATGAGTACGAAGAGAACGAGTATGAAGAGATATTTGATTTAAATAGTAAAGGTGTCTTTGCCGGTATGAAATACGGCGCGGAAGCGATTCTAAAGTCGAAAAGTAAAGGCGGCTTTTTAATCAATGTGGCATCGATTGCCGGACTTCTGCCTCAGCGAGGACAAGCTCTTTATACAGCTACGAAGTTTGGCGTAGTAGGGATGACCAGAGCAGCAGCGCTAGATTACGCTGAGCACGACATCACGGTTAACGCTATTTGCCCAGGTTATACCCAGACATCCATGTTTGACGGAATTCCTGAACAGGCTATGCAGTTCTTCCTCAAAGACTGCCCAGCGGGGCGTCTCGGAAAGCCTGAGGAGTGTGCAGACCTTGCTCTTTTTCTCGCCAGCGACATGGCTAGATATATCACCGGTGCAGCAATACCGGTTGACGGCGCCGTAAGCGCCGGTCATATGAATGTGATTTCCTGGAAACACCCAGAGATATTGCAGTAATGAGTAAAGTATAGGAAAAAGAATATCTTAAAAAAGAGCGCCTTTTTCAGAGATGAAAAAGGCGCTCTTTACATATGTGTGAAAAGTATATATAATGATATTACTAAACTATACAAATATATTCATAAAAATGGATAATTAAGTAAAGGAGGGTACGATGGATAATAAGATTAAAGCAATGTTCGAGCAGCATGGCGGTGTAATGCGAACAGCTGAACTTAAGGAGTCTGGCATCTATTACAATAAAATTCAAAAGCTACTAAAAACAGGAGAAATCGAACAAGTTCGCCGAGGATATTACCAATATGTAGGAGAAGAGGCATTCTCGGATATACCGACAATTACTACGCTGTTCCCTGACGGCGTGATTTGTATGGAAAGTGCGCTAGACTACTACGGATATACAGATAGAACGCCGGCAGCCTGGCATCTAGCTGTAGATAGCAAGAGCGCAAGAACGAGATTTCATATAGAATATCCTATTATTAAACCTCACTATGTGCAAACTAAGAAGTTTCCAGTTGGTATTGCTAACGGTGAAATTGATGGCAAGAGAGTGCAGGTTTATGATCGAGAGCGGACTATATGCGATCTTCTATTTCATCGAAATAAAGTGGATAGTGAGGTGTTTAATACAGCGATACAAAGATATGTGGGCGATCCGGAAAAAAGTGCAGCACGGCTTATGCAATATGCAAAAGCCCTACGTGTTGAAAAAAAAGTTAGGGAGGTACTAGGGGTATGGCTATAAAGAAAAACTCGCTCATGAAATGTGATAAGTGCTCAAAAACTCGCTCATGAAATTGTGATTAGAGAAACTCAGACCCTTTTGGTGGCCTGAGTTTTTTTATTGGTGTTTTATTAACTACCGAGCAATCAGTCCCAGTAGTAAATGATTATTCGTATTGATTATAAGCTCTTCTGGGAATTCGGCTAGAGCTACTAGTTTTAAGGCTTCTTCTACCTCGCCTACGTGTTCGGTACCATGGCTATCACTGGCAAGGAGAACGGGATGACGGTAGTGCTTGCATAAGTTTAAAATCATCATATCATTAAACTTCGTATCCCCTCGGTAGCCATCAGGACGAAGGGAACTATCGTTGATTTCTAGAGCTACGTGATGTTTTATCGCTCCTTGTACAAGAGCGTTATAATCCACCGGATAGTGAGTGTCATCGGGATGACCGATTACATTTACGTAGGGATTCTTCATTGCTTCTATATAAGCGGTGGTGTTCTCGTCAAGGCTACCAGGCTTTTTCACCGGCCTGTGAAGGCTGGCAATCGTGAAATCTAAGCCCTTTAAAATATCATCTGGCAAATCTAAGCTTCCTTTATTATCCAGAATATTAACTTCCGCGCCGTAGAGCATGCGGATACCTAGGCGATTTTTAGCGGCTTGGGCTAGGCTCCTAAAGTAAGAAGGTTTGCCACCAAAGGCAGTTGCTGGACCGTGATCGGAGATACCGAGAATCTCTAGATTTTTGGTTTTTGCTGCCTTTGCCATATCGGTAATTGTCGCTGTGGTTGCGTGACCGCTAGCGATGGTGTGGGTGTGAATGTCTGATTTGATAACCATATGTTTACCGCCTTTCCTTATTATAAGTATGCCTAAAATAAAAGGAAAAGTCAATGAAAAACAGGAGAAACAAAAAGAAAAAGGTAGAAAATCGGTGGAATACCAATAAAAAACAACGATAAAAGTGTTGATTTGCGTTGACTTCGTATGGCCTTTGGATTATAATGAAACGCAACTAGGTCTATGTTTTTTGAAGCGATAAACCGAGAAAGGAGCAACAAGATGGGTTTATATACGTATAGTACGGCGGATATTCCTAAGAGTCCGCGAATTACCAAGCTGGTTGACAACCTGTATGCTAAGATGCCGGAGATTGAGGCGGCGAGAGCGGTTTTGATTACCGAATCCTATCAGCAGACAGAAAACGAGCCGATGATTATTCGTAGAGCGAAAGCGTATCAGCATATATTGGAGAATATTCCGATTACCATTAGAGATTTGGAATTAATTGTCGGTAGTACGACGCTTGCCCCCAGAGGGTGTCAGACATATCCGGAATTTTCATACGAGTGGTTAGAAGCCGAGTTTGACACGGTGGAGACAAGAAGTGCCGATCCTTTTTACATAAGTGATAAGACAAAGAAACTTTTACATGAGGCCAATGGGTACTGGAAGGGTAAGACCACCAGTGAGTTAGCCACCGCCTACATGGAGAAAGAGACACTTCTCGCGATTGAACACAATATTTTTACTCCGGGAAACTATTTTTATAATGGTATCGGACACGTAACGGTTAAGTACGATGAAGTCCTTGCCATTGGCTTTAAGGGGATAAAGGAAAAAGCGGAAGCTGAGTTAGCGCGCATTCATGTAGGTGACGGCAATTACCAGACCAAATCGCGGTTTTTAGAGGCAGTGATTATCAGCTGTGAGGCAACGATAGAGTATGGTAAGCGCTACGGCCGTTTGGCTATCGATCTGGCGAGAGAATGTAACGACCCGGAAAGGAAGAAAGAGCTTCTAGCAATAGCAGCTAACTGTGCTAATGTACCGGAGAACGGTGCTAGGAGCTTCTGGGAAGCTTGTCAGTCTTTCTGGTTTGTACAACAGCTTTTGCAGCTAGAGTCTAGTGGACACTCTATTTCTCCAGGACGCTTTGACCAGTATATGTATCCCTATTATAAGCAGGATCTAGAAAGCGGAGCGATTACGAGAGAATTTGCACAGGAGCTAATCGATTGCATTTTTGTTAAACTAAACGATTTGAATAAATGCCGGGATGCGGCTTCGGCAGAGGGTTTTGCCGGTTACAGCCTCTTCCAAAATATGATTGTAGGCGGCCAAAATGAAGAAGGTCTTGATGTGACCAATGACCTATCTATTATGGCGATTCAGGCCTCGAAGCACGTATATTTGCCACAGCCTTCCCTTTCGGTGCGGGTGTGGAACGGTTCCCCTCATGATTTTCTCGTTAAGGCAGCTGAGCTTACAAGAACGGGAATCGGCTTGCCGGCTTACTATAACGACGAAGTGATAATCCCTTCCCTAGAGAGCCGCGGCCTTACTTTAGAAGAAGCCAGAGACTACAACATTATCGGCTGCGTAGAACCACAAAAGGCCGGAAAGACCGACGGTTGGCACGATGCGGCGTTCTTTAACATGTGCCGTCCTTTAGAGTTGGTGTTTAGCAATGGTGTGGATAAAGGCGTGCAGTTAGGACCGAAAACGGGAAATGTAGAAGAATTTAAGACGTTTGAAGAGTTTTACGACGCTTATAAAGCCCAGATGAATTATATGATTGAGCTGCTAGTTAATGCAGATAATGCGATTGATGTAGCTCATGCCGAGAGAGTGCCACTCCCATTTTTATCATCCATGATTGATGACTGTATCGGACGAGGGAAATCTGTCCAAGAAGGTGGAGCGATTTATAACTTTACCGGACCTCAAGGCTTTGGTATTGCCAATATGGCGGACTCTCTTTACGTGATTAAAAAGCTAGTCTTTGAAGAGAAGAAGCTTACTTTATCAGAGCTACGCCGGGTCTTGAAGATGAATTACGGAAAAGGCTTGGCGCCAGAAGATGTAGCCGATACGGTGGCTCAGGTAGCTACCCAGATGGCAGGTGAAGGAGTAGCGGTTACCGACCGGGAGATCGCTTCTATTATTAAGGAAGTGGTAGCGGCCTCAGAATCTCCTAGCGTAAAAGCTGAAGGTGAGCGGATCCTCGCTTTAATAGAAGAAGTACCGAAGTTTGGTAATGATATTGATGAGGTGGACTATTTCGCTAGAGACGTAGCTTATACCTACACAAGACCGCTGCTTAATTATCACAATCCTCGGGGCGGGATTTTCCAGGCAGGGCTTTATCCGGTATCAGCCAATGTGCCTTTAGGTGCCCAGACGGGAGCCACTCCTGATGGACGTCTAGCTCACACTCCAGTTGCTGATGGGGTGTCGCCGGCGGCAGGAGCGGATACTAATGGACCGACAGCAGCAGCCAACTCAGTTGCGAAGTTAGACCATTTTATCGCTTCTAACGGAACCCTTTTTAACCAGAAGTTCCACCCTAGCGCCCTAAGCGGTGAGGCAGGGCTGGATAACTTTGTAGGACTTATTCGTTCCTATTTTGACCAAAAGGGAAGTCATATGCAGTTTAACGTAGTGGATAGAGAGACCTTGATTGCGGCTCAGAAAGATCCTTCCAAGTACAAACACTTAGTGGTGCGGGTGGCAGGATATAGTGCCTTATTTACTACCTTATCAAAGTCACTGCAAGACGACATTATCAAGCGGACCGAGCAGAGTAGCTACGAGGCTGTAGATTAGGATTGAGAAAGGAAGACGACATGGATAATTATATGCAGACACAGGGTCGTATCTTCGATATCCAGAGATATTCCATTCACGATGGCAAAGGCATTCGCACAATCGTATTTTTGAAAGGGTGCTCCCTGCGTTGTCGTTGGTGCTGTAACCCAGAGTCCCAAAACTACGAAATCGAGACCATGACGGTCATGGGAAAACCAAAGACTATGGGCCAAGATGTAACGGTAGAAGAAGTTATGAAGACGGTTCTTAAGGACCGGCCGTATTATAAACGAACTGGTGGAGGCTTAACGCTTTCCGGTGGCGAATTCTTAAACCAACCGGAGTTTGCCCTAGCGCTTTTGCGGGCAGCTAAGGCCAGCGGGATTTCCACGGCGGTGGAAACCACTAGTCGGGCCCAGTGGTCGGTAATCGAACCGATGCTTCCCTATATCGACGAGTACTTAATGGATATTAAGCACATGAACTCGGCTAAGCATAAGGAATTTACCAGTCAGCCCAATGAACTGATGCTAGAAAATGCCAAGAAGATATCTGCCTCAGGGCTCACCAAGCTAAGCATCCGGGTGCCGGTGGTGCCAGGATTTAACGATACGAAGCAGGAAATTAGAGATATCGCTGCTTTTACCAAGAGCCTACCAAAGGTGGAAAAATTGCATTTGCTGCCGTACCACAAGTACGGCCAGGGCAAATACGAAGGGCTTAACCGTCCCTATCTTATGGGTGACGTAAAAAGTCCGACGGATGAGAAGATGAAAGAATTACTGAAGATAGCTACAGACAATACCGGCGTGCATTGCCAGATAGGAGGTTAAGATGAGTAGAGAGTACGAAGGCACTAGTAGAATTGTTCAGGAGCTTGTTCCTGGTAAAGAGATTACAATCGCTCACTTGATCGCCAGTCCTGACCCAGAGCTTTACCGGAAGTTAGGTCTAGATCCACGAATTGATCACAGTAAAAGCGCCATCGGGGTGTTGACCATATCGCCAGCAGAGACAGCGATTATCGCAGCGGATGTAGCGATGAAAGCCGCTGGCATCGAAATCGGCTTTGTGGACCGCTTTAGCGGTACGCTTATTGTAACAGGGACGATTTCTGAAGTGGAAGCTTCCATTTCCGCAGTATTAGCTTACGTGGAAACGAAGATGAACTTTCAGGTGTGCGAGATTACGCGTACGTAAGGATGGATGAAAATGAAGAAAATCGTATTAATGGGGCGCTCGGAGGCGGGAAAGACCACCCTTACTCAAGCGTTAAAGGGAGAGAAAATCCATTATCACAAAACCCAGTATATCAATAACTTCGATGTGATTATTGATACGCCGGGAGAATACGCCCAGACCCACGGCCTAGGCGCTGCCTTAGCCCTTTATACCTACGAAGCCGATGTGGTAGGCCTTCTAATTGGTGCCACAGAGGAATATTCATTATTTCCCCCTTGTGTCACCGCTACCTGCAACCGCGATGTGGTAGGCATTGTGACCAAGATAAACGATCCTCACGCTAATAAAGAACGAGCGGCAAACTGGTTACGATTAGCTGGTTGCCAGCAGGTTTTTTATATTGACTCAAAGGCAAATGAGGGGATTCCCGAGCTTTTAGAATACCTCAAAGAAGAGGGCGATGTGTTGCCTTGGGAGAGTTAGGGTTAGGTAAGTCGTGCCAGTTCGAATTTACCTGGCGGTAAATCCTCACTGCGGCTTGGCGCCGAATAAAAAGCGCTCGCCTTATCGCTTCTTCGTAAACGAAAGCGAAAGTCAATCGCTTTTTGCACGACTTACAAGGAAAACCACATTGACATATGTGGGATTGTGTGGTAAGTTAATGAAGAAGGCAACAAGAAACAACATAAAAACAATATAAAAACAACAAAGGTTTTAAATCCAAGGAGGAAAATTAGGATGGTAAACGAGTACGAAATCAAAAAAGAGATGTGTGAAATTGGTAAACGTGTTTACAACAGAGGAATGGTTGCTGCCAACGATGGTAACTTCTCTGTGAAATTAAATGATAATGAATTTTTATGTACACCAACTGGTGTTAGTAAAGGTTTTATGACTCCAGAATACATCTGTAAAGTAGATGCTAATGGAAATGTAATTCAGGCAAACAAAGGGTTTAAACCTTCTTCAGAAATAAAAATGCACATGCGTGTCTATAAGGAAAGACCGGACGTAAACTCAGTAGTTCATGCTCATCCTCTTTATGCAACTACTTTTGCAATCGCTGGTATTCCTCTTACCGCACCAATTATGCCAGAAGCAGTTATTTCTCTTGGCTGTGTACCAATTGCTAAGTACGGAACGCCTTCAACAGAGGAAATTCCTGATGCAGTAGAAGAGCACTTACCATACTTTGACGCTGTTTTATTAGAAAATCACGGTGCGTTAACCTTCTCTGTATCTTTATTAGATGCTTACCACAAGATGGAGTCAGTAGAATTTTACGCTCGTCTATTATGGCAAACGATGCAAATCGGTGGACCACAAGAGTTAAGCGAAGAACAAGTACAGAGATTATATGAAATCAGAAGACAATTCGGTATGCCAGGAAAGCATCCAGCAAATGTATGCCCGAATGCACAAGCAGGTAAGCCAAGCTGTCACAGCTGTGGTAATGGCTGCGGATCTTCCACGTCAAATATCGTAACCGGTGCGGATGCAGACCTAGTAGCTTCTATCACAAAGAAAGTAATGGAGCAACTCGGCAAATAATTTGCGGAGACATACTATGAATGAACAAGAAATTGGGAAAATAGTAGAAGCTGTTTTAAATAAAACAATTAACGAAGACGGATATAAGCAGTGTATGAGCCTACAATTAGCCAATGCCTTGATCCAAAAGGTGATGGAGAAGGCGAAAGCGATGGGTGTGAAAGCGGTGGTCGCAATTTCTGACGGCGCCGGTCGCCCAGTAAGCGTTCAGAGTATGGACGACGCTTACATCGCTAGTTTTGATATCGCTCTTAATAAAACTTATACTTCAGCCAGTCTAAAGATGTCCACTGCCAAGCTAGGAGAGTTAAGTCAGCCAGGAGAATCCCTTTATGGAATTCAGTATACGAATGAAGGAAAAATCGTGATTTTCGGTGGTGGCGAGCCTCTGACGGTGAACGATAAAGTCATCGGTGCCCTGGGGGTAAGCGGCGGAAGTGCGGCTGAGGATACGGCGCTAGCAGCTTATGGAAAAGCCGTTTTCGAGGAGGTTAGAACGTGTCTGTAGATGAACAAATGGTCGGAAACATCGTACGTGAAGTTATGGCAAAGCTTCAGCTTCAAAGCGGTGAGGGTGCCACAAGTGGCGTATTTTCCACAATGGAAGAAGCCATAGAAGCGGCAGCAAAAGCCCAGACATACGTACATAAGATGTCCATGGACCAAAGAGAAAAGATAATTACGGAGATCCGTAAAAGAACGAAAGAAAATGCCGAGATCCTTGCCCATATGGCAGTTCAGGAAACAGGCATGGGAAATGTTCCCCATAAGATCTTAAAGCACCACTTGGTAGCGGAAAAGACACCGGGAACGGAAGATATTACAACCACCGCTTGGTCGGGAGACAGGGGACTTACCTTAGTGGAAATGGGACCCTTTGGTGTAATCGGAGCGATTACCCCTTGCACCAACCCTAGTGAAACGGTAATCTGTAACACCATTGGCATGGTTGCCGGTGGGAATACCGTAGTCTTTAATCCTCATCCAGCAGCGATTAAGACATCAATCTTCGCTGTTAACATGATTAACGAAGCGTCTTTAGCAGCCGGTGGCCCAAACAACATCGCTTGTACCGTAGCTAAGCCGACGATGGAGACTAGCAATGTTATGATGAAGCACCCAGCGATTCAATTAATCGCCGCTACTGGAGGCCCAGGAGTGGTAACGGCAGTCCTTTCATCAGGACGTCGCGGAATCGGTGCTGGTGCCGGTAATCCACCAGCTTTAGTGGATACCACTGCGGATATTAGAAAAGCAGCCGAGGATATTGTAAACGGTTGTACCTTCGATAATAACCTTCCTTGTATCGCAGAGAAGGAAGTAGTAGCCCTTGATAGCATTGCCGATGAACTGATTCACTATATGACTAGTGAACAAGGTTGTTACCTGGCAAACGCGAAAGAGCAAGAACAACTCCTTGCAACTGTATTAAAAGATGGTCGGCTTAATCGCCACTGTGTTGGACGAGATGCCAAGACCTTGCTGGGAATGATCGGCGTACAGGTACCAGATACCATTCGCTGTATTATCTTCGAAGGTGAGAAAGAACATCCTTTAATTGCTGAAGAGTTGATGATGCCGATTCTCGGGATTGTTCGGGCTACAGATTTTGATGATGCGGTTCGGAAAGCTGTTTGGTTAGAGCACGGCAATCGTCATTCAGCTCATATCCACTCCAAAAACGTGGATAATATTACGAAGTATGCTCAGGCGATTGACACCGCCATTCTTGTAAAGAATGGACCGTCATATGCGGCTCTTGGCTTCGGCGGCGAAGGCTTTTGTACCTTTACCATTGCCAGTCGTACCGGTGAAGGCCTTACAAGTGCAAGCTCTTTCGTTAAGAAAAGACGTTGTGTGATGACCGATAGTTTGTGCATCAGATAAATATAGGAGGAAAGATAATGGAAATGAATTCTGCAAATGTAGAAGCTATTGTAAAGCAGGTCCTCGAAAATATGAGCGGTTCTGCCAGTAGTGCTTCTACAAGCAATAACAAAGCAAACGGTAGCATTCCTGCTACTTCAAAAGTAGCAATGCTAACAGCCCTTAAGCACTACGAACTGAAAGAGTACCCGATTCCTCCAGTAGGAGACGGCGATATTCTAGTAAAAGTAGAAGGCTGCGGGATCTGTGGAACGGATGCTCATGAGTTTAAAAACGATCCTTTTAACCTAATTCCCGTTGTGCTTGGTCATGAAGGAACTGGGGAAATCGTGAAGATGGGTAAGAATGTCAAGGTTGATAGCGCCGGCAAGCCTCTAAACCTTGGTGATAAAGTGGTTACCTGTATGATTTTTAAAGATGATCCGGCGATTACCATGTTTGACTTAAATAAACAAAACGTAGGCGGCGCTGATGTTTACGGCCTATTACCAGACGATGATATCCATCTCAACGGTTGGTTTGGCGATTACATTTTGATTCGGGAAGGGTCTTCTGTCTTCAACGTCAGCGACTTAGATTTAAAATCAAGAATCCTAATCGAGCCTTGTGCGGTACTTATTCACGCAGTGGAAAGAGCCAAGACAACAGGTATTCTTCGCTTCAACTCTCGCGTAGTTGTCCAGGGATGTGGACCGATTGGTCTTATCTGTATCGCGATTCTACGGACCATGGGAATTGAAAACATCGTAGCTGTAGACGGTGAACAAAAACGTCTCGACTTTGCGAAACGAATGGGCGCAGATAATTCTGTAAACTTTAAAGATCACAACGGCATTGAAGAGTTGGCAGAAGGTGTAAAAGCAGCTTTCGGCGGTCACTTAGCAGACTTTGCTTTCCAATGTACCGGTTCACCGATTGCTCATGCAAATATTTACAAGTTTATTAGAAACGGCGGCGGTCTTTGCGAGTTAGGATTTTTCATCAACGGTGGCGATGCAACCATTAATCCTCACTTTGATTTATGCTCAAAAGAGATTACCTTAGTCGGCTCTTGGGTGTATACTTTGAGAGATTATGCAACGACCTTTGATTTCCTAAAGAGAGCAAAAGCGATTGGTCTACCTCTTGACGATTTGATCTCTCACGAATTTCCACTTGAAGAAATCAATGAAGCTCACGAGACAAACCTTCGCATGGAAGGCCTTAAGATAGCAATTATCAACAAATAGGTTGAGGTGAAAAATTGATGCATAAAGCAGTAGGAATGATTGAGGTTTTTGGCCTAGCCACCGCTTTCGCAGCGGCAGACGCCGGATGTAAAGCCGGGAATGTAACGCTAGAGCCTTTTGATAAAAATAAACCTGGAAACGCGGATGAACTTCCCGTTCCCCTCATTGTTATGATTAAGTTTCGCGGTGATATAGCCGATGTGGAGGCCGCTCTCGAAGCCGCTAAAAATCGGGCGAACGAATTATCCGGGGTCGTAACAGAGTATGCAATTGCCAGACCGGATGAAGGAACTGAGAAGATGTTAAAGCTTAACGCCTTTGATAAAGGCAGTGGCACTAATAAAAAACAAACAAAAGAAGTCTAGGAGGATTTGAAAAATGGCACAAGAAGCATTAGGAATGATCGAAACACGTGGTTTAACAGCAGCAATCGAAGCAGCTGACGCAATGACAAAAGCAGCAGAAGTATCTTTAGTAGGAACTGAAAAAATCGGTTCTGGCCTAGTAAGCGTTATGGTTCGTGGAGACGTAGGTGCAGTAAAAGCAGCCGTTGAATCGGGAGCAGATGCAGCCGGAAGACTTGGCGAATTAGTAGCAACTCACGTAATTCCAAGACCTCACAACGACGTAGAGAAAATTCTTCCGACACTTAAATAATAAGGTGATAGATACGCGGCGGAAGGAGACGAAGATGGGAGAGTCATACGGATTTTTTGAAATCCCTAGTACTACAGCGGCGATTAACGCGATTGATGTGATGTGCAAGACTGCAAGTGTAGAGCTAGTCACATGGGAAAAGAAATTGGGCGGCCGTCTGGTTACGGTAATCATTAAAGGGAATGTATCCGCAGTTACGCAGGCAATCGAAAGCGCAAATAATACTGCCCTCATCAAACCGGCAGGATCATGCGTGATTCCTAGCCCCCACGAAGAGGTAATTAAGATTATTAATTCAAGCGTTAACCGTGTAGATTAGGAGGCTCAGACAAATGGCAGAGTCAAAACAAACGAAGAGCGGCGCGCCCGCAAAGAGATCAACCACAGCGAAGGCGCCTGCGAAAACAATAGCAAGAGTACAAAAAGCAACAAATGGTGCAAGTAATTCTTTATCAGAACAAAAGGAGGAAAAAAGAATGGCACAAGAAGCATTAGGTATGGTGGAAACCCGTGGTTTGGTAGCAGCAATTGAAGCAGCTGATACAATGTTAAAAGCAGCTAACGTATCTTTAGTAGGAACTGAAAGAATTGGTTCAGGACTTGTAAGTGTTATGGTTCGCGGAGATGTTGGTGCAGTTAAGTCTGCAGTTGAATCTGGAGCAGAATCAGCTGGTCGCCTTGGTGAATTGGTAGCAACTCACGTAATCCCAAGACCACACAACGATGTAGAGAAAATTCTTCCAACTCTTAAATAGGTAGAAGGAAATCATTGGGGACGGAGTTTTTTCGAAAAAAACCCCGTCCCCAAGCGCATAGCGCGTGACAGGAGTTAAACTATGAATAGTGATAATGTTGCAGTTATAACCAGAATGGTAATCGAAGCCCTTGATAAAAAAGAGGCGTTTAAAGAGCAAGATTTTTACGTACCTGTAGGCGTATCTGCCAGACACGTACATTTAACCCAGGAGCATTTAGAAAAACTATTTGGCAAAGGGTATCAATTAACTAAGAAAAAAGAGCTGATGGGAGGACAATACGCTGCCAATGAAGTGGTAACGATTGTTGGCCTTAAGCTAAGAGCGATAGAGAATGTGAGAATTTTAGGCCCTGTGCGAAAAGGCTCACAAGTAGAAGTATCAAAGACCGACGCCGTAAAGCTCGGGGTACCGGCTCCTATTAGAGAGTCTGGTGATACGAAAGGTTCAGCGCCGATTGCCCTTGTGGGACCAAAAGGCGTGGTATATCTAAATGAAGGCTGTATCATAGCTAAGCGCCATATTCATATGGCACCAGCGGATGCCATGGCTGCCGGTGTTACTGATAATCAAGAAGTATCAGTAGTGGCGGACAACGAAAGGGGTACTACTTTTAATCACGTCCAAGTACGTGTGGATGAAAGCTTTACCTTAGAGATGCATATCGACACGGATGAGGCCAATGCAGCTAGCATTCGTACAGGAGATAAGTTACGAATTGTAAAGTAAGGCAATTCAGAGAAAGGAAGAACTTATGCTGATAGGAAAAGTTGTAGGAAGCGTAGTTTCCACTCGCAAATGTGATAGTTTGGTCGGTAATAAATTTATGATTATCGAACCTTTAGATGAAATGAAAAAGAGCGGAGCAAGACTGGTTGCCGTAGATAAAATCGGCGCTGGTATCGGTGAAGTTGTTCTTGTATCTACTGGCAGCGCCGCGAGAGTGGGCACCGGAATGAGTGATGCTCCGGTAGATGCTGCAATTGTGGGTATCATCGATGAAGGAATAGGACTGGAGTAAGCGAATGGATATTAAAGAATTAAGTAGTATTCTGCAGGAAAAAGGGGTAGTAGGTGCCGGCGGGGCTGGCTTTCCTACGTACGCCAAGCTTTCCGAGAAAGCAGAAACCATTATTCTTAACTGTGCCGAGTGTGAGCCACTTCTGCGTTTACACCAACAATTATTAAAAAAATACGCGAAGGAAATCGTTGATACCTTTCATTTGATTGGTGAGACAGTAGGCGCTAAAGAAATAATTATCGGCATCAAAAAACATTATAAAGATACAATCAAAGCGCTAAACGATGTTCTCGGTGCTTATCCAAACGTTCGCCTTGGTCTCTTGGACGAAGTCTACCCTGCAGGTGATGAAGTGGTTCTAATCTACGAGGTGACCGGCAAAGTTGTTAGACCTGGAGGGTTGCCTATTGAAAGTGGAGTGGCAGTCTTTAATGTAGAAACCGTCTACAACGCCTACCGAGCCCTATCAGGTCAAGGGCCGGTAACGGAGAAGTACGTCTCAGTAGTTGCCGAAGTAGAACAGCCAATCACGGTAAAAGTACCGCTTGGCACCACCTTAGATGAAGTGGTAGCGATGGCTGGCGGTGTAACAACGAAGAACCCGGTATATTTTGTCGGGGGACCGATGATGGGAAATATCGGTGTGGGCTCTCAGCCAGTGACAAAGACTACCAATGCGATTTTAGTACTGCCTGAGGATCATTATCTGGTGGAGCGTAAAAGAAGCAATTCTTCCATCGATTTAAAGCGTGCAGCTGCTAGCTGTTGTAACTGTTCGATGTGTACGGATTTATGTCCTCGTAATCGTTTGGGTCATCCCATTGAACCCCATTTGTTTATGCGGGCGGCGACGTTTAAAGACGTTCAAGATCCAAATATTTTTCTCAATACGTATTTTTGTTGTTCTTGTGGGCTTTGCGAACTGTATTCTTGCTTCCAAGGCCTCTCACCAAGAACTTTAATGACCGAATACAAAGGGCAACTAAAGGCAAATGGCGTACCGATGCCACAAGTAACGCCAAAGCCAGTGGGTCCAGAAAGAGAATATCGAAAGGTGCCGATGAAAAGACTAATGGCACGACTTGACTTAGTAAAGTATAATAAAGATGCACCCCTTGACGAAAAAGAGCAAGGTGTTAAAGCGGTTAAAATTCTACTAAGTCAGCATATTGGTGCTCCTGCCAAGGCGATTGTTAAAGTTGGCGATAAAGTGAAAAAAGGGCAATTGATTGCTGAACCTGGGAAGGGGTTAAGCGTGGGAATTCACGCCACTATCTCCGGAACAGTGGGTACTGTAGATGATAGATTTATTACGATTCAAGGATAGGAAGGGACGAAAGATATGAGTAAGGCAATAGGAATGATTGAATACAGGACGGTTGCTTCTGGTATTACTGCGGTAGATACCATGGTAAAAACCTCGGAAGTCAGCATTGTCGAAGCACAGACAGTTTGTCCCGGGAAGTATATTGCCATTGTTACCGGTGATTTAAGCGCTGTAAAAGCAGCTGTTGATGCGGCTGTTACAACTCACGCAAATCACTATATCAATAGCTTTGTCCTTGGAAATCCTCATGAGTCGATTTTTCCAGCAATCTATGCAGCCACAACGATTGAAGACGTTTCTGCTCTGGGAATTGTGGAGACCTATGATGCTACTTCCATTATCGTTGCTGCTGATGAAGCCGCGAAGACAGCGATTGTTGATTTGATTGAACTAAGAATCGCCAGGGGAATGTGCGGCAAATCTTACTTTATGTTAACGGGCGAAGTGTCTGCTGTCCAGGCGGCCGTAGACCGGGCAAAACAATCGATTCAAGAAGGCGGTATGTATGCCGATTCGACCGTAATCGCTCACCCAGATCCGAAAGTGAGAGATGCAATTTTATAGGACAAGGAGAGGCTTAGATGCTGGCAATTGAGAGAAGAAATGAGATCTTAGAGAAACTAAAAGCAGAAAAACGGGTGGTAGTAGGCGAGTTAAGTCGTATCTACAACGTCTCGGAAGAAACGATTCGAAGAGACCTAGAAAAGCTAGAAAATGACGGGTTTGCGATTAAAAGTTACGGCGGCGCTGTTATCAACGAGAACGCCGGACTTGAGGTGCCCTTTAACGTCCGTAAGAACCGCAACGTAACGGAAAAGCAGCAGCTAGCAGAACTAGTCAATAAGCTGGTTCACGATGGGGATAGCCTGATGCTTGACGCTTCTTCGACAGCGGTGTTTATCGCAAAGGCTTTAAAGGATAAAAAGGATCTTACGATTATCACCAACTCCATCGAGATTATCATTGAACTCTTTGAAAAGAGCGACTGGAATGTAATCTCCACCGGCGGTCTATCAAGAGAAGGCTCCTTTGCCCTGGTAGGTCCACAGACAGACAAAATGCTAAGAGCTCACCATGTGGATAAATCCATTATCTCTTGTAAAGGGGTGAATATTAAGGCAGGGATTACTGATTCCGATGAGCTTCACGCTAACAATAAACAAACCATGCTAGATAGCGGAACGGAGAAAATCCTAGCCGCTGATAGTAGTAAGTTCGACGAGATTGCCTTTACCCAGATTTGTGGTCTAAGCAGCATTACAACCGTCGTGACAGATACAAAACCAAGTGATAAGTGGCTGCAGATCTTTAGTGAATACGAGATTGAATGCCTTTATCCAGAATAAATAGAGATTACCGACAACTGTGGTAATAATTGACCTAAGAGGCGAGTCGCGATAAGCGGCTCGTTTTTTGCGTGAAGTTAATTGTTTGGATAATCGTTCCAATCGTTGCGCAACGATTATTGATATCGTTGCATAAAAATTAAAAAAAATGAAACGATTGCCAAAAATCGTTTTAGGTTTTTATAAATTAAGGGGGTGTTACACCACAAAGAATTGAAAAAAAGATATTTGTGGTGTAAGGAGGGCATAAGATGCTAGAAGAAAGATTGACCGAAGGCGTCATTTAGAAAAAATAGTTAAGCGATTACAGAAGGAGGAAAAGGAGATAAGAAAGATGATAAAATAGTTGACAATCATCGCTATTTTCAGATAGACTGAAACAGTCCAAAGAATAACAAATTTTAAGGTAGGTGAATTTTCATGGAAGGTAGTTCGGGACGAAGTTGTAACTTAAAAACTAAAAATCGGACTCGGTTCATGTCAAATTCACCTTTTAGAAGAAGATAATCTGCTAATAGGTCTTTTTTCCTGTGTCACCGAATCCGATAGGATTTTGGTGGCCTTTTTTTGTTTGAAAAGCGCCGCTAATGGAGGTGCGTAGCAATGACAATGATGAATTTGATGAATCTATTAGGAGAGAAGAAATACCGGGAGATAGCGGTAAAATTAAAAGAGCAGAACGTGGTTGATTTGGCGGATTTACTAATGGGGTTAGACGCAGAGTTACAACCCCTAGTTTTTCGTATGATTGACAAAAGCAAAGCGGCAGAGGTGTTCTCTTATCTTGACGATGAAGAACAACAAGCACTAGTGCAGAAGTTTACCCCGGGCGAGATAAGCAGTATTCTCGAGGCGCTATCGGCGGATGATGCGGTGGATTTTCTTGAAGATATGCCAGCCAATGTGGTGACTAGATTATTAGAAAATGTCGGCGCAGACACGCGGAATAATATCAATCGCCTGCTCAAATATGAAGAAGATAGCGCTGGCAGTATTATGACTACGGAGTACGTTACTCTTCATCAAGAGATGACGGTAGGACAAGCTCTGGATAAGATTTTGCGTGTGGGAATTAATAGTGAAACGGTGTATACCTGCTACGTAGTGGAGAGGAGGCGCTTAATCGGTATCGTAACGGGAAAGGATTTGATGACAAATCACAGGGATACCCGTATTGCTGACTTAATGCTAAAAGAGTTTATCTGTGTTCATACCACCGATGATAAAGAAGATGTAGCTAAGCGCTTTAGTAAATACGGCCTTATTGCCATGCCGGTGCTTGATAAGGATGAGCTGCTAGTGGGGATTGTAACCTTTGATGATGCTTGGGACGTTATGACCGAGGAGACAACCGAAGATATCCAGAAGATGGCAGCGATGGAGAGTAACGATGAAAGCTACCTGCGGACCTCGGTGTTTTCCCATGCAAGGCACCGGATTATCTGGCTAATGGTATTAATGTTCTCGGCGAGTATTACGGGAGCCATTATTACGCGCTACGAAGATGCCTTTGCCGTAATTCCCCTTCTAGTATCCTTTATTCCCATGCTAATGGATACGGGTGGCAACTGTGGCTCCCAGAGTTCGACCCTTGTAATTCGCGGTCTAGCCATCGATGAGCTACATTTTAGCGACACCTTGGCGATATTGTGGAAAGAGTTTCGTGTGGCGATTCTTGTAGGCGTAGCCCTTTCTGTTATGAACGGCATTCGCATTTTTATCATGTACCGCGACCTAGGGATTGCTATCGTGGTTTCCATTTCTTTAATGGCGACGATTATGGTGGCAAAGCTAGTGGGATGTATGCTACCGATTGCTGCAAAAAGGTGCAAATTGGACCCGGCGATTATGGCTTCCCCGGTTATCACCACGGTGGTGGATACGTGTTCCATAATTATATATTTTAAAATTGCGACGATGATTTTCAAGATTTGAATAGTTGTTGTTAAAAGGAAAGAGATACTTTATAATTAGCTGAGAATAAAGTGAATAAGAGAGGGGTTTATTAATGCGAAAAGCGAAGTTGTTGATGGTATTTGCACTTGTGCTAATGGTGTTCGCTACAGGGTGTTCCAAAAAGGAAGAGGCTGCGGACAAGGTGCCGGAAGAGCTAGTAGTAACACAAGAAGAAACTAAAGAAGCGACGAAAATCGAAAAAGAAGAAACGATTGTCGGGACTCTTACCCATGCAGCGATGAATACAATGGAAATTAAGACGAATGAGGGAACGGTATTATCCTTTTCAATAGAAGATGCTGATCTGGAGTTTAAGAACGGTATAGAAGAGGGACACTGGGTGGCAGTTGTCTACACTGGCACAATTACTGGTACGGATACGACAGGTGTTAGAGTTATTAGAGTCATCGATGAGGGAGAACATATCGATACGGCAAAGAGTGAGATGAACATTAACAACGTGGACGAAGAGGTGTATGCAACCGCAGGAGTACACATTAGAGCCTCTTATACAGCAGATTCAGAAATTGTTGGTTCCCTCGCTCAAGGCTTGGGAATTAGACGGACAGGGGTCTGTGATAATGGCTGGTCAAGAGTGGATTTTAATGGGAAAGATGCCTATATCTACGGGGAATACTTAAGCCAAGTGGCACCGGCACCTACGGCAGCACCAGCTAAGGTTTCTGGGGATCAACCGAGTACGCCTCAGACGGGTGATTCGGGAAATAGTAATCCTAAGCCAAAGCCTACATCTACACCGGATGCCGAGCAGATAACGAGTAAGGCAGTGGTAGTGGATGTGCAAATGGGGCTCTTGAGTGTTAAAATCGGTGATAACGATGAGCCAATTATATTCGATATTAGCGATGCGAAGATTACCTCAAAAAATGGTATCAAAGATGGTAATGAAGTAACGATTGTTTATACCGGTGATTTAAAAGACATGGATAACGTTAAAGTGATTTCTGTAACGGACGACGATCCGAATCCTTCCTTAGCACCGCGCCTGACAACTGGAGCTGGTCCTCAGATGGAAGAAAGCTCAGATGTTACAGATGATGCGGCGACGAAGGATACAGATAATTAAAGACGATATGAAGCAGTAAAGGACTTTTCGAGAATTAATACACCTCTCGAAAAGCCCTTTTTTATTGAGTGCGGAGAAAGGGACTTGAACCCTCACACCGTTGCCGGCACTAGAACCTGAATCTAGCGCGTCTGCCATTCCGCCATCTCCGCTCACTAGAATATATTAACAAAGATGGGGGTGGTAGTCAATCGGTTTTTACTTGTTTACGTCGATTCCGTTAACGTAGAGATTGTCGGTGATTTCGATAACCAGGCATTTGCGACCGTCAATTTCTTCGGTGCGAACGAGGTCGGTTCTTTTGGGGTTAACCTTTACTACCACATCTGGAGTTTTCACTTCAAAAGAGCGGGTGCTGGTTAAATTATTTGCCATCAGTCTTTCCTGCTCACCAACGATATCGGTGAACTCGTTATCGAAGGTTTCTAGCTTCTCTGAATCAGCACCGCTTTTCGCAAGCAGGTTTTTAATCTCAGGCTTTGAGAGCACCACAGGATCAGGATTTTCTTTGGCCTCTTCGACTAACTGAATGATATTTTCGTGCAATGTTTTGACGGTGTCAAAGTCACACTCATCTTCTAAAGTATCGCTAATAAGAGCGTCAAAAGCGTTCTTTTGATCCTTAGCCGTAAGGGGTAAGGTGGCCCCGAGAACACCCTCGATAAAATCAGGATTCAGTTCGTCGGGCTTCTTGGAATAATATAGCGTGCTATGTAAATCGCTGCTGCGATCGGTAAATGCTGGGAAGACGAAACCGTGCATTGGCGCTTCCACAATCCAGTCCCGAACCCGCTCTTCGATATCGTTAGTGAGGGCGTTGTAGCTTAACCCAGCTTTACTTAGATTTACAGGACAGATGGCGACGATTAAGTGTTCATAGACCTCATCAGAAGCGTCAAACATCTCCATGCCGTCGGAGCTTTTACCTGGTACGTCGTAATTGCTGTGAACGAGGACGATATAATAATTCTCTGGATATTCATAGCTAGCGATAATGTTATCATAGAATTCAGACAAGAGCTGATCGTCTTGAAGTTTCGACTTTCTAAGCTCCCGCAAAAGGTGATGAGGAGTGCCGTCAGCCTCAGCTTCTAAAGAGAAATCCATAACCATTAAGTTCTTACCTAAGGTACCCGACATGGTCTTTTTAAGGATATCTAAGTATTTAAATATTTCTTCTTCTCCAAGGGATAAAAAGGCCTTGGTAAATTCCAATTTCTTTTCCTTTTCGTGGGTTACATAACACCCGCAAATACGGGTGATGGCACAGTTTTCTTTGCTAAGTTGTTTCCTGACTTCTAGGATATCTTTTTTGTTCATAATCTATACTTCCTTCTCTAATTTGCATACTTTACAATCTTATCACAGCCCAAAAAAGAAGTAAAATATTTATCGACTTAAGTTGCAAGTGGCGAGTTTCAATACTATACTTGAGAGAGAATATTGGTATTAAAGAGAGGACAATACTATGGGAAATATTTTTGACATTATCGGTCCGGTAATGGTAGGACCGTCAAGCTCCCACACTGCCGGAGCGGTTAAAATTGGGAACATTGCCCGCCAGCTTTTTGGTGAGCAGCCGGCAAAGGCGACCATCTATCTTCATGGTTCTTTTGCGGCTACTGGGAAGGGTCACGGGACAGATAAGGCGCTAGTAGCTGGGCTACTGGGAATGCATCCTGATGATTTAAGCATCCCTGAGAGTTTTGAGCTGGCGAAGAAGGCAGGAATGACTTTTACTTTTAAGGAAAAGGAGATTAAAGACGCTCATCCGAATACGGCCTTAATGGTACTTGAAGGCGAAGGTAAGAAAGCGTTAGAGATACAAGCTAGTTCTACCGGTGGTGGCCGGATTCGGATTAATAAGCTAGACGGTGTGGAAGTGAATTTCCGCGGAGAAAGCAATACCTTAATCGTCTATAACGTGGATTCGCCGGGGCACGTATCCGCAGTAGCGAATGTGTTGTTTCAAAAGCAGATTAACATTGCCACCGTCCAGTTATACCGAGATAAACGGGGCGGTCAGGCGGTAATGGTCATTGAGGTGGATCAGGACATTCCCGAGAATGCCGTGCAGTGGTTGGAACATTTAGAGGGTATCATTAAGGTCACGTTTCTTAATGTTGCCGATTATGAATAGGGGAGGCTTAGAAGATGTCATTTACAGCAATGGAAGATATTAGGGCGTACTGCGAAGAGGAACGCGTTAGCTTCTGGGAAGCGATTTTAATTGCAGATGCCGATGCGAGAGGGGTAAGCAAAGAGAAGTCTATTCGGACGATGAATAAGATGTGGCTAGCTATGAAGGAAAATCTTGATAATTACGACCGGACCCAGTATTCCAGAAGTCATCTAGTCGGTCCAGAAGGTGGCTTAATGGCGGATTACCAAGAGAAGGGTGAAAGCCTTTGTGGTGATTTTATGGCTAAGGTGATGACCAATGCTCTCAAGATGGGCTGTAATAACGCCTGTATGAAACGGATTGTGGCAGCGCCGACGGCTGGAGCTTGCGGAGTGTTGCCGGCGGTACTGGTTACCTACTATGAAGAAAAGCAGGTTTCTGATGATGCCATGGTGGAGTCGCTTTATGTGGCCGCCGGTGTGGGTGATGTTATCGGCAACCGGGCTTTCCTTGCAGGAGCGATGGGTGGCTGTCAAGCCGAGATTGGTTCGGCAGCAGCGATGGCGGCTGCGGCGATAACCTACTTAAAAGGTGGAGATATTAAGCAGATGATGAACGCTACGGCGATGGCGCTTAAGAATATGATGGGACTGGTTTGTGATCCTGTTGGCGGGTTAGTGGAAGTGCCTTGTGTAAAGCGTAATGTTGCTGGCGCAGTAAATGCCTTATCGGCAGCGGACATGGCACTAGCAGGCATAGAAAGCCAAATTCCTGTAGATCAGGTGATTGATGCTATGAAAGAAGTGGGAGACCGGATGGACGTCGCTTTTAAGGAAACAGGCACCGGTGGTGTCGCCGGAAGTGAACGGGCAAAAGAGGTAATGAAGAACTTACAAAATAGACAGTAAAATTTATTTTTTCTTCAAGATTTCTTCACAATCATTTGATATGATGATTTCAGTTTTAAAGCTGATAAAAAAACTAGAGGCCGCACCTGGGGTAAAACGCGTTACCCTACGGATGCGGCTTCGTCTATTTTGCGGCGACAGACTCGCGTTCGACGAGGCGGGTGCCTATTCTGATTTTCGAAGATAGGTTGGAACGAAGGAAGTCTTCTTCCGATTGTATTTTAAGTTGTAGAAGATGAAAGGCATTGGCGCCATATGAATGTTTAGGAACGTGAATAGTCGTCAGAGAAGGCGAAACAATTTCACACAAAGGCCGGTCGTTAAAACCGACGATGGATATATCTTCAGGTACGGAAAGCCCAACTTCTTTACAAGCTTTTATAAAACCAGAGGCGATAGTGTCGTCATCGGTTACAAAGGCAGTAGGAAGTGGCGCTTTTTTTGTGAGAAAAGCAAGGGAATCAATATAGCTACCATCTTCAGTGTAACGAACGGAGTATATGTACTTGGGGTTAAGTTTTAAATCAAAACTATTCAAAGCTTCTTCAAAGCCTCGATGGCGGGCGCTAAAACTATTGATTTTAGTGACGCTTTTTAAATAGCCTATGTTTGTATGTCCCTTATCTACAAGATATTTAATTGCTTGGAAGGTTCCCATTTGTTGATTGATATCCACACTGTCCAAATTGAGATTGGGCCAATCATTATCTAAAACAACGTACGGAATAGCTAGGCTTTGAAAAGGGAGAATATCATCTGTGAACATCTCCGTGGCAAAGATAATAGCTCCCTCAATTGGAAGTTGGTTCAACTCGTTGATTTGCTGCGTGAGATCTTGACTGCGGTCGATGGTTCGAAAAAGAAGATTATATCCGTGCTTTCTTGCGTAACTCTCAATTCCTTCAATTAGCAATAGAAAGAAAGGGTGTTGATTTAAAATTTCTCCATGTCTTTTATAGATTATGAAACAGATGTTTTTTAAATCTACAGGTTTGTCATCCTTTTTGATCATATTTCCATACCCGAGACTTTCAACACCTGCAAGAACTTTCTTGCGGGTGTTTTCTGATATTCCAGGCTTGTTATTAAGCACCATCGAAAGGGTTGCCTGGGATATATTAAGCATTTTTGCTAATTCTTTATTTGTCATTTCGTTTTCCCTCTAAATCATTGTTTGAATTTTATAAATTATATCCTATTTTAATTAAATAGTCAACGAGACAAAAAAAGGAAGATGCTATGTTCATGAATTTCAGAAGCTGATGTTAAGTGTTGATGATCTTAAGTTTGCAAGGGAGATTGTCAGAAAAGCGAAGGGCAAATTCAAATTGAATAGGCAATACTACTAAAATAATTCATGAATATTTATGAAATATGTTGATTGAATTCATGAACGTTCATGAATATAATAAGCCTATAACAATTAACAAGCAATGATGAGGAGGAAAGTTGTAATGAATAATCAAGTCGTTAAAGACGTCTCGAGTGTAAAGGACAGATTTACTTTGGCAGGGAAGCAAGCGATTGTCACTGGCGCTAAGGGCGGGATCGGTAAAGCAACAGCAACTAGTTTTGCAGAACTTGGAGCAAACGTAGCAATTGTGGATTTGCCAGCTTTTATTGAAGAGAGCAAAGTAGTGGCGGCAGAAATTGCTAATCGCTACGGGGTAAAAACAATCGCCGTTGGGTGTGATGTGACAAAAGAAGAAGATATAAAAAACATGGTGAAAGCGGTATCGGATGCGTTTGGAACTATTGACGTTGTTCACTCAAATGCCGGAATTTTTGTTGGTAACGACCATAATAATATGCCAGTTGAAGAGTTCAAAAAGATTATTGATATCAATCTAACGGGAATGTTTATGGTTAATAAGGAATGCGCCAATTTAATGATTGAGCATGGGCATGGCGGTTCTATTATCAATACAGTCTCAATGTCGGGAACGATTATAAATTCCACCAGGTTAGAAAAAGACTATATGGTTGCTTATACTGCTTCAAAAGGTGGCGCGAAGCACTTGACAAAAGGGATGGCGGTGAACCTGATTAAGCATGGAATTCGTGTGAACTCTATCAGTCCAGGATATTTGATTTCAGGGGCTCACAAGTTTATGGATCAGATTGAGGTTGATTATTGGGCAAACTCAGTGCCGATTAAACGTTTTGGAGATATGGACGAGATAACTGGGATTGTGTGCTTGCTAGCAAGTGATCTAGGTAGTTATTTTGTGGGAAGCGACATTCTTATGGATGGCGGAGCTTGTATTTGCTAGTAGAAAGGAGAATTAGAAATGGTCAAAATGCCAAAAAAGGAACGGGCGCTTGGGATGTATAAAGATATGTATCTCATTCGTCAATATGAGGAAGCGATTTACTATTTGTTTTTAGAGGGAATCATGCCGGGAACGATACATCAATCTCATGGTCAAGAAGCATGTGCTGTAGGGATGATCTATGACTTAAGAAAAGAGGATTATATTCTTACTACTCATCGACCAGCAGGTCATGACTTAGCGAAAGGTGTAAGCCTTCGGTCTATGATGTGTGAAATGTTTGGTAAGGCCGAAGGATGCTGTAAGGGCAAAGGCGGGGCTATGCATACGGGAGATATTTCTGTAGGAGCGATTACCGCTAATGCGATTGTAGGCGGTAATCTCCCTATCGCAGCGGGAGTTGCACTTCGGTGCAAGATGCTTAAAACAGATAATGTGGCAGTATGTTTCTTCGGCGATGGCGCAAGTAATGAAGGTGCTTTTCACGAAGCGCTGAATGCGGCGGCGGTTTGGAAACTACCGGTTGTATACGTATGTGAGAACAATTTATATTCTGCAACAACCTCAATAAAGATGACCACAGCAGTGGAGAATGTAGCAGCCGATAGAGGGAGTGCATATGGAATCCCTAGTGAAGTGGTGGATGGAAATGATGTGCTTGCGGTAAACGAAGCGGCTAAAAAAGCCATTAAGAGGGCACGTGATGGCAAAGGACCGACAATATTAGAACTGAAGACTTATCGGATAGGTGGTCATTCCCGAAATGATGCGTGTGGATATCGACCGAAAGAAGAGGAAGCAGAGTGGTTCTCTAGAGATCCTGTGACAACGTTCCGTAATCGACTTTTAGCCGAAGGCGTGGCAAGTGAAGAAGAGTTGCAAGAAGTGGAAGGGGCAATCCTAGCGGAAATAGATGAAGAAATCGAATACGCGAAAAATGCACCAGAGCCACAGCCAGAAGATGCATTAACAGATGTGTATTGGGAAGGAGGTATCGCATAATGGCAGAACTATCGATTGCAGATGCTTTAAAACAAGCAATAAGAGAAGAGATGAGAAGGGATGAAGCTGTATTTTGTCTCGGTGAAGATGTGGATATTGAAGGAGGAATGGGCGGCGCCTTTACAGTTACAAAAGGCTTAGCTGAGGAGTTTGGAAATGAACGAATTCTTAATACACCAATTGCCGAAATCCTAATTGGTGGTGTATGTGTAGGTGCTGGAATTACAGGGATGCGTCCAGTAGCAGACTTGCAGTATGGTGATTTCTTATTTTGTATGATGGACCAGTTAGTCAATCAGGCAGCAAAGATGTGCTATATGTCGGGCGGGACAGTACATGTACCGATGGTACTACGTGCTCCTTGTGGAGCTACAAACCGTGGGGCTCAACATGCGCAAAGTCTGGAAAGTTACTTTACGCATATTCCGGGACTTAAGGTTATCTGCCCTTCGACACCCTATGATGCAAAAGGGATGCTTAAGCAAGCGATAAGAGATGATAATCCCGTCCTGGTATTTGAACATAAATTACTGTATGGAGGTTCGCGCAAGGAGAAAGATGCGATGAAGGTGGCAGGCGAAGTTCCAGAGACAGACTATACCGTAGAGTTCGGGAAGGCGGCAGTTAGGCGAGAAGGGACAGACGTAACCATCGTCGCTAACTTGTTAATGAGTTATAGAGCACAAGAAGCAGCCGTGGAGCTAGAAAAAGAAGGGATTAGCTGCGAAGTGATCGACCCCCGCAGTCTGGTACCGTTTGATTATGAAACAGTAGAACAATCGGTGAAGAAAACAGGTAAGTTATGTATTGTTCACGAAGATACGTATAACAACGGTTGGGGAGCGCAAGTAGCATCTCATTTTGCGGAACATAATATTTTTGATTTAGATGCACCAATTAAGGTGGTGGCTGCTTACGATACACCGACGCCTTTTGCGGCGCCAATGGAAAATTACGTAATCCCATCAACCAAACGAATTATCGAAACGGTGCGAGAATTAGCCAAATTTTAGGAGGAAAGTGATGAGTAGAGTTTCAGTAAAAACAATGTTAAAGGATGCGCTGACAAATAAATATGCAGTTGGCTATTTTGAAAGTTGGAGTTTAGAATCCACCTTGGCTATGGTAAGAGCAGCGGAAAACATGAAATCACCGATTATGATAGGTGTATGTGGGACCTACGTGGGCGAACCGAAGCGTAAATATAAAGAAAGTGTAGCTGTTTATCAGGCGATGTTAGCAGAGATTGCACACGAAGCAAAAGTACCAGTGGCCCTACTATTAAATGAGGCAGACGATGAGCAGTTAGTGCTCGACGCGGCAGCAGTAGGGTTCGATATGGTTATGTTCGCGCCAATATTTGCATCGGAAGCCTTGCCTTTAGATGAGTTGACCAAGATTCAAAAAAGAATTGCCAAGCGAGCACATGAAATGGATGTTTTAGTGGAAGGGGAAGTAGGAGAGTTGCCTCTATTTAATTCGGCGACAGGAGAGCTTCACGAAGGTGAGGTTACCGACCCTAAGGTGTGCGAGGACTTTGTCAAGGAAACAGGAGTAGATACCATTGCTGTAGCTGTCGGGAACTGTCATTTAAAAGAGGATGGTTTGGTAACAATTGACTTTGAGGCTCTTAAGACCTTGGTTGAGAGAATTGAAATTCCGTTAGTACTGCATGGGGGAACGAGTATTTCTCATGAGGATTTATCGAAAGCGGCAAGCATGGGTGTGGCAAAGGTAAACTTTGGTACAGGCATGAAGCGAGTGGCGCTTACGGCCATGAAAGAATACTTTGCGAAGAACGATGTCGACAAGATGGACCCCAACGATGTCTTAGGACGTGGTCAAGAGAAAGATCTTATGGTGATTGAACAAGAGGCCATTATGAAGTACGTTGAGGCAACAATAAAGGCACTGAATGGCGAAAACAAAGCATTTTAAGGTGGGAAGAAGATTATGATAAAAGAAATAACCATGCCAGCAGGCGGACAGACCACAGATACTTCCACAATTGGTACTTGGCTCGTAAAGGAAGGCGATCAAGTAAAGCGTGGTGATGCTCTTCTTGAAGTGGAAACAGATAAAGCCACTATGACGGTGGAGAGTTTTGCTAAGGGCACAGTCCTCAAGATTCTTGCCGCGACAGGGGATACAAGAACAGCCGGTGACGTGATTGCCTATATCGGAGATGAAAGTGATGTATTAGTTGAAGAAACGACAACGGAGGCAGACGCGAAAGCAGAAGATATAAAGGATGAAGAAGAGTACCAGCCGATAGATAGGCAGGCGGCAAAGCGTATTCGAACCGAGGAGCAGTCCGCGCCTGTAAAAGCTACGAGAGAAAACGTCAAGGCCATGCCAAATGCCAAACGATTAGCAGCTGAGTTTAAGGTGTCTCTTGCTGAAGTTGCAGAGTTTCACAAGATTGATATCGTGAAAAAAGCGGACGTGCAGGCATATCTAGATGCCTCACCGAGCGGCAATCAAGAACTGGCTACAGAATCTGGAGATGTAGAAGTACCGTTAAGTAGTATGCGCAAGGTGATTGCTAAACGGATGTTAGAGAGTAGTCAAAGTATTCCAGTATTTCACGGTACGATTGAGGTTGATATGGAAGAGTGTATTGCTCTTCGTCAGAGAATTAATAGTAGCGGTGATTTAAAAGTTTCCTATAACGATATCTTGTTTAAGTGCCTTGAGGCCGCAATTAGAAAGTATCCGAATATTAATGCATCTTATACGGATACAGCGATTATTCAGCATAAGGACGTTAATATCGGTCTTGCTGTAGCCGCAGGCAACGGTCTCGTTGTTCCAGTGGTGAGTAAGGTTAATAAAAAGAATATCGCTGAGATATCTGCTCAGAATAAGACCAATATTGAAAAGGCCAGAAATGGGAAGTTGGCACCAGCGGACATGAGTGGCGGAAGTGTTACGATTTCCAATCTAGGAATGTATGATATCTCAGAGTTTACTGCGATAATTAATCCACCAGAGGTATGTATTCTCGCTCTTGGAAAGACAGAACTAAGGCCAGTGTATAAGGATGGAGCTTTTGTTCCAGTTCAGTCGATGAAGATTACTGCTAGTTTCGACCATCGCCTTATCGATGGTGCCTATGGGGCTGAATTTTTAACCGAGCTAAAGAAGATTATTGAGCAACCGGCTTTAGCGCTTGTGTGATGAAGGAGATGAAGGATATGAGTGAGAAGATATACGACTTAATTGTAATCGGCGGTGGCCCTGGCGGCTATTACGCAGCGATTAAGGCGGCAAAAGCAGGTTTGTCAGTCTTGGTATTTGAAGGCGAAAATGTCGGAGGCACTTGCTTGAACGTAGGTTGTATTCCCACAAAATACTTACTAGATAAAGCCTCGGCAATGGAGAGAGTAAGAGCCTTGACAGGACAGAAAATCTTTCGTGAACCAGGCTTGTTTAGTTTTCGAAAAATACAAGAAGGCCGCGTTCAAGTTGTCAACAAACTAGTTGGTGGCGTAGATCATCTACTTAAAAGCAATCAGATTACGGTAATTCGTAAATTCGCTACTATGAAAAAGGCCGGCGAAGTCCAGTGCGAGGACATAGTTTATAAAGGCAAGGATGTTATTATCGCTACAGGTTCTGTACCGACAGAAGTTCCTATTCCCGGGGCAGAGTATACGATAAATAGCACGCAGATGCTCTCTATAGAGAGGGTTCCAAGTAAGCTCACTGTAATTGGTGGTGGTGTGATCGGTATGGAACTGGCCAGTGCTTTTCATTCATTTGGTTCAGAAGTTACAGTTATCGAGGTATTGTCAACTCTTTTTCCAGGTGAAGATGAAAAGATTATTAGTTTTATGACAAAGGAATTAAAGCGTCGTGGCATTAATATTTTATGTGGGACGCGGGTAAAGGCGATAAGCCAAAAGGGCGCTCAGCGTATGGTAACGTACGAAGGAGAAGAAAACGGAGAAGTTACAGCGGATGTGGTCTTGATGGCCACAGGTCGGAAAGCAAATTTAAGAGGGATTGAGGTAGAAAGTATCGGTATTGAGCTAAATGAAAGAGGCGAAATAAAGGTAAATGAGTATCTACAAAGTAGTGTTTCTCATGTCTATGCTATTGGCGATGCTATTGGCGGCTTTCAGCTCGCTCACGCAGCGTATGCAGAAGGTGAGGCAGCAGTGGATCATATTTTAGGTAAAGAAGATGCTCTAGATGAAAGTGTGATGCCTAGATGTATCTATACAATTCCGGCGATGGCAGCTGTTGGTATTACGGAAAAACAGGCTAACGAAAGAGGGATTGAAACGGTGACAGGTTCCTTTTCCTATGGTGCGAACGGGATGGCGTTAGCAGAAGGCGCCCAAGGTCTTGTCTTAGTAGTTATGGACAAAAAGAAAAAAACGACGTTAGGTGTACATATCACTGGAGAGTGCGCTCCAGAATTAATTTCCTTTGCGGGCTTAGCGGTTCAGCAGAAATTAACTCTTGAGGAATGGGAAAAACTTATCGTTGCGCATCCTTCTCTGTCAGAAATGATTAAAGAGGCAGCCCTTGATTGCTTTGGAAAAAATGTACACGGTAGTTAAGATTAAAGGAGAATGATATGGGAAGATATCTGATAGGTCTGGATTATGGGACAGGTGGCGGTAAGGCCTGTATTATCGATGAAGAAGCGAATGTGTTGGCCTATGCATTCAGAGAATATCCAATTTATGTGGATAGGCCGTCTTGGTCTGAACATGACCCCAATAAATATTGGCCAATAGCTTGTGAGATTATCAAGGAGTGTTTGGAGAAAGCCAATGTGCGTCCCGAAGAGATACAGGCAATTGGCATATCTTCAGCACAGCCTTGTCTAGTGATGGTTGATGAAGAGCACAACCCGATTAATCGAGCATATAATCTGATGGATAGAAGAGCTGTAGAAGAAGTGGAGTGGCTTAGGAAAAACGTCGGCGTAGATGAGATATTTGCGATTAACGGGAACCGCATCGAGGACCATCCAGCGATGGTAAATATTATGTGGGAAAAGAAAAATCGTCCGGAAACGTATAAGCAGGTATGGAAAATGCTGACAATTGACGCTTACGTTCGCTTGAAAATGACGGGTAAAGCCGCAATGAGTTATTCTCATGGTGGATTCTGGGGCGTAGCTTACGATATCAAGAAAAAAGAGTTCAACCAAGAACTAATGGATAAATTAGGGATAGAGATGGAGCTGATGCCAGAACTATTTCCTTGTGAAGAGATTGTGGGCCATGTTACGGAAGGAGCGGCTAAGGAATTAGGTCTTGTAGCTGGTATTCCCGTTTGCGCAGGTCAGGTAGACTGTAACGCAGGGTTTGTCGGCGGTGGTGCAATATCTCCGGGAGATGTACAGATTAACCTAGGTACTTGTGGAGTGATGGGTGTTGTTAATAATAGTAAAGAGTTTATCGACTTAGTATGTAATGATCGGTACACTACGAATTCCTGTGAAGACTTTATCTCTATTGCGGTAGTACTTACAGGTGGGCAAGTCCTTCGGTATCTGCGAGACAATCTTTGTCAAATGGAAGCGGCGACAGCAGAGTTAATGAGCGATCTGGATGTGTATGACCTTATGAACAAAGAGGCGGAGAAAGTGCCGGCCGGCTGTGAGGGTTTGATTATTCATCCGTACTTAATGGGTGAACGGACGGTTCTCTGGGATGTTTATGCAAGAGGAACCATGTTTGGTCTATCGATGCACCATACCAAGGGGCACATTATTCGGGCGATGATGGAAGGGGTTGCATATGCACTTTATGATAACTATCGCCTAATGTTAGAAAAAGGGATAAAAGCGAATGCTCCGATTATTTTAAACGAAGGCGGAGCAAAGAGTAGACTATGGCGAAGAATTA
Organism: Ohessyouella blattaphilus; assembly: GCF_024721265.1. Classification (GTDB taxonomy): domain Bacteria; phylum Bacillota; class Clostridia; order Lachnospirales; family Lachnospiraceae; genus Aequitasia; species Aequitasia blattaphilus_A. The sequence goes on along the minus strand of NZ_JAMXOC010000001.1, from coordinate 366,276 downwards.
TTACGGATGTGTTTAACGTTCCGACGGCTTTTGTTGAAAACAGAGTCGGTGCACCGCTGGGAGACGCTATCTTAGCTGGTGTATCCGTAGGAATCTTCCCGGATTTTTCCATTGCTAAAGAGAAGGTTAAGTATATTGATTACATGGAGCCAGATCCGAAAATGCACGAAATGTACATGGAGTATTTTGAAATCTATAGAAATTTGTATCAGCATGTAAAAACAGATTTTGCAGATCTATATAAGGTGGCAAAAAAATATGAAAAATAGATATCTGTATATCAGTGAGGTTACAGATGCTACTCACAATTTAGCCCTCGAAGAATATGCTCTTACCCATTTTTCGGAAGGAACTATCATTTTGCTTTGGCAAAATGCAAAAACGATTGTGGTTGGTAGGCATCAAAATACGATGGAAGAAATCAATCAGAAATATGTCGACGATCATAAGATAACGGTTGTACGTCGAATGACTGGTGGCGGCGCGGTCTACCATGATTTGGGGAATCTCAATTATTCAATTATTACGGATAATAAGGGAGATGAAACGAGCCAGATGAAACATCTGGCCGCCCCTCTAATTGATACGCTTAGGCAAATGGGAATAGATGCAGAATTTAGTGGACGAAACGATGTGGTTGTCGACGGGAAGAAAGTATCTGGCACGGCTCAGCGCCTGTACAAGAACCGTATTCTTCATCATGGATGTATCTTATTTGATGCGGATTTGAGCGCAGTTTCTCACTGCTTAAATGTCGATCAAGCAAAATTTAAATCGAAAGCGGTTAAGTCGGTTAAAAGTAGGGTGGCGAATATTGTGGATTTTCTTGATTGCAAAGTATCCATGGAGGAGTTTAAGGGGCGACTAAGTGATAACCTGATTGCTAGTAAGAATTATCAATATCTTGTTTTAAACGAAACAGATTACGCAAATATATCGGAAATTAAGATTTCGCGTTATCAAAACTGGAATTGGAATTATGGTGAAGCGATGGCGACTTCTATTTACAACAAAGTACGATACGTAGGCGGAAAGTTAGAAGCTAATGTGGATGTGAAAGAAGGCAAAATAGCTAGGTGCAAACTTCTAGGGGACTTCATGGCGAGATGCTCTGTTGCTGAAGTAGAGCGACGATTACAAGGTTGCAGATATGTGTATGAAGATATAGTAGAAGCTCTGAATGGGTGTCATCTTTCCGATTATTTTGGACAGATAACGAAAGAAGAAGTAGTTGCCTGTATTTGCTGTAGGGAATAATAAAGAATGAAAATAGTATGTTTGGGCGATAGCTTAACCTATGGATACGGAGTTCTTAGAAACCAAGTGTGGACGGCGCAGCTAAACCGAAGTTGCCAAGATCATTTATTTATTAATAGAGGGATTAGTGGCGACACCACCGGTGGCATGCTTGCGAGAATGGATGCAGATGTGTTGAGTGAGGCACCAGAATACGTACTGCTTATGGGCGGAAGTAACGATATTTTTCTGACGGGAGATTTTCTGTTGGCAAAATGTAATATTAGCAGTATGGTATTCCAGGCATTGAGTAAAGGTCTACACCCGCTTCTTGGGATTCCGATTCCAGTATGCAAAGAAAGATTAACGAGTAATTGGAAAATTGTTATTGGTGATAATAATGTAAATGATAAAATAAATCGGTATCGTACGTGGTTACTGGAGTTTGGCGAGCAGTATTATGTCGAGATTATTGATTTTTATGATGCTGTGATAGCATGTGAATCAGAAGCGGCGGAGCTTTATTTGGATGGACTTCATTTGAATCAAAAGGGACAAAGTCTAATGACGGCGTGCGTAACGAAGTCAATGTGCTCATGGGGGGCAAGAAAGGTGGGAAGTAGTGAAGAGAGAGAAAGCACTATATAACCCAGATGTAGATTTAAATACATATCGTTTGACAAGAGGGCAGCGTTTTACCTATGCTCTTGGAGATTTTGGCTATAATTTTATGTACTATTGGTTGAGTACCTATTTGATGATCTATTATACAGACACGATCGGTATTTCAGCAGGAACGGTTTCAATTATGATGTTGGTGGTGCGGATATTTGATGCTATCAACGATCCCTTTATCGGTTCCCTTGCCGATCGAACAAAAACGAGATGGGGACGCTATCGTCCTTGGTTTTTGGTTGGTTCGCTGGCGATGGCTACATGCATTGTCTTGGTTTTCGCAGCGAAGGCAGAGTGGACATATACGAATAGGGTTCTTTGGATGTGGGGGATTTACTTGCTTCTTACAGTGGCCTCGACGTGTAGCAATATGCCTTACGGTGCTTTGAATGCCTGTATAACGCCCGATTCAGAGGACCGGGCAAAGCTATCAGGATTGCGAATGATGTTTGCAAATGTTAGCTCGATGGTAACCGTAATTATTGCTGTGCCACTTATCCGGTTTTTTGCAACGGATGGCTCGGCCACAGATGAAAGAGGTTACTTTTACGCGGTTCTAATTACCTGTCTGTTAGGTATTCCCACGATGATTATCTGTGCAGTTAAGACCAAAGAAGTAGTTACACCGCCGCCATCTCAGAAGACGATTCCGATGAAGGCGCAGATGAATTCCCTTGTGAAAAATAAGCCGGTAATGATACTTGTAATGGGGCAATTAATTCAAGGGTGCGTCCTATATGGAAGGGCCGCTATGCTAGCTTACTACTGGCAATATAATGTGGGTAATCCAGGATTTGCAACGACTTATGGATGGGTCAGTTTAGTAGCTGCAATTATCGGTACTGGCTGGCTAGGTAATTTCTTGTTTAAGAAAATGCAACATAAAGGAAGAGTGTGCGCGACCCTTAATTTCATGACCGCCGCGGCTTATGGACTGATGTATTTTGTTCAACCGCCAGCACTATCTTTTTGGGTGTTAACCTTTTTTGGCAGTATGAGTTTTTATGCTTATATGGGTGTTCATTTCGGTGCTATTGGCGATGCTGTAGATTACGGTGAATATGTTGCAGGAGTGCGATGTGATGGTTTTCTATCCTCCTTTATATCGGTAGCGAATAAGGCGGGCGGAGCCATTCTGCCAGCAATCGGAGCCGCTGTCTTAGCTTCCCTGAACTATGTGGCAAATGGAGAACAGACAGCCACTGTGTTGACTGCTATTAATTGCTTTATAACCGTAATACCAGCAGTTCTTAGCTTGATTAGTGGTATATTTTATTTAAAGTACCCTATTAGTACCAAAGAACATAAGAAAATTATAACCGAGTTAATTGATCGACGAACAGTTGTAAACTCCTAAAATTATTTATACAGTTAAAGCGCGAAGTATAGCCAGTACATTAGGTACTGGCTATACTTGTTAGGGAGCGTTTAAGTTCGCGGAATTACGACGGTAAAGGTAATCATTCCCCCGTCGTCACATTGCGCCTTAATCGTGCCGTGGTGGAGCTTGACGATTTGTTCGGCGATAGCGAGGCCCAGGCCGAAACCGTCTGTGCTGCGAGAGGTCTCGCTACGATAAAAGCGTTCGAAAAGGTGACTGGTGGTTTCTTTATCCATAACATTTCCCTGATTGGAAATAGCGAGGATAATTTGATTATTTTCTGCCTTTAGGCGACTGGTTACCGGATGATCTGGGAGAGAGTATTTAATACCGTTATCGAGAAGAATTTGAATCAAGCGGCGTAGGTACATTTCGTTGCCTTTGATCACGACATCCTCAGCGATATTCTCTTCAAGAGAAATTTTCCGCTCATAAGCCAGGCTTTCAAAGGCCAATGTCTGCTCAGTCAGTAAATCGCTTAAATTTACATTGGTGGTCGCCAGTTGCTGTTGTTCGTCATCTAGTTTGGCGAGCATCAGCATCTCTTCGATGAGAATCTTCAGTTGTTCGGCTTCGCTTCGGCTACTTTCTAGCCACTTGAACTGTTCGGTGGGTGCCGCTTCCTCTCTTAAATTGTGTTCCATGATATCCAGATTTGCAAGAATCACTGTCAGTGGTGTCTTTAGGTCGTGGGAAGCATCGGCTACAAATCTTTTTTGTTTATTCCAAGATTCTTCAATAGGCTTCGTTATCCACCGGGCCAGATAGAGGCTGATTATAAAGAGCAAAGCTAGTGAAACTAAGTAGGATAGCAAGGAAATAATAACTGTAGAAACTATGTCGTTTCTTTCTTGATGTATATCTAGAAAAGAGATACTAGTGCCATGAGGTGTATTACTGACTAAGTAGCGCAAGTTGTATTCATTTAAAATGCCGCTGCCGCTTTCGTTTTCAGTCACGGCCTGGATAAGCTTTTCCACATCGCTAGTGGTAATCTGATAATTCTCATCTCTGAGGGCGGTGATATTCCCCTCACTATCTAGTTCGGCGGTAAAGGAGGCACCCATATCTCTTTCTTCCGGGGGCTTTCCTAGTTCGAATTTAGGGGTCTGCTTAGGTTCCAGGGTTCGGCTTGCCATTTCTAGCTTTTTATGGCTTTCGTTAATCCGTCCTCTCACCTGAATAATTCCAATGCCACCAAAGACCACCGCTAGGACAACGGCGAGGAGACTCATGGTAATTATGATAAACTTATTTCGTAGTTTTTTAATCATTTATTTATCTTCCTTCTTTACTAGTTTGTAGCCGACTTTACGAATGGTTTCTATTTCTAGAGTGGATTTTAAGTACTTGAGTTTTTTTCGGAGAAAGGAGATATAGGCTTCCACGTTATTGTCTACCGCCTCAGAAGCATCACCCCAAACCTTTGATAAGAGCGTTTCCTTAGGGGTGATCATCTCGCCAGAGGCTATTAGAAGCCGCAGGACTTCTCGTTCTTTAAAGCCTAGATTCACATTCTTTGTGCCTTTTATTAGCTGGTTAGTAGAAAGGTTGAGAACGATATCGCCGTAAGTTAAAGTATCCATAATCACGACCCCTTGGCGTCTAGTGAGTGCCCGCACCCGGGCCCGTAGTTCGTCGGCATCAAAAGGTTTCGTCATATAGTCATCGGCGCCACTATCGAGGCCGTTAATTTTATCTGGGATTTCCCCTTTAGCGGTAAGCATGAGGATGGGAGTCTCAATTTTTTGCTCGCGCAACGCTTTTGCCACGGCAAAACCATCCTTTTTAGGTAGCATTACATCAAGGATAATCAAGTCGTAATCTTCCTCTAAGGCGTAATAAAGCCCTTCTTCTCCGTTATAAGTGAGTTCGGTTTCGTGATGATCTTTTTTCAAAATAGCCGCTAAAGCCTCGGCTAGGCGGCGTTCATCCTCTACAATTAATATCTTCAATGGTGGGCTCCTTTCTGAGCGTTTCTTCCATTATATATCCCTAAGCTGAAAATTAACTTAAATAATTTCAGTTAAATTTAAGGTAGGCCTTTTATACTGAACGAGAAAAGAGTAACAGAAAGGGGCTTGCCTATATGTCGGACCACAGTTTTACCCGTAAGGAGATAAAATACGTCCTTACGCCCAAAAAATTTCACCAGCTCTGGTGGAGTATAAAAGAGTATTTCGTGCCGGATACGTATTCTCAGTATCCCGTTCATACCGTGTATTATGATACTTTGGATTACCAGTTGATTAGACGTTCTCTAGAAAAACCGAAGTATAAAGAGAAGTTGCGCCTTCGCAGCTACCAGCCCTTTCAAAGTAAAGGGGAGAGCTTTATCGAAATCAAGAAAAAGTATCAAGGGGTAGTGTATAAGCGCCGCCGTCTTCTGGATTATCACACCTTAGTAGGTGCTCTTGCCGCGAAGCCTCTGCTACCAGCGGAAATCAGAGATGAGGACACCTACATTAGCCGCCAGATAGGAGCAGAAATCAGAGATCTAACTGCTCGCTATGAACTGTATCCGCAAATATACCTATACTATGACCGCCTAGCTTATGTAGGTCAAGAGGATTCAGAAATTCGGCTGACTTTTGATCACAATTTGAGTTACGGCGAAACGATTTTGTGTGAAAAAGAATCGTTGCAACCGTTTTTTGAAAAGCCGCTCATTATCATGGAACTAAAAGTTCCTGAGGCGATACCCGTTCCTTTGGCAGAGATATTCTCACGCCATGAAATATACCCGGGTTCCTTTTCGAAATACGGGTACTATTATCAAAATTGCTATCAAAAAGAAAAACAAGTAAAAGGAGTACGACATGCATAATTATATTTCCGGAAGTATACTCTCCGGTACACTTAACGTCCAGAGTCTGCTTATTTGCAGTATCACAAGTGTGATTCTGGGACTGGGAATCGGCTTTCTCTACCGCTTTCGCAACACCTATAACAAAGGATTTTTACTAACGCTAACACTTTTGCCGCCAATCGTCCAGCTGGTTATTATGATGGTAAATGGCAACATCGGGGCCGGGATGGCAGTAGCCGGTGCCTTTAGCCTGGTGCGCTTTCGCTCGGTGCCAGGAAATGCTAGAGACATTACCAATATTTTCTTTGCCATGGCCATCGGTCTCACTACCGGTATGGGATACTTGGGACTTGCCATCACGTTCTTTATCTTTCTCGCCTTAGTGGAGCTTATTTTCCTTATCAGTCCCTTAGGGTCAGAGAAAGAGGGGGTGCGTATTTTACGAATGACTATCCCAGAAAATTTGGATTACGAGAACGTGTTTGACGAGGTTCTTGATTATTTTACGGAAAGCTATACCTTGCAAAGCGTCCGTACCGTTAATCTAGGAAGCTTATTTGAACTGCAATATCAGGTGGAATTAAAGGGCGGCGAGTCTCAAAAGGAGTTTATCGATAAGCTCCGGACTCGGAATGGCAATCTTACTATTAGCCTTTCCCGTCCGTTTCCCAGTAGGGAGGAATTATAATGAAGAAATTAGGCGTGCTGATACTGCTTGTAGGTCTCCTTTTGGTTACGAATGGATGCGGCAAAGAGGAGGAGGGCACAGAAGTTACAGAAGAGGTGACGGTAGAGGAAGTGGATTCATCGGAAGTAACTATTGAATGTGCGGGAGATACGGCGACAGCATCGGCGGACAGTGTAAATATACAGACATCGCTAATCGAAATCACCGAAGCCGGAACGTACCGCCTTAGTGGTGATTTTAGCGGACAGCTACGAGTAAATGCAATGAATACGGACATCGTCACGTTGATACTCGATAATATCACCATTACGGGAACGACGAGCTCGGCTATCTATGGAATGCAGGCGGAGGAGGTGATTATCGAACTAGCTGCCGGTAGCGAAAATATGTTAAGCGACCCGGCTGCTTATACAGAGCTTGATGCTGAGGGCGAACCAGATGGTTGCCTGTACGTTCAAGATGATTTGACAATCAAGGGAGAGGGAGCCCTAACTGTAAACGGTAGCTATAATGACGGGGTTGTGAGTAAGGATGACCTAGCGATAGAAGGTGGAGTATTTAAGATAACAGCGACAAACCATGCCCTTAAAGGTCGTGACCGTGTGGCCATCAGTGATGGCGATTTTACTTTAGTAGCTGGTGGAGAAGGGATTAAGTCCAATAACGATACGGACGCCGAGAAGGGTGTCATCGAAATATCTGGTGGCACGTACCAGATTGAGGCCGCGGGAAAAGGTATTCTCGCTCAGACAAGTCTAGTGGTCTTTGGCGGTGAATACACCATTCAGACAACGGATGACGGTCTCCATACGAATGGGAACTTGACGGTGAATGGGGGAAACTTTACGATTGCTAGCGGCGACGACGGACTCCATGCAGATGGTGATGTAGTGGTGGCTGAAGGTGAAATTAATATTACCCAGTCCTATGAAGGAATTGAAGGGACCACCATCGCCATTAATGGCGGAACCCTTAATATTACCGCCGATGACGATGGCTTTAATGCGGCGAGTCCGTCTTCCGAAACTACCGATGGCACCCCAGGAACTATGCGAGGACCAGCGGAGGATCCGATGGGGGCAGCCGATGAAGCTTGTAACCTGGTTATTAGTGGTGGCAATGTAACGGTTAACGCCGGTGGAGATGGTCTAGATTCTAATGGGTCGCTTACGCTTGCTGGTGGTAATGTGACCGTCTATGGGCCGGCCAATGATGGCAATGGCACAATTGATGCAGACGGAACGTATTCCATTACCGGTGGCAACTTGATTGCGATGGGTTCTTCGGGAATGCATCAGAATCCGTCTTCCGTATCAGGGGTCCTAGGATTTACCATATACTTTAATAGTACTTGTTCTGCTGGCAGCACCATTACCCTTCAGAACCAAATTGGTGAAGAAGTGGTCACAGCCCAGACCCTTAAAGATATTCAGGCTCTTACCATTACAAACGCAGGCCTAGTAGCCGGGGAAACGTATACGCTCTATGTAGATGGTACTGAGCGGGGCTCTTGGATTCTTAGCGAAGAATTCAAAAGTTATACAGATTCCGGCGAGGAAACTAGCGGCGGCATGGGTGGAATGCCAGGAGGCGGTATGAATCCAGGCGGTATGGGCGGCCCTGGTTGGTAGAGTGATAAGAGGAGAGTAATTATCATATAAGTATGCCACTACGTCAGCAGATCGACGTGGTGGCATACTTTTTTCTAATATAGGTAGAAAAATAAGTTGGAATGTGTTACGGTTTCTCAGATGAATGAGAAAAGTGAGGAATGAAAGTGGAGTTAACAACGAAGATTTTTTCAGATAAACGATTTTACAAGCGTCTGCTAACGCTGATGCTACCGATTATGTTGCAGAGCCTCATGCTAGCGGCGGTAGCCGCCGGTGACGCCGTTATGCTTGGAAGAGTGGATCAGAATTCCATGTCGGCGGTGTCTCTAGCAACCCAGATTCAATTTATTCAAAACATGATTCTAGCTGCAGTGACTGGCGGTATTTCGATTTTAGGAGCCCAGTACTGGGGCAAGCAGGATTTAAAGACGATTAACGACCTTTTTTGTATGGGACTTAAACTAGCGGGAATAGCTTCGCTGTTATTTTTTGTCGCCTGTATCTTTCTTCCTAAGTATCTGATGATGATTTTTACCAATGAACCAGAGCTCATTCGTATTGGCATTGATTATCTGCGGATTGCCGGTTGGTCCTACTTGCTTACAGGCATATCCCAGTGTTATCTGACGGTGATGAAAATCAGTGGTCACGCCTCTAGAGGCGCGATTATAAGCTCAGGAGCGGTGATTTTAAATATTGTTCTTAACGCAATTTTTATCTTCGGTTTCTTTTGTGTACCAGCGATGGGGGCAAAAGGAGCGGCGATAGCCACCTTGATAGCTCGTGTGATTGAACTAGTTTGGGCAGTAGTGTCCTCCTTACAAAAGGGGTTCTTACGTCCCCAGCTTTCCGGCTTTTTCCATAAGAATAAGAACCTTATGATACAGTTTGGCAAATGCGCCCTGCCATTACTTGGTGGCGGTTTGTTCTGGGGCGTTGGTTTTACCGCCTATACGGCTATTATCGGGCACATGGGTGCCGATGCGGCGGCAGCTAACTCAGTCTCAGCTGTGGTCCGGGACTTGATGTGTTGCGTCTGTAATGGCCTAGCGAGTGCCGGTGGTATCTTAGTAGGTTATGAACTGGGAGCAGGCAAGCTACAGCTAGGCAAAGTGTATGGTATTCGCTTGGCGAAAATATCCTTTATCTGTGGCATAGGTTCGACAATCATCGTCCTGGCGCTGACACCCTTTGTTACTCGCTTTATGATTCTTACAGATGAAGCTAGGAGCTTATTGACGGGGATGATGGTAATCATGGCTTTCTATATGATAGGACGCTGCGTCAATACGATTATTATCAATGGTGTCTTTGCTGCCGGTGGGGATACGCTCTTTGACGTCTATAGCCTAGCCGTAACCATGTGGGGAATTGCCATACCTCTAGCTCTAGCGGGTGCCTTTTTGTGGAATTGGCCGGTGCTCCTGGTGTTCGCCTGTACGTGTATCGATGAGGTGGGTAAGATTCCCTGGGTGCTGTATCACTTCCGTAAGTACCGCTGGGTGAAGGATCTGACGGTGGTAGAAGAATAGTAGTATAAAGTGTAAAAAAGTCCAGGTTCCCTTTTTAAATGGGTTCTGGACTTTTCTACGTTTAAACATCATCAACGTAAGCAATCGTGAATTTGTAATTAACAGAGTCCTGATAAAGAGCGCATAACCAGATCTACATCTTTGTTTTCCAGTTCTTGAATAATATGTAGATAAGTTTTTTGAGTTGTTGTCATACTAGCATGACCAAGTCGTCTGGCAACACTAGCGATGGAAACGCCCGCAAACAACAGTAGTGAAGCGTGGGTGTGACGAAGTCCGTGGATTGAGATAATAGGTATTTTTGCTTCCTCACAGCGACGAGATAAAATATCATTCACTGTGGAGTTATAAACCTTTGTTTTTATAAAGAAAGGTTCGTCTGGAGGTAAGTTTTTTACCAATGCCGAGAATTGAGTTACCGTTTGCCAATCAATTTGAATCTTTCGTGATGACGATTTGTTCTTAGTTGGTTGGAATCCACCGGCGTCTTTGTAATTCCAAGTTTTATTCACCGATAGTGTTTGATGGGCAAAGTCAAAATCGTTAGGGGTAAGAGCAAGTGCTTCAGAAAATCTCATGCCAGTTTTGGCAACAAGTAAGATGAAATAATCCCAGTTTACTTCAGACTGTAAAGTAAGACTTGCCAATAAATTGTGTAGTTCAAATTGGTTGAGATATTTGATCTTTTTAAAGGCAGGAGTTTTTCCCTTAATAATAGCTTTCCTGGTAGGGTCGCGTTCGATTAGCCCTTCGTCCATAGCATCCAAAATGGCGCCCTTCAATTGATGGTGAAAGTCCATAGTTGTTTGTCGCTCATGACACTCGGCGTAATCATTAAGCAACTGTTGATACATAATACGGGTGCACTCTGAGAGCCTTAAATCTGGGATAAGCTTAACAAGCCACTGATGAGTCATCAAATATTTATTCATGGTAACTTTTCTTACCGCCCCCTTTTTATACACTGTAATCCACTTTTCGTAATACTCACAAAACAAATCCGTATGCTTAGTTTCTTTTAACATAGCTTCATCTCCTTCTTATGGGATTGCTTACGCTGATGAAGGGTGATAAGGGTGTCAAGACTACAGAAAACATCAACAATTCGATTCTGTTCATCTTTTGTGGGATAAGATATCATAACATCTTGAATATCTGCGTTATGAATGTGAACAACTGATTTTCCTTGTGCTCTTTTCGCAAGTTCTTTTTGGGGATTTCCACTTGAAAAAGCCAAGGCCAAAAAAGATGGACTTATTTGCTCAATTGGACGAAGAATATTGAGGTCACCACCAAGTAAAACCCCAGCTTTTTCAACCGCTGACGCTCTTGCAATGTCTTCAGCACTTTCACCTGAAGCAGGGATTATGACCTCGTTCCCTTGACTAATTACAGAGCCTCTTTTGGTGGCTGCAAAAGTATCTACTTCGCTGATAACAAATTGATAATTAGTGTATAGTCTACCGTATAGAATTATGGGCATTCCAGCTTCTTTTAAATCACTTTTTGAATAGCCATTGCCTTTAAAATATTCCGCAATCTCTACAGCCTTACGCTGTTCCCAAACTATCGCATTTTTGTTAGAGATACTAAGAGAATGAACTAATTTTGCGTTATTCTCAAGCGTTTTTGCGTTAAAGAAGGAATATAAACGAAAATACAAAGTGAAATATTTAAAAATTACATAAAATCGCTTGACGGAGGCGAAAATAAGAGTTAGAATTACATCAAAAGAAATATAGAGTTATTTCAAAAAATACAAAAAGAAAGGAGGAGACGCTATGGAGAAAAGAAAGCTTGGTTCATTTGTAACCTTTATACCTGGTATTAATCCCACAAGAGCTGAGAATCAAATTGAAATGAAAAATATTATTTACTATGACCAAGCAGCTTTTGAGAGCGACTTTAACTACGAAAACAAGGTTAACGAAGAGAAAACCACGGGTATGATTAATAAAGGAATCGCTCTAGAAGCTGGTGATGTTGTGATTAGTAATTCGCTACAGATGGCAACTATTGTTGGAGAAGGTAACGCAGGTAAGGTTCCTTCACTCAATTTCACGAAAGTAGAGTTTAGGAGCAATGCCCTTGATAAGCAGTATTTTGTCTATCTCTTCAATGTTTACTCAGGAGTGAAACGTCAAAAAGAGAAGGGATTGCAAGGAAATGGTGCCATTTTACGAATACCAATCAAAGAATTAACGCAAATCGTGATTCCAGTTGTGCCCATTGAACAACAGAAAAAAATAGGAAGTTCTTATAATAAGACTCTTAGGATAAAAAGTAAGTTAAATAAGTATACGGAGTTAATGGAACAGTTTGCCTACTCGGTTCTAGAAGAAAATTTGAAGGAGAAAAGACAAGATGAGTGAATACAAGAGTAAATCTGAATTGGACTTTGAACGTGAGGTTATTGACTACTTAACTCAGATAGGTGGTGTTAAGCAGTGGGAGTATTTGGATAAAATTAGAACCACAGAACAGTTGTGGTCTAATTTTAAAAGAATCTTAGAACAGAATAACCGTGCTCGCATAGACGGCCAACTATCTGACACCGAGTTTGGACAGGTAAAAAAAGTTATTACTAGCATAGATTCTCCCTACCATGCAGGCCAATTTCTTTATGGGGTAAATGGAGTTTCCGAGATTGAAGTGGATCTTGACAATGGGAAACACGTATTCCTAACCGTATTTGACCAAGCGCAGGTCGGTGGCGGAAACACCGTTTATCAAGTTGTAAATCAAATTGAGCGACCCAAAGTAGTCGATGGCAAAAAGAATCGCCGCTTTGACGTAACCCTACTTATTAATGGATTGCCAATTATTCAGATTGAATTAAAGAAAGCCCTTCACACGACGACAGAGTCGCTAAATCAAATGGAGCAATATATTGCCGAAAAGCAATATAGCGGCATTTTTGCAACTTTACAAATATTAATTGCGATGACACCTTATGACATTCGCTATATGGCGAATACAAAAATCGAGAGTTTCAATCGTGCATTTGCCTTTAATTGGCAAAACGAAGATGATGCAAGACCTGTCCGTTCATGGAAGACTTTTGCTGACAAAGTGCTCTCAATCCCCATGGCTCATGACTTGGCAACACGATACATGGTTCTTGACGGCACAAAAAATAAGGAAAGTATTAAAGTTATGCGGCCATATCAGGTCTACGCAACAAAGCGAGTACTTGATAAGGTGAGCAAATTTGATTTCAACTACAACGAAGGAAAACTAGGATACATTTGGCATACTACCGGTAGTGGAAAGACTATTACCAGCTTTAAAACAGCATGGCTCGCTAGTCGTTTATCTAATGTAGATAAAGTGGTGTTCTTAGTTGACCGTATTGCGTTAACCAATCAAACAGCAGATGCTTATATGGCTTATGATCCGGTTGCCGGCTTTGCTGGCAAAACAGGAGTGGTTGGTGAGACCGCAAATATATCAGACTTACACCGGAAACTCACTAAAAAGAGTGATAAAAATATTATCGTAACTAGCATCCAAAAAATGTCTCGTTATGTTGCTCGTGAGAATTTCAAAAAGCTAAATGAGAATATTCTCTTTATCGTGGATGAAGCCCATCGATCGACTGGTGACGGCAGTGAAAACGAGGGAATGCTTGAAAGCATCCGCAACGCTATACCGAATTCGGCATGGGTTGGTTATACGGGAACACCAAAGTTTCCAGCTACTCGGGAGATCTTTGGTAATATTCTTCACGCATATACTATTAAAGAAGCAATTGCAGACAAGAATGTGCTTGGTTTTAATGTGGAATTCAAGAATACCATCGAAGCGCCAGAAGATCCTACGGAAGAGGACATTGATGATAATATTAAAGGAAGTGTTTATGATACGAGTCCAGAGCATGTTGAGCTAGTTGTTAAAGATATATTTGATAACTGGAAAGAACGTTCAAACAATGGGAAATATAACGCCTTGTTTACGGTCCATGTTGGGGGCAACAAAGCTTCGACGCCAAGAGCTATGGAGTATTTTGACAAGTTCGAAGAAATGAATGCAAAACGGGCAAAGGAAGAACGTCTCAAAGTTGCGGTTAGTTTCTCAGCTGATACTTCAAATGGCAATCACCAATTAAAGACGAATGAAAATTTGCACCGCGCCATTAATAGCTATAATAAGCTTTTTGGTACGGATTGGGATATGAGTACAGTTAAGCAATACACAGAGGACGTGACTCGTCGGTTGAATAAAACTGCGGATGATAGAAACTACCTTGATTTAGTGATTGTTGTGGATCAGTTGCTTACAGGCTTTGATGCGCCGGAACTTAATACGCTTTATATCGATCGCACCCTAAAAGGGGGGAATTTGATTCAGGCCTACTCTCGTACCAATCGGATGCATGATTATCAGGCGAAGCCTCAAGGAAATGTTGTGAATTATCGCTGGCCCGTTCAAAATGAGTTGGAGATGAATAAATCCTTTTATATATATTCTAACCGGGATTCGGCTAGCGAGCAGGAAGAGTTACCTCTAGAGAAACTAAAAGAAGATAATAAGAATGCAGGAATTCTTTCTAGACCTTTTAGCGAAGTTCAAAGCCAGATGCAAGAAGTGGTGCAGGAACTTGGAGAATTGACAAACGACTTTATTCAAGTGCCCCCTAGTGAAAGAGACCAGGAAGAGGCTTTTAATCGACTAGGTGATTATAATCGTCTACTTAGTCAGTTGAAGCAATATACTGAGGATGATAATAAGAATCCCATATCGGCCTATGATAATCCGGAAGAATTCTATCAGCGTATCGGTATTACAGAAGAACAAGAAGTGATTTTGACAACGGTAATTGCCGAGGAACTCAAAAGGTACCAGGCAGAAAGAGAGAATATTGATATTTCCCAAGTGAACTTAGCGATGGTTCATATCCATGATGTTATGATAAACTATGATTATCTCATTGATCTAATTGCTAAAATGGCAGATGAAGTGCACGCAGATGAAATGGATAAGGCCCAGAAAACTTTTGCAGATATTAACATGGAAATTGCGAAGTCAGATAATGAGAAGGAAAAAGTCAAGGTACGCAATTTCGTAGATAAGATTATCACCAAGGAGTTCGTATTTGATAGTTATCCAGCACCACGTAATGTGGAAAAGATGAATCAAGCGATGGATAAATCTCAAAAAGATACTAATATTAAGTTAGTAACAGAATTTGTTCGTAAGTGGGGTATTGATAATAGTGTGAAACCTAAGGAGGTTGATGAGCTTATTAAGAAGCATCGACTAGGACAGGAAGACATGGATAAGCAAAATGAGTTGACGACGATTATGAATGAGGCGCGCTCTGATTACAAGGAGATTGCAGCCGCAGAAGTAGCTGCGTTATCTTGGGTTAAATATCGAATCGAATTCCGTAAGGCATTTTATGACTTGGCTGATGAAATCAAGAAGGGTGAGTGATTGCGGTCAGACAGTCTTCGTTAGGATCCGTTATAAAAAAATCAGTATATGCAAAATGTGCGTGTAAATAAGCCAAGATAGGGAGGATAGAGCAAAATGGACATAAAAAAAACAAAAGAACCTGCCATTAGATTCAAAGGTTTTACTGGAAATTGGGAACAGCGTAAGCTATCTGATATCGCGACATTTATCAATGGACGAGCATATAAGCAACAAGAATTATTAGAGTTTGGTAAATACCCTGTTCTGCGCGTTGGTAATTTCGGGACAAATAATCAATGGTATTATTCTGATTTAGAACTTGATGATAAGTTTTATGCGAATAATGGAGATTTGCTTTATACGTGGGCCACTGCGTTCGGACCGCATATTTGGGATGGTAAAAAAGTCATTTACCACTATCACATATGGAAAATAGAGCTATCGGAACATTTAGACAGAGATTATGCATTACAACTTCTCGAGTCGGATAAAGCAAAACTCCTAGCAAATACAAATGGTAGCACAATGATTCATGTTACTAAAAATGAAATGGAATCTAAGATGGTTTCAGTTTCATCAATCGAAGAGCAAAGATTGATAGGAATTTTTTTGAAAGAACTAGACCACCTTATCACCCTTCATCAGCGTGAGTTAGATTTAATGAAGCAGCAAAAAAAATCTTTGCTCTCGAAAATGTTTCCTAAAAATGGGGCGGAGTTTCCGGAGCTTCGATTTATTGGATATACTAATCCTTGGGAACAGCGTAAGTTGGGGGAACTGATGGAAATCACATCATTAAAACGTATTCATCAATCAGATTGGACAAACTCGGGTGTGAGATTTTTAAGGGCGAGAGATATAGTTGCAGAATCAAAAAAGGAAGAAGTTACTGAGCCGTTATTTATTTCGCAAGAAAAATATGATGAATATAGTGCTTTGTCGGGCAAGGCGAAAATAGGAGATCTACTTGTTACTGGCGTTGGAACTATTGGTGTCCCGATGCTTATAAATAGCGAAGAACCGCTATATTTCAAGGATGGTAATATCATATGGTTTAAAAACGAGGATGCAATAGATGGCAGTTTTTTTTATCATTCTTTCAACGGTGATAGTATTCAAAAATTTATAAGGGAATCAACTGGCACTGGGACAGTTGGAACATACACCATCGAAAGCGGGAAAAAAACACCGTTATATTTACCTCATCAAAAAGAGGAGCAGGTAAAAATCGGCACATTCTTCTCCCGCCTCGACAACCTTATCACCCTTCATCAGCGTAAGTTGGAAACATTAAAAAGTATAAAAAAATCATTTCTTGCAAAAATGTTCGTCTAAGAGGAGGAAGCATATGGCATTGGAGAATAAGTTAGGGATAACAGATTCAGTAGAACTTGCTCGTGTAGAAGAGAAGTTGAGCAAGAAAAAAGCGCTTGAAATATTCGAGTATAAGTTGTTAGACACCTTTGAGATAGGAACATTTAAGGGTCTTTCTGAGATTCATAAGTACTTGTTTGATGAAATATATGAGTTTGCAGGGAAGATAAGAACAGTAAATATTGCAAAGAGCGGATTCCGCTTTGCACCAGTCATGTATTTGGAGACTGCGCTTCAAAATATTGGAGTTATGCCGCAAGCGAATTATGATGAAATTATTGAGAAATATGTGGAGATGAATGTAGCACATCCTTTCAGAGAGGGAAATGGCAGAAGCACTAGAATTTGGCTAGATGCAATTTTAAAAAAGGAGCTTCGCAAGGTGGTTGATTGGAGCAAGGTAGATAAAGACGATTATCTGCTAGCAATGGAGCGTAGCCCCATAAAAGATGTGGAAATAAAAATCCTTCTTCAGGCGGCGTTGACAGATAAAATTGATGATCGAGAGGTTTATATGAAGGGTATTGATGCCAGTTATCACTATGAGGGTTACAATGTTTTTATGACAGAGAAATTGAGCGACGAGAAGTGATGAAAACCTTTTCCGATAGTTTGGGAACAGCGTAAGTTGGGAAATGTGGCTCCCTTGCAAAGGGGATTTGATCTCCCAAAAGAAAGTATGTCTAGTGGAGAATTTCCGGTTGTTATGTCAAATGGTATAAATGGATATCACAATGAGTATAAGATTAAAGGGCCAGGTGTTGTAACAGGGAGATCTGGCACTATAGGAAATGTCCACTATATAGAGAAGGACTATTGGCCTCACAATACAACATTGTGGGTTACTGACTTTAAAGGCAACAATCAAACATTCATCTTTTTTTTATATCAACAACTCGATTTAAGCCGATTTGGAACAGGTAGTGGTGTGCCGACTTTGAATCGCAATGATGTACACACAGAAGTTATTTCTATGCCAAATTTCGAGGAGCAAGCTAATATTGCGGAATATTTTCTTTGCCTAGACCACCTTATCACCCTTCATCAGCGTAAGGTGGAAAACCTAACAAAACTTAAGAAAACGCTGTTGCAGGATATGTTTTGTGAAGAACTCAAGTAGTTGAGCAATGTGAAAGTCAGTCAATAACACAATATTGATTTTCGTCAGAAATATGATACAATTAATCTGACGAAAGGCGGTGCTTTATGATAAGACCAAAATATTTAGAACAAATATCGCAGCGGATAGATAGTTTTGAAGTCGGGACAGCATTTACAGCAGTGGATTTTTTGGATATTGCCTCTACTGATGCTATTAATAAGGGGCTATCTCGTATAAATGAGGAAGGCAAAATTAGGAGAGTAATGCAAGGTGTATATGATATTCCTGAATACAGCAATGTTTTGAATGAATATAGTGTTCCTAGGATCGACAAAGTGGCAGAAGCTCAAGCAAGAAGATATAATTGGACGATTGCGCCTGCAGGGGATACAGCACTTAATATATTGCATTTGTCAACGCAGGTATCTAATAAATGGCATTATGTTAGTGATGGACCATACCGAAAGTATACTATAGGAAAATCTACACTTGAGTTTAGGCATGTTGCGAATCGTGAAATTGCCGGAATGAGTACTTCTACTATTATGGTCATTCAAGCATTTCGTGCACTTGGGAAGTATAATATTGGTGAAAAGGAGATAGGTAAATTACGAGAGGTTCTTACTAAAACGGACAAGAGTATTTTGATAAATGAGGCCAAAACATCAACAGCCTGGATATATGAGTTTGTGAAAAAAGTTAGTTGGGAGGATGCTAGATGATAAAAGTCGCTAATTTACCTACTGAAGAGAGGCGGATATTGTTTTTGAATACGGGTGAGAAAATCGGTATGCATCCCTCGATTGTCGAAAAAGACTTTTGGGTATGTTATATGTTGGGTTATCTTTTTGAGAGATGCCTATGGAAAGATTCGTTTGTGTTTAAGGGAGGTACAAGTCTTTCTAAAGCTTACCATGTTATTAACAGGTTCAGCGAGGATATTGACTTGATAATGGACTGGCGCCTCATCGATTATGATATAAATCAGCCATGGGAGATGCGGAGCAAGACCCAGCAAGACAAGCTTAACAAAAGGATGAATGTAGAAGCGGAAATTTTTTTAAAGGATATCTTCCTTCCGCAGTTAATTAGCGATTTACATAAGGAACTTAATACAGTGCCTCAAATCTGCATAGAAAAAGAAGGAAATGAGGCTATTGTAAATTTTGCTTATCCTCAGATAAATAGAGATATATATCTGCGACCGGAGATACGCATGGAGATAGGACCACTTGCGGAATGGACACCATCTCATTTTCAAAATGTAAAATCTTTTGTGGCAGAGCAATATAGTGACGTGTTTGATGCTCCAGAAGCTGCAGTTAGAACAGTCGACATTGAGAGAACCTTTTGGGAGAAAATAACTATATTACATAAAGTGGCAAATAGGCAGGGAGGCAAGTCAGTTCCGCATAGATATGCAAGGCATTATTATGATGTTTTTTGTATGTGCAAAACAGATATAAAGCAGAGGGCGCTAGATAAGAAGGAGCTTTTAGCGCAGGATATAGCTTTTAAGTCAAAGTTTTATTACTCGAAAGGTGCCGCGTATGAAACGGCTAAAATTGGCACACTACAATTACTTCCGAATGAGGATGGCATTCGTCAATTAGCAGATGATTATGAACATATGAAAAATATGATATACGGAGAAATACCGCATTTTTCTAATATTGTTAAATCTCTGAGGTTGCTAGAGGAAGAAATAAACAAATCATGAGAATAGTGACATGCCAGCTTGAAGCACACCAAATCGGAGCATATAAAGTAGGTAAACCACTTCATCAGCGTAAGCTAAAATTGCTGAAAACCATTAAAAAAATCGCTATTAAAAGCAATGTTTTTATATAAATAACAAAGGAGAAAAAATATATGAGTAATGCAACAGAGATTACCACAAAACTATGGGCTATGGCCAATAAACTACGAGGAACAATGGATGCTAGCGAGTATAAGAACTATATTTTACCCTTTATGTTCTATCGCTATCTATCAGAGAATCAAGATAATTACCTGGAAGATAATCATTTAGAAGAATTCTACACGGTGGCAGATGCAGAAGAGCGAGAAGAATATTTGGAAGAGATCAGTCGTGGGCTCGGTTATGCCATTATTCCGGAATACACATGGGATAAATTAGTTTCGAAAATTGAACATCACAAAATTAAAGCCAGTGATTTTCAGGATATGTTTGATCATTTTAACGCTAATGCCAAACGCAATCCTACAGCTGAAGCAGATTTTGCAGAGGTATTCTCCGATGTTAATCTAGGGGATACCCGTCTAGGAACGAGCACGAATGAGCGGGCTAAAGCGTTAAATGATATTGTTTTAATGATTAACGAGTTTAATTTTAAAGACGAGTCAGGACAGGATATTTTAGGGGATGTCTATGAGTATCTAATTGGCCAATTTGCTGCCAATGCTGGCAAGAAAGGCGGCGAGTTCTATACGCCCCATGAAGTTAGCCAAATTTTAGCTAAAGTCGTTACTAGCGACGCTAAAGACTGTAATGAACAGTTTCGGGTATATGACCCCACAATGGGTTCAGGCTCACTTTTGCTTACCGTTCAGAAGGAGCTTCCGAACGGCGATAAAGAAGGTAGTGTTGATTTTTACGGACAAGAGCTAAATACCACGACTTATAACTTGGCTCGCATGAATCTAATGATGCACGGTGTAAACTATAAAAACATGGAACTAAGACGCGCCGACACTTTAGATGCCGACTGGCCTTTTGCCGAGAAAGATGGAATTCAGACCCCGTTAAAGTTTGATGCGGTGGTGGCTAATCCCCCTTATTCTCAGAAATGGGATATAAAGAATATTGATCGGGAGAAGGATGTTCGCTTTAAGGGCTTTGGCGTAGCGCCAGCTTCAAAGGCAGACTATGCATTTGTTCTTCACGGTTTGTATCACCTAGATAAGACGGGAACGATGGCGATTGTATTGCCCCATGGCGTTCTGTTTCGCGGAGCTTCTGAGGGTAGAATCCGTCAGAATATCATTAATGAAAACTTGCTTGATGCGGTCATCGGCTTACCGGCAAATCTTTTCTATGGAACAAGCATCCCTACGTGTGTCCTAGTATTTAAAGGGCGGGAAGCTCGTGGTGAGTGCAAGGACATTTTATTTATAGATGCTTCGGCTGAGTTTGAAAAGGGTAAAAACCAAAATAAATTGACGAAGGAAAACATCGACAAGATTATTGAGACTTTCCATAATCGTAGCGATGTTGAGAAGTATGCACATGTGGCAGGGATAGAAGAGATTAAGGAAAATGACTACAATCTTAATATCCCTCGTTATGTGGACACCTTTGAAGAAGAGGAAGTTGTTCCCTTGCCGGAAATAGCGAAGGAGTTAAAGGAAGTTCGTGAGGAAATTCAAACGACTACGGCAGAACTATATAAACTCATGGGAGAATTAGAAGGGACATCAGATGAAGCAAAGGCGGAGCTACAAAGTTTTATGGAACTTTTAAAAATGTAGTCGACGACTGTTAAACAAAGCGTATTAACCGATTAAATCCTGGCTTAGGCTGGGATTTTTTTGTTGACAGATTTTTCTCTTGTGATATACTTTGATAGTCAAACTAATTTAAAATCAAAGTATCTATAGACGAGGAAATGAGATGACAGGAAAGATAATCGGTACCGGTTCTTATGCACCGGCCTATATAATGGATAACAATGAATTAGCAACCTATGTAGAGACTTCCGATGAGTGGATCAGGGAGCGAACAGGGGTTGCGAGAAGACATATCGCTGGTGAAGAGACGGTATCTTCGATGGCAGCAGCGGCAGCGAAAGCGGCACTAGCAGATGCGAAGGTGGAGGCAGCGGAGATTGAACTGATTATCTTGGCGACGAATTCACCAGACGCCTTGATTCCGGCCTGCTCTTGCCTAGTACAAAGAGAAATCGGCGCAGTGAATGCGGTCTGTTTTGACATAACGGCAGCGTGCACCGGTTTTGTGCTAGCTTATAACACCGCTCAGGCTTACATTGCTTCTGGGTTATATAAGAAGATTCTTATTATCGGAAGTGAGACGTTGTCTAATATTATTGATTGGAGCGATAGAGGAAGTTGCATTCTCTTTGGCGATGGGGCAGGTGCCGCAGTTGTTGGTGCTAGCGAGGGAACTTATTATACACCGGTTGCCCATACCGACGGAAGTAAGGCAGAAGCTTTGACACTGACGAATCGCTTTGTGGGAAATAGTATTACAAAGAAGCAGGAGACGACTTATACTAGTCCAGAGTTCTTTATGCAGATGGACGGGCAAGCGGTGTTTAAGTTTGCCGTTTCGAAAGTAACAGAGGTCATCGGTGAGGTGCTAGAAAAGAACAATCGGCGACCAGAAGAGATTGATTACTTTATTTTACACCAAGCCAATCAGCGGATTGTGGAGGCGATATCAAGACGGATGAAACAGCCGATTGAGAAATATCCGATGAATTTAATGGATTACGGCAACACTTCAAGTGCTAGTATTCCGATTATCTTAAGTGAACTAGGCCGGGATGGCACGCTAAAGCCAGGTGATAGAATCGTGATTGCCGGTTTTGGTGGCGGGCTAACTTGGGGTGCGAGTATTATTGAATGGTAACCACGCCGTACGCGGCGATGTTATATAAATCTTATTTTCAAAATAAAAGGAGAATGGAACTATGTTAGAAAAATTAAAAGAAATGATCGCAGAGAACTTAGGAGTTGACGCAGCAGACGTAACGGAGACTTCAAATTTTAAAGAGGATTTGGGTGCGGATTCTTTGGACTTATTTGAGCTAGTGATGGCGATGGAAGAAGAATTCGGCGTGGAAATTCCTACCGAGGATTTAGAAAAAATCGCAACCGTAGGTGATGTAATTGAGTATATCAACGCTCATAAATAATTAGTAAGTTATAAGAAAGGGCAAAAGTTTATGAAAACGGAAGTGACAAAAATATTAGGAATCGAATATCCAATTATTCAAGGAGGAATGGCTTGGGTGGCTGAGTATCACTTAGCTGCCGCTGTTTCTAATGCTGGCGGCCTCGGGTTAATTGGCGCCGCTAGCGCTCCGGCGGATTGGGTAAGAGAGCAAGTCCGGGAAGCAAAAAAGCTGACGGACAAACCTTTTGGGGTAAACATTATGCTAATGAGTCCTTATGCCGATGAAGTGGCAAAAGTGATTGTAGAAGAAGGTGTCCCAGTGGTTACCACCGGTGCAGGAACTCCGGAGAAGTATATGGAGATGTGGAAAGCTGCCGGCATTAAGGTGATTCCTGTAGTTGCTTCCGTCGCTTTTGCTAAGAGAATGGAAAGAGCTGGTGCGGACTGCGTTGTCGCCGAAGGTAGCGAAGCCGGTGGTCATATCGGCGAAAGCACGACCATGGTACTTGTTCCTCAGATTGTGGATGCCGTTAATATTCCAGTAATTGCCGCTGGCGGTATCGCTGATGGTAGAGGGATGGCAGCTGCTTATATGCTAGGAGCAAAGGGCATGCAGTTAGGGACTCATTTCGTGGTTACCGATGAAGCTCAGGTCCACGATAATTACAAAGAGAGAATCATTAAAGCCAAGGATATCGATTCCCGAGTGACGGGAAGAAGTACGGGTCATCCAGTCCGGGCTTTGCGAAATGAGATGACGAAGAAATACATTGACTTAGAAAATAATGGTGCAAGTTTTGAAGAACTTGAATTACTTACCCTAGGTGGCCTTAGAAAAGCGGTGGTCGATGGGGATATAAAAGCCGGCAGCGTAATGGCCGGTCAGATTGCGGGAATGGTGAAAGAACGCATGTCTTGTCAGGAGCTGATTCAGAAGCTGGTTAAAGAAACAGATGATTTAATCGGAGGGATGGGCTTTTATGAGTAAAATTGCTTTTATATATCCGGGACAAGGTGCCCAAGCAATCGGGATGGGGAAAGATTTTTATGACCGCAGCGAGGCGGCGAAAAAGATTTATGAAGAGTCCTCAGCTGCTTGTGGACTAGATCTTGCGTCCCTTTGTTTTAACGATAATGACAAGCTAGATATTACCGAGTATACCCAGCCAGCGATGGTGGCAACGTGTCTGGCGATGACAGCGGTCTTTATGGAACAGACTGGGATACGCCCAGATGTCTGTGCTGGTCTTAGCCTGGGGGAATACGCGGCTATTGCTACCTGCGGGGCCCTAAGTGCTCAGCAAGCGGTAGCCTTGGTTCGCAAAAGAGGAATACTAATGGAGCATGCCGTTCCTACGGGAGAGGGTGCTATGAGCGCCGTTATCGGTATGGAAGCCGAAGGGATTGCTGCGATTACAGAGACCATCGGCGGGGTTAGTATTGCTAACTATAACTGTCCAGGGCAGATAGTGATTACAGGAGAAAAGGCAGCAGTAGAAGCAGCGGGTATTGCTCTAAAAGAGGCGGGAGCGAGAAGGGTTTTGCCGCTTAAAGTAAGTGGCCCTTTTCATTCGCCGATGCTAAAAGGGGCTGGCGCGGAGCTTAGGAAAGAGCTGGAATCAGTGGCTTTTGATAAGCTGGAAATTCCCTATATTACGAATGTTACGGCTGACTATGTAGAGGATAGCAGTGAGATTAAGGAACTACTCGTTAGCCAGATTAGCTCGTCTGTTTGCTGGGAGCAATCCATGAAAAGGCTAATTGCTGATGGGGTAGAGACCTTTATTGAGATTGGTCCAGGAAAGACTTTGAGTGGTTTCCTAAGAAAAATAGATAAGAGCGTAAAGGTGAGAAATATCTCGAAGTGGGAGGATTTGCAGAATGAGTAAAGTGGCAGTAGTAACTGGGGGCGCTAGAGGAATTGGAAAAGCGATTGCCAGACGCCTTGCTAGTGATGGCATGAAAGTAATCATCAATTATAACGGTTCTGCCGATCAGGCGGAAGCTTTAAAAAAAGAGATTGAAGAAAACGGCGGCGAAGCTTCCACGTATCAGTGTAACGTCGCTGATTTTACCGCCTGTGAAGCGTTTATTAGCGAGGTGATTAAAACCGAAGGTAGCTTAGATGTGCTGGTTAATAACGCAGGGATTACTCGAGACAATCTGTTGATGAAGATGTCGGAAGCGGATTTTGATGAGGTTATCAATACCAATTTAAAAGGAGCCTTTAATACGACCCGCTTTACCGTTCGTCAGATGCTAAAGCAAAGAAGCGGCCGAATTATCAACATCTCTTCCGTGGTGGGTGAAACAGGGAATGCGGGACAGGCCAACTATGCGGCTTCAAAAGCAGGGGTTATCGGGCTGACGAAAGCAACGGCGAGAGAAGTCGCTAGTAGAGGGATCCTCGTTAACGCCGTAGCTCCAGGATTTATCAGCACCGATATGACGGAGGAATTATCCGATAAAGTAAAAGAAGCCACCTTATCCCAGATCCCTTTAGGGACTTATGGTAGCCCTGAAGATGTGGCTGGCGTGATTTCTTTTTTAGCAGCAGACGAGACAAAGTATATAACCGGTCAAGTCCTTAATGTAGACGGCGGCATGGTGATCTAGAGGAATCTGGAGATAGGAGAAAAAAGGATGAAGAAAAGAGTAGTGGTAACTGGGCTAGGAGCCGTAACACCTATCGGAAATAACGTGGAAGAATTCTGGTCTGGCATTCGTGCAGGCAAAGTGGGGATTGAGGAGATCACCCGCTTTGATACAACCGATTATAAAGTAAAGTTAGCCGGAGAGGTGAAGGGCTTTGTAGCGAAAGAGCATATGGATTTTAAGATGGCAAAAAGGATGGACTTATTCGCTCAGTATGCCGTCTGTGCAGCTCTAGAGGCTCTTAAAGATTCGGGAATTGAAATCGAAAAGGAAGACCCGTACCGGGCTGGTGTGATCGTGGGTTCGGGAATTGGCTCCTTACAGGAGCTAGAGAGAAGCTATCAGAAGCTAAAGGATAGAGGCCCGTCAAGGGTCAACCCGCTACTAGTACCGATGATGATTTCTAATATGGCTGCCGGTAACGTCTCCATTGCCACCGGATTTAAAGGCAAGTGCACCAACGTGGTAACCGCTTGTGCCACAGGGACTCACTCTATCGGAGACGCATACAGGGCGATTCAATATGGCGATATGGACTTTGGTCTAGCAGGTGGCGCAGAAGCGTCGATTTGTGAAATTGGTACCGCCGGTTTTCAGGCGCTTACGGCTCTTTCCACCAACCCTGATAAGGAGACAGCTTCTAGACCTTTTGATAAAGACCGTGATGGCTTTGTTATGGGCGAAGGCGCTGGGGTGGTGATGCTGGAAGAATTAGAGCATGCTAAGAAAAGAGGGGCAAAAATCTACGCGGAGATTGCCGGTTATGGGGCGACTGCGGATGCCTTTCACATTACCTCACCGGCAGAGGACGGTGCTGGGGCGGCGAAAGCCATGGAAATTGCGATTAAGGAAGGCGATTTGGTACCAGCGGATATTGATTATATCAATGCCCACGGAACCAGCACACCGCTTAATGACAAATTCGAAACCCGGGCGATTAAGCTGGCCTTTGGCGAGGCCGCAAAAGACGTGGTTATCAACTCCACCAAGTCCATGATTGGCCATCTTCTTGGCGCCGCTGGCGGAGTGGAATTTATCACCTGCGTGAAGTCCATTGAGGAGGGCTTTATCCATCAGACAGTGGGAAGTGTAGAGCCTGAAGAAGAACTAGATTTAAACTATGCAATTGACGGTCCAGTTGAGAAGGAAGTGAAGAATGTATTGACAAATTCCTTGGGATTTGGTGGTCATAACGCGACCTTGCTACTGAAGAAGTACGAAGGTTAAACGAGGAGAAGATTATGAAGCAAGAGCATATTTTAGAACTGATAAAAGCAGTATCGGCATCAAATTTGCAGACGTTTAAATACGAAGAGAGCGAAACCAAATTAGTATTATCGAAGCAAAAAGGTAGTCAGGTTAGCGTCTCCAGCGTTGAGGCAGTACCAGTAGAAGCCGTACCAGTGGTCGCTCCGGAAAGCGCTGCCGAAGTTTCAGGAAAGGTGGTAACCTCTCCCCTTGTAGGGACCTTCTACGCTGCTCCTGGTGAAGAGGAGCCACCCTTTGTAAAGGTAGGGGATACCGTTAATAAAGGCCAGACGCTAGCAATTGTCGAAGCCATGAAGCTGATGAACGAAATCGAAAGCGATTACCAAGGGGTTATTGCCGAGGTACTAGTGGAAAACGGTGAGATGGTGGAGTATGGCCAACCGCTATTTAGAATAAGCTAAGGAGGAGAGGACGATGAAGCATTTAGGAATTGAGGAAATTCAGGAGATTATTCCTCATAGACATCCCTTTTTACTACTGGATTATATTGAAGACTACGAACCAGGAGAATACGCTGTGGGATATAAGTGCGTATCTTACCGAGAGGAATTTTTTGCAGGACACTTTCCCCAGGAACCGGTTATGCCAGGGGTATTAACGATTGAAGCCCTAGCCCAAGCGGGGGCGGTGGCGATTCTTTCCAAAGAAGAGAATAAAGGGAAAATCGCTTACTTTGGCGGCATTAACAAATGCAAGTTTAAAGGCAAGATTATTCCCGGCGATAAGATTCGCCTAGAGACGAGAATCATTAAGCAAAAAGGCCCTGTGGGAATTGGCGAAGCCAAGGCCTCAGTGGACGGGAAAGTAGTTGTGAGCGGGGAATTAACCTTTATGGTTGGATAGGACGATTATGATTAAGAAAGTACTAATTGCAAATAGAGGAGAGATTGCCGTCCGGATTATCAGGGCCTGTCGTGAAATGGGCATTGAAACGGTGGCGGTATACTCAGAAGCCGATAAGGAAGCGTTGCATACTCAGTTAGCCGATGAAGCGATTTGCATCGGCCCAGCACCAGCCACTAAGAGTTACCTGGAGATGGAAAAGATAATCAGCGCAACCTTAGTATCCGGTGCAGATGCCATTCATCCAGGGTTTGGTTTCTTATCAGAGAACGCTAAGTTCGCCGAGCTTTGTGAAAAGTGTAATATTATTTTTATCGGTCCGAAAGCCGAGGTGATTGCTAGCCTTGGCAATAAGCAAGAAGCCAGGAAGACCATGATGGCAGCGAACGTCCCGGTTATCCCCGGGACCAAGGAGGCGGTTTACGACTGGGAGACTGGGTTTACACTGGCGGGAGAGATTGGTTATCCGGTTATTATTAAAGCTGCCCTTGGTGGCGGTGGTAAAGGAATGCGAGAAGCCCATAGGGAAGAGGAGTTTGAGCAGGCGTTTAAGACGGCACAACAAGAGACCCGTAACGCCTTTGGGGATGACACGATGTACATTGAACATTTTGTACAAAATCCTCGTCATATTGAATTCCAGATCTTGGCAGATGAACACGGTAATGTAGTTCATCTCGGGGAGCGTGATTGCTCGATTCAGCGTAATCACCAGAAGATGATCGAAGAATCTCCTAGTGTGGCCTTAACGAAAGAGCTACGAAAAGCTATGGGTGAAGCGGCTGTGCGGGCGGCTCGGGCAACGAACTACCAAAATGCGGGAACGATTGAATTCCTACTTGAGAAAGATAATAATTTCTATTTTATGGAGATGAACACCCGTATTCAAGTGGAACACCCGGTGACAGAATGGGTTACGGGAATCGATCTTGTGAAGGAGCAGATTCGCATTGCCAGTGGCGAACGCTTAAGCGTTACCCAGGAGGATGTTCGTCTTTCCGGTCACGCCATTGAGTGTCGTATTAATGCGGAAAATCCCAGGAAGAACTTTGCACCTTCTCCCGGTACGATTAAGGATATGTATCTGCCAGGCGGTAAGGGGATTCGCATTGACTCGGCAATCTATAGTGGCTATACGATTCCGCCGTACTACGATTCTATGGTGGCGAAGCTGATTGTCTGGGCGAAGAACCGGAAAGAGGCGATTGCCAAGATGCAAAGTGCCCTAGGTGAGGTAATCATTGATGGGGTCGAGACAAATGTAGATTATCAGTATGAAATTCTCAGTAACGAAGATTTCTGTAAGGGAGATATCGATATTGAGTTTATCGAGAAACATAAAGGTGAAATCTTATGCAGTTAACGAATGTTTTTAAAAAAACAAAGACCGTTCATAATACTCGCAAAACTCTGCAGACGATTAAGCAGGAGAAACCAGAAGTGCCAGAGGGGCTGCTGAGAAAGTGCAATAAATGCGGAGCGGCGATTATTACCGATGATGTAAAAGAAAATTTTTACACTTGTCCTAAGTGTGAGGGCTATTTTCGCGTCCATGCCAGAAGGCGAATTGAAATGGTGGCCGATAGCAACTCGTTCGTTTCTTTTGACGATGATTTAGTTACTAAAAACCCGTTAAACTATCCTAAATACGAAGATAAAATCGCCGAAATTCAGACAAGGACCAGCCTGCAAGAAGCGGTTATTACCGGCTCCTGCCAGGTGGAAGGAAATCCAGCTATAATCGGAGTGATGGATGGTCGCTTCCTGATGGCTAGTATGGGTCAAGTAGTAGGTGAGAAGATTACTAGAGCAGCAGAGCGAGCCACCAAGGAGAATCTGCCGCTGATCCTTTTTGCTTGCTCCGGCGGAGCGAGGATGCAAGAAGGCATTGTTTCTCTCATGCAAATGACCAAAACCAGCGCGGCTCTTAAGCGCCATAGCGATAGCGGGAATCTTTTTATTTCGGTCTTAACGGATCCCACCACCGGCGGGGTCACAGCTAGCTTTGCCATGCTAGGCGACATTATTCTGGCAGAGCCAGGAGCGTTAATCGGTTTTGCCGGTCCGAGGGTTATTGAACAGACCATTGGGCAGAAGCTGCCAAAAGGCTTTCAGCGAGCTGAGTTTTTAAAGGAACACGGTTTTGTAGATAAAATTGTCGCTAGACCAGAACTAAAGAAAACGTTAGCCGAGATTCTCAGTCTTCATTCACAAACGCCGACTACTTTGCTAGCGGCAGCGCCGCTAGAGAGTGCCAGCGAAGTGAAGAATGAGATTGCTGGTGCTTGGGACAGGGTGCTACTTTCGCGAATGAAGGATCGGCCCGTAGGTGAGGATTACCTAACCCATTTGTTTGAGGATTTCACCGAGTTTCACGGCGATCGTTATTACGGCGACGACGAAGCGATCATCGGCGGCGTGGCTCGCTTTAAGGGCCTACCCGTAACGGTCATTGCTCAGGCCAAAGGTAAGGATACGAAAGAAAATATCCGCCGCAACTTTGGCATGCCCTCTCCGGAAGGGTATCGCAAAGCTCTTCGGCTAATGAAGCAGGCGGAGAAATTCGGTCGTCCGATTATCTGTTTTGTGGATACACCGGGAGCCTTTTGCGGCCTGGAAGCGGAAGAACGGGGCCAAGGAGAGGCAATTGCCAGAAATCTCTACGAGATGTCTGCTCTTAAGGTGCCGATTTTATCCATTGTTATCGGTGAGGGTGGCAGTGGTGGAGCTCTTGCGATGGCGACAGCCAATGAGGTCTGGATGCTGGAAAATGCCATTTATTCGATTCTTTCTCCGGAAGGCTTTGCCAGTATCTTGTGGAAGGATGCTAGTCTTGCTAAAGAAGCGGCAGAAGTAATGAAGCTGACAGCGAAGGATTTACTGGAAATGGGGATAATTGAACAGGTCATAGAAGAGCCAGGTCATTTTACTTTGCAGAATTTAGGAGTAGTAACCAAGCAGTTAGAGCAGGGTATTACGAGATTTTTGCAGGATTATCAGGATTTAAGTGGGGATGAAATCAGCGAACGTAGGTATCAGCGATTTAGGGAGATGTAGGAGATATTGACATGAAGGTGACACCTTTGCAGATAGGTGATTTAACAGCGGAAATTCCTCTGATTCAAGGGGGAATGGGCGTTGGGATTAGCCTCGGTAATCTAGCCGGGGCCGTAGCAAAAGCTGGCGGTATTGGCGTGATAAGTAGTGCCCAGATTGGTTTTCGCGAGCCGGATTTTGACACAGATGTAAAAAGTGCTAATGATAGAGCCCTGAGAATGGAGATTAAGAAGGCGAAAGCAATAGCTCCAGACGGTGTTGTAGGGGTGAATATTATGGTAGCCCTTAAGCATTATAAGGAACACGTAATGGCGGCAGTAGGGGCTGGTGCGGATATTATTATCTCCGGAGCCGGGTTACCGGTTGAGCTGCCAAAGCTTGTGGCTGGAGCGAAGACGAAGATTGCTCCGATTGTTTCTTCCATAAAAGCAGCAAGTGTCATCCTTAAGCTGTGGGATAAAAAGTACCAAAGAGTGCCTGATTTAATCGTGGTTGAAGGTCCAAAAGCCGGTGGTCATCTAGGTTTTTCAAAAGAAGATGTGGAAAGTTTGGACGAATTGACTTATGATAAAGAAGTAAAAGGCATCTTGGAAGTGGTGAAGGAATACGCATGTAAGTATCAGAAGAAAATTCCGGTGGCCTTTGGTGGCGGGATTGAATCAAAAGAAGATGCTAAACGGGCATTTGCTTTAGGGGTAGACGCCGTTCAGGTGGCAACTAGGTTTATCACTAGCAAAGAGTGCGATGCCGATTCCCGTTATAAGGAAGCATATCTGGCCGCTAGCAAAGAAGACGTGGTGATAACTAAGAGCCCAGTAGGGATGCCAGGACGTGCCCTTAGGAATCAGCTAATGGAACGGGTAGAAGCCGGTGAGCAGATTTCTCACTCACCTTGCCATCAATGCTTGGCGCGTTGCAATCCTCAGGATATTCCCTATTGCATTACCGATACCTTGGTGGCAGCGGCCAAAGGAGAAGTGGATCAGGGCTTGCTCTTTTGCGGCGCCAATGTGTATAAGCAAGAGAAGTTAGAGACGGTGCCAGAAATTATTGCCAGTATTTTTGAATAAAGAATAATAGAGACGGAAAGGAGGTTGTTGCTAGTGGAATTAGAATACTCTTCATTGAATGAAGTATTAGTGAAACTTTTTAATGAGATTATGGAAGAAGAAGGCAAAGCGATTATCAGCGGCGAGTTTAAAGACTTGACGAATAACGATATGCACGTGATTGAGGCGATTGGCTTGTCCGAGCAGAAGAATATGACTTCTATTGCTTCTCATTTGGGTATCACGGTGGGTTCCTTAACAACAGCCATGAACTCTCTAGTTAATAAAAAATACGTTGAGCGCTTTCGCAGCGAAAAGGATCGCCGAGTAGTCTTCGTAAAGTTAACAGAAAGCGGAATGCGGGCGTTTCACCACCATGAGGAGTATCACCATCAGATGACAGAAGCGATTCTAAAGCGCTTAACGCCGGAAGAGATGCCGGTTTTGATGAAGCTTTTAGAATCTCTTAACGAATTCTTTAAAGAACGAAAAGGTGAGTAGCTTTGCAGACGTACAGAACATCCCAAGTAGCGGCGATTGTTGGCGTTCACCCCAATACGGTTCGCCTGTATGAAGAGTTAGGCTTGATTCCAAACTATATATACAGGCAAAGAAAGCGACCGGCTAATCATTATCCGGTCGCTTCGTTGTGCCAATTATTCTCTTGAGGCCCAGATGCTCTTAGAGATATTTCTTTAGCTTCATCATCACTTCATCAATATCTAAAGGCTTGCCAATATGGTCATTCATACCTGCGGCTAAGCAAGTCTCGATATCTTCTCGAAAGACATTTGCCGTCATGGCGATAATCGGAGTATTACAAACACTCGGGTTTGTCGTAGAACGAATGGCTTTCGTCGCTTCATATCCATTCATTTCTGGCATCTGTACATCCATAAGAATAATATCATAAGGAGTCGTTTCCTCACGTAGGAGAGAATCATAGGCGATGCGGCCGTTCTCAGCGCTTTCAAGGGTGGCACCGGTATCTCTCAACAGGGCGTGAACAATCTCACGGTTAATTTCATTATCTTCGACCACTAAGATACGTCTTCCGGTAAAGATTCCCTTAGTTTCTTCAGTCAAATCTTTCCCTTTTTTCGTATCAGTATTTCCGACAGCGCCCCTTTTAACCTGAGCGGTAAATTTAAAAACGGAGCCTTTACCAACATCGCTTTCTACCCATATGTCGCCATTCATTTGCAGAATAATGCTCTTTGATATGGCAAGACCAAGACCTGTTCCGCCATATTTGCGGGAGATACTAGAATCTGCTTGTTGAAAAGACTGGAATAGCTGCTTTTGTTGTTGTTCTGATATACCAATCCCGGTATCAGCTACATCGACCTGAAGTGTACAAATGTCATCCTGCTCGGATAGATTGCGAATACGTAAATCAATACAACCACCTTCGGGAGTGAATTTTATCGCGTTGGAAATGAGATTAGTGATAACTTGAGAGAGCCGTTGTTGATCGCTGATAATAAAAGGAGGGACATTTTTATCGACGTCAATGGTGAATTTCTGTAGTTTCTCATTTACTTTAAAACTTGTGACGGTCACAATCTGCTCGATTAAGTCCTCAAAGGCAAATTCGGAATCAGAGAGTGTAAATTTGCCGGCTTCTATTTTGGACATATCGAGAATATCGTTAATAACGCCCAAAAGGTGGGCAGATGCACTCTCTATCTTTGTCAGACATTCGTCCTTTTTGTTGATTTCGTTTGACTCTCTAGCAATATGAGTCATACCAATAATCGCATTCATGGGTGTGCGTATTTCATGAGACATGTTTGCGAGGAAAATTCCTTTGGCTTCACTGGCTTTTTTTGCATCTTCACGAGCGATACTAATATCTGTCACGTCGATAAAAAGTAAGATTGCACCAATAGCTTGACCACGTGTGTCCGAAAGAGGGCGAACGTATTTTTTATAATAGCGTTTTGAAGTACCAGGTATAAAGGAGAAGAAAATCTCTTCTTCAATAGTAATACCGCTTTCCATTGCATCGATTAGTTCTTGCTCGGCGCTGCTAATCGCCTGTGCGTTTGGATATTCAAGTCGCTCGGGAATCGCCGGCGTTCCGATGATTTCGTCATAACTTTTCATGCCAGCTGCCGCTAAATACGATTCTGAACACATAATAACCTTTAAGTCGGTATTGATAAAGAGTACTATTTCAGGCATTATTCGAAGAAGAGAATTTAAGTATAACTCCCGCAAAGGTTCTTTCTCTTCATTCATTTTTTGTTCGTATTTTTCTATTTTTTCATTTGCAGAAGCTAATCTGCCACGAAGATTTTGAAGCTCTGCTTCCAATTCTGACAGACGAGTATCTTTGTCATGGTTATATTTGTTTATCATCGAGACCTCTCCCCTCGCTAAAACTCTGCGTGTTCACTCATCAAATTATAACATAACAGTTTGTTTTTTAGAAGACATGGATTGGCAGATATGCTGTAAAAAGCGGAGTCTGAGGTAATTCCCTCAGGCTCCGTTTCTGATAAGTGGTGAAATTGTATGAAAGACTGTATAAGTAACCCCTCGACCCATATTTGGCGCCTGGGAAGAGGTGATGATATCAAAAATCAAGAGGAACAACAGGAGAAGGGCTAAGGCGCTGATAAAGCGGCTAGAAAAGCGCTCGGTAAATTCATCGATTCGCGGGGCAGCAATATAGACAATAAATAGTCCGGCCGTGCCGAAGAAGATTAGACCCCGTAGACAAATTCGTCCGTGTAGCTGAAAGGTCAAATCCCGGTAGTCCCACCACCGCATACCATAGGTCTTTTCTAAAAAGACGCCGGTAGCGTACTCGATGATTCCTGCAAAAAGCATAATCGTTCCCAAAAGATAGGTTGGTCGCTTGTTTTTAAGCAGCTGGTACACTAGCAGGGACATCACCGCTCCTGTACCGTAGACCGGGAGCCAAGGTCCGTTTAAGACGCCGCGATTGGCGGCCTGGCCTTCTGTTAGGTATGTATATAATATTTCCCATAACCAGCCAATGCAGGAAAAAGTAAAAAAGATAATCACATAGCTAGTCTTCTTATACGTTCGTTCGTAATCGTAGCGCTGGGCTGCGTTTGTAGCAGTATTGCTTAGATACTCTAAGCCACGTGCAATTGTATTCATAAAAATCCCCATTTCCTTATAGATAACAAAGTATATCATACAGGAAAATGGGGAGAAAATAAAGAGCGAATTTTACTTCTGTTTTGCGAGAGGTGCTAAGCTTTCAGCGAGAATACCCTTCATCTGGGCAATCGCCATCCCGTAATTGGTAATAGGAACATTTGCCGCCTGAGCTTTAGCGATGCGGTATTTCATTTCCTTTTCATTTAACATGCAGCCACCGCAGTGGATAATGAGATCATACTCGTTTAAATTCTGAGGAAATTCACTGCCGCTGGTAAAGGAGAGAGTAAGGTCTTCTTTCGTATATTCCTTTAGCCACCGGGGGAGCTTTACGGTGCCGATATCATCGCATTGACGATGATGGGTACAGCCTTCGCTAATTAAAATCTTGCTATTAGCCGTTAAGGAATCTAGCGCCTTAGCACCCTCCCATAACGGCTCCAAGTCGCCCTTATAGCGGGCGAATAAAATGGAAAAGGAAGTCAAGGGAAACCGCCGGTTATTGATGCGACTAACAGTGCCAAAGACTTGGCTATCGGTAATAATAAGGGCGGGCGCTTGGCTTGTTAGTGCGCTTTCGAGGGCGTCTTCTTTGACAATGGTTACTAGGTTACCGTGATCTAGTAAGTCACGAATGGTCTGTTGCTGGGGAAGGATTAAGCGTCCTTTAGGGGCGGCAGAATCGATGGGTACAACCAGGAGTACGAGGTCTCCAGGGGTAACTAAGTCAGCTGCGATAACGTTGTCCTTTTCTAGCGCCGGTGCCAGCGCGCCGAGCGCGTTTTTTAGTTCCTCAATGCCATCCCCGGTTTTGGCACTTACTACTAATGAAGGGTTAATGAGCGTCTTAGGTGCTTCATCTTTTAAGTCGCTTTTATTATAGACCACCAGATAAGGAATTTCTTTTTCTTTAATCAGTTCTAAAATTTCCAGTTCCGCTTCTTGGAAGCCGGTATTTATATCCACAACTAAGAGCGCGATGTCCGTCTTATTTAAGACTTGATACGTCTTCTTTACCCGTAGTGCCCCAATTTCCCCGGTATCGTTCAGTCCAGGGGTATCGATAATGACGACGGGGCCAAGAGGCAACAATTCCATTGCTTTTTGAACCGGATCTGTGGTGGTTCCTTTGATTTCGGAGACGATGGCTAGGTCTTGGCCGGTAAGGGCATTGATTAAGCTTGACTTACCGGCGTTGCGATTTCCAAAGAGACTAATGTGGACGCGTTCGGAACTAGGTGTGTTCTGTAAACTCATATATTGCTTATCTCCTTAAAATACAAAATCTCGTTTGTTGTTATTACGGATTAGGTCTAAGTTGCGGATCACGATCTCTCTAGCTTTTTCACTAGGGACGTTGCTAATCTCTCGGTCGATGATTTTTTCACCGATAATCTTTGTCTCGGGAGATGCGTAATCCATCAAATACTCCTGAAGAGTCATTAAGGCGTTAGGATGACAGCAGTTTTGAATCTGTCCACTTTTTAGAAGAGACATAAACCGGTCGCCAGTACGACCCTCCCGGTAGCAAGCAGTACAAAAGCTAGGGATGAAATCCATTTCCATTAGCCAGCGTACGACCTCGTCTAAGGTCCTGGTATCACTTAACTCGAACTGGGAGGAGTCACCTAATTCAGGTTCGCTATCTACGTAGCCGCCCACACTGGTCTTGGAGCCACCACTAATTTGGGAAATACCCAGGTGAAGGACGCGTCCTCTAACATCCTGGCTCTCTCTAGTGGAGATAATCATGCCGGTATATGGAACGGCTAGACGGATACAGGCCACCAGTTTGGCGAAGGTCTCGTCATCAATACCGTTTGTAAAGGTAGATGCATCGATATCATCGGCATCCTTTAATCTAGGGACACTAATCGTATGAGGTCCCACGCCAAAGGCCGCTTCTAAGTGCTCCGCATGCATTAAAAGCCCGGCGAACTCATAACGGTATTTATCAAGGCCAAAGAGCACTCCGATGCCCACATCGTCGATGCCGCCGGCCATCGCCCGATCCATTGCCGTGGTATGGTAGTCGTAGTCGGACTTAGGACCTGTCGGGTGAAGTTCCTGATAGCTGGCTTTGTGATACGTCTCTTGAAAGAGAATATAAGTACCGATTTCCGCTTCCTTTAAAAGGCGATAATTATCCACGGTGGTAGCAGCGATATTCATATTTACCCGGCGGATAGCGCCGTTTTTGTGTTTCACGTCATAAATCGTGCGAATCGCCTCTAAGTAGTAATCCATGGTGTTATGAACGGGATCTTCGCCGGCTTCTAGCGCTAAGCGCTTATGCCCCATATCCTGGAGGGCGATGACCTCTGCCCGGATTTCTTCCATCGAAAGCTTCTTCCGGGGAATTGTCTTGTTCTTTAAGTGATAAGGGCAGTAGGTACAGCCGTTAATACAGTAATTAGATAGATATAAGGGGGCAAACATCACAATGCGGTTGCCGTAAAAAGCCAATTTGATTTCGTTTGCCAGTTTGTATATTTTTTCGTTGGTTGCTTCGTCCTCGCAAGCTAGGAGCACCGAAGCCTCTCGGTGGGTAAGGCCTTTCATCTTGGCGGCCTTTTCTAAGATAGTTTCAATTAATGTTAAGTTATTTTTGTTTTCATCGGCAAAGGCTAACGTCTCTTCGATTTCCTCGTGATTAATAAAGTCCTCTGCTAATTTTGAATGTGCATCATACATTTTTCGAGTCCCCTCTTTCTGATACAATTGCGTATCCTAATTGTTCTAGCTCTTTAAAGAGCGGGTTATCCGGGCTTAAGTCGATATCCTTGGCCCGTTCTTTGTTGTTGTAGAGAGTGTAATTTAATCGCTGGGCGCTAGGAGTCACGTTTTGCATGAGGACGTTGGCACCAGCGAGAACGCCCTTCTTGCGTCCGTCTAGTGCAAGAGCTCCTAGGGATGTAGTCGAAGGAAGTAAGACCTTTGGTAGCATTAGGCGCAGTAGGGCAATACACAGTAGTGTATCGGCCACGGTCCCCGAGGTCATTGCCCCAAAAGGCGTATCCTTATGAGCGATGAACGGGCCAATGCCAATCATTTGGGGATCCAGTTCCTTAAGATATAGAAAGTCCTCGGCTAAGTTTTCCGGAGTTTGGTAAGGAGAGCCCACCATAAAGCCGCTCCCTGCTTGATAGCCGATTTCCTTTAAGTCCGTTAAGCACTTCTGCCTGGCTTTGGCACTTAAGTTCTCCGGATGAAGCCTGGCATAGTGGCTAGGGCTATACGTTTCGTGTCTTAATAAGAAACGCTCGGCACCGGCTAAAAAGAAGGCTTCGTAATCCTCACGAGGACGCTCGCCAATGGAAAGGGTGATGGCCACCTCTGGGAACTTTCGGCGGATTGCTTCGATAATTTCACAGAGCCGTTCCTTGGTAAAGAAAGCGTCTTCACCGCCTTGTAAGACCACGGTACGAAAGCCAGCTTCGTAGCTTAGCTGGCAACAATCGAGGATCTCTTCGGTTGTTAGACGAAAGCGGGATACCAGTTGATTTCCCGAACGAATACCGCAGTAATAGCAGTTATTACGACAGTAATTGGTAAATTCGATTAAACCCCGAACGAAAATTTTATGCTCGTAGTGTTCGTAAGTTCGCGCTCTGGCAAGGGCGAATAGCTCCTCCCTATCGATTAAATCCCGGTGCTCAAAGAGCCAAATCCATTCCTCTTTTTCAAGTGTACTTTTCTCATCCAGTTTTCTGATTAAATTTCTCATATACCACAGTATATCACACATGTTATAATGAAAAAAACCAAAATGGAGCTAATTATGGAAAACTTACTATTTAGTATGGGCGCTACCATGCCCATTTTTTTAATGATGATACTGGGAGCTTTCTTACGAAAGCAAGGGATAATTGACGAAGAGTTTGCTGCCAAAATCAATCGTTTCGTCTTCTTAGTCCCTTTGCCAGCGCTGGTGTTTAACGACTTACGAGGCGAGGATTTTCGGCGAGTATTCGATTTGCCCTTTTTCTTGTTTTGTCTAGCAGTCACCATTCTTTGTATTTTAATTGCCATCGGCTTGTCTCTTTTCCTAAAGGAGCGGGGCCTGCGAGGAGAATTTATCCAGGCGAGCTATCGCAGTTCGGCCGCCCTTATCGGTATGGCCTTTCTCCAAAGTCTATATGGAAAGACGACAGCGGCCGCCGTAATGATTATCGCTAGCGTCCCCCTTTATAACGTAGTAGCGGTGATTGTCCTTTGTCTGTTAAAACCAGGGGAAGGCAAAATCGACAAAAAAAGGCTTAGAGAAACCTTAGTTGGCGTTATCAAAAATCCGATTATTATCGCCATCGCCATCGGGATTCTGTGGTCGTTCTTCCGAATTTCGATGCCGCCGGTGTTAGAAAAAAGCGTAGAAAGTGTGAGCAATCTAGCCACCCCTCTCGGTCTGATGGCTATGGGA
This sequence comes from Ohessyouella blattaphilus, assembly GCF_024721265.1. GTDB lineage: Bacteria > Bacillota > Clostridia > Lachnospirales > Lachnospiraceae > Aequitasia > Aequitasia blattaphilus_A. Next base: position 327,138 of record NZ_JAMXOC010000001.1, on the reverse strand, counting down.
GCGTCATTCACCTACAGCGCCTTAGACAAGGAGAAGGTGCCGGTGCTTTGTGCCACCTTTTTAAAGCTAATCGGGTTTGCCGCTTTGTTCTTGCCGGTAGCAATCGGCTTTGGCTTCCGCGCGGAAAAGCTAGTTACTATTCTCGTGATGTTAGGCTCAGCGACCACAGTTACTTCTTATATTATGGCCAAGAATTTGGGAAACCAAGGTAGTCTCACAGCCGGAGCGGTAACGCTTACCACCTTTCTTAGCCCCTTTACGCTGACAGCGTGGCTCTTTCTACTGCGTACACTTAGGCTTGTGTAGAATTAAGGCACGTAAATCTTGACAGAAAGCGGTTTTTTTCGTAAGATAAGGGTAGTTTAATAGCAAATGCGTGGATAAAGAGGAGTACGTATATTCCCCCTGTTAGAGAGAACGGTTCGTGGCTGAAAGACGGTTCCTGTGGCGGTATACGGAAGGTAGCTTTGGAGCAGGGTGGTTGAACCGTGTAGTAGATCACTTCGGAGTCGTTCCCGTTAACAGACATGATGAGATATGCCGTAGGCATAAATGAAGGTGGTACCGCGACTATAATCGCCCTTTTTGATAAAGGGCGTTTTTTTATGTAATAGAATGTGTTGATTGTGTGAAGGAGATGAAGACGATGAGTCAAAATTTAGAAACTACTTATAATCCGAAAGGAATGGAAGACCGTTTGTACAGCAAATGGTTAGAAAAGAAATATTTTCATGGGGAAATCGATCGTAGCAAAAAGCCGTTTACGACGGTAATGCCGCCCCCGAATATTACCGGAAAGTTGCATATGGGTCATGCCCTTGATAATACCTTGCAGGATATCTTGATTCGTTACAAGAGAATGCAGGGCTTTAATGCGCTTTGGATTCCGGGAACGGATCATGCGGCAATCTCTACGGAAGTAAAGGTTACCGAACAGCTGAAAGAAGAAGGCATTGATAAAAGAGAGTTAGGTCGTGAGAAATTCTTAGAGCGAACCTGGGAGTGGAAAGAAGAATATGGCGGCACCATTAAGAATCAGCTGATGAAGCTAGGTGTTTCCTGTGACTGGGATAGAGAGCGCTTTACTTTAGATGAAGGATGTTCGGAGGCCGTGGAAGAGGTCTTCTTAAAATTGCATAGAAAAGGGTTTATTTATCGGGGCAACCGCATCATCAACTGGTGTCCCGTATGTAAGACCTCGCTTTCGGATGCAGAAGTAGAACATGAGGAACAAGCCGGTTCTTTTTGGCATATCAAATATCCGTTAAAGGACGGGGAAGGCTTCTTAGAGATCGCGACCACTAGACCGGAGACCATGCTTGGGGATACAGCGATTGCTGTTAATCCTGAGGATGAAAGGTATACGGACTTAATTGGCAAGATGGCGATTTTACCCCTTGTGAATCGGGAGATTCCCATTATTGCTGACGAATATGTGGATAAGGAATTCGGTACGGGAGCCGTAAAGATTACACCGGCACACGACCCAAATGACTTTGAGGTGGGACAGCGCCACAACCTGCCAGAGATTAATGTGATGAACGACGATGCCACTATTAACGAAGAAGGTGGTAAATACGCAGGTATGGACCGCTACGTGGCTCGTAAGGCGATTGTTGCCGATTTAGAGGCCGCTGGACTTCTCGTTAAAGTAGAAGAGCACATTCATAATGTAGGTACTCATGATCGCTGCGGGACAACGGTGGAGCCGTTTCTTAAAAAGCAGTGGTTTGTGCGGATGGAAGAGCTGGCCAAACCAGCGATTGAAGCCCTTAGTAACGGGGATTTAAGCTTTGTTCCTGAGCGCTTTGATAAAGTGTATTTGAACTGGTTAAATAATATTCGCGATTGGTGTATTTCTCGGCAGATTTGGTGGGGACACCGAATTCCTGCCTACTACTGCGATAGCTGCGGCGAAATCGTGGTGGCGAAAGAGAAGCCGGCGACTTGTCCGAAATGTGGTGGTACTAGTTTTACTCAGGATGAGGATACTCTAGATACCTGGTTTAGCTCAGCCCTTTGGCCTTTCTCAACTCTTGGTTGGCCAGAAATGACAGAGGATTATCAGTATTTCTACCCAACTGATGTGCTAGTTACCGGTTACGATATTATCTTTTTCTGGGTAATCAGAATGGTGTTCTCCGGTTACGAACAGACGGGAAAATGTCCGTTTAATACCGTGTTTATCCACGGTCTTATTCGCGATTCCCAGGGAAGAAAGATGAGCAAATCTCTTGGAAACGGTATCGATCCCCTAGAGATTATCGATCAGTACGGTGCGGATGCTCTTAGAATGACCCTAGTAACGGGAAATGCACCGGGCAATGATATGCGCTTTTATATGGAAAGAGTAGAGGCTAGTCGTAATTTTGCCAATAAGGTTTGGAATGCGTCTCGCTTCATTATGATGAATATTGAGAAAATCGGGGTTAGTGAACCAAAGTCAGCATCTACCGATCCAGCCGATCGCTGGATTATCTCCAGGGCCAATGAACTGGTGCGGGATGTAACCGAAAATATGGATAAGTTTGAGCTAGGAATCGCCCTTTCAAAGATCTATGAATTCCTTTGGGACGAGTTCTGTGACTGGTATATTGAGATTGCGAAGTACCGGATTTACCACGCGGATGAAGATAAGGAAAGTGCGAATCAGGCCCTTTATACATTAAAGAGCGTGTTACAAATCGGACTTAAGCTTCTGCATCCCTATATGCCGTTTATTACCGAAGAAATCTACGACAAACTGGTTCCTGAAGAAGAGTCATTAATGATTTCCGCTTGGCCAGTTTTTGATGAGAAGAAGGAAGCGCCTGCAGAGGTGCGCGTTTTAGAACACTGCAAAGAGATCGTGCGTAGCGTGCGAAATATCCGTTCAGAAATGAACGTGCCAAATGGTCGTAAAGCAACAATCTATGTGGTGACAAAAGATGAGCAACTAAGCGCTGGGCTTAGTGAGCTTAAAGAGGCGATGAAACTAATTGCTAGTGCCGCAGATGTGGTTATTCAGGTAGATGAAGAGGGCATCGCCGAAGACGCTGTATCCGCAGTTGTACCGGATTGTGTGGTTTATCTGCCACTTAGCGATTTGGTTGACTTTGAGCAGGAGCGAGAGCGACTTGCCAAAGAAAAAAATCATTTGCAAGGGGAAATCAAGCGGGCGACGGGCATGCTGGCCAATGAACGCTTTGTCTCGAAAGCTCCAGAAGCGAAAGTGCAAGAAGAGAAAGATAAGCTCAAGAAGTTTGAAGAAATGTTAAAGCAAGTAGAAGAGCGCTTAGAGGCGTTAGCCGGTAAATAGGCGAAGGAGAGATCTGCGTGAAGAAATTTAATTTAAAAAAGTTTAATCTTAAAGATTTTTCGTTGGCAGATTTAAAGGAATGGTTCAGGAAGAGGGAGATTCGCCGGGCAGAAATATTAGAAAAGCGGCGAAATAGTGAGTGGGCAAAGAAGATGGCCCCAGTTTACACATTTTTAAATAGATATTCATTGTTGTTTCATATCGTCTTGGCGATTGTTATTAACTTGGTAATTGAGGCCCTTTCTCGGCACTCGCTTTTTAAAGCGATCGGTTTTTTGGCTGGGTCCCCCCTGGTGTTCCTCTATAATGCATTTATGATTTTTTGTACGCTTTCCATTGTCTATGCTTTTAGAAGACGGACCTTTGCCAGAATTATCATTACGGTTTTATGGTTTGTACTAGGAGTAGCGAATGGTTATATGCTTTTAAAGCGGGTAACGCCTTTTAATGCTCAGGACCTTACTAACGCTAAGGACGGCTTGAGCCTAATTACCAATTACTTTAGCGGTTTTGAGATTGTTGTTCTAGCGGTAGGTCTTGTGGCCTTGGTGCTATGGGTGGTTTCCATGTATAAAAGAGGCGCTCAGTTTCAAGGACGGATGCACCGCGTTGTCGCGCTAATCGGGACGGGAATCTTTTTTGGAATCTTTTTTCTTGTCTCTAGCCTGGCCGTAGAAAAGCGAGTGATTTCCACCTATTTTGGTAATATCGCCTTTGCTTATGAAGACTATGGTCTGCCCTATTGCTTTATGACTAGCGTGTTTAATACCGGGATTAATCAGCCTAACGGTTACGACGAAGAGGCGATGGCGAAGATTAATGAGAACGACGAGCTAACTAAGTCAGAGACAGGGCGGGCGTTAGAGTCAAGGCCGAACATCCTCGTGGTCCAGTTAGAATCTTTCTTCGACGTAAATGAGGTGGAATTTTTTGACACTAATGTAGATGCCCTACCGAATCTACGCAGTATGTTTGAAAACTATTCCTCAGGTTACTTTAAAGTGCCCTCAATTGGGGCAGGGACGGCTAATACTGAGTTTGAAGTGTTAACGGGAATGAATTTGCGTTACTTTGGGCCTGGTGAGTATCCGTATAAGACGTATTCTAAGGAAAAACCCACGGAAAGTGCGGCGACGGCACTTGCGAGCCTTGGTTATAGCACTCATGCTCTTCATAACAACGGCGGGAATTTTTATAGCCGGGCCAAGGTTTTTGACAATATGGGCTTTGATTCCTTTACCAGTAAAGAGTTTATGAATATCTTACAGACCACGCCAAACGGTTGGTCTAAGGATGATATCTTAGTTCAGCACATGATGGATGCCATGGATACGTCGGAGGGGACGGACTTTGTCTTTACGATCAGCGTGCAAGGACACGGGGATTATCCAGAGGAGAAAGTCATCGAGAATCCGGTGGTAGAGGTTACTGGCATTGAAGATGAGGCTTTAAAAAATAAATGGGAATACTACGTCAACATGGTCTATGAGATGGATCAGTTTGTGGGACGTTTGCGAGATGCGGTAGAAAAGCGGGGAGAGCCAACGGTAATCGTATTTTACGGGGACCATTTACCCACTTTAGGTCTCGAGTCAGAGGACTTGCATAGCCGCTATCTCTACAATACGAATTACGTAATTTGGGATAATATCGGGCTTCCAAAAGAGGATGAGAATGTGACCTCTTATCAGCTTTTAGCGGATCTTTTTAATCGCCTCGACATTCATTCAGGAACGGTGTTTAATTATCATCAACAGCGCCGAAAGACTAGTAAGTATCTGGAGGATTTGGAGCTGTTGCAATACGACATTCTCTACGGAAAACAATATGTCTACGACGGGGATCCGCCGATTACTGAAGGGCATATGATGATGGGTGTAAAAGACGTGACACTGTCAAATGTAATCGAAGTTCCCGAAAAGGGCTATAGTCTCTACGGGACTAATTTTACCAAAGGAAGTAAGGTGTATGTTAACGGCGAAAAGCAGAAATCTACCTTCTTAAATAATACCCATATTACGTTACCAGAGACTACTCTTTCAGATGGCGACGAGATTGTAATTAAGCAGATGGGCTCTAGCAATACGGAATTTCGGCGAAGTAATCAGTATATATATGAAGACGGAGCGTTAACAGAGGTACCGGATACAAAGACGGATTTAACCACTTCTTGGGTGCATCAGCAGCAGGAGGAAGAATGATAATTAGCGAAGCCTATGAGTATTTAGCAGGGATTCCCAAGTTTACCAGGAAGCATCCCCTAGAGCATACGCGAAAATTAGTTGCTCTTCTAGGAAATCCCGGTGGGAACAAGAAGGCAATTCACGTGGCCGGAACCAACGGAAAGGGCTCGGTGTGTCACTATCTACAAGCCATAATTTTGGCTGGTGGCCATACCACAGGGATGTTTACCTCGCCACACCTGGTGCGGGTTAATGAGCGCTTTATGATAAATGGCGAAGAGGTATCTGATAGCTTATTCCTACAGGCCTTTACGAAAGTCTTAACGGTTGCCCAAGATCTTGAGGAAGCAGGAGAAGGACATCCTTCTTATTTCGAATTTTTATACGCCATGGGGCTACTGATTTTTGAGGAGAGCCAGGTAGAATACCTTATCTTGGAAACGGGTCTTGGCGGTCGCTTAGATGCCACCAATAGCTACCAAATGCCTCTTGTCAGTGTAATAACTTCGATAAGCTTAGATCACCAACAGATTTTAGGAGAGACCATTGCCGAAATTGCCGGTGAGAAAGCAGGGATTATTCGCGAAGGCGTGCCGGTAGTTGCCGATGGCAGTAGTCCAGAAGCCCTTGCAGTCATTAGCCAGGTGGCAAAAGCAAGAAGGGCCCCTCTTAAGGTGGTTACACCAGAGGAAGGAAGAGCCTTATCTTGGCAGCTTAGCGGTAGCGATTACCAGCGGATGAATGGCACCCTAGCGGTTGCCGCTGCCGGGTATTTGCCCCTTTCCCTTGAGCGAGAGAGCCTGCGAAGAGCTCTCGAAGAAGTGCGCATACCGGGACGCATGGAAGAAGTGTTGCCGGGAGTATATGTAGAGGGCGCCCACAACGAGGCTGGAATCGCTGCTTTTTGCCGAAATATTCAGAGGGAAGTAGCCCCGGTGATTTTATTTTCGGTAGTCAGCGATAAAGATGTGAGTGCGCTAATTAAAATTTTATGCGATAATATAGAAGCGACTGCTTTTGTCATTACGGGAATTAAGGATGCCAGAAGGGCGTCCACAGAAGCGCTGGCAACTGAGTTTGCCAAATATACAAAGTGTCCCATCTACCAGGAAGAGGATTCTCTAGCGGCCTTTCGCTTAGGCTACCGTTTAAAAGGAGCTAAGAGGAAGCTATACTGTGTGGGTTCGCTATATTTGGTCGGTGAAATAAAGGAGGCTCTAGATGTTGGATTTTGATGAAGAATTAAAGAAATTTCAGCCTAGCTTGGAAGTAGAAGATGTGGAAGATGCGGTGTATCAGGATGATTTGACCGATATGACCGATATTCTAAAAGAAGTAATCGAAAATATTAAATAGCTTAAAAGGACGAGCCATGGAATATACAGAAAAGGTCATCTACCAGTCTAACTACTGGTACAATGATGGTTTAAAAAAAGCAAACATCCGTGACCTATCAGGGGCGATAACCTCCCTCAAGCGCAGCCTGCAGTTTTACAGCGATAATATTGCTGCGCGTAACCTCTTAGGTTTGGTTTATTACGGCCGGGGGGAAGTGATTGAAGGCCTAGTAGAGTGGATTTTAAGTGCCAATTTAAGGCCAGAAGATAATATTGCGATTCATTACATACGCACCCTTCAAGAGGACCGAGATGGGTTGCAGATAGTTAATGGCGCTATTAAAAAATACAATTTAAGTCTGGATTTGGCAAGGCAGGGAAGCGATGATTTGGCGATTATCCAGTTAACCCAAGCGGTAAAAGAACACCCTACGTTTGTGAAAGCCTATCAGCTCTTAGCCCTTATCTATATCCGCAAGGGTGATAAGAAAGAGGCTAAGGATTGCCTTAGGGTAGCTCATAGTCTTGATAAGACCGACGAGCGCACCCTGCGTTATACCCATGAGTTAACTGAGCTAGGAAAAGAGCCGAACCGTGTGCGCCGGATGCCAGGGTTACATGTGCAGAAAAGCAAAAATGCAGTTTCTTACGCCAATGGCAATGACACCATTATCCAACCAGTCTTAGGGGCGTTTAAAGAAAGCACCCGTCTCCAGACCTTACTTAATATCATCGTGGGAGCGGTGATTGGTGTAGCGGTGATGCTGTTCCTGATTATGCCTGGGATTATCTATAACAACCAAAAGGACATAAATAAGCAGATTTTACAGTTTAGTGAAGATATAGCTACGAAAGATACCCAGATCAATGCTCTTAAAAAGGAGCTGAGCGTTTACGTCTCCGATAGCGATACCAATGCCGCAAATGCGGCGACGGCAGAAACTACCAGACAATCATATGAGATTGTGCTGAGCGTCTACCAGCATTATCAGGCGAATGATATGTCGGACTTTGATATGGTGTCCCAGTTAGTGAATGTACTTCCTGATGCCTTAGGTGAAAGTACTAGGGCCCAGTACGATGAAATGGTAAGCGCAATTTACCCCCGCTCCATAGAGCGGATGAGCGTAGATGGCCGCTCGGCCTTTGACGCTGGCAATTATCCTGAGGCCATTAATCAACTAAAATTGGTGGTGGGGATGGATCAGAGTGCAGAAGAAGGCGCGATTTATTTGTTACTAGCAGAGGCGTATGAAAAAAGTGGCGATAATGACAATGCCAAGCTAGCCTATGAAACCATAGCCGGCAATTTGGGCGGCACCGAGGCCGCGACGACGGCGTCAGCAGCATTAGAGAGACTTCAGTAGGAAAGAGAGTATTTCGGAGGAAAAAATGGATTACTTAACAATTTTATTAGGATTTGTCGGTGGACTAGGAATGTTCATTTACGGCATGCAGATTATGGCAGGAGGCCTTGAGAATGCTGCCGGTAGCAAGATGAAGACGCTTCTTGAAGCGCTCACAAAAAACAAGCTGATGGGCGTACTACTAGGAGCAGCGATTACCGCCGTTATCCAAAGCTCTTCGGCGACCACCGTTATGGTGGTAGGTTTCGTAAATGCCGGAATCATGAATTTGACCCAGGCGATGGGTGTTATTATGGGTGCCAATATCGGTACCACAGTTACCGGTTGGCTCGTATCTTCAGTGGAGTGGGCGGAGTTTTTAAGCCCAGCTAAGCTAGCCCCCGTTGCTCTAGCCCTTGGTGTGGTGATGATGGTAATCGGAAAGCGTCAGCGTTCCAAAGACATTGCCAATATCGTAATTGGTTTTGGTTTGCTTTTTATCGGTATCACGACTATGTCAAATTCCGTATATCCCTTAAGAGATGCTCCAGCTTTCCAAGAGGCTTTTATAAAGCTTGGCAAGAATCCTTTCCTCGGTATTCTTGCCGGTCTAGCAGTTACCGCAATTATTCAAAGTTCTTCTGCCTCAGTAGGTATTCTTCAGTCGTTAGCCGCAGTTGGTCTAGTACCTTTTGGCGCGGCTGCCTACATTATCATGGGTCAGAATATCGGGACCTGTGTAACGGCGATTTTATCCAGTATCGGCGCTAAAAGAAATGCCAAGACAGCAGCGATTATGCATTTGCTTTTTAATATCATCGGTACAGTTATTATCGGTGGTCTGGCGATGATTTACCTAGAGTTTATTAATCCGGTGATGGCAGCAGGCATGATTAGCCAGACCCAGATCAGTGTAATCCATACCTTGTTTAATATCGTGACCACAGTTGTGCTTTTCCCTTTATCCAATTGGATTATCAAGTTGGCCAAGAAGATTGGCCGGGTGGACGAAGAAGGAGTGGATCCAGGTCAAGTATACTTAGACGATCGTATCTTAGAGACACCGAGTATCGCGCTCCAGTCAACGGTTAAAGAAATCGGTCGTATGGGCGATTTGGTTGAACAGGCTTTAGATGTGTGTAAACGCGTCCTTTTTACCCGTAAAGATGAGGATATTAAATATCTAAAAGAAGAAGAAAGTGTGGTTGATAAGCTGACCAATGGCATCTCTGATTACGTTATCAAGATCAGTATGAAACAGATTAGCGAAAAGGAACATCAAGAGGTGGCGCACATGCTGCAAATCGTTTCCGATATGGAGCGAATCAGCGACTATACGGAGAATATCTCCGAGTTTGCCGAAGCTCTTAAAGATAAGAAGGTAGAGTTCTCCGATGTGGCGAAAGCCCAGCTAGAGGAGATGCTAGATGTGTGTGTGTCTAGCTACAGCTACGCTCTAAAAGCGTATGTGGATCAAGACAAAGAAATGGCCCTTAAAGTGATTGAGCAAGAGACGAAGGCCGATGATCTAGAGGTTAAGCTTCGTAGTTCCCACATTAAGCGACTGGCCCAAAATCTATGTAATACCCATGCCGGCATTGTCTTCTTAGATGCTCTCGTGTGTTTGGAACGTATTTCTGACCACGCACGTAACATCGCCGAAGAAGTGCTGCAACAGGTAGCAGAATAAAACAAAATAGAATTTGCTTACATAAAAGAGTAGGGCGGACAAAATGTCCGCCCTACTCTTCAATTACATGAATTTCCAAAAAATCAAAATCAATGCTATCCACAAAGTTATCCGCGTAGAAGCGGGTCTTATCTAAGCGCTTAAACTCAGCGATATTCTTATCTAGCCAAATTGGTTTGCTCAAATCAAAGGCGTAGCAGATGTCATCAACAGCGGCAAAGATCTTCTTGGTGCGGCTTTCCTCGCTATCATTTTCTACCACCATGTCTTTTAGCATGCGGTTGTCTTTAAATTCTTTAGCCCATATTCTAAACATTCTTTTTCTCCAATATCTTTAAAAATCTAGCATTAAGTATACCACATGCAGTATAATGGTAAAAGAATTATAAGAAAATAAAGGGGGATTTGTTTTTATGAAAAAAGTAAGTATGATGGTGGCCGTTCTTTTGCTAGCACTTGGGCTTATTGCCTGTGGTAAGAAAGAGCCTAGTGAAGTGGAGATTACCTTAGCCTCTAACCCGACGACGGGTTACGTCTGGGAATTGACAGAGGACAAAGACGAAGTCTTGAAGTTTGAAGAGATGGAAGAGGATTATGATACCGATGAGGACGCTGCTGGTACCGCAGGTAGTGAAAGCTATCAGTTTGTTGCTAAAACCGCTGGTGAGGCAACGATTGTCTTTGAGTATTTAAGACCGTGGGAAGATGGAGAAAAGGCGTATCGCGTTACCTATGATTTTAAAGTAGATAAGGATCTCCAGGTGGAGTTTGTGAATAAGAAGATCGAAATCCTCGATGAAAGTGTAGAGACGGAAGCGGAACTTGATAAGAAGCTTAAAGATCCCGTGATTGACTAAGGAGTTTTGATATGCAAAAGAGATGCGGCCTCATGGCCGCATCTCTTAAGGAAAGGAAATGAAAAAAATAATTTAAAGGATAAAAAGGAATAAGTAAATAGTAATTATTTACTTATTTGTATAATAAGGCTTAAATATGTATAATGTATGTCGGATAAGTAAAAAAAACCTAAAATGAAGAACAATTTAGTTTAGAAATACGTTATGAATGGAGAAGAATATTTTTATGAAACCAGTTAAAAGCATTTTAAATCACCTCTTTATAGACGGCTTAAGCGCCATGGCACAGGGGCTTTTCGCAACTTTGATTATCGGTACCATCATTCAACAAATCGGTTTATTTGTGGGTGGGCCTCTTGGGGCTCTATTGGTAACCGTTGGCAAGGTGGCCGCGAGCATGACCGGCGCCGGTATCGGGGTGGCGGTCGCTACGAAGTTTGGGCATCCGCCACTAGTTACGGTCTCCGCCGGGGTGGCGGGCTTAATCGGTGCTTTTGCCGGGAGCGTTGTTTCCGGTGGAGTGCTCGGTGAAGGGGCGATGGTCTATGCGGGACCAGGTGAGCCTCTAGGTGCTTTTATCGCCGCCTACGTCAGCATTTTAGTGGGCGGGATTATTTCCGGGAAGACGAAGCTCGATATCGTGCTGACGCCAATTGTAACCATCGGCTCAGGTAGTGCCGTGGGCTTACTTATCGGACCGAGTATTTCAAAGTTTATGGCCTTTATCGGCTCTTTGGTTAATTGGGGGACAGAGCAGCAACCATTCCTAATGGGCATCGTGGTATCGGTCCTGATGGGCATGATTTTAACGCTTCCCATTAGCTCGGCGGCGGTAGGTATTATTCTTAATTTGTCTGGCCTTGCAGCGGGAGCGGCTACCGTTGGCTGTTGCTGTAATATGATTGGCTTTGCTGTAGCTAGCTTTCGGGAAAATAAGTTTGGTGGTCTGCTAGCGCAAGGAATCGGGACCTCCATGCTACAGGTACCCAATATTGTCCGAAAGCCGATTATTTGGTTACCGGCTATTATTTCCAGCGCCGTTCTCGGACCAGTAGGAACGATGCTCTTTAAAATCACTAGCAACGCTACCGGATCGGGTATGGGAACGGCCGGTCTGGTGGGTCCGATTATGGCTTACCAAACTATGATTGTGGGAGAGCCAGGGACAGTCGTTCTTATTAAAATCGTTGTCTTACTCTTCCTGTTGCCGGCCGTAGTAACGCTGGCGGTTTCGGAAGGGATGCGCAAGTTGAATTTGATTAAGCCAGGGGATATGAAGCTGGATTTGTAAAGGAGAGGTAGAAGATGAGAGGAACCGGTCGAGTACATATTTATTATGGATATGGAAAAGGAAAGACCACAGCGGCCATCGGAGCCACGGTCCGGGCAGCAGGGGCTGGTCTAAAGGTTTTATTCTATCAGTTTTTAAAAGACAATTCCTCGTCTGAACGAGCTATCCTTGAGGAAATGCCGAATGTGACTTGCCTACCGGGGAAAGAACATGTGAAATTTTACACCCAGATGAACGGCGAGGAGAAAAAAGAATATCGACGCTATTATACCAAGGCTTTAGATGAAATCGTTAAGTTTTGTTCGGGATTTGATGTGCTTGTGCTCGATGAGATCCTCGACGCGGTAGCCCTAGGCGTTATTAGTGAGCAGAAGGTGCTTAGCTTCATTGATCACAAACCTCGGGGCTTAGAACTGGTGCTTACTGGCCACGATATTTCGGAGGAGATGGAGGCTAGAGGCCATTACATTACCTATTTTGAGAAGGAAAAGCATCCTTATGATCTGGGGATAATCGCCCGGGAAGGAATTGAGTATTAGTAGGAACTATGCTATACTTTTTAATGTAAGATCTATGGAGAAGACGAGGTAGATTTATGGAAGAAAATAACAACGGCTACGACAGCGTGGACAGTTGGAAGACGATTATGTTCCTCTACAATTCGGCGCTGAAAGAAGTGGGAACGAAGCTGGAGATTCTTAATGATGAATTTCAGTACGTGCATCAGTATAATCCCATTGAACATATTAAAACCAGAGTCAAGACGGCAGAGAGCATCGTCCAGAAGCTACGGCGTTACGGCTATGAATCATCGATTGATAATATGGTTAAGTATGTCAACGATATTGCTGGGGTAAGACTGATTTGTTCCTTTACTTCAGATATCTATGTGTTGGCAGAAATGATCGGTAAGCAGAGTGACTTAAAAGTTATTTCTATTAAAGATTATATTAAGAATCCTAAGGAGAGCGGTTACAAAAGCTATCATATGTTAGTTACGGTACCGATTTACCTTTCAGATAGTGTGGTAGATACGAAAGTTGAGATTCAGATACGAACCATTGCCATGGATTTCTGGGCAAGTTTGGAGCATAAGATTTACTATAAGTTTGAAGGTAACGCTCCCGAGCACATCAGTCAAGAGCTGAAAGAGTGTGCGGACATGATTTCGGTGTTAGATGAGAAGATGCTCACCCTCAACTCAGAGATTTTGAGTTTTGCGGCAGAGGAAAAGAGAGAAAAGGAAGCTGAAGGGTAAAACCTTCAGCTTTTTACGTTACTTTAACGAGACGCCGAAGCTAGCTTTACAATCATCCTCTAAGATAAGCTTTGTAAAAAGTTGAATTTTAGAGGAGGACTTAAACGAAATGAAAAGAAGAATTGTAGTAAGTTTGTTAGTGGCCGCAATTGCTGCTGTGAATTTGACAGGCTGCCAAAAATCGGTGCAGGCTGGTAGTGACGGAGCAGAAGTCCTTTCTGGGGATATTACCGTTATTTCTAGAGAGGAGGGGTCTGGCACGCGCGGCGCTTTTGTAGAGCTTATCGGTATCGAAGAGAAGATTGATGGTGAAAAGGTGGACCAAACCACCCCGGATGCTCAGATCACTAATTCCACTTCGGTAATGATGACCACCGTTGCTGAGGATGAGAACGCTCTTGGTTATATCTCCCTAGGCTCTCTCAATGACACGGTTAAAGCCATTAAGGTAGACGGCGCCGCAGCCACCGAGGAGAATATCAAGAAGGGCACGTATAAAGTAGCACGTCCGTTTAATGTAGTGAGAAAAGAAGGGAATAAGAACGCCGTTGTAGATGATTTTATCGACTTTATTTACAGCGAAGACGGCCAGGCGCTGGTGAGTGATAACGGTTATATCCCTACCTTGGAAAGTGTCGTTTTTGAAAGTGCTAAGCCGAAGGGGAAGGCGGTAATCGGCGGTTCTTCGTCCGTCTCGCCGTTAATGGAAAAGCTAATCGAAGCGTATCAGACTATCAATCCCCAGGCTTCGCTCGAACTTCAAACAACGGATTCGACGACGGGGGTAAGTAGTACTTTAGATGGTAGTTATGACTTAGGAATGGCTTCTCGGGAGATTAAGGCAGAAGAGATAAATAAAGGGGCGATACCTTTAGCTATCGCTACCGATGGCATCGCCGTGATTGTCAATAAACGCAATTCCCTTGAAGATATTACCAGTACCGACCTTAGGGCTATTTACGTAGGGGAGATACTTGCTTGGGATGAAATAGTTAGATAAGAAGAAAGAGGTATTTGCCCGGAGCAAATACCTCTTTCTTTACATAGATTTAACAGAAAGCTGGCGGTAGACTTTACATAGACTTAATACAATTATCTCATCAGACAGCGGTTAAGCATTTGGGAGATATGATTATGTGTAGAAAATGTAAAGTTTTAATTCTTTGGCTTGTCCTCGTTCTAATCCTTAGTGGTTGTGGACACGAGGAAGTGTGGAATCCCGATAACGATATTACCATTGTGGCCAGAGAAGATGGTTCGGGGACGAGAGGCGCGTTTACAGAACTGTTTGCCCTAGAACAAGAAGAAGGTGGCAAGCTCCTTGATATGACTACCTTAGAAGCGCAGATCACTAATTCCACCGCGGTTACTATCGGTACGGTGGCAGAAGACGAGTACGCGATTGGCTATATCTCTTACGGTTCTCTTAATCAGTCGGTAAAGGCACTGGCGATTGACGGTGCCAAGATTAGCGAAGAGACCATCAAAAGTGGGGACTATCAGATTGCGAGACCTTTTAATATCGTTACAAAGACGTATAAAGAAAGTTCAGAGGTTGCCGATTTTATCCATTTTATCAAAAGCCGTCAAGGACAAAAGGTGGTAAGTGAGGCTGGTTTTGTCTCCTTAGAGGCAGATGCGGATTATAAAAGTTCAGGACTTTCGGGGAAACTCGTGGTAGGCGGTTCCTCTTCTGTTAGTCCGGTAATGGAGAAGTTAATAGAAGCGTATCAGCAGGCGAACCCCCAGATGGAAGTGGAGATGCAAAGTACAGACTCGACGACAGGGGTTACGGCGACGCTAGAAGGTGGTTATGATATCGGCATGATTTCCCGGGATCTTAAGCCTTCAGAAGGCAGCCGCGGCCTACAGGCGACGGTGATTGCCGTTGATGGCATCGCCATTATCGTCAATAAATTAAACGACTTAGACGCTCTTACTAGCGCCGAAGTGCAAAAGATATATCTAGGAGAAGCGATGACTTGGGAGGCGGTGACACAGCGATGAAGTTAAATAAGTTTAAAGAATATTTTATGCAAGGGGTGTTTTTCTTAGCAGCCTGTGTTTCCATTCTAGCGGTTGCCATCATTTGCTACTTCCTCTTTGAAGGCGGCTTACCGGCGATTCTCAAGATTGGTCCTCTAAAGTTCTTAGGAGGTCAGGTATGGCGACCAAATAACGATATGTACGGGATCTTCCCAATGATTGTGGGAAGCCTTTACGTAACAGCAGGTGCTCTTCTCTTTGGTGTGCCTATTGGAATCTTGACCTCTGTCTTTATGGCGATGTATTGCCCAAAGGTTCTCTACCGGCCACTAAAGACCGCTATCGAGCTACTAGCAGGCATTCCTTCTGTGGTCTACGGTTTCTTTGGCCTAGTGGTATTAGTACCGGCGATTCGCAGTATCGGCCGCACGCTAGGGCTTGGCGGCAATGGCAACAGTATTTTGACCGCTTCGTTATTACTGGGAATGATGATTCTGCCAACGATTATCGGAGTTACCGAATCCGCCATTCGGGCAGTGCCTT
This sequence comes from Ohessyouella blattaphilus, assembly GCF_024721265.1. Taxonomy (GTDB): domain Bacteria; phylum Bacillota; class Clostridia; order Lachnospirales; family Lachnospiraceae; genus Aequitasia; species Aequitasia blattaphilus_A. The sequence continues at coordinate 311,349 of NZ_JAMXOC010000001.1, read as the reverse complement.
CTTACTATTATGAAGGTGCGTTAGCTCTTGGTGCTACCCATGAGCGGGCGATTTTTCGCACCGTGTTACCGGCGGCAAAGTCAGGGGTGGTGGCTGGTGTGGTCCTAGGCGTGGGCCGAGCGATTGGGGAGACGATGGCGGTCATCATGGTAGCTGGTAATCAGCCTCGCTTACCAAACGGTCTCCTCCGGGGCATCCGAACTTTGACGGCTAATATCGTCTTAGAGATGGGCTACGCGACGGATTTACACCGGGAAGCGCTGATTGCCACAGGCGTGGTGCTTTTCGTCTTTATTTTACTAATTAATGTGAGTGTGTCATTGCTTAACAGGAGGGATAAAAATGCTTAAAAAATACAAAGGTCATCCCGGTTCGCTAGTGGTGATGCTATTAGTGGTAGGAGCAGCCTTGATCACGTTTACCGTCCTTCTATTTCTGGTGGCGTACGTCTTGATAAAGGGAGTACCGCATTTGCGACCGTCCTTATTTTCCCTGTATTACACTTCGGAAAATGTTTCGCTGATGCCGGCTCTAATCAACACCGTATTAATGACGCTCTTATCGCTAGTGATTGCGGTACCAATTGGAGTGTTTAGCGCCATCTTTCTGGTAGAATACGCCAAAAAGGGCAATCGCTTCATCGGCCTTATTCGCCTAACCACCGAGACGTTAACGGGAATTCCTTCTATTATCTACGGTCTCTTTGGAATGCTATTTTTCGTCACTACCTGTGGCTTTGGCTTTTCCTTATTAGCAGGAGCCCTAACCTTAGCGATTATGATTCTTCCTTTAGTTATGAAGACGACCGAGGAAGCGTTAAAATCGGTGCCGGACTCCTTTCGAGAAGGAAGCTTTGGCTTAGGCGCAGGGAAGCTACGAACGGTCTTTAAGGTAGTCCTCCCCTCGGCTATTCCCGGAATTTTGGCCGGTATCATCTTAGCCACTGGGCGGATCGTGGGAGAGACAGCAGCCCTTATTTACACCGCCGGGACGGTTGCCAAGGTACCGACTTCGGTGATGGAGTCAGGGCGTACCCTAGCCGTGCATATGTATAATTTATCCAGCGAAGGCTTACATATGGATCAAGCCTACGCGACCGCGGTGGTACTGCTAGCTTTAGTCTTAGGTATCAACACGCTGTCAGGATTCGTTGCCAAAAAACTTACGAAAGTATAAGCGAGGACAAACATGGAAAAAAACGAAACACCGAAAGTTGGTGTCAACAATCTAAATTTATATTATGACGACTTTCACGCCCTTAAAAATATCAATATGAAGATTGAGGAAAAGAAGATAACCGCCTTTATCGGTCCCTCCGGCTGTGGTAAATCCACCCTCTTAAAGTCTATTAACCGGATGAACGATCTAGTAGAAGGCTGTCGCATCCAGGGAGAGATTTATTTGGACGGCGAAAGTATTTTTAAAGGGATGGATGTGAACCTGTTGCGCAAAAGAGTCGGCATGGTCTTTCAAAAGCCTAACCCGTTCCCGATGAGCATCTACGATAACGTGGCGTATGGACCGCGGACCCACGGAATCAAAAGTAAGGCTAAGCTGGATGAGATTGTGGAAAAATCCCTAAGAGCAGCGGCTATTTGGGAGGAGACGAAGGATCGTCTTAAAAAAAGTGCCTTAGGGATGTCAGGGGGGCAGCAGCAGCGTCTGTGTATCGCTAGAGCCCTAGCAATTGCCCCTGAAGTGCTGCTAATGGATGAGCCCACTTCGGCTCTTGATCCTATCTCCACCAGCAAAATCGAGGACCTTGCGATGGAACTTAAAAAAGACTATACTATAGTCATGGTTACCCATAACATGCAGCAAGCCGCCAGAATATCAGATAATACCGCCTTTTTTCTAATGGGTGAGGTTATTGAATATAATGATACAGAGAAGCTATTTTCGATTCCGTCAGACAAACGAACGGAGGACTACATTACAGGGAGGTTTGGTTAATATGCGTAAGGGTTTAGACAGACAATTAGAAGAACTAAAGACACAGCTTACACAGATGGGAGAGCTGTGTGAAGTAGCGATAAATAAAGCCACCAAAGCCATTAAAAATGGGGACGTGGAACAGGCGAAGAAAATCCGCAAGGCCGACCAGGCCATTGATAGCATGGAAAAGGATATTGAGGCTTTGTGTATGAAGATGCTTTTAGAGCAGCAACCGGTTGCTCGGGATTTGCGTCAAGTTTCTGCAGCGCTTAAGATGATTACCGATATGGAGCGGATTGGCGATCAAACCTCCGATATTGCGGAAATCGTTATCTCGGAGAATTTTTCCGGCGAAGTACCGGTTCCTGTAGAGAGCTTGACCGAGATGGCAGTTGCCGCTAGTCAAATGGTAAAAGATAGCGTAAAGGCCTATGTAAATCAAGATATCGCTTTGTCACGGCAGGTAATTGAAGCCGATGATGTGGTGGATCGACTCTTTTTGGAAAATAAAAAGCAATTGATTAAATACCTATCAAAGGATAAAGGCAAGCACGGCGAGCGCGCTCTTGACCTGGTAATGGTGGCGAAGTACTTAGAGCGGATTGCCGACCACGCGACGAATATCGCCGAATGGGTGGAATATTCCATTACCGGCATCAGAAAAGAGGGAAACTAGATGATTTTTTGTGTAGAAGATGACAGCAACATCCGTGACCTTGTGGTCTACACTCTAGAAACCACCGGTTTTACCGCCAAAGGTTTTGAAAACGGACGGGACTTTTTAAGTACCCTAGCCTTTGAAACACCGGAGCTGGTGCTCCTAGATATTATGCTCCCAGGAGATGACGGAATTACGCTTTTAAAGAAGCTTAAGAGTTCGGCAAAGACGAAGGAAATTCCAGTGATTATGATTACGGCGAAGTCGACGGAATACGATAAAGTTATCGGCCTAGACCTAGGTGCAGATGATTACGTAACGAAGCCCTTTGGCATGATGGAGCTGATATCGCGAATTAAGGCGGTCCTGCGCCGGAGCAATAAAGATGCAGCGAAAGAGAAAGTATTAGAAGCAGGTGACCTGATTATGGATCACAAGAAGCGCGAAGTGACTGCTGGCGGCCAGGTGGTGCCCTTAACCCTTAAAGAGTACGAGCTGTTACACCGTTTGCTAAGCCATCCCAATATCGTCCTGACAAGAGATCAACTCTTAGAGGATATCTGGGGCTATGACTTTGACGGCGAGACTAGAACCATCGATGTGCACATCAGAACCCTGCGACAAAAACTTGGCAATTACGCCTCGCTAATCGAAACGATTCGCGGCGTGGGCTATCGCATCAGCAAGTAGGAGACCAGTATGAAATTACAGAAGAAAATCGGACGAAGTATGTTGCTGATGATTATCCTTACCTTGGTAGTCAGCTATCTGGCAACGACGATTATCGTCTATCGACAGACTATAGATATTGTGGAAAATGAATTGGAACAAGAGGCCGACTATATGATTGCCGCCATGGAGATGGCTGGCGAGGATTACTTGGCTCAGATCGATGCCGTTCGGCGCCCCACGAGGGTGACTTTGATTGACGAAAACGGAACGGTTCTTTATGATTATAATGAAGCGGCACTACAGGAAAATCACAAAAGCCGTCCCGAAGTTATCAGCGCCATGAAGACTGGCGAAGGGCGAGATATCAGGCGCTCTAGCACCCTTAATAAGGATATGGTTTACTACGCTAAGGAATTAAAAGATGGCCGTATTTTCCGGGTTTCGAAAAGTGTAGATACGGCATTTATTCTTTCCCTGCGCGTTCTCCCTTATATCGGTATTATCGTGCTCATAATGGCGTTAATCGCCTGGCGACTTTCCAAGCGCCAAGTAGCGAAGATTATTGAACCGATTAACAAAATGGATGTTGAAAATCCTCTTCACAATGAGATATACGAAGAGCTGACGCCACTTCTCGTAAATATGGACGAGCAGATCCGGGAGAAAGAATTAGTGGCGAAAATGCGCCGAGAGTTTACCGCTAATGTATCTCATGAGCTAAAGACGCCACTTACATCTATTTCCGGCTATGCGGAGATTATGAAAGACGGCATTGTTAGACCAGAAGATATGCAGAATTTTTCTGAGCGTATTTATAAGGAAGCCAGCAGTCTGATTTCCCTAATCGATGATGTAATCAAGCTCTCACGCCTTGATGAAGAGCGGGTAGTAAAAACCGAGCCGGTGGATCTCTTTCAGCTTTCCCATGGGGTAATCACTAGGCTGACACCACTGGCGAAGAAGAGTAAGGTACGCCTAGAGCTTACCGGTGAGCCGGTAGAAATTATGGGAGATTATCGAATTCTTGATGAAATGATTACCAATTTGGTGGAAAATGGTATAAAATATAACCGTGAAGGTGGAAGCGTAGCAGTTTGGGTCGGAAAAACCCTACAAGGAGTTAGAATTTCCGTTTCCGACACCGGCATCGGCATCCCCAAAGACCAACATGAGCGTATCTTTGAACGCTTTTACCGAGTGGATAAAAGCCACTCAAAAGAAGTGCCGGGCACAGGTCTTGGCTTATCTATTGTCAAGCACGGAGCCGCTCTCCATAAGATGGGGATTTTCGTAGAAAGCGAAGAAGGCAAGGGCACGACGATTATACTGGGGACAGAATACTTCAAATAATGAAGTATTAATATAAATGTCAAGGAGGAAGTAACAAATGAAGATTCAAGAAGGTTTTATGCCCTTTGGGGAATTCAAAACGTATTACCGCGTTGTGGGCGAAAAAACTGGAAACAAGAAACCCCTATTATTACTCCACGGAGGACCAGGGTCTACTCACAATTATTTTGAAGTGTTAGACCGCTTAGCTGAGGAAGATGGCCGCCAGATCGTTATGTACGACCAAATCGGTTGTGGCGAGTCCTTCATCGAAGGCCATCCGGAGCTCTTTACTCCAGAATCTTGGGCAAAAGAGTTGATTGAGATGAGAAAGCATTTAGGTCTTGATGAGGTTCACATCTTAGGCCAGTCTTGGGGTGGTATGCTTTTACTAGATCACGTGTGTAACTATGACCACGATGGTGTAAAAAGCGTCATCTTATCCAGTACCCTACCAGCGTCATGGATGTGGGGTGAAGAACAGCACCGCTTGATTAAGTATCTGCCAGAGGATTACCAAGAGGCGATTGCTAAAGCAACATCCACAGGTGACTACAGCGATCCGCTATATCAAGCAGCTGAAGCTGAATATATGCGTCGTCACGCTGCAGGAGCCGTTACTGAGGATTCACCGGAATGCTTACGTCGCCCTGTTAAAAAAGGCGGCGAGGCTTACGTAGTAGGCTGGGGCCAGAATGAATTTACCCCAACGGGAACGTTAAAAGACTTCGATGTAACCGCTCAATTAAAAGACATCAAAGAACCAACCCTCGTTATCGATGGTGGCGATGATCTTTGTACGCCATATATTGCTAAGTATATGTATGACCGTATTCCGGGAGCAGAGTGGGAATTATTCAGAACTTGTCGTCATATGTGCTTTGTAGAAGACAACGATAGATATGTGGAACTGATGAAAGAATGGTTAAATAAACACGATTAATACCATCGGGGACACACTTTTTTCAAATTTCAAATGGGGAGGTCGTTTTTTTAAAAAAACGACCTCCCCATTTACCAATTATTATCTTGATAATTTTAGTGGTACATCTTCAAGGTGTTTTCCCTTTAGGGCAGGAATTAAGGCTCTAAAGAGATAAATTAAAGCGAAGAGAACGGCAACAGCTATGCCAACGGGATAAGCGATGCCAGTACCTAAGCGTAGTCCTTCATCAGCATAGATGATATACGTGATGCTTACTGCTGACATAAAGGTGGCAGGAATGGCTGCCATAAGCCCTGATAACGGTTTCTTGGTATACAGGGTTAAGTAAGTTGCGCCGGCCCAAAGTGCCATCATGGCTAGAGTTTGGTTTGACCAAGAGAAATAACGCCAGACAACTTGATAGTCAATCAGTGAAATCAGATAACCAACGGCGAGTAAAGGGAAGGTCAAGGCTAGACGTTTGACCTTATTACTTTGATCGATTTTAAACCAGTCCGCAATTGTTAAACGTGCACTTCTAAATGCGGTATCACCAGAAGTGATAGGGCAGGCAATTACGCCGATCATAGCTAGAACGCCACCTACTGGTCCTAGAAGACCGATAGACATCTCATAGACGGTTGTGGAGTTACCACCACCCATAGCTAAAAGTCCTGTCATAAGTCCGCCCTCTGTTTGGTAAAAGGCGCAGCCGGCAGCGGCCCAGATCAGAGCGATAATTCCTTCCGCAATCATGGCGCCGTAGAATACTCGACGACCTTGTTTCTCGCTAGATAGAGTACGCGCAATCATTGGTGACTGAGTAGCGTGAAAGCCAGAAATAGCTCCACAAGCAACAGTAATAAACATCAGTGGCCAAATGGGTTTACCTTCTGGATGGAGGTTAGCTAAAGTGATTTCCATCATTGGTCTGGTACCGTTATTAAAGATAGTCGCACCACCAATACCAAGAGCCATGACAATTAGTGCAATACCAAAGACAGGATATAGTTTACCGATTATCTTATCAATTGGTAATAGAGTTGCCAAGAAGTAGTAAATCAAGATGACAACCGTCCAGAAGGTCACGTTTAAGACATCTGGGGTCAGTAGGGCGATGAGTCCAGCCGGTCCAACCATAAAGACAGTACCGACCATCACTAGAAGGACTACAGAGAAAACGCGCATAACTTGCTTCATGGCAGGTCCTAGGTATTTGCCTACAATTTCGGAGATACTAGCGCCGTCATTACGGATAGAAAGCATACCCGATAAGTAGTCGTGAACGGCACCGGCGAAGATGGAGCCAAAGACAATCCATAGGAAGACAGAAGGTCCCCAAATGGCACCGGATAAAGCACCAAAGATAGGTCCAAGGCCGGCGATGTTAAGAAGTTGCACCAAAAAGGCGCGCCAAGGTTTCATCTCCACATAGTCCACACCATCAGGGTGCTCGACAACGGGTGTTTTACGGTCATCAGGATGGAATACTTTTTCCACAATTTTACCGTAGATGAGATACCCAACAATAAGTGCCGCAAGGCACAAAAAAAATGATATCATAGCTATTATTCTCCTTTAGAATTATTTTAATATCAGCCACAGTATAGCACTTTATTCGGAAAGAGCCAGCTTTTGGCGAAAATTCTACAAATAGGAAAGGAATTGTGTATGAAAATTTTTGATATTACTAAAAATTTGTTCAATTTGCCAGTATATCCTGGAGATCCGGAACCGAAATACTCAATTGTAAAGGATATGAAACAGGGCGACGAGTATAATCTTACCTACGTCTGCCTTTGTCCTCACAATAGCACTCACGTGGACGCCCCGAAGCATTTCATAAATAACGGCGAGACCATTGAGAGTGTAAGTTTAGAAGATTACTTAGGGAAATGTCAGGTGGTTATCGCAGAGGGAGAGGTTGATAAAGAGCGGGTGCAAAGCCTAGTAAGCGATGGCACCAAACGACTATTATTAAAGGGAAAAGCGACTCTTACCATAAGTGGTGCACATGAACTAGTTAAAAGAGGGGTGGTGCTCGTAGGCATAGAATCGGGTTCGATTGGTGATACGGCCATTCACCGAACGCTTTTAAAAGCCCAGATGGCTATTTTAGAAAACGCGGACTTAAATCTAGTAGAAGCTGGTGAATACACGCTAGTTGCCCTACCGCTAAAATGGGAGGGGATAGAGGCTTCGCCGGTACGCGCAATATTGATTGCTGAATAAACAAGAGAAAAGCCGATTCTTTACGAATCGGCTTTTCTCTTGTTTGCTGAAAAAATCGTGAGATAATCTAAGAGCTCATTAATCGGTAGGGGACGGCTAAAATAGTATCCTTGATAAACGTAGCAGCCAAGCTCCTCTAAAAGATCGCGCACGTCCTTCGTCTCCACAAATTCAGCGATGATCCGGAAGTCAAGGGTGCGGGCGAGTTGGACGATACTAGCGACAATCTCTTGGGAGCGCGGGTTATCCACTAGTTGAGTCACGAGAGAACCGTCTAATTTCACTTCGTCGAAGCTTTGTTCTTGTAGTCTTAAGATGGAACTATGCCCCATTCCGAAATCATCGATACTAAATTCGTTTCCTTGCTTTTGCATATCTTTAATAACATTAAGCTGTTCTTCACCGGCGGTCATAACCGTTCGTTCAGTAAATTCAAGTACCGGATGGATACCGACTTCCTTCGCGTTTAACATTAGGTGGTTAGCATGAGCTAAAAAGGCTTGACTCTCCATATGTTCGGGAGAAATATTAAGGGAAATGTAGACTTCTTGCCCCATTTTCTCCACCATCTTGGCCCCGTCTTGATTGGCTTTTCCCATTAAATAAAAGGTAAGCTCATCCAAAAATCCTGATTCACTAGCAAGAGCCACAAGGAGGGGCGGCGCGATATAGCCAAAGCTTGGATGTTTCCACCGCAATAATCCTTCGACGCCGTGTAAGGTGCCCGTGTTGGTTATCTGAGGCTGATAGAAAAGCACCGGTTCGCCCTTCATTAAGCCAACTCGCAAATCTTCTGCCAGAGTTTTGGCATAGTAACTGTATTTATAAGTATTAGATAGAAGCTTTAGAGCGCTATTGTTAGCTTCGCTGTCAAAGACGTCTTGCTCTAGTTTTTTAACAATATCCTTATACGAATCCACCTGAGCGTTTTCTGTAATCTTGATAAAAGGAATGTAGATGGCAATTCCGATAACAAGGTTAAATAGCTGTAAGAGAGCGCCGCTAAAGGATTTGGTACTCATATAGCCACTGAGAATAAGGGGAACCGTCCAGCCTACCGCTTCGGTAGGAATTGGAACCAGACCCGTTACCATCGCCACATAGGAGGTTAAGGTTAACACCACCGGCGTCAGCACAAAAGGTATAAACATAGTCGGTGAAAAGACAATCGGAAAGCCAAAAATCGGAATCTCGCTGATATTAAATAGGGTAGTGGATAGGGAAAATACCCCCAAGCGTCGATTGTGATTTTTTTTCGAAACTAATAATAAGGCGATTACGAAGGCCAGTGCCGTCCCGCAGCCCCCGAGAAAGACGAAGGAATCAAGAAAAATCCGGTTAAAGATTTCCGTAGGCGCCTTGCCAGCGGCAATCAGCGCTTCGTTAATCTCAAAACTCGGTCCAAATAAGTCGATGGCCACCGCCTCTAACGTATTCGTGCCGTGAATTCCAAAGAACCAAAGAATATGCACCAAGACCACGTAGAGGATTACTCCTGGTAGGGTAGCACCGATATTTCTGAAGACCCGGACAAAGATGTAGGAACCAAAGTTATTCACGTTAGCATCGCCCGTTAAGTTTCGGAGAATAAAACCAAGTAAAGCCAAGGTGCAGATAATTGCCAGTAGCGGCAGAATATAAGTGATGGCTAGGTTGTAGTAGTAACCGGCACCGGTAGAGTATAGGGGGAAGTTCTTTATTCGACGCTTTTCAAAGAAATGAAAATATTTGCAGGCGATAATCGTAACTACCATCGCTGTAAAAATCCAAGTGGCATTGAAAATAGAAGATTCATAATCGGTCAGTCCGCCACAAAAAGCCATAAAAGAAATCAGCGAAAAGACCGGATAGAGGAAGTAAAGTTCTGAACCGATCATTTGTCCATAGGAGACACTGATAGTTAAAATCAAAAGCAAAGCTAAAGAATCTAACGTTACGCTATAGACGGTTATTAAAAATTGAGAGATGATGCCATCAAAGAAACTTTCCTTAATAAAAGTCTGAAAAGCATCAATAGGAAAATTATTAATTAATAGTGCGAAAGAACCAATAATAAGAAATGGAATAGTTAACGTGAGTCCTCGCTGGATCGCGCCACTAAGTACCCCCCCGGTTACTTTCTGAGATAGTTTTAGTCGCATGTCACACTCCTTGTTTGCCTGAGATAAGTTTAACTGTAAAGTATCTAAAAGTCAACGCTACCACCTATTAAATAAGGTTTACAGAAATTAATAATATGTTTATAATTACAAAGTACGACAACTTACATATAGAAGGAGGATCAGCATGCAAATTACTAGAAAAATCAGCGATGATATAGTATATGTGGGGGTAGGAGATAAACGGTTAGCTCGTTTTGAGAACCTGTTTCCCTTGCCAAGTGGCGTCACGTACAATTCATATCTGATTTTAGATGATAAGGTTGCGCTTATGGATACCGCGGACAGCGATGTTACCGATCAGTTTATCGATAATATTGAGACCGCTTTAGAGGGGAGAACCATCGATTACCTTGTAGTACATCATATGGAGCCCGACCACGGTGCCAATATTAAGCGTTTATTAGATCGGTATCCGCAGATGAAAGTAGTAGGGAATACCAAAATCGAGACGATGATTCATCAGTTCTTTGATGTGGATCTAACAGATAGAATGGTGATAGTAAAAGAAGGCGATAGCTTGCCTCTTGGAAAGCATGAACTTACCTTTGTGATGGCCCCGATGGTCCATTGGCCAGAAGTGATGGTTTCCTATGATAAGACCACGAAGACCTTGTTTTCTGCCGATGCCTTTGGCACCTTTGGCGACTTAGATGGTGCCCTTTTTAATGACGAGGTAGATTTTCCGGAGGATTACCTAGACGAAGCTAGAAGGTACTACGCCAATATTGTGGGCAAGTACGGAATGCAGACTCAGGCCTTGCTAAAAAAAGCCGCCGGTCTTGAAATCGAGATGATTGCTCCTCTTCACGGTCCCGTTTGGCGTAGTAACCTTGAGTACTTTATCGATAAGTACCAAACTTGGAGTAGCTACGAGCCAGAGGAAAAAGGCGTACTAATCCTGGTGGGTTCGATTTACGGACACACACACAGAGCGGCCGATAAGCTAGCCGCGGCCCTTAAAGAGGAGGGTGTAAGTAAGGTGAAAATGTATGATGTGTCCAAGACCGATGTTTCGTACTTAATTTCAGAAATATTCAAATATTCTCACGTAGTCCTTGCTTGTGCTACTTATAATAACGGGATTTTTCCGAAGATGGCGGACTTCATCCACGATTGCCAGGCTCTGTGCGTACAAAATCGTCAGGTGGCGATCGTTGAAAATGGGAGCTGGGCTCCGGCCAGCGGTAAGCTCATCCGTGAAGAACTAGCAAAGATGAAGAAGATGGAAGTCTTAGAGCCCCAAGTAACCATTAAGTCATCGCTTAAAAAGGAGCAGGAAGAAGAACTCTGCCAACTGGCTAAGGTATTTGCACAGTCACTGAAAGAAGGAGAGTAGATGAGAAATTATACCAGAGAAGAAATAATGGAACTAGTGGAGGAAGAGGATGTAGGCTTTATTAGGCTACAGTTTACGGATATCTTCGGCAATATGAAAAACATGGCCATTCCAGTAAACCAACTGCCAAAGGCTCTAGATAACCGGATTGTGTTTGATGGTTCCTCCATCGACGGCTATGCCCGGATGGAAGAGTCGGATATGTATTTGTATCCCGATTTAAACACCTTTGAAATCTTCCCCTGGCGCCCCCAACAGGGAAAGGTTGCCCGCTTTATCTGCAATGTATATAAAACCGACGGCACCCCATACTCCCAAGATCCGAGGCAGGTCTTAGCAAAAGCGATTGCGGAGGCCAAGGAGCTGGGTCTAAGTTTTCGTGTTCGTCCAGAGTGTGAGTTTTTCCTTTTTCACACAGATGAAAATGGGATGGCTACTACCACAACCCACGAAAGAGCTAGCTATTTTGATGTAGGGCCTTTAGATATGGGAGAAAATGCCAGACGGGATATCGTCCTTACCCTAGAAGAGATGGATATTGCCGTTAAGTCTTCCCATCACGAACATGCGCCAGGGCAGCACGAGATTGACATGGAGTTTGCCGAAGCCTCTTGTATGGCGGATGATTTAATGACCTTTAAAACGGTGGTTAAGACGATTGCCAAAAGACATGGTCTTCATGCCTCCTTTATGCCTAAGCCGTTAAGCAGCGTCCACGGTTCAGGAATGCATCTTAATATGTATATGAGAAGAGACGACAAGAATATCTTTACTGATCAAGGCGATGCCTATGGTCTAAGTAAAGAAGCGTATTACTTTATCGCGGGGATTATGAAGCATATCAAGGCCATTACCTTTATTACCAATCCCCTAGTGAATTCATATAAGCGGTTAGTTACGGGCTATGAAGCTCCTAGCCACATCGCTTGGTCACCGATAAATAAGACTCAGCTAATCAGGATTCCTTCCATTCGCGGGGAGAGTACGAGAATTGAGCTGACTAGCCCCGATCCGGCCGCCAATCCGTATCTAGCCTTAGCGGTGTGTTTAAAGGCAGGACTTCAAGGGATTAAAGATAGGCAGCTACCCCCTAGTGCCATCGACCAAACAATTGCTAAAATGTCGGCAGCAGAAGTGGCCACAGCGCAAGTGGAAGCTCTGCCGAGGACCCTTTTAGAAGCCGCGGGGGCTTTTGAAGAGGATGAATTTATCCGTAGCGTGGTCGGCGAAGAACTAGCCCGAAAGTTAATAAAGGCTAAAAAAGCAGAGTATCTTGACTATGCGGAAAAAGTCAGTACCTGGGAAATCGAACAATACCTACACCGAATCTAGCAACTAGAAACGGCTAAGAGAGGAGGCGAAGGTCTTGTTCGGAGTAATTGTTGTTTTTCCCAACAAAGATAATGGGATTAATATACGTAACCTATTAACCAAAAATGGAATCGAAGTACTAGGCGTATGCACTACTGGTGCGCAGGCGCTACAACTTACAGAGACCCTGGAGAGAGGCGTGGTCATCAGTGGCTATCGCCTAGCGGATATGATGGTCCTCGAGTTGCGGGACTATTTGCCTAAGGACTTAAATATGCTTTTGATTACTGCGCCGGAGAATTTAGCGGGCGTAGCCAGTGAAAATATTATTGGTCTGCCGATGCCCCTTAAAGGGTACGAGCTCATCAATACGGTGGGCATGTTAATCAACGATTATGCGGTCTACCGAAAGAAAAAACGTAAACAAAAGAAGATGCTCACAGAGGAAGAGAAGGCAATCGTCGCCCAGGCGAAAGAGCTTCTGATTGGCCGCAACCAAATGACAGAGGAAGAGGCCCACAGATTCTTGCAAAAATCCAGTATGGACAAAGGCCAGCGCCTGGTGGATACAGCCTTAGAAGTGATTAGTATTAGAGACGAGTAAAGACGAGAAAGGACGATTAGAATGTTTAAAATTAATGAGGATTATTTGAAATTACCGGGAAGCTATTTGTTTTCCACCATTGCGAAAAAGATCAACGCTTATCAGGAGGAAAATCCAGAGAAAGCGCTTATCCGCTTGGGTATTGGCGACGTGACGCAACCTTTGGCACCAGCCATTATCGAAGCTCTTCACGGAGCGGTAGAGGAGATGGGAAATGCATCTACCTTTCATGGCTACGCTCCAGATCTTGGCTACGAGTTTTTAAGAAGTGCGATGGCTCAAAACGATTATCAGGTTCGCGGCTGTGATATTAAAGCGGATGAAATCTTTATTTCCGACGGCGCTAAGGGCGATTCCGGTAATATTCAGGAAATCTTTGCCAAGAATAATAAGATTGCAGTATGTGATCCTGTATACCCAGTATATGTAGATACGAATGTTATGGCTGGGCGCACAGGCACCTATGACCCTCAGACAGAAAAGTGGAGTGATGTCATCTACATGCCTTGTACCAAGGCCACTAACTTTGCGCCTGAGCTACCAAAAGAGGTGCCGGATATTATCTATCTATGCTTTCCGAATAACCCGACGGGCTCAACCATTACGAAAGCTGAGCTACAGAAATGGGTAGACTACGCCAATGAACACAAAGCGGTGATTATCTACGATGCGGCCTATGAAGCCTATATTACCGAGGCGGATGTACCGCATACCATCTTTGAATGTGAAGGTGCACGGACCTGTGCCATCGAACTGCGTAGCTTTTCCAAGAATGCCGGCTTTACCGGTGTGCGCCTAGGGGCAGCAGTCATTCCTAAAGATATCAAATCAGGGGACACTACGTTGCACTCTCTGTGGGCTAGAAGACACGGAACGAAGTATAACGGAGCTCCTTACATTGTACAAAAGGCCGGCGAGGCAGTCTATTCACCGACAGGAAAAGTTCAGCTAAAGGAGCAAGTAGCGTATTATATGAATAATGCAAAAGTGATCTACAACGGCCTTAAGGAAGCTGGCTACACCGTTTCCGGTGGTGTAAATGCACCTTATATCTGGCTGGAGACACCAAAGGGGATGACTAGCTGGGATTTCTTTGATTTCCTTCTGGAAAAAGCCAATGTAGTAGGTACCCCAGGATCAGGCTTTGGTCCAAGCGGGGAAGGGTACTTCCGCTTGACGGCTTTTGGCACCTACGAGAATACCGTAGCGGCTATTGACCGAATTAAAAAAGCGTAATACCATAGCAAAAAACAGCGCCTCGACGTAAAGAGGCGTTTTTTTTTGCGAAAAATTTTACAAAAAATGGGAATGGTCTTGGTAAAAAGACACGAAAAAGACACAAAGTAAACAAAACGAACAAACATGATTAAGATGTGTTTGTGTATGGAAAGCGGCTTTGCTAAGATAGAAATGTGTCAATAATGCGGAATTGCGCTATTAGGGGAGGGAAAAGCCAATGAAAATGAAAAAGCGAATTTTACTAGTAGAGGACAATGAATACTATGCGAAAAATTTACAAAAGGAATTAGAAGATAAAGGTTTTGAAGTGACGTATATCGCGAGCCCAGTAGATGCAGTTGCTCAGTACGTTAAAGAGCCTTATGATATTGTCGTTTCCGATTACCGGATGAAGGAAATGGATGGGATTAAAATGTTTTCGATTTTAAAAGGTATTAATCCAGCGGTAAAAAGTATTATCTTAACGGCATTTCCAGAGGAAGACATTGAAATACAGGCGTTAGAAGTGAATGTGGATCAATACTTAAGCAAAGATAAAAGCTTTCATGTGACGATAAAGTATATTGAAGATTTGCTAAATAAAGAGATTATTCAGAAGGGAGATTCTGGGTATAAGCTGATCTCTAAAGAGGATAATCTGATAATTGATACCGGCAAGCGTCAAGTGTATAAGAATGACGTACCGGTGGAGGTTACGAAGAAGGAGTATGAGCTACTGGTATTGTTTTTAGAAAATAGGGGGATTGCTCTTAGTCGTGAAATGATAGCTGATAAGCTCTGGACAAAGGAGATTGAGAAGGTAGAATTGCGAGTGATTGATGGACATATTAAGCGACTTCGAGCCAAACTGGGAATCTATAGTATCTCTTCTGTTAGAGGCTACGGTTATAAATGGAAAGGACTTTAGAGAGGAGCAGCTTATGTACAATATTTTGCTGGTAGATGACGACCGGGAATATATAGACACGATTAAGTTAGCTATCGTGACACCGGGTTATCGTATCGTCACCGAATATAATCCAATCGAAGCTTTATCGAGGTTTACAAGAGAAAGCTATGATCTTGTGGTTACCGATTATAAAATGGAGAACATAGATGGGCTTAGACTAATTAAGACGATGAAGGAGATAAGACCTACTGTAAAAATAATCATGCTCACAGGCTATCAGGCGGAAGACATCGAACATATTGCTCTGAATCTAAAAGTGGACTTCTTTTTAAGCAAGGAAAAAAGCCTAGAGATGATCAATCATTACGTGCTTAGAATTTTGCGAGATGAGAGCAGTCGAAAGGAAGAAACGCTTTTTTGCTCGGAAGCGGAAGGTATCACCGCAGACAGTAAAGGATACGATGTGTATAAAGGGGAGAGACACATCGAGTTAACAAAAAAGGAGTTTGAGGTATTATTACATTTCTTAAGACATAAAAACAGAGCTTTTTCAAGGGACGAAATTATCGCTGAGTTATGGACTACCGAGATAGAAGAAATTGATCCCCGGGTGATTGATGTACACATTCGGAGGATACGAGAGAAGCTTCAAATATCATCACTAGTATCTATTCGGGGAGTTGGGTACAAGTGGAATGAATGAGAAGGCAAGGAGGGGAGACTTGATATATGAATAGGAGTAAAGTAAAGGGGAACAGAAGCAGACGAGAAATGGGCAAAGTCTTTATAATGTCCACACTACTATTTGCAATCGTAGTCATTTTTATCTTTAGTAATCTATATTTTTTCAGACAATCTTACCGAAATCAGGAACTCAAACACGTAGAAATTGTAAAAAAAGAAATCGACGAGGCTCTCCACTCAGAAGAAAGGGAAGAAGCTCTGCAGGATCTAATAGAGAGATACGCTGTAGAGATAGTCGTGGTGAATAAAGATAATCAGGTAGTCTTTGAAAGCTTACCTTTTGAAAAAGACGTGAAGCTCCAAGGTCTTATTAATAAGCAGGCCAAATTCGTGGAAGGCGGCGGTGAAGTTATTCTAGATGGCAAGCTGCATTACGTCTGGTACGTGATCTATCGCACCACCTTTGTGAACCAGCTAGAGGGATTTCTCTTAAGGCAGAACCTCTTAGTGGCAGTGATTTTTCTGGTGCTTTTTGTATTAATTATTCTCTTGCTTAAGAACCTTTTAAACCCTCTTTATCAGGTGGCGGAATCATTAGAGCAAGCAGAACAAGACAATATGGAACATTTCCAAGGAGTGAGTTCTACGGACCCTTTGAATGAACGGTTAGGAAATTTCTTTGTTAGACAGCGCAGTGCGCTCAAGGAAGTCTATAGTAAAAATACGAATCTAGAGTTGGCGCTTTCTGTAGAAAGCGACCGCCTAGAAAACACCATTCAGCTTTCTAGAGCGTTAGTTCATGACTTAAAGGGACCAGTACACCAATCGCTAATAGAAAATGAAATCAAGCTCAAGCATGACGAGCTAACGGTAGAGCGTAAAATTGCTCTTCGTTCGAACATAGCCCATTCTCAGAAGCTCTTACAAGAGATTAATGGGATTTTAAAGGTTATGCGAGAAGACCTTTACAATGTGGGGAGCAGTATTGAAACGATTGATATGGAAGAGCTTATTCTCACCTCACAGAATCACAACCGCCCGGAGATGGAGAAGAAGAAATTGCTGTTTAGCTACGAAGGACCGCAAGACAGTACTCTTAATCAGAGCAAAGCGGGGGTACAATTATTGATCCATAACATCTTAACGAATCTAGTTCACTATACGATTTCCGAGACGGAAATAATTGTTGATGTCCATAAGCGTGAAGAAGGTATTTTAGTCATCACCAAGAACCAGAGCGAAGGCAAGGATATTGATAGAATGCGACGTAGTGAACGAATGGACTACGTGGTAAAGAACCATACAGCAGACAAAGATCATACCTATAGTAGCGGCAATGGACTCTACTTGATTAAGGACTTAGCCCAGATGCTAGGCGGTGAATATAAGTATGAGATTACTGACGATTTGGTGACAGCCACCTTATTTTTACCAGATAAGGAGGGCGAGGAATGATTGGCACAAGAAAGATAATGGGAATACTTCTCTTAATCTTGCTAACTTGTCAGACCACAATAGTTAGCGCCCAGGAGGATAAGCAAAAGATCTATACTCCAGAAGAAGTTACCGAGGTTAAGAGAGCCGGCACTTATCCGGTGAAGATAGCGGCCCAGGACGAAGGGGAAGAGATTGAAGGGATTGTTTATATTACGGTGACCTATGATTACACAGTCACTTCAAAAGTTCACAGGGAAGGTATAGATGCTAGCGATTTTGAGTTTACCAAAGCCGAGGAAATGAAGGAGTTTACAAAGACAGAGATGATCCGGCGAGCGAGAGCTCACGCTTGGTCTTTAGAGGATGGTAGTGAAGTCCCTATTACGAAGGTGGTTACCAACCAGATAACAGAGAATTACGGGGAGATTAGTTATAGTACGCAGAGGGGAACAACGATAACGATTCATGCCTATCGTACCGGGGCAGAGATATTTAGTCGGAAAGATTTTATCTACATGAGTCTGGACAAGGAGAGCAGTCTTCTACAGTGGGAAGATGAATACATTCTGTGGTTCGCGATGGCAATTATTCTCCTAGTCCTAGTGCCGGTGATGCTGATTATGGCGTTGTACGTGTTCTTATCACGAGCACGCAACGAGCTTAGCGAATTTTTTATTTCTTATGCAAAAAAGAAGGATATCGAGATGAGGGAATGACATAAACGACACAAAAGACGCCGAAGAAAATACAAACCACCTATTGCGAGTTATTTTAATTTGGCGTTCTTTGATGCGAAAAACCTTCTTTGTTAGACTAACGGTGTAGACACACCCATTATTCGAAAAGGAGGAAGAGTATGAAGAAACAAAGAAAACAATGGTTACAATCTTTGCTTGGCATACTTCTGGCCTTGACGTTAGTTTGTGGTAGTATCACACCGGTATTGGCGGATGATGTTACTGCTCAGACAGAAGAGACTCAAGGCAGTAGTGAAGAAAAGGTAGAAGAAAATACAGAAGTAGTTGAAGAATCAGGAGAGGAATCCCTCATTACGGAAGAATTACCGAAAGAAGAACAGGGGACAGATAACGAAGAGGAAACGATTCCCCAGTTGGTGCAAGAAGAGGCCCCGGAAATTCCTCAAAAGGAAGGACGCGTTGCCAAAATTGGACCTCAAGATACGGGAAGCCTTAATTTGGTAGCAGAGCCATCTACTAATGAATACCAGACATTTGTAAATGAAGACTCTGGTAAAGCGCCGCAGCCCTTAACCGTAACGCTAAAGGCTTCCTTCCAATCAGGAATTACAGGTGCCCAAGTGGAAGTGCCCCTTACTTATCGACCGACCGGGGCAACCCATCCTAATTTTACAATGACGGATGATATCTTTGTTTTAGATGAGTCGTCTATCGACCTTAAAAGCGATTCGATGTATAGCGGCTATGAAATAGTAAAAGGCGCGGATGGCACGGCAGACACTCTGGTTTTGAAAATCAAAGACAATTTAAGTGCGGCAACCGTAGATTCTCTTACACTTCGTTTTGACTTTAATGCAGCTAAGTATCTGAAGACGGATGGTGCTGGTAAAGGGCTAGGTCTCATCGATAATGGTTCCGTTCTTTGGAACCTACAGCCAGTTTTAAGAGTAGATGGCGAAGTGAAGGTGACGGCGGCAAATCAAGAAATTAGAACCGTGGCCGATACTGTGATTGAACCGTTTGGACTTCCGCTGGTGCCGATAAACAACCAGTTTTCAGGGGGGATATTATCGCTTCAGGCGAATTACAAGCAATTCGATTGGTATCAAGCAGACTTTGATCCAAGTTATAAGAGTGTGATTTATATCGAGATTCCAGAAGAAGCGGAGATTAAAGATAGTCCTACATTAGAATTTTTTAATGAGGAGTTAGAAACCAATAGCGATAATCCAGCCGTCCCTGTAGGCTATAAGCGTTACACAGGCCAAATCGCCAATACGTCTGATAAGTGGAATGAGTGGCAGTACGGGGGAGCCCTCTATTACGCTGGATGCATGTATGAACCTCGAATCTCTTTTCCAGATACTATGGAAGATGGAACGAAATTTAAGATTACGATAGGGGCAGACTATAAGAAAATGAATGGCGCCATTCAGACCACGAGTGCTAGTCTTGGCTATGAAAAAGTGCCAGAGCAAGAATGGAAGTTGGAAAATACCGGCTTTCATTATACGAAAAGCGACTGGTGGTCAGTGGTTTCAAAGAAAACAGACAACCAGCCAGTAGGCATCTATGTATCGACGGACAAATACGTAGATAGAGCATCCACGAAGAACAGTGGCTCGAAAGCAATAACAGGAGTAAGCCTGGAACTGAATCAAGAATCTACCGGTTCTGGTAAAGTGAATTTTTCTCACTTTCTAGTTTATCCGGATTCCCTTGATCCGGATAAATATCCTACTCCCTACGTAAAGCTTACCTATCAAATAAAGGATGCTTCCGATCAGGTAATTAGTCAGGGAGAAACAGAACCTAGTAATGAATACGGTAAAAGGATAGAGCTTCCACCTTTGGCAGCTGGACATTACTATGATAATGTGACTGCTGTGCCTATGGGCACCGCGGGAAATGCAGAAGATGAAGGGAAGTTTCCACCAAAGACCTCTGTGGGCTTTTACTATGAGCCCAAGCAGTGGGCGGATTATAAGTGGCCCGATGGTACCGAGGTAGGCTACAATACGCCGCTTACCCTACAGTGGACCCTATTTTATGATACAGAAAGCGGAGACCCCACATCATGGCCAAGTCAAGACCACAAGGTGTATTATTCTGATGCCCCTTACGCTCGTGTCGATATGGTTAGCAGTAATGCCAACGGTAAGAAGCCAGGAGAGAGTGTAAGTTACGAAGTCCAGGGATATAACGATGGAATCAGGTCGGATGGTGATTTGCTAAATCCGCGAATCGTTATTGCTGTTCCCAAAGTCCTAGAATTGCAAGACATAGGTACACCAAAAGACTTTATCGACGTGGTGAATCAGAAGACGGAAACAGGTGCAGTAGCGGTGAGTCTTGTTAGCTCAGATGAGAATTATAATTACTATAACCTTCAAGCAGACGAAGGGCTTTGCGGGGCCATAGTGGAAAGTGAGGTTTCTTATAAGATACCTTTAGAATTTAAAGTTGCGGCGGGCGCACAGCCGGGATATTATCCGATTCCTGCGGTTGCCGTCACTCAGAAAGACGCAACCAAATATGAGCATATAAACGGCATATATCAGAATAACCTAGGGTCAGAGATGGCCACAGCTATGGGCTTTGTCGATGGTGATAATTACACGGGTATGGTGGACTATTACCATTCACCTCTAAGCATTGTGTCAGTGACGGCACTATCTGGTACTGGTAGCGTAAAGAGTGCGTCTACAGAAAATGCTTGGGTTACAGATGCTTTTGTTCCGGCGACACACGATGAAATCGTTGAGATGAAAGCGACGCTAACCAATACAGGAAATACGGACTTTGACAATCTAAAGATTTACAATATTTTGCCCTCGTCTACAGACGGACGCGGTTCGGATGGTAACGTTAGCTTTGAGGGTGTGAATGTACCAGATGCATTAGATTATAAAATTTATTATACAGATGTAGCGATTACAGAATTGCCAACATATGATGAGATTAATCTGGCCACATACGCGCCAAGCGAAGCGGATATCTGGAAAGAAAATGCGGAAGCGATTGGTGGTGCGGCAAAGGCTACGGCAATCTACATTGAATTTGGCACGCATACGATCGCTGCAGGAGAGAGCTTGGATGCGATACTTAAGTTCAAAATACCTAGCAGCGGCAGTCAGGTAGCCTATAATCAATTTAAATACTACGCCCTAGAAAAAGGGGACTCGCCAGTGTTCTTACAGGCGTATTCAAGCAAAGTTGGCTTTGGTACGCAATTAATTCAGTTGACATATGACCAGAATTTGCCAAGCAAATTGCCTAGTGACATAACGGGAGCAGAGAATATGCCGATAGCTTCCTCTGGTATTTATGGCATAGTTGCAGGCAATAAATTTGCCGTAAGCAATCAGGAACCAACGCTTGCCGGATACGAATTTATAAATTGGAAAGATGGAGCTGGAAATGAATATTCCGCTGGTGGAGAAGTCTTCTTTTCTGAAGCAGGCGAGATCATCTTGAAAGCTCAGTGGAAGGCTGTCAATGTCACCGTTAATTTTGATAAGAACGGTGGTGACACAGAGGCTTCGCCGGCGAGCATTGCTTACCCATATGGCTCGGCACTGACCGCTTCTGCATTACCGGGAACGAATCCAACGAGAGCCGGTCATGAGTTCCTCGGCTGGGCAACCACCAATGATGCCACTGTCGCTGATTTTGGCGACGGTACCGAGATTGATTTTATATCTGAGAAAACGGTTTACGCCGTTTGGAAACTTAACGAGTATAAAATCACTTATCACCTAGATGGCGGCGAAGCAACGAGTAACCCGACCAAGTACACCTATGGTGTTGGTGTTTCATCCTTTGCTCCAACTAGCAAGTCCGGTCACCTTTTCCTAGGATGGTATGATAGCGCTAGCGGTGGTACCGAAGTTGTAAAAATCGAACCAACGGATACGGGCGATAAAGAGCTATACGCATATTTTGCCAAAACAGATGTTAATGGCGAGAAGGGCAAAATCGGTGCTAGTCACTTTAGCTACGCAGTTGCCGATGAAAGCGGTACGGCAATGCCCCCTATTGATGCGGCAAAAGCAAAAGTACTTGCCAAGGTAGTAGTGGCTGGCTTTGAGGCGGATGGTAGCACGAAGCAAGAGCTTGATAAAGCAACTGTGGATTCGGCCCAGTTACAGCACATCAATGATCAAATCCTTGCAGGTATAAAGGGACAATATGAGCTGACCTTCTATACTCAGGATTATGATAAAGATGCAAATACCGGCGATAAGGTAACGATTACCGTGACCCTTACAGGCGTGGGAACAATTGAAGACGGTAAAGGCGCCATTGGGGGAACGAATTTTATCTACGGAGTCCATGTATCAGATACTAACTTAGCACAAGCCGATGATTTGACAGCCAACCTTGCTAAGGAGTTAGGAAAAGCCTGGGCCAACGATAAACACCAAAATAAATATCAAGCAGCAGATATTACGGTGAATGCTGATGAATTAAAAGCCATAAATAAGGCAAAAGGACAAATCTTTGCGGAAGGCAACAGATACAAAGGAGAGCGTAGCTTTAACTTAACCTTTGGTTCGCCAGATAATCTAACCGTCGGCATTCGCGTAACCTTATTTGATTACGTAAATACAGGTGATGACGGCCGTCGATTAGGTGCCAACGGAGTACGTTACGACGTTATTGGCGGGGAATTAGATGAGGCTAGTATGAATGCTTTATCTAATGTATATCTAGAAGATAAGTTTGGAAATGAGATTAAGGATGGTGTGGACACCTCGGTAGAAGATTTGCAGAAGATTAATAAAGCTATCGGGGAAAGAGCTTTGGGAGAGTATACTCTTGCTTACCAAACGACTGATAAGAAACTTGGTCTTACGATTCCGGTAACGTTAATTGGCACCGTACTTAGTGCCAAAGATGGAGATTACAATATCGACAAAGGTGCTCTTAGCGCCGATTCTATAAAAGAGATTTTAAAAACCAAGGCTGTGGATGCTGAGGGTGTGGACATAGCTAGGGGAGATATTGCTATTGACGAAACTACCATTCATGCTCTTAATGAAATGATTAGCAAAGAAAAGACCGGAAAAGTAAACATCACCCTTATTGCCCCAGATACAACAAGTACCACGGTAGTGCTTTCTCTGTATCGTTATGAAATAATAGGTGTCGATATCGAAATGAGCATATCGGAGCTGAATAAGATGAAGAAAGAGGGAACGCTAGAAGCTTATGTGACAAAAGAGACAAAGGCAGCAGCTAAAAAAGTGGTGGGAGACGAGGTGACCGACCTTGAAGTAAAACCAAATCTGGAGAATTTATTAGCGGCAACAGCGCCGATTACTACGACAGTGGTTCTCGAAGGCTATGAGATTCAAGAAGAGATTACTAAGCCAGGGTTAGAGCCACAGCTTAAAAAAGTGATTGAAAAGACGGTAAACGCTAAGATTACAGCAGATGCTAAGCCAGCTGGCGACGCCAACCTTAAGAATGGTGGTAAAACTTCGAAAAAATCGATTATCACCACGGGAGACAATTCCTGGATTGCTCTTTGGACGGGAATCGTAATCCTCGCACTCTTAACTTGTATCATCATCTTTTTAAGAAGGAAGAAATACGGTAAATAGAATACAAATACCGAGAGGCCTGCCGATTTTGGCAGGTCTTTTGGTACCCAAATGGTGCGGTGGGAGACAGCGGCAGATGATATTATAGTTAAACTACTCATCAGGCAGAAGGTCACATGGAAAAATTTAAGGAGGCAGAACATGAAGAATTATTTGGATCTTACGGGAAAAGTGGCGGTAGTAACAGGAGCGTCATCTGGTCTTGGCAATGCCTACGCCAAAGCACTTGCAGAAAACGGTGCCAAAGTAGCAGCGCTGGCTAGACGAACGGACCGTCTAGAAGAATTAAAGAAAGAGATTGAAGAAAGTGGCGGAGAGTGCTTGCCGGTAACGGTAGACGTAACAGATGAGGCCCGGGTAACAGAAGCCGTGGCGGAAATTATGGACCACTTTGGGAGAATTGATATTCTTATTAACAATGCCGGTGCCATTAAGGTAACGCCGACAGTTGATCTGCCACTTCAGGAATGGAATCAAGTGGTGAACATTAGCTTAACCGGTTACTTTCTCATGGCCAGAGAGTGCGGCAAGCATATGATTGCTAATAAGTACGGGCGGGTTATTAATACTTGCTCGATGTTCGGGATGATTGCTGGGCATCACATGCCCAATCTAGCATACAATGCCACAAAAGGGGCGATTCCCAATTTTACGAGAAGTCTTGCCCAGGAGTGGGCAGAGTATGGCATTACGGTTAACGCCATCGCTCCGGGAATGTTTCCTAGTGAAATGATGGTTATCGAAGAGGGCACAAAAGCCTTACTAGCGAATCGTTGTCCCCTCGGTCGTCCCGGTAGAGTAGAAGAGCTCTTAGCGCAGATGCTTCTGTTTGCCTCGGATGCTTCTTCCTACACGACGGGACAAACGGTAGTTATTGATGGAGGCTGGACAGCGGTGTAAAGTGATTGTTTTCAGACATGCGAAAACCCTTGCAAATGCAAGGGTTTAATCGGAGTGACGTGATTCGAACACGCGACCTCTACGTCCCGAACGTAGCGCTCTACCAAGCTGAGCCACACTCCGCGATATGCAATTTTCATCTTTAGTTCAAATAAAACTACGGATAGAGGATTTGAACCTCTACTAACAGAGTCAGAGTCTGCTGTGCTACCATTACACCAATCCGCATCGGTATCGAACAATATTCATTATATTCAAAAGTCGTGAAAAATGCAACAACTTTTTACGGAAATCAAGGACAAATCAAACATATAAAATTTCCGTCTCCTCACCGATAATTTGACTAAGTTCTAGAACGGTTTTCTCTTAATCTTTATATTCCAATTTATACCCAATCCCCCGAATGGATTTTATTTGCACCTGAGACTGAAGTGCGACTATTTTCTTGCGCAGGAAAGAGACGTAGACTTCGATGTTGTTGTATTCGGAGTCGCTGTTATAGCCCCAGGCACGCTCGGTTAATATTTCTTTGCTGAGAATGAGGGAGGGGTGAGCTAGAAAGGATTCCATCAAATACAGTTCTTTCGGTCCCAGGGTGATTGATTTATTAGTCTGCGTGTTGTGGAGTGTGCCTTCGGCGCTTCGAAGTTCCAGATCGTGAAAGGTGAGGAACTTATGCTCGCCGGTATTTTGACGCTTTAAGACCGCCCAGATTCTAGCGATAAGTTCCTTAGTCATAAAGGGTTTGGTGATATAGTCATCAGCCCCGCTTTCAAAGCCTGCGAGCTTATCATCTAACTCGGCTTTGGCAGTTAGCATAATGGCAGGCGTGTGTATGTTTTGTTGCCGCAATTTTCTTAGGATTTCAAAGCCGTTCAGGCCAGGAAGCATCACATCGATTAGAAAGAGATCGTATATGCCGCTTACGGCAAAATCATATCCGAGCTTTCCTTCGTGGACACAGTCTACAATAAAGCCTTCATTTTTTAGAAGTTCGGCGACTGCTTCCGCAAGTGCGCAGTCGTCTTCTATTAGTAAAATCCGCATTTAACTATACCTCTTTTGTGTTTTTTACGTTAGCTTATTATACGAAGAGCTCATGTAAAAAGCTTGAACACCTTGTGTAAAATCTGTGTTTCAAGGTTCATTCAAGGTTTCTAATATACAATCTGGCTTGCAAAAAGAAGGAGGTAGTTAAGATGTATATTATAAAGAACGCAATACGAAATGTGAGTCGAAATAGAGGGAGAAATATCCTGATTGGCATTATTATCTTTATCATAGTCCTGTCATCATGTGTCGGTCTATCTATTATGGGGGCCGCTGATAAGGCTAAGACGAGTAGCTTAGATACGATGACGATATCGGCTCAGATTAGCGTAGACCGGCAGGCGATGATGTCTGGCGGCGAAGATGGAGAAGCGCCGGACCCAGAAGCCATGCGGGAAAGGCTTCAGAGCACCGAAAGTCTTTCACTGTCAGAGCTAGAAGGGTATGCACAGGCAGAGGCGGTTACGGACTTTTACTATTCATCGTCTTTATCACTAAATGGAAGCGAGGAATTAGAAGCTGTGTCTACGTCTGTTCAAAGTGAAAGCAGTGATAATGGGAGCAGTAGTGAAGGTGAAAGAACGGATACGGGAATGATGCCAGGCGGTGATATGCCAAGTGGAGAGATGTCTGGTGGCGGTAGTATGCCTGGATTTGTACGAGGCGGCATGGGCACCCAGGGAGATTTTACGGTAGTTGGTTATGGAAAAGAAGAGGCGATGACGGATTTCATCTCTGGAAGTAGCAGTATTACCGAGGGCAGCTTTTTTGATTTTAATGAAAGCGATATGAACTGTGTGATTTCCGATGAGCTTGCTACCTATAATGACTTAGCTGTAGGAGATGAAATTACCGTAGAGAATCCGAATAATGAAGGGGAGACGTATATCCTTACTGTTAGTGGCATCTATCACAATGAGCAGTCTAGTAGTAATGGCGAGGGCATGATGGGCGGCTTTAATCCAGGAAATGATGCGGCTAATCGCATCTATATTAGCTATCCAAGTGCAGAAAGTATAATCAGTACCTCCACCAGTGTAGCTACCACATCGACAGATGAAACCACCGGTCTAGAGACGACTACGGCTTTACCGGAACAAGTTTCGGGAACGTATATATTTAAAGATTTAGATGCTTATTACGCGTTTGAGGAACAGGTGAGAGAGTTAGGGCTTTCAGAAGACTATCAGGTCACCTCCACAGATGTTAGCAGCTATGAAAATAGCCTGATTCCGCTAGAAAATTTAAGTAAGATGACGAGCTACTTTTTAATCGTAGTGCTGGGAATAGGTGCTGTTGTTCTAATCGTAATTAATATGTTTGCCGTCCGCGAGCGAAAATATGAGATTGGTGTTTTGACGGCCATCGGTATGAAAAAAGGAAAGGTAGCACTGTCGTTTCTATTAGAAACACTCCTAGTGACTATTTGCGCCATGGTAATTGGCACTGGTCTCGGTGTGGCTTTATCAGGGCCGGTTTCTAATTCCTTATTAAAACAACAAATAGAATCCATGAGTGAGCAGGAGAGCCAGCAAGAAGCGGCGTTTGGTAGGCCAGGTGGCGGCATGATGGACGGTCAAAGGGGTGAATCGGGGGCAGCTGAGGAAAGTAATTACTTAGACGAAGTAGATGCATCTCTTAATTTCACGGTGTTAGCTCAATTAATTGGGATTGGTTTGTTGCTGGGAATAGTGGCAGGTATGGTGGCAATTGTCTTTATTTTGCGCTATAACCCGTTGGATATTTTAGTAAACCGAGATTAGGTAGGAGGAAAGACATGAGTGTACTTAGATTAGATAATGTTAGTTATTCGTATGGAGAAAATGTGGTGTTAAATCAGTTGTCTCTAGATTTTGAAAAGGGAAAAATGTATGCTGTTGTCGGTAAGTCCGGAGCTGGTAAGACCACGCTTTTATCCTTGCTGGCGTGTCTGGCAAGACCTGATTCGGGAGAGATGTATTACCTGGGACAGGACGTAAAGAAAATCGATACCTATAAGTATCGCAGCAAATACGTGGGTGTAATTTTTCAGAGCTACAATCTGCTGACGAAGCTAACAGCTCTTGAAAATGTGGTGTTATCAATGGATATCGCCGAGATGAAAAAGGTGGACAAATCAGCAGAAGCCATGCGCCTATTAAGGAGTGTAGGGATTAGTGAGCAAGAAGCCAATCGCCGGGTGCTACAGCTTTCCGGCGGGCAGCAGCAAAGAGTTGCCATTGCTAGGGCCCTTGCGTATAATCCAGATGTTATCTTAGCCGATGAACCAACGGGTAACCTAGACGGCCAGACAGAGAAGGAAATTCTAGGGATTATGCGCCGTTTAGCTGACGAAGGCCGGTGCGTCATCCTGGTGACTCATTCCCCGGCGGTTTCGAAAGCTACCGACATTGTAATCAAATTATAAAACTTATAAAACTTTCAGATAACGACGCATAAAGCTTGTTAAAAAATAGATAAAGGCCTATAATTGAAATTGCAAACTATTAATTCGCTTCTATATAAAGGAGGATTTCGATTTGGGTAAATTAGATGGAAAGATAGCGGTAGTTACCGGTGCTAGCTCAGGAATGGGCCGAGAGATTGCGAAAGCCTACGCGACAGAAGGCGCTAAAGTGGTGGCAGTAGCTAGAAGAAAAGAAAAACTAGAAGAGCTAGCTGGTGAGTTTCCTAATATCGTGGCCTTTTCCGGAGATATGGCAAAGCCAGAAGATGTAACGGCGATGCTTGATTATGCAGTTACCGAGTTCGGTAAGTTAGATATTCTCGTTAATAATGCCGGTATTCTGGATAACTTTATGCCAGTAGGTGACTTGACCGATGAGCTTTGGGAGCGGGTGCTGCGAGTGAATCTGACGGCACCGATGGAAGCTATGAGAAAAGCCGTCAATATTTTCCTCGAAAGTGGCGGTGGCGTGATTATCAATATCGCTTCCGTAGGCGGTCTTAGAGGCGCTGCTGGGGGAGCGACGTACGTAACCTCCAAACACGCTTTGGTTGGCTTGACGAAGAACACCGCAATTATGTACGCGGAAAAAGGGATTCGGGCGAACGTTATCTGTCCTGGTGGGGTAGAGACGGAAATCGGCAACTTTGATCAGACCAAGATTTCTCCTTTAGGAATTGAAAAGGTGATGAAGGCCAATGCCGTAAATCCGCGTACGGGAAAACCAGAAGAAGTCGCTAAAGTAGCGGTCTTCTTAGCAACCGATGATGCTAGTTTTGTGAATGGTGTAGCGATGCCAGTTGATGGCGGCTGGATGGCCGGCTAAAAGGTGTAGCCAAAACTCCTAATTAGTGGTAGTATTACATTTGGAAAAAATTTGATTCGAAGGGAGAATACACTGTGAATATCAAGAAATATGTAGCAGAATTTATCGGAACAGCAGTATTAGTTATCTTCGGTTGCGGAAGTGCCGTGGCCGCCAACACCTTACTGGGAGGCGACTTAGGTGTGACAACCCCCCTAGCCTTTTCGACGCTTTTAATCGCCTTTGCCTTTGGCCTTTCTATCGTCGCAATGGCGTACTCCATCGGCAATGTTTCGGGATGTCACATTAACCCGGCAGTTTCTGTAGGCGTATTCTGTGCCGGCAAGATGTCAGTGACAGACTTTATCGGCTACCTAGTGGCTCAGTTCCTCGGTGGTATCGCTGGTGCAGGGATCCTAACCGTCTTCTTTGGTAGCAACGAAGCGCTAGGTCAGAACGGTTACGGAGAGGCAAGTGCTCTGGGAACAGAAATGGCAGGTGCCTTCTTAGTGGAAGTCGTACTAACCTTTGTGTTTGTATTACTTATTCTAGGAGTGACCTCTAAGGAAAAATACGGCTCTATCGCTGGTGTGGTAATCGGACTTACGTTAGTCCTCATTCACATCTTAGGTATTCCTTTTACAGGAACCAGCGTTAACCCAGCAAGAAGCTTTGGTCCAGCGTTATTAGTTGGTGGCGAAGCGCTTAAGCAAGTGTGGTTATTTATCGTAGCCCCTGTAGTTGGTGGTATTTTGGCAGCCCTTGTGTATCGCTTTTTATTAGCTAGTGAGGCAGATGCATAAAAGGCTTAAAATAAAGAGGATGTTCTTCATTTTTATATGGAGAATATCCTTTTTTGCTGTATAATGGAGCTTATGGAAAAAGATCGCTTAGAAGCTTGGCCTGTGCCTAAGCTCGTCATCACCCTGGCCTTGCCAGCAATTCTCGCACAGATAATCAATGTTTTATACAATATTATCGACCGTGTCTATATCGGTCGGATTGAAGGGATAGGGGAGAAAGCTCTTACTGGGGTAGGGGTGACATTTCCTATTCTTATTCTTGTGTCCGCCTTTGCCTATCTGATAGGTTCTGGCGGTGCCCCTTTAGCGGCCATTGAAATGGGCAAGGGGGACAAGAAGAAAGCCGAAGCGATGCTAGGGAATGCCTTTACTGCGCTCCTAATAATCAGCGTAGTTTTAACGGTGGTCTTTCAGGTGCTAAAGCGTCCCATACTTCTAGCCTTTGGGGCGAGTGAAGCCACCCTTGGCCACGGTCTGGATTATTTGAGCGTCTATCTATTAGGCACCGGGTTTGTTCAGCTATCCTTAGGGCTAAATCCCTTTATCAACTGTCAGGGAAAGTCTAAGACGGCGATGTTTACGGTATTAATCGGCGCCTTACTTAATATTGTTCTCGACCCGCTCTTTATCTTTGGGCTCAAGATGGGAGTGAAAGGTGCGGCACTGGCGACCATTATCTCTCAGGCGGTGAGTGCGCTCTTTGTGGTCGTTTATTTAAGTTCTAAGAAAAGTAATATTCGCCTGCGGCTAGATAATCTGCGCCCGAAGATGCCCCTGCTTCTTGGCATGATGGCTCTGGGAGTGTCGCCCTTCATCATGCAATTTACGGAGTCTTTAATTAATGTAGTCTTTAACAGTGGGTTACAAAAATACGGAGGTGACTATCACGTTGGGGCCATGACGATTATTCAAAGCGTTATGCAGATGATTTTTATTGTCTCCGCCGGTTTAACTCAAGGAATTCAGCCGATTATTAGCTATAATTTCGGGGCGAGAAAGGACGACCGGGTTCGCCAGGCTTACCGGATTGCCTTCATCTCCATTACGGTGGTGATGGTGGTTCTAACGGGGGTGGTCATGCTCTTTCCAAGCTTCTTTGGTCGCCTCTTTACCGACAGTGAGGGTATCCTCCAGATTGTAAGGAAAATGTTACCGCTTTTTGTCAGTGGTATGATGGTCTTCGGTATTCAGCAAGGAGCTCAGTGTGCCTTTGTGGGCTTAGGAGAAGCCAAGCTTTCCTTCTTCCTTGCTTGTCTGCGAAAAGTGATCTTGATTATTCCCCTAGCGCTTGTGTTACCTAAGTTTATCGGCGTACTGGGAATCTATTTGGCAGAACCGATTTCCGATGTGATTTCGGCGACTACCGCCGGTATTCTTTTTAAAAGGAATATTAATAAGATCTTTAAACGCCGAGATGAAACATCCTAGTAGTGGAAGAAAAAGGCGTTTTATGGTATTATATCCTACTAGTAGGACAAAGCAGTGAGGAAAGGTGAGAAGATGAGTAAAACAACAGTACCGGCAGGTTACCAGTCTGCCCTCGATTTATATGAAACCCAGGTGGCGATTGGAAAGCTGCGCCATATCTTTCAGGACAATTTGGCAGCTGCATTAGAGCTTAAGCGAGTTTCTGCGCCCCTTTTTGTGGATCCGAAGACCGGCCTTAACGATGATCTTAACGGCATCGAGCGCCCAGTATCCTTTGAGATGAAGGAGACCGGAAAAAGCGCTCAGGTCGTCCACTCGTTAGCAAAGTGGAAGCGAATGGCTCTAAAAGAGTATGATTTCTATCCAGGGAATGGCCTTTATACGGATATGAACGCGATTCGCCGAGATGAAGAGCTTTCGAATATTCACTCAGTCTATGTGGATCAGTGGGACTGGGAAAAAGTAATCACAAAAGATGAGCGGAATCTAGATTATTTAAAAGAAACGGTGGATAAAATCGTCGGTGCTCTTTACGATACCGCCACAAGCATCTGTGAAATGTATCCAGCCCTTACGAATACGCTTACCCGGGAAGTGTTTTATATTACTACCCAAGAGCTTGAGGATAAGTATCCAGGAATGACGGCGAAAGAAAGAGAAAACGCTATCTGTAAGGAGCATAAGACCGTATTCCTGATGCAGATCGGCGATAAATTAGAGTCAGGGAAACCCCATGATGGCCGGGCGCCTGACTACGATGATTGGTCCCTAAATGGCGATATCCTCATCTGGAACGAGATCTTAGGAACGGCTTTTGAAATCTCTTCCATGGGAATCCGGGTGGATGAAAAAGCGCTAGATGAGCAGCTTAATAAGGCAAACTGCAACGAGCGTCGTGAGCTCACCTTCCACAAGCTATTGTTAAATGGCGAATTACCTCTTACCATCGGCGGTGGTATCGGGCAATCAAGAGTGTGTATGCTGATTCTTCACAAGGCTCATATCGGTGAAGTGCAGACATCACTGTGGGATGATGAGACAAAAGCAATCTGCAAAGAGGCAGGAATTAGGTTATTATAAATCATGAATGAGTTAAGTTATTTTAGCGTCGATGGCGCTTACGGAGGAAATCAAGATTGGCACACGAATCTGGTGATGCATATGGGGGGCTGCGCAGCTCTTGTTGCCTGTGACAGCCTGATCTATTTTGCCAAGCATTTAGCGAGAGCCGATTTCTATCCCTTCGATTTAAAACAGGTGACGAAAGAGGATTACAAGGCTTTCGGCATGTTGATGAAACCATATATCAGCCCTCGCATCCACGGCGTTAAAAAACTCGCCTGGTATAAAGAGGAGCTAGAGCAGTATTTGACAGACTACGGTATCGCTTTTCCCTATCGGATAAAAGAATTTTCTGGTGATAACGAGCTTTCTCTTGCCAAAGAGAGGGTTCGTCGCCAGATAGATGGAGGAAAGGTGGTTCCTTTCTTGTTGCTAAAACATCAGCAAAAGAGTCTGTCTTTTTTCACGTGGCATTGGTTTTTACTAACGGGCTACGAGGAAGAGAAGAGCGGTGAAATGCAGGTGACGGTAGCCACATATGCCAAAAAGCACACCATTTCTTTTGATCAGCTCTGGGAAACAGGATATGAGGAAAAAGGTGGCATGATTTTGTACGAGGAAAAGGAAGGAAAGGTCTGATGAGCCAAGAAACAAGTATAAAAAAGGAAATTGAAGAACTAAAGAAACAGCGAAACGCGGTAATTCTCGCCCACTATTACGTGGACGGTGACGTGCAGGAGATTGCCGATTACGTAGGCGACTCCTATTATTTAAGCGAGGTGGCAGCCGGTGTGGATAAAGACGTTATCGTTTTTGCCGGGGTTTCTTTTATGGGCGAGTGTGCGAAGATTTTAAACCCAGAGAAGACCGTGCTTATGCCTGATGGCGGGGCGGATTGCCCGATGGCGCATATGGTGACGCCAGAAGAGATTGCAGCGGTCCGGGAAAAGTATGAAGACGTGGCGGTGGTAACGTACGTCAATTCATTTGCCAAGATTAAGGCTTTAAGCGATGTCTGTGTGACTTCTTCTAATGCCTTAAAGATTGTAAAAGAGTTGCCGAATAAAAACATCTTTTTTATTCCGGACCATAACCTTGGTGGCTTTTTAGCGAAACAGTTGCCAGAGAAGAATTTTATCTTCAACGAAGGACACTGCCCAACCCATGACCGTATTCAAGTGGCCGAAGTACAGGCTCTTAAAGCGGCTCACCCAGAGGCGATAGCCCTCGCCCATCCGGAGTGCCGGGAAGAAATCTGTAAAGAGGCAGATTACGTAGGCAGTACCAAAGGGATTATCGATTACGCTCTTAAGAGTCCAGCTAAGGAATTTATTATCCTAACGGAGAAAGGGATTATGCATCCTTTAACACAACAAGCGCCAGATAAGCGTTTCTATGGCTTAGACCAGGAAATTGTCTGTAGGGATATGAAGCTTATAACCATGGAGAAAGTGCGAGATGTGCTCCGGGATATGCCAGAGACAAATCAGGTGCAGATGGATGATCAGCTTATGCAGGATGCTCTTACACCTCTTGAGCGGATGCTAGAATTAGCAAAATAGGGTAAGAAAATGAAAAATTATTATGACGTTGTCATCATTGGCAGTGGAGTTGCCGGCTGCTTTAGCGCCCTGCATCTGCCAAAAGAGATGGATATCTGCATGGTGACAAAAGAACAACTGAATAAGAGCGATTCTTTTTTGGCTCAAGGCGGGATTTGCGTGGAAACGTCGGCAGATGATTATGAAGCCTTTATGGAGGATACGCTAAAAGCGGGGCATTATGAAAACGACCGGGAGTCCGTAGACATGATGATTAAATCCTCGGCAGAGGTAATCCATGAGCTGATTGACTACGGGGTCGCCTTTGAAACGAGGGACGGTGAACTGCTCTATACGAAAGAGGGCGGGCATTCGAAACCGCGAATTCTTCACTTTAAGGATGAGACGGGAAAAGCGATTACCCATACCTTGCTTGTCAAAACGTTAGAAAATCGCCATGTGCGGGTCTTTGAAGAGACCACGATGGTGGATTTGCTGGTAAAGGATGAGCACTGTATCGGCGTTCAAATCGAAAGCCCTGATGGTTTATTAAATCTTTATAGTAAGTTTGTTATCCTGGCTACAGGAGGTGTGGGTGGACTCTACGAACATTCCACGAATTATCGCCATCTTACTGGAGATGGAATCGCCATTGCGATGGCTCACGGGGTAGCGATGAAGGACTTAAGCTACGTGCAAATACATCCTACGACCCTGTATTCTGAGGAACCGGGTCGCCGGTTTTTAATATCGGAGGCAGTCCGAGGTGAAGGGGGCATTTTGCTTAATAAGGCAGGTGAGCGCTTTACCGACGAGCTTAAACCGCGAGACGTGGTTTCCAAAGCGATCCATGAGCAGATGGAAAAGGATAACCTGCCCTACGTCTTCTTGTCTTTTGCCGAGATAGAAACGGATGTAAAAGAGCGATTTCCCGCCATCTATGAACGCTGCTTACGAGAGGGCTACGATATTACGAAGGAGCCGATTAAGGTAGTGCCGGCTCAGCATTATTATATGGGCGGAATTAAAATTGATTTGGAGGGGCGCACTTCTCTAGAGTGTCTCTATGCGGCCGGTGAAGCGGCTTGCAACGGGGTGCACGGTGCCAATCGCTTAGCCAGCAATTCCCTGCTGGAGTCTTTGGTGTTTGCCAAGCGGGCAGCCCTTGATATCGCCGCTAGAGAAGACACCTTTGAACCGGTATTTCTAAGTAGCAAAGAGTATCAAGATGGCCGGGAGCTTTTAGAGGAACGACGAGAAAAATTAAAAGGAGTGTTGAGGAATGAATAAGATTACCGAAAAGATAAATGTAGACCGACTAATTATGATGGCTTTAGAAGAGGATATTTCTAGCGAAGACGTAACTACGAATGCCATTATGAAAGAGGCGACTACAGGTGAAGTAGAGTTGCTTTGTAAAGAGGACGGTGTTCTGGCAGGACTGGATGTCTTTATCCGCGTCTTTACTCTCTTAGATGAAACGACCACGGTAGAAACCTACAAAAAAGACGGCGAGATGATCAAGTCAGGTGAGAAAATCGCCTTGGTAAAAGGAGACGTTCGCGTTCTCCTATCAGGAGAGCGCACCGCTCTTAACTATCTTCAGAGGATGAGCGGAATAGCCACCTATACCAAACGGATTACGAGCCTCTTAGAAGGCTCAAAGACAAAGTTACTCGATACACGAAAGACCACGCCTAATATGCGGATTTTTGAAAAGTATGCCGTTAAAGTGGGTGGCGGCTACAACCATCGCTACAACCTATCTGACGGCGTTCTCTTAAAAGACAACCACATCGCTGCCGCTGGCGGCATCAAAAAGGCGGTGGCTATGGCCAAGGAATATGCACCTTTTGTTCGCAAAATCGAAGTGGAAGTGGAAAACTTAGATATGGTAAAGGAAGCTCTAGAAGCTGGAGCGGACATTATTATGCTAGATAACATGACACCAGCACAGATGAAAGAAGCCGTAGCTTTGATTGGCGATCAGGCGCTAACGGAGTGCTCAGGCAATATCTCCGAGGACAATGTGGCAAAGGTGATTGATCTGGGCGTGGACTACGTTTCCAGCGGTGCCCTTACTCACAGCTCCCCGATTCTTGATTTATCCCTTAAAAATATGAGAGTGTAAAGAAAAACGAGGTAGGATGCGTATGCAACCTACCTCATTTATATAGATATCTTATTTTAATGGAGACGATCGGGATCGAACCGACTACCTCTTGAATGCCATTCAAGCGCTCTCCCAAGTGAGCTACGCCCCCGTGCCTAGACAGTATAACACAGACATAAATTGTTTTGCAATATCTACCTGAATTATGGTAAAATAAATTCGTTGATGATATGGACGTTATTTCGAAGGAGGCTGCAGATGATTAGAGTCGTTGCAAAATTTCAATTGAAACCCGAAGAAAAGTTACCAGCAAGAGCCCTTTTTGAAGAGCTAATCGCTGCTACTAGGAAAGAATACGGATGTGCAGGCTACGATCTTGCTCAGTCAACAGAGGATGAGAATCTCTTAGTTGTCCTAGAATCATGGGAAAGCCAAGAAGCTTTAGATGTTCACGGCAAATCGGAACATTTTACTAGAATTGTGCCGCAACTAGTGGCGATGTGTCAAAATCCGCCGATGATTGATTCCTTTATTCAAATCATCTAACTATTAGGAGAAGTATCGAAGTGGTCATAACGAGCCGCACTCGAAATGCGGTTGTCGGGCAACCGGCACGTGGGTTCGAATCCCACCTTCTCCGCTAAAAAGAACCGCACCCCTTGTGGAGTACGGTTCTTTTTTTTGCTAATTATTTCGCTGTTCTCGCAGCCATGTATACTGATTCAAAGCTTGGTTGCTCGCCAATCTCAGGTACGTATTCAACGTAGGTAATCTCGTTATTGCTATCCACTACGAAGACCGCTCTTGCTAGTAGACCAAGTTCATTCACGTAAGTGCCTGTGGCCTTACCGAAGCTGCGGTCTTTAAAGTCCGATACGCTGATAACGTTATCTATGCCGTTAGCGCCACACCAACGAGTCTGAGCAAAAGGTAAATCCATAGAGGCTACGTATACACTCACATCGCCTAAAGAAGCCACCTCTTGATTAAATGTCCGTACTTCCAAATCACATACGGGAGTATCTAAAGAAGGGACGCTTAAGAATACGCGAACACCCTTCGTATCGCTTAAGTGCATCGGGGTCATATCATTTTTCATAACTACGAAATCTGGCATTTTATCGCCTACCTTAAGTTCACTTCCAGCTAAAGTTACTGGACTGCCTTTAAATGTAATACTCATAATAAAAACCTCCTTCATACAAGTTTGTTTCGACTAACTACATCTTACCACATCTCTATGAAAATACTGTGTCTTAGTCACACTTCCCGAAAAGTTTGTCCTAGTCCTTTATTGTCTGGGGTATAAAACCATGGTAAAATGAAGAAAACAATGGGGAATGGCGTGGGAGGACGACAACGAATGGAACGCAGAAAAAGCAGTTTTGGTGGGACTAAAAGGCGAGGACGCTCTTTATCTGTCTTTATCTTTGTAATTATTGTATCGATAATTATTATTAGCTCTACAATTCTTAATATTAGTAATGTGCGGGAGCAGCAGACAATTCTAGAAGAGAGCATCGAGGCTCAGATTATGTCGGTCTGCATCTCGGCACGGGATATTGTAAATGAATATCCTTTTGTAGAGTATAATAGCCAGAAGGACGTAGACGAGGACTGGGAGCAGTATTCAGAGCTAAGGTCGCGGCTGCGTTTGCTGGCAAAAGAGACTGGAGTCACCTTTATTTACGCCCTAAAAATGTTAGAGGGAGAGCCTCAGTTCGTAATCGATTCCGATGAAGCCGATGAAGAGCTCTTTATTCCCTACGAATTATCGCAGGTGCATATGGATGCCTTTGCCGGTCGCGAGGGAGCTGGGGTGATGAATGTGGTGGATATGTACGGCACCTTTAATAGCGGTGCCTTGCCGCTTTTTCACGAAGGGAAGTTAATCGGTATTATTAGCGTGGACATCGAAGATTCCTATATTCAGAAGAGTCGAAGCGCTGGTTTTCGTAATGAAATTATTTCCGTTGCGGCGATGATAGTGACCCTGTGTGCGCTCGCTTCCTTTGCTTATACGTTTTATCGTCGTACGAGAGATGAACGTAAGCGTTTAGAGGGGATTGCCCTTTTCGATGCGGTGACGGGCTTACCAAACCGGACAAATTTCGGCATCTATATGGAAGCCTTGCGAGAGAGAAGAGGAGAAAAATATCCATTTCTTTTGTGCTTTATCGATCTCGACAACTTTAAGATTATCAACGACGTGCTTGGTCACGACGAAGGAGACGTGGTTCTTCAAAGGATGGGAGCCTTTTTAGAAGGGCACAATAAAACGGCGAAAAAGAAGTGGGGCGATAGCAATGAAATCGGCATTTGTGCGCGGATTGGTGGCGATGAATTTTTATATGTTATCGGCGGCATTAACGATAAGGAGATAGCAAAAGACGTTGTGGCATCTCTATACGAGGAATACGAGAGCAGTGAGCTTAAGCACTATCATTTAGAGTATGGCCTAGGCTTTAGCGTCGGCATTAGCCATAGCCCTAGTGATGGGACGGAAGTGGATATGCTGATTAACAATGCGGATAATGCGATGTACGTGGCGAAGAAATCGGGAAAGAACCGCTACTTTGTCTTTGAGGAAAAGGAGAATGAGAGATAATGACTTGTTTTAACTGTGGCAAGGAAGTTAAGGATTTAAATTCAAAATTTTGTAGCAATTGCGGCGCCCCTATTGAGGAGCCAGACGAAGAATTAGAAAAAAAGGAAGCTAGTAAGCCGGAGAGTAAGCGGCAAAAGATAATCTTGCTTATCTGTGCGGTGGCGATTGTCTTAGCGGTCATAGCGGTGGTGATTACGGGAATTAATGCTGTCTCGCAGAAGAAGGCCGCTGCCGAGATAGAAGAAAAGGTTATGCAGGAAAAGAAAAAAGTAGAAGAGGCAGAAGCAGCCAAAAAGAAAATCGAGGACGAGGAAAAAGCCAAAGCCGAAGCCGACGAGGCTGCGAAAAAAGCCGCTGAAGAAGAGGCTAAGAAGAAAGCGGAAGCGGATGCTCAGGCCGCCGCCGAAGCTCAGGCCGCCAGAACTTGGACTGATGAGAAGACGTTAAAACTACGCGGGTTTATGAGCAGCTGGGGACAGACCATGGGACAGCAGTACCAGGAGTACTGGCCAGGGAAATCGGTAAACTTCTACGGAGTTAGGGTACCCGATGATATTACGGGGGTCAGGCCTCAGGGGATGATTGTCGCTGTCGATGGTGCGCCGATAGTCCTGCAGTGGAGCCAGTCCGGTGAAGAGCAAGGTGTCTATCATTTAGTGGCGGTTTATTCAGATATAGACTCAGGTGAGATAAAGCCTGGTGGTGGGCATTGTTACCTTTTCTGTATTTATAACGGACGGCCAGTGGCTCTTCATACTAGCCAGAACCAAGGAAATCCAGAAAACTATTTCCACTTTGCTCCAACGGAGAACGCCGACTTGAGTAACGGCTTTGCTGATATTCTGCAGGGCAGAAGATAATTAAGAAAACGCGCCGAAAGTAGTAAAAGTACTGCTTTCGACGCGTTTTTTGTCTTATTCGTTTTTAGCCGAGGAAACGATAAAGGGTCTCCATTAGCACGTTCTTTTCAATCGGCTTGGCCATATGTCCGTTCATACCGACTTCTGTTGCTTTATCAATATCGTCTTGGAAGGCGTGAGCCGTCTGAGCGATAATTGGGACACTTCCTGCATCCGCTCGGTCGAGAGCACGGATAGCGGCAGTGGCCTCGTAGCCGTTCATTTCTGGCATCAGAATATCCATAAAGATAATATCAAAGGCTCCTGGTGTTGAGGCTTTAAACCGCTTAAAGGCTTCTTTACCAGTGGTTGCTTCGATAATTTCAATGCCGGTATCTTCGAGAAGGGTCTTTAAGATAATCCGGTTAATCTCCACATCATCTACAAGTAGCATCTTCTTGCCAGCTAGGCGCCCAGTCATATCTGGGGTAGCAATGGTTTTTTCGATTACGGTAGAAGACTGCTTTAACCACAGTTCCATATAAAACTCACTACCTTCTCCAAAGGTGCTCTCTACGCGCAAATCGCCGCCAAAGAGATTGACGATACGCTTAGAAATCGCGAGACCAAGACCGGTTCCCCCATTTCGGAGAGCGGAATTGTCTCCAGCTTGTTCAAAGGATTCGAAGATGGCTTGCTGCTGAGATTTATCAATACCAATGCCGTTATCCTTAACGGCAAAGTAGACTAAGGTCTTACCGTCTTTTTCCCGTAGGCACTTGACAATGAATTCAATCCTACCACCCTCAGGTGTGAATTTCACTGCGTTTCCTAGAAGGTTAATCAGGACTTGACGCAGGCGCAGAGCATCTAAGTTAAAGGTATCTGGTGCAAAGGAGTCAAACGAAGGCACAAAG
Organism: Ohessyouella blattaphilus; assembly: GCF_024721265.1. Classification (GTDB taxonomy): domain Bacteria; phylum Bacillota; class Clostridia; order Lachnospirales; family Lachnospiraceae; genus Aequitasia; species Aequitasia blattaphilus_A. The sequence continues at coordinate 271,117 of NZ_JAMXOC010000001.1, read as the reverse complement.
GTAATGGACTTTTCTTCACAGCGCGGCTGAATGATGGTGCCGACCGCCTCTAACACTTCCGTTAGATTGCTTGCCTCTTCTATAAGCTCAATCCGACCAGCTTCGATTTTGGATAAATCGAGAATGTCGTTTAAGAGGCTCAGTAGGTGGCCTGAAGAATCTTCAATTTTGTTGATGTTTGATTTAAGACCTTCTAATGCCGAGGTCTGTTCGGTTAGTTCCGAAACCTTCTCCTTAACGATAGCTGTCAGTCCGATAATGGCATTCATCGGCGTGCGAATTTCGTGGCTCATCCGGGCTAAAAACTCGCTCTTGTGTTGGTTGGCCGCATTGGCATCGGCAACGGCTTTTTCTAGTTCTGTTTGGGCTTTTCTAAGAGCGTCTTCAATCTCGACTCGTGAGCTAACGTCTCTGGCGTAGCCTAAAAGTCCGATTAGTTCACCGTTAGAGTCATAGAGCGGCGTCCGTACCGAATCTAAGTACTCCGTATGCTTATCGGCAAAGGTAATATGTTCTTCAGAGTAAAGAGGCACTTTTCCCAGGATGGCCTTTTCATCGTTTGCGGCAAAGCGTGAAGCGATTTCTGCCGGGAGGATATCCTCAGCGTTTTTGCCCACAAAGTCTTCCGTAGAAGTGCCAGCAATGGCCGCAAATCGCGGATTTACCGTTAAGTATTTGCCAGTTTCATCCATATACCAGATAAGGTCTGGAGAGGCTGAGAAGACCTTGTCTAGAAGCGCTCGCTGGGCTTCAATCTCTTTTTGTTCGCGAATGATTTCGGTCATATCGATGGATTCGATAATATAGCCGATTTGCTCGCCTTCGTTATCCAATAAGTAATTAGCCACGCCCTTTACGTAGCGATCGCTATCCTCCAAATAGATGACTTCTGCTTCCCGTCCCTCTTTCAGAGCCAAAATCGGATCGTAAGAGGTATTTGCTGGATAGAGGCTAATGTCTGGATACTGGCTGCCGGGCATTTCTTCAGCGGTGATATTCGCCACTCCTAGACCTAATTCGTTACAGTAGATGACGGTCTCCTCGTTATTGGTAATTACTAGCGGATTCGAAACGCTGTCGACCACACTGTCAGCCATGGCGTCAAAAGCATCGGATAGCTGTCCGAATTCGTCCTTTACCGGCGCTCGGTACCGAAAGTTACGCTCACCTGAGCGGAAGCGATTTAAGCCCTCCGTTAGGCGCTTAATATTGCCGGTAACGCTAGAAGCTACAAAAATGGCAATCAGGATAATTAGAATCATGAGAACGCCAGCGCTTCCTAGGAGCGCCATCGCCGTATCGTTTTGGTTCTTGGTGATGGTGGTAGTAAGAACACCTTCCATTTTAGTGGCCGGCTCGGTAAAGTCTTCAAGACCAGAACCGACGGCTACAAAACCAAAGCCTCTTTTGGAAAAATCGTTATGCTCACCAGGAGCGTATTGGCCGGTATAGTAAGGAATGGCGGCTGCGGTATTCAGCTTGTAGATGCCACTCCAAAGAATATAAAAGGAACCAGAACCCCCGTCTTTCGTCAAATCCATCCAACCGATACATTGGGGCGCATTATTGAGATAACGTCCGTCTAAGCCCACCAAGGAATTCTTCGTCAGTTCGGCCGCGGGGGTTTTTTCCCGGGATTGCTCATTGAATTCCGGATAGTCCTTTACGTAATCCGTCCAACTTTTTGACCCACTTTCCTTGAAGCCTTCGTAGATGGAGGTTTCTAGCCAAGGAATCTGTTGTTCGCCAGTGGCAGGATCATAACCGACAATGGAGTGGTGTCTAGGATGAACTATGCTGCGGCACTGATAGTCCCAGATAAAGGCGTAATTGCCTTCGTAAGCGCTGGAAACCTGAGTATAGCGCTCATTCATCGGCGTCAAGTGATCTACGAGCTCGGCGATGTGCTCGTGATTAAGGGCGAAGGTCACGTAGCCGGTGATCTTACCGCCATTATCCATTACCGGGGTAGCCCAGCGAACGATGCCTTCGAATTTCTGCCCAACGGGGTTTTCAGCACCAGAATAGGCTTGTTCTTCCGGTTTGTAGTCGATTTCGTAGCCTCTTTCCGAAGCGGCGGTGGCCACGTTTTCCGGCGTATACATACCGATATAATTGGTGCCCACATAGGTACCGATGACGTCGGAAACATAGATTTCTCCTGGCTCTAGCTGCCGTAGCTTAGAAAAGTAATTTTCACAGCCGATATAGGTGTTCTTTTTATCGGCGATATTCTTAAGCTCAGAATCAAAAGGATAGTTTATCTTTGTTGAATCTGGAGCTAAGTATTTGACTTGTTCACTGCCATCTAGGGCTACATACGTAATCTCATCGTAAAGAGAGACATCGACCTTAGGATAGTCAAAAGCCGGAATATGGTGAAAACCATCCATATCCTCATTTTCCTTATTCGTCGAGACGTTAGCCTTAGCTGCCTCTTCATCCGGAAGATCAGCTATTTGAATCCAAGCATTTTCCTCTTCGGAAAGCTCCCAGGTGGAGTCGGTAATAATACTACTTTTCTTAGCATTACTAAAGTCACGATAAGTATCATAGGAAGGCGAAAGCCCCGCTAAAGCGAGAATATCGTCGTCTCTAGCGTACAAAAACTCTGCCACCCGGTCTGCGGCATCGGTGGACATTCTTTCGATATTGGTTACGGCGCTGTCGTTAAGAGCGGTAGAGGCGTCGGCGACAGCTATTTCACGTAGGGTACTTCCCAGAACTTGGATTTGATGGTAAGACAGGCTCGTTAAGATGATGAGCGGTACAACTTGCACACAAAGAAAGATAATAATGAGCTTTAAGCGCATTCCTATCCCATGATTAGTTAAAAAACGATTAATACGTACACTTAATTTCTCCCGGTTGCTCAAATTTTATTCCCCCCAAAAATGATCAGCACATAGTCCTATATATTTTAACGTGTTTTTGATAGAAAAGCAAAGGGAACAAGTGTTCGAAAATGCGATTGACTTATTCTACTTTTTTCCTTATAATTTGAGCATAAGCAACGGACTATAATTCATAGGTGAGGAGGGAATTTTTATGAGCAGAACGAGGCAGTATATCGCCATTGATTTAAAGTCTTTTTACGCTTCGGTAGAGTGTGTCGAGCGGGGGTTCGACCCGTTAAAAGCACGGCTTGTGGTGGCGGATGCCAGTAGAACCAGTAAGACCATTTGCCTAGCGGTATCGCCGGCTCTGAAAGCTTATGGAATTCCCGGGCGTCCGCGCCTCTTTGAAGTGGAGCAAAAGGTGAAGGGAAAAAACGTGGACTACATTACGGCAGTACCGCGGATGAGTCTTTATCTAGAGTACAGCACCCGGATTTATAATATCTATTTAAAATACATCGCCCCTGAGGACATTCACGTATACTCTATCGATGAAGTCTTTATCGATGCCACTACTTATCTAAAGACGTATCAGCTAAGTGCCAAAGAGTTAGCCAGGAAGATGATCAAAGAGGTCTTAGCAGCCACGGGAATTACCGCCACGGCCGGCATTGGTACCAACCTCTACTTAAGCAAGGTGGCGATGGACATTATGGCTAAGAAAAGCCAAGCGGATGCCGACGGGGTGCGGATTGCCCAGTTGGATGAGCAGAAGTACAAAGAGGAGCTTTGGGATCATCAGCCCCTTCGAGATTTCTGGCGGGTAGGCTACGGCTACCAGAAGAAGCTCCACGCTCAGCAGCTTTTTACCATGGGGGATATTGCTAGGTGTTCGCTCGGCAAGGCCGACGACTACTATAATGAAGACTTATTATATAAGCTATTTGGTATCAATGCCGAGCTTTTAATCGATCACGCCTGGGGCTATGAGCCGTGTACCATGAGTGATATCAAGGCCTATAAGCCCGCTGCTCACAGCGTCGGAAGCGGCCAAGTCTTACATGAGCCCTATCCTTATGAGAAAGCTAGATTAATCGTCCGGGAGATGACGGAGCTTTTGGTTCTCGATTTGGTGGATAAAAAGCTGGTGACGGATCAGGTGGTGTTAACGGTAGGCTATGATAAGGAAAGTCTAAGCGATCCGCAAATCGCCAGGAGTTACCGAGGAGAGGTAAAGGTGGATTACTACGGGCGTAAGATTCCTAAGCATGCTCATGGAACGGCGAATTTAAGTCGCAAGACATCTTCTACTATGTTGATTGTCGAAGGGGTAATGGAACTTTTTGCTCGGATTGTGGACGAGCGCCTGTTGGTTCGCCGCGTAACCATAGCCGCGACTAGGGTGATGCCTGAGGCAGAAGCGAAGGAAGCTCAGCAAGGGGCGGCGGCATACGGTCAACTTGATCTATTTACCGATTACGAAGCTTTAAAAGCTCAGCAGGAAAAGGAAGATGAGCAGCTTGAAAAGGAGAAGCAACTGCAAAGGGCGACCCTAGCCCTTAAGAAGAAATATGGGAAAAATGCTGTCCTTAAGGGCATGAACCTTGAAGATGGTGGTACCACAATTTCCAGAAATGATCAGATAGGAGGGCATAAGGCGTGAGTAAATATACAGACATCATGCATTTAACAAGACCGCAGTCAAAAAAGCACCCACCCATGCCCCGTGGTGATAGAGCCGCGCAGTTTGCGCCCTTCGCCGCCCTTACCGGTCATGAGGAGAGTATTAAAGAGACCGCGCGGTTAACGACTCACCGTATCGAGCTTGAAGAAAGCGACCAGGAGCGATTAAATGAAACCCTCAGAAAGGCTTTAGCGTTCATTCAGGAGGGGCCTTTTTTAACCATAACGTATTTCGTCCCTGATGAGAAGAAGGCGGGCGGGGCGTATCAAACGGTAGCTGGTCGGCTCAAGAAGTACAAGGAGTATGAGCAGGTGCTGGTTCTCGAAGGTGAAGAGGAGATTGAGATTAAGGAAGTGGTGGCTATTGAAGAAGGAGAGGGTTAAACGGAAACAAAATATTGTCGATTATTGCTTTTTCGCAAGAATTTATATGTCTTGTAATAAATATACAAATTTCTTTGGATTTATTCCGAATAGGATTGACTTTTTATTCACAAATTGCGATAATAAGAGGGATTTTGTTAATGAAAGAAAGGTAGGTACAAAATGGCAAACATTGATTTGAGCAAGTACGGTATTACAGGAGTTACAGAGATTGTTCACAATCCTTCTTACGAAATGATTTTCGAAGAAGAGACAAAACCAGAATTAGAAGGTTTTGAAAAAGGCCAAGTAAGTGAACTTGGTGCAGTAAACGTTATGACAGGAATTTATACAGGACGTTCACCTCAAGACAAATTCATTGTAAAGGACGACACATCGAAAGACACAGTATGGTGGACTTCTGATGAGTATAAGAACGACAACCACCCAGCCACTCAAGAAGCTTGGGATACGGTTAAGAAATTAGCACAGGAACAACTCTCAGGAAAAAGACTTTTTGTTGTTGATTTATTCTGTGGTGCTAATGAAGATACTCGCATGGCTATCCGTTTTGTCATGGAAGTTGCTTGGCAAGCCCATTTCGTTATGAACATGTTTATCAAACCAACGGCGGCAGAGCTTGAGAACTTTGAGCCAGACTTCGTGGTTTACAACGCTTCCAAGACGAAAGTGGAAAACTACAAAGAATTAGGTCTTAACTCAGAAACAGCGGTTATGTTTAACCTAACAAGCCGCGAGCAAGTAATCGTTAACTCTTGGTACGGTGGGGAAATGAAGAAAGGTATGTTCTCAATGATGAACTACTACCTACCACTTAAGGGCATTGCTTCTATGCACTGTTCTGCTAACACCGACATGAATGGCGAGAATACAGCTATTTTCTTCGGTCTTTCTGGAACAGGTAAGACGACGTTATCTACCGATCCTAAGCGTCTTCTTATCGGCGATGATGAGCACGGCTGGGACGATCAAGGTGTCTTCAACTTTGAAGGCGGTTGCTACGCGAAGGTTATCAACCTTGATAAGGACTCAGAACCAGATATCTACAACGCAATTAAACGTGATGCGTTATTAGAGAACGTTACTCTTGATGCGGATGGCAAGATTGACTTCGACGATAAGAGCGTTACTGAGAATACTCGTGTATCTTACCCAATCGATCACATCGAGAAGATTGTACGCCCAGTATCAGCAGGACCAGCTGCTAAGGATGTTATCTTCCTTTCAGCAGATGCTTTCGGCGTATTGCCTCCAGTATCAATCCTGACTCCAGAGCAGACACAATACTACTTCCTATCAGGATTTACAGCTAAGCTTGCAGGTACGGAAAGAGGAATCACCGAGCCGACACCGACCTTCTCTGCTTGCTTCGGTCAAGCTTTCTTAGAGCTTCACCCAACCAAATACGCAGAAGAGCTTGTTAAGAGAATGGAAAAGAGCGGTGCGAAAGCCTACCTTGTTAATACAGGCTGGAACGGTTCTGGAAAACGTATCTCTATTAAAGATACTCGCGGTATTATCGATGCCATCCTTGATGGCTCTATCGCTAAGGCGCCAACGAAACAATTACCAATGTTTAATGTGGAAATTCCTACCGAGTTACCGGGCGTTGACACCAACATTTTAGATCCAAGAGATACCTATGCAGACGCTTCTGAATGGGAAGAAAAAGCAAAGGATCTTGCAGGACGTTTTGTTAAGAACTTCTCTAAATACGAAGACAATGCTGCTGGTAAAGCATTAGTATCAGCTGGTCCTCAGTTATAGGATTTTCGTTTAAAAGTTACCATAAAGAGACTTACCACAGACCCTATCAAGTTATGATGGGGTCTGTTTGACTTGTTTGCCAGATTGGGGTATGATAAAAAATCGGTATACGGGAGGACTATGAATGAAGAAATTTATAATATATCTGCTACTTGTGACCTTGTTGGTTATCAGTGCCTATGGTTGTGGGAAACAGGGCGAACAGACAGAGAAAGTCTCCGAAGAGAAGGAGAAATTAAACGTGGTGGTGACGATTTTTCCCGCTTATGATTGGCTCAGGGAAATTGCGGGGGATAAGGTTAATCTTATCCTTTTGCAAAAACAAGGTGTGGATTTACACAGTTATCAGCCGACCGTTCAAGATATGACAAAGATTTCCGATTCCGATCTGTTCGTTCACGTCGGCGGTATTTCTGATGAATGGGTTAAGGATGCTATCGCTACAGCGAAAAATGAAAATATCCAGACCCTAGATTTGCTAGAGGTCCTCGGGGATAAGGCAAAGCTTGAAGAGGTGGTGCCAGGAATGCAAGAAGAGCAGCATGAGCACGAGGAGGAAGAGGGGGAGGAAGTGGATGAGCATATCTGGCTATCCCTTCGAAATGCCCAGCTTGTTTGCCGGGAAATGGTCGATAAATTAGCCCAGCTTGACCCGCAAAACGGTCAGGTTTATCAGGACAATTACGGGATTTACGCAGGGAAACTACAGCAGTTAGACCAAGAATTCACCGAGGCCGTCAAGACAGCAGAGGTAAACACGGTAGTCTTTGGTGACCGCTTTCCTTTTCGCTACATGTTAGATGATTACGGGCTCGATTATTACGGAGCCTTTCCGGGGTGTTCGGCAGAGACAGAGGCTAGCTTTGAAACGATTATCTTTTTAGCGAATAAGGTGGATGAGCTTAAGCTTAAATACGTAATCGCTCTGGAAAATTCCAATGAGAAGATCGCCGAGGCCATTGTTAACAATACCCAGGATAGAGATGCTCAGATTGTAGTTCTCGATTCTCTCCAAGCGGTTACGGAAGAGAGTGCGACCTATCTGACGATTATGGAGCAGAACTTAGAGCAGCTAGAAAAGGTGTTGGCAAATTAGTAGGAGTTTAGTATGACGCTTTTAAAATGTGAGAATCTGGAATTAGGATATGAAGGAAGAACAATTGCTAAAGATATTAGCTTTTCTGTAGATAGCGGGGATTATCTCTGTATCGTCGGCGAGAACGGCTCGGGCAAGAGTACGCTGATGAAGACGATTCTCGGTCTTCATAAAGCGATGGCGGGCACCATTACCTTTTGCTCAGGGTTTAAGCAGACGAGCATTGGCTACTTGCCTCAGCAGACGGTAGTACAAAGGGATTTCCCTGCTAGTGTGGAAGAAATCGTACGCTCGGGTTGCCTTAACCATCAGCGGCTTCAGCTTCTTTATACGAAAGAGCAGAAGGGCTTAGCCAGAGATAATATGGAGAAGCTAGGAATTGCCGATTTGGCAAAAAGCAGCTACCGGGAACTTTCAGGTGGTCAGCAGCAAAGAGTACTTTTAGCAAGGGCGCTTTGTGCGACCCGGAGCTACTTTTATTAGACGAGCCGACAGCGGGCTTAGATCCAGTCGCTACAGAAGAGATGTATCAGGTAATTAAGTGTCTTAATGACGAGGGACTTACCGTTATCATGATTTCTCATGATATTGAAGGGGCTAAAAAGTATGCAAGCACGGTTTTGCACATGAGCTATACGCCGCTCTTTTTCGGAAAGGCCGCAGATTATGAGGTGTATTGTAATTCTCAGGAAAAAGGAGGGCAGAAGTAATGGATAATCTTTTTTCTCAGCTTGCTCTTTATTTTTCCCATGAATTCGTGGTATATGCTCTGATCGTTAGCGTGTTTATCGCCTTTTGTGCCTCTCTTTTGGGGGTGACCTTAGTTCTTAAGCGCTTTTCCTTTATCGGTGACGGTCTCTCTCACGTAGCCTTTGGAGCGGTGGCTATCGCCTCGGTTATGCAGCTGACAAACCAAGCCCTTTTAGTGACGCCAATCACGGTGATTTGTGCCGTTCTAATTCTAAAGACGGGACAGAATGCTAAGATTCGCGGGGATGCGGTGATTGCCATGATTTCCGTGGGCTCTTTGGCAGTGGGGTATTTATTGATGAATGTGTTCTCGACCTCAGCAAATCTGGCCGGCGATGTTTGCTCGACTCTTTTTGGCTCTACGGCGATTTTGACCCTTTCTTTAACAGAAGTCCTTCTTAGTATTGCGTTAGCGGTGGTGATTATCGTCTTTTTTACGTTGTTTTACCACAAAATATTTGCCGTTACCTTTGATGAGAACTTTGCGGTAGCAACAGGTATGCGAGCAGGTGTTTACAATACGCTGCTGGCGATGATTACGGCGATGGTCATCGTGTTGGCGATGAATCTGGTAGGCTCACTTTTATCCTCAGCCCTAATCGTCTTTCCAGCTCTTGCGGCCATGCGGCTATTCAAAAGCTTTAGAGGGGTCACGATCTTTTCGGTGGTCTTTTCTGTAGTTTGTTGTGTGCTAGGATTACTAATCGCTATTATCGCCGGAACGCCGGTGGGGGCGACGATTGTGACGGTGGATATTGTCGGTTTTCTGGTGTGCTTCGTCTTAGGCTTGGTGTTATAGAATTTGCGCTTGGCAAATTTCTGCGCCTTCGGCGCGTGCAGATGCACGAAATTCATTACGCCGAAGTGCGCCTCTATAGCGGAGCGCTTTTTATGTAACAGACGGGTTCGAAGAACCCGTCTGTTACATAAAAATGGATATCAGCTGATGCTGATATCCATTTTTTTAATGGTATGTGATTGATAATCGGTAATCCCTTTTCCTTTATTAGGATGGAAGTGAGAGTGTACCAAATCCGTTAGGAAAAGAGAGATTAAGATGGTTGCGATAATCCAGCCAAGCCGCCTTTCCAAGTGGCTAAAGAGGCTTTCAAGGAGCGGTGCTACTAGGTAGATAATCGCATAGCAACCAAGGCCAAAGACCAGGAGCCCTTCTAGGCAGACCCGGCCATTTATATTAAGCAGATAACCAGAGTAGTCCCACCATTTGGTGTGAAATTTCATATCGAGAAAATAACTGGTTCCGTATTCGATTACGCCGCAGACCAAAATCGCTAGAAAGAAAGTTAGCAGGTGGTTGTGTCTGAAGGGACGTAGAAGAATAAGTACCAAGACCGAACCGGCGCCATAAATAGGTAGCCAAGGTCCGAAGAGCACGCCCCTATTAACGAAGACGCCATCGGCGACCAAGTGCAGGGAGACTTCCCAAACCCAGCCCACAAAGGCGAAGGAGAAGAAAATCAAAATCAAGTGCTGAATAGGATAATTCACATTATAATCAATCTTTAGCCACTCCCTTTGCTTAGGAATGGGGAGATGGTATTCGTGAACAGGATAGGCTTCAGGAACCACCATTTCCGGATCTAGACAGACATCATTTAGTAGGTTGCTCCCTGGAAGATTCTTGGTGATAGCCTCTCGCCTAAGAAGCATGTAGACCTCGGTTTCGCAACAGGTCTTATAAGGATTAAAGTAAAAGATACCCACCAGACCAAAAGAGAGGGAGTTAAGAATATACCAGCCCATGAAGGAAAGCTCGAGTTTGCACATCTCCCATTTATGACCGTTCATCATGGTGCGGGAAAGAGCGATGGCCTCTTTGCCGGTGATATTAGGATTCTCTGCCAGGATGTAGGGTACTAGATAATAGGAGTACCGTTTAATAAAGGCACCGATAACGGTCAGCATCCAGAGAAAATTATAAATCTCTAGACGGATGAAAGCGAGGCCCAACTTAAGTACTCGGCGAATTTGAAAGGGAAATAAAATTCGTTCCATTTTAGTACCGGTATAGCGCCGGGACTCTAGGAATACGCGCTTTTCCCCAACGCCTAGAATCTTTGCGACAAATAGAGAAAATAGAATGCCTATGAGAAGGGCAGCGTAGATGATAATACCTTCTTGCAACTGTCCTTTAAAGGCGATGTGGTTAATAGCGTTTAAAGAGCCGGAGATAAAATCTCCCGAAGAACTGATGTTGTTAAAAAACTGGGCGAAGATACCACGAGTGGGCTTATAGGCCCGCATCTTTGTTAAAGTGTCATTTCTTACCTGATAGATATCGTTGACGCCCTTAACAAAATCGTCGACCGCTTGACTGTTTTTGGCGCTACTTGGAAGGCGGTCGAGGGTGGTTTGGGTGGTTTCTTCAGGAATGACGCTCGGCTCGGCCGCACTAAAGAGAGCATCTCTAGTGCCTGTGTAACCGCCGCCGATAAGCAAGACAATCAGACAGACGATAACGTATTTTCGATAGTTTAGCTTTAAGGTTTGTTTCCCGGTGGTTTTGATCTTTTTACGATTAAAAATCACGATATAGAATCTCCTTTAATTAGCTTTTTATTTTACTATAGCAGTTTGGAACAAATAAATAAACACAATATATAGGTAAATGGTGAGGCGATTACTTAAAATAACCAAGCTCAATAATCTGTTTCAAACTGGTGATGACAGCTTCATAAGAGACAGGTGCAAAGAGCAGTCGTTCTGTAATATTGTGATAGTCTTTTTTATATACAGATTTTTCAATAATTTCTTTTAAAACCTGATTGATATCCACTTCTTTTGCAGCAGAAGGACAAAGAGACAGCGGTTCTCGCAAGAGACGAACTTCATGAACGAGATCAGCTAATGCAGGAGTAAAAGGTGTTGAAGAACATATTTTATGTATATCATATAGGTGACGAGAATGTTTATCTGTTTTACCTGTTAAATAGTAATCACAAATGGCAAAGACTTTATCTACAAAGGTGCGCTCGATTGCCTGTGTTGCAACGGAAAAAGGCATGAGCTCGTACTCTTGTGCAAGGTGCTCCATATTCTCGGTTTCTAGAAAATGATGAATATAATTGTCAGCGGATCGTTTGACGGTAGGGAATGGAAGAAGAGTAATGTAAGTCTCAATGATTAGTTCGGGTTTAATGGACAAAATCGGAGAATAGATGGAAGTATAATCCACATGGTAACAGTTGTAGTTGCGTCTGCTCTGGATATCATCAAGTTTTTTGATTTGTAAGTTCAAAGCATCCATAGCGGCAATAACGGATTTCTTTAAGCTTCGCTTCCTGCTTTCCCCAGGAATCCCATCTTCAGCAGAAAGGGAAATATCAATATCTTCTGAAAAACGGTCAATAATTTGGTAGCACTTGGAAAGCGAAGTTCCCCCTTTAAAGACCATTCCAGGAATACGCTGGGACAATTCTTTTAATGCTAAGGTCACATAATAATCCTTCTCAACAATAGTGGTAGGAATATGAAGTACGTTTGAAGTGGCAGTAATCAGCTCTTCGAAAGCTTCTTTGTCATGGTGTAAAATCATAGATGAGCCCCCCTTCTATCAGCTTTTTTGCAGTCGTACCAGTTAAAGCAGGGACAACACAGAGCAATTGGGAACGGCTGAATTTTTGCTTTTTTATATAATGTCTCAAAATAGTTTGGACTTCATTGCCCGATAGTTCAGCATACTTGTCAATCTGAGAAAACGCTTCTAAAAATTGCAGAAGAGGGGCATTCTCCGAAGTGATTTCCAAAGCAGGACGTTTCAGGCGAACTTTCTGGTTGCCAATTGTGATGAGCCTGCCTTTTGTGGCTTCTTTGTTAGTAGCAATTTCTAAAATAGCCGGCATTTGTGTGGTTACGCCCAATTGATTTGCAAAGGTTGCACCTGTGAAATATCCAAATGTTTCAGTATTGTTTTGAATATACTTTCGTACAATAACTTTTAACGGGTCTAGATAGCTTTTATTTAATAATCGAGAGGCCTTTGGCAGATAATAGATTCCAGTGTCAAAGCGCAACAAGGTGCCCGATTTAACCATGCGTTTTACGGATTGACGAAGGGCATTTGCATTTGCTGTCTTAGCGGTCAAATCGGTCAGGAAGATGGGCTCGTTATAACCATAGGTTTTTTCTAAATACTCTTTTAACATATGCTTATCCACTCCTTTCATAATTATAGTACCATTCTTATACAAATAAAGTCAATAAACATGTCGATTTATTCATAACCGATCTATTTTTTTCTTTTCAGGGCTAAAAAACTTGCACAATGAATGAGGCTGTGCTATCGTTAAGAACAATTAAAAGCAAAGAAAGAGACTCGAGTCTCCCCCTACTTGACAGGAATGTGGCGTCACCGACTGAGAGCGCTGCTAGAGGAAGAGAGATGAATGGGAACACTCTGGAGCCGACTGATTGAACGAACTATTAGGAGTAGGTCAGTACGTTTCGTCCTCGTTACGGATTAAAAGTGGAGCGCTTAGCTAAGGGCTCAAGACGGGTGGTACCGCGGATATTTATTATCATAATAATCCGTCCCGGAATGCAGATATGTATTCCGGGGCGTTTTTTGTTTCCAAATGTTCCTCAGAATACATTCAACTTTCAAAAAGGAGGAACAAAGAATGGAACTAGTTACTGGTGTAAAAATGGAAAAACCTATGGAAATAGGGACAGAGGTGCAGGTAAGAGGGAGTGTGTATGCGCTTCGGGATATGGGAAATCTGATTTTTCTCATTTTGCGAAGACGGGAAGGGCTGCTTCAAGGTGTAATTAGCGGGGAAGGAGCAAAATCCTACTTAAAAGATGTGGGCGAAGCTGATACAATAGAAATTAGCGGGATTCTTTCTGAAAATGAAAAGGCACCCGGAGGGGTAGAGGTAATTGTTGATGGGGTGAATGTTCTTAGCAAAGCCACAGGCGAGATGCTACCCCTACCGATTTCTAAATGGCGGTTGCAGACATCCCTAGAAGCCAAGCTTAACTACCGGGCGATTGCCCTGCGAAACCTTCGGGAACGAGCTAAGTTTAAGTTGCAAGAGGGCCTAGTACGAGGGTTTAGAGATTATCTATACGCCCACGGTTTTACCGAGATTCATACGCCGAAGTTAGCGGCTAGGGGCGCCGAAGGCGGTGCGAATATGTTTCGCTTAGATTACTTTCACAAACCGGCCGTTCTTTCCCAGAGCCCCCAGTTTTATAAGCAGATGATGGTAGGGGTTTATGACCGGGTCTTTGAGACGGCGCCAGCCTTTCGAGCGGAAAAACACAATACGAAGCGCCACCTAAACGAATATATCAGTCTCGATTTAGAGATGGGCTATATTGATAGCTTTACGGAGATTATGGAGATGGAGACGGGCTATCTACAGGCGGCGTTTGCGCTACTGAAAGCGGAGTATCAAAAGGAACTTCGGATCCTAGATTTAGAGCTCCCGAAAGTGGAGGCAATTCCGGCGGTAAGATTTAGTGAGATCAAAGAGTTAGTAGCACGAGAGTATGGTCATAAGATCAAAAACCCCTTTGATTTAGAGCCGGAAGAAGAAGTGTTGATAAGTCGTTATGCCAAGGAAAAGTGGGGAACGGACTTTGTTTTCGTCACCCATTACCCGACGAAAAAGCGCCCCTTTTACGCGATGGAAGACCCTGAAGATAGAAACTATACCCTAAGCTTCGATTTGTTGTTTAGAGGGATGGAGATTACCACCGGTGGTCAACGTATTCATGATTATCATGAACTGTTAGAGAAAATTGCTAGTAGGGGTATGACTACTGAGGGCATGGAACAATACTTAATGGCGTTTAAGCACGGCATGCCGCCTCACGGAGGCTTAGGTATCGGCTTAGAGCGCTTAACGATGAAGCTCTGTCAAGAGGAGAATGTACGGGAAACCACGCTGTTTCCCCGAGATATGAGTAGGTTAGAACCCTAGAATGAGGAGGAAGAAATGAGGAATTGTAATTTGTGTGGGGGGAATGTAGATTCCCAGGGTGTGTGTAAGGAATGCGGAATGCGCTATCAAGAAAACGAGACGGTTGCCGAGATTAATAATGAGGCAAAGCCAGTAGGGACGGCGCAGAATAGCTCCACTAAACCCCAAAAGACATGGGCAAGTCCTCAGCAAGTGGCACAGAAGAATAAGGGAAAGAAGAATAAGGGAAAAAAAACCAAACTTTTGGCAGGAATTATCACTATTTTATTGGCACTAGCGTCAATCTTGCCGAATGTGATGGATATCTATAGGGCGAGGATAGAACCCCATATAGAACTACCAAAGGATTTTAATCTAAACTTTGACGACGACGGGGAAGCCTTTAATTACGATCCTTATAAATATACAGAAAAGACCTTGCCAGAGACAGGACAGGAGTTTGCAATCGAGTTAGCCCCTGGGTTTTACGTAGTCGGAAGGGATTTACCAGAGGGGACTTATGTGGCTACCACGGTGGATGATTTCGACACGGTTCAGGTGCGTGATTCGGAAAACATGATTAATTTATTTGAATATAGCTATGAAGAAGAGAATTATCTAGATGACCTTCGCCTCTTTGAGGGGGCAGTGGTATTTATAGAGGGAGAAAACCCGATTCACTTCCGAAGCGAGAATGCCAGTTCTGAATGGGTAGCACCTTTGGCGAATCCGAACGCCGGTGAGCCAGCGATTAGTCAGAAGTTAACGGGTAAGAAAATTCTGGTTGGTGAAGATATCAAGCCAGGAACCTACGATATTACCCTAGTAAGAGGAGAGTATCTCTTTCTTAACTTGAAACAGGATGTAGGTGGTGAGGAATACAATCTAGATAATTTTGAAATAACCACAATTGGCAAGCGCAATGTGGTTCTAGCAGAAGGGATGTATTTGTTTGCTGAAGATACGGAAGATGAGCTAGAGATTCTCTTGACACCTAGTCAGACGATTTTAAGTGAGGATCCGGCCAGCGATGCGGTTCTGCTTTATAGCAATTACGTAGTAGAGTAAGGAGAAAAGCGAATGAAAATTACAGATGAGACAATTGCCCATGTAAGCCTTTTAGCTCAATTAGAGCTAGGAGAAGAGGAGAAGAAAAAGGCAGCAGCCGAAATGGAAAAAATGCTGACTTATATTGAAACGTTAGAGACGCTAGATACGGAAGCGGTAGAGCCGCTTACCCATTTGTTTGCGTCTGACAATGTTTTTCGCGAAGACATTCCTAGTGGTGAAAACGGCGCAGAGGCAGCGCTTAAGAATGCACCATTAGTGAAAGATGGAATGTTTAAGGTGCCGAAAACGATAGGATAAGGAGGAGCAAGGTGGATGTATCAAAGATAACGGCAAGTGAGCTTGCCGCGAAGATAAAGACAGGAGAGTATCAAGCCCCAGAGGTGGTGACTCAGTATTTCCAGCGCATGGAAGCGTGTGAAGATAAGGTGAATGCGTTTGTCACCTTAGATAAAGAAAGGGCGCTAGCGAAAGCGGAAGACGTACAAGCAAGAATTGCTAAAGGAGAAACACTAGGTGTGCTAGCAGGAGTGCCGGTAGCGATTAAAGATAATCTTTCTACGAAAGGACTTCGAACTACTTGTAGCTCGAAAATGTTAGAGAACTACTACCCGACCTTTAGTGCTACGGCGGTGGAGCGACTAGAGGCAGCTGGCGCCATCGTCATTGGTAAGACCAATATGGATGAGTTTGCCATGGGTTCGACTACGGAGACGTCTGCTTTTGGCGTGACCCGTAACCCCTGGGATCTGACCCGGGTTCCGGGCGGTTCTTCGGGCGGTAGTTGTGCAGCAGTAGCGGCTGGAGAGTGTGCTTTTTCGCTAGGGTCTGACACCGGTGGGTCGATTCGTCAGCCGGCAGGTCACTGCGGCGTGGTGGGATTAAAACCCACCTATGGGACGATTTCACGGTATGGTCTAATTGCCTATGGGTCTTCCCTAGATCAGATTGGTCCCGTTACCCGCTCGGTTGCCGATGCGGCCCTTATTCTAGAAGTGCTAGCGGGCCCAGACGAAAAGGATGCTACAAGTGTAAGACGAGAGCATTATGATTTTAGAAGTGCCTTAACAGAAGATGTGAAGGGACTTAAGATTGGCGTTCCCAAGGAGTATTTTAGTCAGGGCTTAGATACAGAAGTAGCCGAAGAGATTAAGAAAGCGCTAGATATTTTGGCGGATAAAGGGGCCATCGTAACGGAATTTGCGTTAGGTCTCACCGAGTATGCTGTGCCTGCCTATTACGTTATGGCTTCTGCGGAAGCAAGTTCAAACTTATCCCGTTTTGACGGGGTTAAGTATGGTTACCGTACGACCGTTTACGATGATTTGGCCCAGATGTACAAGCGAACCAGAAGCGAGGGCTTCGGAGAAGAGGTTAAGCGCCGGATTATGTTAGGCTCTTTCGTCTTAAGTGCTGGCTATTACGACGCTTATTATCTGAAGGCATTAAAAGCAAAAGCCTTGATAAAAGAAAGATTTACTCAGGCTTTTTCTCAGTTTGATGTGGTGGTCGCTCCCGTGGCACCGACGACGGCGCCTAAGTTAGGGGAGAGTCTAAAGGATCCGCTACAGATGTACTTAAGCGATATCTATACCATTTCGGCCAATTTAGCCGGGCTTCCAGGCATTACCCTGCCCATAGGAAAAGACTTAAAAGGCTTACCGATCGGTATCCAAATTTTAGGAGACTGCTTTCAGGAAAAGGCGATTTTAAAGGCTGCCTATGCCTTAGAAAAAAGCCGGCCTTATCAGGCGCCGGCGATTGGAAAAGGAGGGGAAGTAGATGAGTAAAGCATACGAAACGGTAATCGGCCTGGAGGTACACGTAGAGCTTCAGACCAAGACCAAGATTTTCTGTAGCTGTAAAAATGACTTTGGCGCTTCTGCGAATACTCATACTTGTCCGGTGTGTACCGGCATGCCAGGGGCGCTGCCGGTTCTTAATCGGCAAGTGGTAGAGCATGCACTGGCCATTGGTTTGGCGCTAAACTGTGACATTACTCCGGTTACGAAATTTGACCGCAAGAACTATTTTTACCCGGACAATCCCCAGAACTATCAGATTTCTCAGCTGTATTTGCCGATTGCCAGAAATGGCCAGATCCAGATTCAGGTGGATGCAGGGCCTCGCATTATTCGCATCCATGAGATGCATATGGAGGAAGATGCGGGTAAATTACTTCACGATGAGTGGGATGATACTTCATTAGTGGATTATAACCGGAGTGGTGTACCTTTAGTGGAGATTGTATCGGAGCCGGATTTGCGAAGCGCCGAAGAGGTAATCGCGTATTTAAATGAGTTGCGGACAATTATTCGTTATCTCGGTGCCTCTGATTGTAAATTACAAGAGGGATCGATGAGGGCAGATGTGAATCTATCGGTTAGACCTGTAGGGGAAGCTAGTATGGGAACTCGCACCGAGATGAAAAATCTTAACTCCTTTAAGGCCATTAGCCGAGCGATAGCCGGGGAACGAGAGCGCCAAATAGAGCTTTTAGAAAGTGGAAACACAGTTATTCAAGAAACCCGGCGCTGGGATGATAATAAAGAAACCTCCTATTCTATGCGCTCGAAAGAGGATGCTCAGGATTACCGATATTTTCCTGATCCAGATGTACCGCCAGTTCATATTGACCAGGTCTGGGTTCAGAGAATCAAGGATAACCAACCTGAGCTTAGAGCAGAAAAGCTCAGGCGTTATAAAAAGGAATTTGACATACCAGAATACGATGCCCGCATATTAACGGAGACCAAGCGAATGGCTGACCTTTTTGAAGCGACGAGTAGCCTCTGTCATAAACCAAAGAAAGTAAGTAACTGGCTAATGGTGGAGACCCTACGTTTAGTGAAAGAGCGTGGCCTAGAGGCGGAAGACGTGAACTTTTCGCCAGCGCATTTAGCGGAGTTGATTGATTTGGTTGATCAAGGATTGATTAATGGCACCGTTGCTAAAGAGGTCTTTGAACATATTTTTGACGAGGACGTCAGTCCGCGAGAATATGTGGAAGAAAAGGGCTTAAAGTCGGTAAATGACACCGCTGCCTTAGAAGAGATTGCCAAGGAGGTGGTAGCGAAGAATCCTAAGTCGGTAGCGGATTACCAAGGGGGGAAAGAAAAAGCGCTGGGCTTTTTGGTGGGTCAGACCATGAAGGTCTTAAAAGGCCAGGGAAACCCGGGAATGGTGAATGAGATATTAAGGAAACTATTAAGTTGATGTTTAAAGGGCCCCGGCGCTTATTAATAAGCGACGGGGCCCTTTGGCTCCTTATTCTGACTTTACTTTAAGATTACTCAGAATTAAGTTACGAACTAAATCATCCTCTACACCAAGCACAGTTTGAAGTTCACTGTAGACAATCTTCTCGGCTTTTTGCAAGCTGGATTTGTCTAAAAGATTAAGTTTCTTGCCGTGTTCTTCCAGGTCTAGTTTTTTGATATACAAATACTTAATTAAGCTGACGATATCGCGTAAATCGCAGCTCTTTAGAACTTGTCGATATTCTCTCTCACGATCCTTTTCGGTCTGGACATTAAAGGGTGTGATAAAAGGGATATCGCTGACTAAGTCCTTACAGACGCATTCACTTAAGACTTTGCGGATGACGGTTTTTTCACTGTCAACGGGGGCATAAATCTGTGAATTCTTCTGATTTAAGGGTGATAAGGTATAATAGGCCTTATCACTTTTAGCACTGGGGATGTTTAATTCGCCGACAGCATCAACTGTGCATAATCCAGAGTTGCCGTAAACCACTAACTCATTTACACTAAACATATCTACCTTCCGATCTTTAACTGTGTGGGCGAACTACTATTGTATTATAGCATTTTTTTGGAGACAATATAAGGTTTATCAGGGAATTTCGTGACTATTGCTAGTTTCGCTGAGGCAAATGATGGTAATTCATCACAAAATTTTCATCTTTTCCCATAATTGTTGTGTTATGATGAAATATACGAAGAATTTATCAGGAACGAATTAGAGGTTTAAGGAGAATAGCCATGAGTTTTGTGGAGCTTAATAATGTGCGAAAAGTATATAAAGTAGGAGAAGTTGAGATCCCGGCGGCTGACGGAATCGATTTTCAGATTGAACAAGGTGAGTTTGCGGTGGTGGTAGGTCCTAGTGGAGCAGGGAAAACCACCGTTCTTAATATTCTCGGAGGTATGGATGTGGCCACCTCTGGTGAAGTATTAGTGGATGGTCACGATGTGGCAAAGTATAGCCCGCGCCAGTTAACCACCTATCGGCGAGACGATGTGGGCTTTGTCTTTCAGTTCTATAATTTGATTCCCAACTTAACCGCTCTTGAAAACGTGGAGTTGGCGTTGCAGATATCTAAGCATCCAATGGATGCCAAGGAAACTTTAGAGGACGTAGGACTTGGCGCCCGGATCAATAACTTTCCGGCCCAGCTATCAGGGGGAGAGCAGCAGCGGGTTTCCATTGCTAGAGCCTTAGCCAAAAATCCTAAGCTGTTACTGTGTGATGAACCCACCGGGGCGCTGGATTACCAGACGGGGAAAGCGATTCTAAAGCTTCTTCAAGACACCTGTAGGGAGAAGGGGATGACGGTGATTTTAATCACCCATAACTCGGCTATTTCCCCAATGGCAGACCGAATTATCAAGATTAAAAACGGTAAGGTGTCATCGATGAGAGAGAATGAGAACCCGATTTCGGTGGAAGAAATCGAGTGGTAGAAAGCACAAGGAGAAACACATTGGGTAAGAAAGCGACATTTATCGATTTTGTCAGAGAAATAAAGAATAGTCCGGGAAGATTTTTATCGATCTTCTTTATTGTGGCCCTAGGCGTAGCTTTTTTTTCCGGAATCAGAGCAACGGAGCCGGATATGCGGGTGACGGCTGATACGTATTACGACCGCACGAATTTGGCGGATGTAAAGGCCTATAGTACCTATGGCATTACGGAGACGGAAGTAGAGGCGCTAGCTAAGGAAAAGGATATAGAGAAGGCGACCGGTAGCTACAGCAGCGATTTTCTCTGTGAAAAGAATGAGAAACAGATCGTTCTTAGGGTATCTTCCTATTTGCCAGAGATTAATCAGGTAAGCTTAGAGAAAGGCAACTTACCGGAAAAAATCGGAGAGTGTGTGGTAGATTCTGATTTGGGCTACAAGGTAGGCGATGAGATTCACCTTTCACTAGAGGGTGATAAGGAGGTAAAAGATACCCTTAAGCAGGACCGCTTAAAGGTAGTGGGCATTGTAAATAGCCCAGCCTATATCGGCTTTGAGCGTGGGAATACCAATATCGGTACCGGTGTGGTTAGTGGCTTTTGCTTGGTTAGCGAAGAGACCTTTTCGCTGGAAGTGTATACCGAAGTCTACTTAAGCGTAAGCGGTGCCAAGGAGTTTTTAGCCTATACCGATGAATACGATCAGCGGATCGAAGAGGTGATAGATGACTTAAGCCCGGTGGCTGATAAGCTTGCTAGTACGCGCCAAGAGGAACTGGTAGAAGAGGCGAATGAGGAGATTGAGAAGGCGCGAAAAGAGGCCGATGAAGAGATTGACAAGGCGAAGAAAGAGTTGGCTGATGGCGAAAATCAGCTGAATAATGCGGAGGCGGAAATCGTTTCTGGGGAGGCCCAGATTGAGGCTGCCTGGGCCCAGTTATATGCCCAGGAACAAGAGCTTAACCAGGGTTGGAGTGCTTATTATGCCGGTATGAACGCCTTAGCCGAAGGAAAAGCCAAATACGAAGCGGGAGAGTCTGGGTATTCTCAGCTAAGCGACCAGATTCAGCAGTTGCAGGCTAGTTACGATGAACTCACCGGGGGGATAACCCAGATTGAGGGTCAGATTGCGATTCTAGAAGAAAAGGCCAGTAACGGCAGCATAACGGCTGATGAGGCGGCTCAGTTAGCCGGCTTAAAAGCCCAGTTAGGAGTGATGAAAGAAAATCAAGGTCAGCTAGGCGCCACCTTATCCCAGTTAAATGCTCAGGCCCAGAGTATCCGGCAGCAGCTGGATGCTTCAAAGGCGGAAATTGCTAGCAATGAGGCCGTGCTTCAGGCGAGCTATCAGAAATTAGCTAGTGGGACGAGCCAGTTAGAAGCCGGTAAAAACGAACTTTCAGCCAGAGGCACACAGCTGGCCTCAGGAAGAGCCGAGCTAGACGTGAGAAAGAATCAGCTAGATAGTGGTATGAAGGAACTGACCGAGCAGTCAAAGGAGGCAGATAAAGAGCTTTCTGAAGCCGAAGCAAAAGTCAACGATATTAAGAAGCCCAAGTGGTATATTGAGGACCGCTCAACCTTTCCCGATTATACAGGATATGGCGATAATGCCCTGAGAATAGGAAAAATCGGCGAGGTATTCCCGGTGATTTTCTTCCTGGTGGCCGCTCTCGTTAGTTTAACCACTATGAGCCGTCTTGTGGAAGAGCAGCGAATGGCCATTGGTACCATGAAGGCCCTTGGCTACAATAAGCCGAGTATTGCCATGAAGTACATCGGTTATGCCCTCCTAGCAACGGTGACGGGAAGTATCTTCGGGGTGCTCTTTGGTGAAAAGATATTCCCCTATATAATTATCTATTCTTACGGAATGATGTATCGGCATCTGCCGGATATTATCGTGCCGTATAACTTGCCTCTAGGTTTGTTTGCCACGGCTTTAGCAGTCTTTAGTACGCTGCTAGCGACCATTTTTTCTTGCTATAAGGAATTACGGCAAAGACCGGCAGTGCTGATGCGACCGCCGGCACCGAAAAAGGGAACCCGGGTGTTCTTAGAGCGGATCGGGTTTATCTGGAAGCATTTAAGCTTTATCTGGAAATCCACTATCCGCAATTTAATGCGGTATAAAAAGCGCTTCTTTATGACGGTCTTTGGTATTGCCGCTTGTATGGGGCTGTTGATTACGGCTTTTGGTATTCGGGATTCCATTTACGACATTACCTACGTCCAGTATACGGATTTGCAACAGTATGAGGGGCAAGCGATTTTTACCGAGGATGTGACCGAAAGCGAAGAGGCAGATATCTTAGATTATGCCTTAGACGATAGTAATATTACGGCCGCGCTTCCCGTCTACATGAAGAACGTTACCCTGACGAAGGGGAAGACCAAGTGGGATGCTTATATCTTTAGCCCGGATACCCTTAAGGATTTGGAGGATTATATCCACTTCCGGGACCGGAAGAGTCACGAAGAGTATCGCTTGGATGACAAAGGGGCGATTATCTCCGAGAAGACGGCGAAGGAACTAGAGGTAGAAGTGGGCGATACGATTAAGATTAAAGAGGTGGAGACGCCGGTTAAGATTGCCAATATTTGCGAAAATTACGTCGGTCACTATCTCTACTTATCCCCTGGGTACTACGAGGAAATCTTCGGCCAGGCTCCCGATTACAATAGCATGCTCTTTAATACGAAGAGCGCGGACTACGATCGCATTGAAGAGTCTGGTGAGCGTCTCCTGACTCAAGACGGGGTTTTAAGTATTCAGTACTCGAAGGACTTAATGCGGCAGATGGATGATATGATTAAAACCCTTAATCTGGTTATTATCGTTTTGATTATCGCCGCCGCGCTCCTAGCTTTTGTGGTGCTCTATAACTTAAACACCATCAATATTTCGGAGCGTCGCCGAGAGTTAGCGACGATAAAGGTCCTTGGCTTTTATGATATGGAGGTAGCGAAATACGTGTACCGCGAGAATATCGTGTTGACGGTTATTGGCGCGATTTGTGGCATTGGTTTTGGCTACTTCTTGCACCAGTATATTATTCAGACGGTAGAAGTAGAGTACGTAATGTTTGGCCGGGTGATTAATTTCCCTAGCTATATCTACAGCATCCTCTTTACCGTATTCTTTTCCCTGATCGTTAACGTGGTGATGTTCTATAAGCTGCGAAATATCGATATGGTGGAATCACTAAAAAGCGTGGAATAAAAATAAAAAATCACGATTACTAGCACTCGCTTAAAAAGAGTGCTAGTTTTTTGTTGACTTTTGCCTTTAACGGTATTATCATATGATTTAGAAAATACGATAGGAGTGAATATACATGAGTGCGAAAAAAGGAAGCTTAAAAATCAGTAGTGAAAACATTTTTCCAATCATTAAAAAATGGGTGTATTCCGACCACGACATCTTTGTGCGGGAGCTCATTTCTAATGGTACGGATGCCATAACAAAGTTAAAAAAATTGGATATGATGGGCGAGTATAGCTTGCCGGAAGATTACAAAGCCCGGATTGACGTGGAGGTTAATACGGAGGAGAAGAGCCTTAAGTTTACCGATAACGGACTGGGAATGACCGCTGACGAGGTGGAGGAATTTATTACCCAAATCGCCTTTTCCGGAGCGACTCAGTTCTTAGAAAAATATAAAGATAAGACCACCGAAGATGATATGATCGGTCATTTCGGTCTCGGTTTCTACTCGGCCTTTATGGTGGCCGACGAAGTGCAGATCGATTCTCTTTCTTATAAAGAGGGAGCGACTAGCGTTCACTGGGTAAGCGACGGCGGTACCGAGTATGAGATGTCAGAAGGCAATAAAGAGGGTGTGGGTACTACTATTACCTTATTTATCAATGACGACAGCTTAGAATTTGCCAACGAATACCGGATTAGAGAAGTTATCCAGAAGTACTGTGACTTTATGCCAGTGGAGATTTTCCTAACCAAGGCAGGCGCTGAGACCGAGTACGAGACCATCGATAAAGATCAGCTACTTGATAGCGACGAAGTGGTCGAAGAGATTAAGGACGAAGAAAAAGGCGAAGAAAAAGTCAAAATCGTTAAGCGCGAAGTTTCTCTTAGCGATACTACGCCGCTGTGGACGAAGCATCCCAATGAGTGCAGTGAAGAAGATTACCGGGAGTTTTACCGCAAAGTCTTCTTAGACTATAAAGAGCCTCTCTTCTGGATTCACCTAAATATGGATTATCCTTTTAACTTAAAGGGGATTCTGTATTTTCCAAGAGTAAATACGGAATACGATAATTTAGAAGGAGTGATTAAGCTCTATAATAATCAGGTGTTTATTGCCGATAATATTAAAGAGGTGATTCCTGAGTACTTAATGGTCTTAAAAGGCGTAATCGATTGCCCAGACCTACCCCTCAACGTTTCCCGTAGTGCCCTGCAAAACGACGGCTTTGTTAATAAAATTGCTGAGTACATCTCAAAGAAGGTGGCTGATAAGCTGGCGGGCATGGCGAAGACAAAAAGAGACGAGTATGAAAAATACTGGGATAACATCAATCCATTTATCAAATTTGGTTGCTTAAAAGACGAGAAGTTTGCCGATAAGATGAAATCCGCTATTCTTTTTAAAAACTTAGAAGACAAGTACCTTACTTTAGAAGAGTGTGTGGAAGCAAACGGCGGTAAGGTGGTAGAAGAGACTAAGGGCGAAGACGGCGAAAATGAAGTGGTAGAGGATGAGCTGAAGACGACGATTTACTACGTATCGGATGTTCAGCAACAAAGTCAGTACGTAAAGATGTTTAAGAACCAAGGAAAAGATGCGGTTATCTTGGATGCCAATATCGATTCCGCGTTCATTACTTTATTAGAGCAGAAGTATAAGACGGTTCGTTTCCAGAGAATCGATGCCGGTCTTACCGATGATGCCAAAGAAGAAATTGGCGAAGAAGAGAAGGAAGCCTTTGATAAGCTATCCGCTAGTTTGATGGAAGTGTTCCGCAAAGCCGTTGATAACGACAAGCTAGATATTAAGGTAGAGAAGTTAAAAGATGCTGACGTGGCTTCCATGATGGTCTTAGCCGAAGAAAGTCGCCGGATGCAAGATATGATGAAGGCTTACGGCATGGATCAGATGGATATGGGCGGTCAAGAGACGCTGATTTTAAATGCCAACCACCCACTGGTTAAGTTTGTGGTAGAGCATAAGCGTTCTAAGAGCGTACCGGTTATCTGTAAGCAACTCTACGATTTGGCAATGCTTTCTCACAAGCGCTTGTCACCGGAAGAGATGACCGACTTTGTAAAGCGTAGCAATGAGATTATGCTACTGTTAACGAAATAGTATTATAAAGAAGCAAAAGGAACTGCTGATGCAGTTCCTTTTGTAAAATACCTCTATAGCTTTTCGTAGGGAATCCCTTTTTTCCGGAGGAACGCTTCTACGTATTCGGCGAAGAGAATGTCGGTACTCTTATCAAGGGAAAAGGTTTTATAAGCGGTACCGGTAGTAAGGGTTAAGACGTTTTCTTTAAAGTGGAGATTGAGATAGAGACCCTCTAACTCGGGATTCGTACTGACGCTACTTATCATCTCCTCGTTAAGGGCAAAGATTAGGTGCATTGCTAGCGGCGTGCGCTTTCCTTTGATTAGGGAGAGGACGTAGGGCTTAGCCTCTTCCCAGCGCGCGAATTGGTGGCCAGGTGCCTCGTCAAAATAGGCAACATTAAGACGCCCATCCAGGGTGTGGGTAAATCCGGTGCGGATTTCACCAGTCACCAAGAAAAAGGCGTCAAAAGTGGTTCCTAGGAGTATTTGGTTCATAGAAATTTTCGTATCGATTATATAAGTATTCATATCTATGGTATTATAACATATGGAGGAACAACAATGATACGATTAAATAAGTTTTTAAGCGATGCCGGGGTAGCTTCCCGGCGCGGCGCCGATAAACTAATCGCGCAGGGCCGGGTGAAAGTTGACGGCCAAGTAGCGACTATGGGTATGCAAGTCGATGATTCCATGGAGATAACCGTGGGGAAAAAGGTGATCTCTGGGCCAGCTACGAAAGTGGTGCTGATGTATAATAAGCCTCGCGGAGTAGTCTGTACCGAGGATAAAAGAGACCGCCATAATATTATTCGGGTCATGAATTACCCAGAGCGAATTACGTATGCCGGGCGCTTAGATAAAGACTCCGAGGGCTTAATGATTATGACGAATGATGGGGATTTGATTAATCACATTATGCGTGCTCGTAATCACCACGAAAAGGAGTATCAAGTAACCGTGGATAAAGAAATAGATACTGCCTTTAAAAAGGCCATGGAAAGCGGTGTTCATATCTTCGATGAAGAGAAGCGCTTAGACGCCGTAACGCGACCAGCTAAGGTAGAGATTATTGGAAAGAATACGTTTACCATTGTTTTGACCCAAGGGCTTAATCGCCAAATTAGACGAATGTGTAGCGCCCTTGGATTTCAGGTGAAGACACTTAGGCGTACTCGGATTATGAATTTGGAACTGGGTAGCCTACCGGTAGGCGAGTACCGCAAACTACGAAAAGAGGAGATCGAGGAGTTATATGGAGAACAAGAAGAATCCCCAGGGAATGGCGCGCATGGAAGCGCTCGTCTCCCTTTTAAATAAAGCGAGCAAAGCGTATTACGTGGACGCCGATGAAATGATGAGTAACTATGAGTACGATACTCTTTATGATGAGCTGGTGGCTCTTGAAGCGTCACTGGGTACGTATTTACCGGAATCCCCGACGAGAAATGTGGGATATGAGACGGTGAGCAACCTACCCAAGGAGCGACACGCCTCCCCCATGCTTTCCCTTGATAAGACGAAAAGCGTGGAGGATTTAGAGGCGTTTTGCGGTTCCCAGCCGGTGTTGGTTTCTTGGAAATTAGACGGTCTAACGGTGGTGCTTACCTACCGAGATGGTCGCCTTTATAAGGCGGTAACCCGTGGAAACGGCACCGTCGGAGAAGTGGTAACCAATAACGCCAAGGTCTTTAAGAATTTGCCTCTAGCCATTCCTTATAAGGGGGAAGTGGTGATTAGAGGGGAAGCTATTATCGGCTACCGGGATTTTGAAAAGATTAATGAAGAGATCCCCGAGACGGAGGCCAAATATAAGAACCCTCGTAACTTATGTAGCGGGAGTGTACGCCAGCTAAGTAACGAAGTAACGGCTAAGCGTAGCGTACATTTTCTCGCCTTTGCCTTACCTTCTGCTGGCGACGTGGATTTTCACAACTCCAGAGAGCAGCAATTCCAGTGGCTAAAAAGCCAAGGATTTGAAGTGGTAGAGCATGTGAGGGCCGATAGAAAGTCGATTGCCGGGGAAGTTATGAAATTTTCCGAAAGAATCAAGGAAAACGATTTTCCCTCAGATGGACTTGTGGTACTATATGATGACATAGAGTACGGTCAGAGCCTAGGGCGAACGGCCAAGTTTCCGCGGGATGCTATGGCTTTTAAATGGGCCGATGAAATCAAAGAGACGAAGCTTTTAGAAATCGAGTGGAGTCCTTCTAGGACAGGGCTGATTAACCCGGTGGCCATCTTCGAACCAGTGGAGCTAGAAGGGACCACCGTTAGCCGAGCTAGCGTCCACAATCTCAGTGTGTTAGAAGAGTTAAAACTAGGGATTGGCGATGAGATTACTGTTTATAAAGCCAATATGATCATTCCCCAAATTGGGGAGAATATTACGCAGTCAGGCAATCTTGAGATTCCCAAAACGTGTCCCGTCTGTAATGGCCCCACCCAGATTCGCCAGATTAGCGAAGCTCAGTCCCTTTATTGTGCTAACCCGGACTGTCAGGCGAAGCACGTGGGAAATTTTGTGCACTTGGTTAGCCGAGATGCGCTTAACGTGGAAGGCCTTTCAGAGGCGACGCTTACAAAGTTTATCACTCACGGGTTTATCAAGGAGTACCGGGACATCTTTCGGTTGGCTAGGTATCAAGAGGAGATTGAGACTTTAGAGGGCTTTGGTAAGAAGTCCTATGAAAATCTCGTTGCCAGCGCCGAAAAAGCCCGGAAGGTAGAACCGGCGAATTTGATCTACGGACTGGGAATCGAAAATGTGGGGCTGGCTAATGCGAAAGTGATTTGCCAGGCGTTTGCTAACGATATTAACCGGGTGATTCAGGCTACGCCTGAGGAGCTGGTTTCTATAAATACCATCGGCGAGGTAATCGCCAGTACGTTCACTAGCTATTTTGCCGACGAAAAGCACTTACAGGAATTCAAGGACCTACAAAGGGAGCTAGAAGTCGTCAAGCCAGAGGCTAGCGGTAATCCGCTAATCTTTGCGAACCTTAACTTTGTCATTACCGGGGAGGTCACTCATTTTAAAAACCGGGGAGAGGTAAAGGCGCTAATTGAAAGCTATGGTGGTAAAGTAACAGGATCGGTTACGAGCAAAACCTCGTATCTAATCAACAACAATGTAAATTCTACTTCCTCGAAGAATAAGAAGGCAAAGGATCTTAATGTACCGATTATCACCGAGGAGGCTTTTCTGGACTTAGTGGCAGAAAAGCAGGGGAAATAAGGAGATTTCTATGTCAGATAAAGAATATACGAATGACGAAGAACTGGAAGTTAATAAGGGCGTTGTAGAAGAGACAGAAGAAAATAAAGTCGAAGACGACGAGTACGAAAAAGTGTGTTTCGTCTGCCATCGTCCCGAAAGTACGGCGGGGAAGATGATTGAGTTACCAAATCGCATCTATGTGTGCAACGATTGTATGCAGAAGAGCTTTGATGCCATGAGTAGCGGTCGTTATGATTTTTCCCAATTAATGGATAATCCCAATGTGCAGATTTTTAATATGGATGATTTGCCAAAGGATATTCCCAAGCAGCAAAAGCTTAAAAAGAAAAAAGAAGACGAAGAGGTGGTTCCGTTAATTGATATTAATAATCTCCCGGCCCCTCATAAGATTAAGGCCAGCCTAGATGAGTATGTGATCGGTCAGGAACAAGCGAAAAAGGCCATGTCGGTGGCGGTCTATAACCACTATAAACGAGTGGGAACAGACACCATGGACGACATCGAAATCGAAAAGTCCAATATGCTGATGATTGGACCTACAGGCTCTGGTAAGACGTATTTGGTCAAAACCTTAGCGAAGATTCTCGAGGTCCCGCTAGCGATTACCGATGCCACGTCACTGACGGAAGCCGGTTATATCGGTGATGATATCGAAAGCGTGGTTTCTAAGCTTCTAGCGGCTGCCGGTAACGACGTGCAAAAGGCCGAGCAGGGGATTATCTTTATCGATGAGATTGATAAGATCGCCAAGAAGAAAAATTCCTCTCAGCGGGACGTTAGCGGTGAGTCAGTTCAGCAAGGAATGCTAAAACTTTTAGAAGGTAGCGATGTGGAGGTTCCAGTTGGCGCTAATAGTAAGAATGCCATGGTGCCGTTAACCACGGTGAATACTCGGAACATCTTGTTTATCTGTGGCGGTGCCTTTCCGGATTTAGAGAAGATTACGAAGGAGCGATTGCTTAAGAAATCTTCTATCGGTTTTGGGGCAGACCTTAAAGATAAGTATGATAACGATAAGAATCTTCTGGATAAGGTATCGGTAGAGGATCTGCGAACCTTCGGTATGATTCCAGAGTTTATCGGGCGTTTGCCGGTGATTGTTACCTTGAAGGCTTTAGACGAAGAAATGCTAGTAACGATTTTAAAAGAACCACGAAATGCAATTTTGAAGCAGTACCAAAAGCTTCTGGCCCTAGATGAGGTTCAGCTAGAGTTTAATGAAGAAGCCCTTCACGCTATTGCTAAGCGAGCCATTGAAAAAGATACCGGAGCTCGTGCCTTGCGGGCGATTATCGAGGAGTTTATGTTAGATATTATGTACGAGGTTCCTAAGGACAGCAATATCGGTAAGGTTATTATTACGAAAGAATATATAGAAGGTACCGGCGGACCGGTGATTCGCTTACGCAACCAAAACGTTATCGGTTAAGCTAGAAGAAAGGAGAATGGTTATGGAAGACTTTATTAGAGATTTTGGTAAGAAAGCCAAGGATGTGGCCAGTGACTTAGGGAAGAAGGCTGAGGAGGTTATCGAAGAGCAGAAGATCAAAAGTGAGATACGCTCCATAGACCGGGCCAACGAACGTGACTTTGCTCATATCGGCCGGATTGTATTCGAGAAATTTGCGGCTTCGGAATCTATCGAACCCGAGTATATCGCCCTTTGCGAAAGCATTGAAGCACGGAATTTTGAAAAGAAAGAAAAAGAAGATTCTCTAGGTATTTAAGAGTAGAAAAGAACCGGGACATTTGAGCAATCGTCCCGGTTCTTTTTCTTATACTTCTAAAAATTCTTTGATCTGTCCATGGATGGTCGCCATCAGCCTAGTTCGGGCTTCCACGCTTGCCCAGCCGATATGGGGGGTAATAAGGAGCTTGCGGCTATCCTTTATCTTTAGCAGAGGATTCTTTTCACTCATGGGTTCTGTCCGCAGCACATCGAGACCAGCGGCGGCGATTACGCCATTTTCAAGGGCTCCGGCTAAAGCGTCTTCGTCCACAATTTGCCCTCTGGCGAGATTGAGGAGAATAGCGGTCTCCTTCATTTGGGCCAGACGTTCCCGGTTGATTAAGTTCTCCGTAGCCGGCGTTAGCGGCGCGTGAATGGAGACGATATCCGCTTCTTTTAAAAGGGTATCAAGGCTTACCTGGGTATACCCTTCCTGAGGGGGTGCGCCACTAGGGGAAGCGTAGATGGTATTTAGGCCAAAGGCCTTAGCTACGTGATAAACGCTGCGCCCGATATTTCCCAGGCCGATAATGCCAAAGGTCTTTCCCTTAAGCTCTCTAAAGGTTTCGCTAAAATGAGAAAAAATCACGTCGCTTACGTAGCCCCCGGACTTTACGTAGTGGTCGTAGTAGCTGAGTTTTTCATAGAGATAGAGAAGCATGGCAAAGGTATGCTGAGTGACTGAGTCAGTTGAATAGCCGGCCACGTTTCGCCACTGGATGCCTCGCTCCTTTAGATAGTCCTTATCTAGGTTGTTTGTCCCGGTAGCCGTTACGCACACCAGCTTTAAGCGGTCTGCTTTTTCCGTCGTGTAAGCGTTTACGGGGGCCTTGTTAATCACCAGGATATCGGCGTCTACGGAGCGCTCTCTAGCCTCGGCAGCCGTCGAAAAATCGTATTTCGTAACCTTTCCGAGCTCGTCGAATGAGCTTAAATCAATATCATCGCCGATGGTTTTTGCATCTAAAAATACTATATTCATAAGTCATTACCTCCTAAGTATTGTTCCATTATACCACGTTTCCGGAGCGGAGTGATTTGATTCTTGTAGAAGTTTGGGGTATAATGCAGGATAGCTAGAAGAGGAGTAACACGTTTTATGAGCAGAAGAAAAAATACCCAATTAAGAAGACAAAAAGTTTTAATAAATAGAGCGATTATCGCTGTACTGGTGCTAGTAGCCGCTTTTATCATTATCTGTATCGCCACAGCGAAAGACGACAAAGAGACTGAGCCAAAGACCAAAGCGACGGCGGAGAATGATCAAAGTAAGGAAAAGGAAAAAACGAAAAAGCAAGATCCTAGCCTTAGTGAAGAAATTGAAGAAGTACGAGCTGAGGCCACAAAGCAGGGATACCCAGCTGAGATAATTGAACTTCTAGACCGGAACCCAGAGACGGTGGATTACGTTGCCAATTACGGTGAGAAAAAGGATGACGCCCCTGCTGAGGACATTGGGGCAGACTTTGTGGCTGGCAATATTCCTACCCTTTTCCAGTGGGATGAACGCTGGGGATATACGATGTACGGCCCTTCGCCCATGGGAATTACCGGGTGCGGTCCTACGTGTCTGTCGATGGTGCTGATTGGCGTCACAGGAGATCCTGCGATAACCCCTGATAAGGTGGCGGCGTATTCGACCCAGCAGGGCTTTATTACCGAGGACTCCGGTAGCCTTTGGCAACTGATGTCCGACGGCGCTAGAAACTGGGGCGTTCAGGTAAGTGAAGCCTACCCAGGTGACGAGGAGTATATTAAGAACACCCTTCAAAGCGGAGCACCGATTATCTGCAGTATGCAAAAGGGTACATTTACAGACGTGGGACATTTTATCGTCTTAACCAGCTATGAAGAGGGATATGTGACCGTTCACGATCCTTTTAGAAAATCCAATTCTCACAGCAATTGGAAGTACGCGGATATTATGCCTGAGATTAGCGCCTGTTGGTCCTATTCCAAATAGTAAAAAAAATATAAAGATGATCAAAAATTAGCACTCTCGACTTGAAAGTGCTAATTTTTGTGTTATACTATACTTGTGTTATATAAAGACTATAACAGAGGAGGACTATACATTTATGAATATTAATAAATTTACGCAGAATTCCATGGCTGCCGTGCAGGATTTGGAACGGATTGCTTTGGAATATGGAAATCAAGAAATTGAACAGGAGCATTTGCTTTACGCGCTCCTAAATCAGGAAAACAGCTTAATTATGAAGCTGCTCACGAAGATGGGCATCGATAAAAATGTCCTAATGACTCGCGTAGCGGAAGCGCTAGCAAAGCGGGTGAAAGTTAGTGGAGGTAACCCTTATATTGGCAGTGACTTAAATAAGGTCCTGATTCATGCTGAGGATGAGGCGAAAGCCATGGGAGATGAGTACGTTTCCGTGGAGCATCTTTTCTTGGCGCTGATGAAGTATGCAGGCAAAGAAGTGAAGACTATTTTCCGGGAAATGGGTATTAAAAGAGATGATTTTTTAAAGGCCTTATCCAGTGTCAGAGGCAACCAGAAAGTAACTTCTGATCATCCTGAGGATACCTACGATACCTTGACGAAATACGGAATCGATCTTGTAGAGCGGGCGAGAGATCAGAAGCTTGATCCGGTAATCGGCCGTGACGCTGAGATTCGTAACGTGGTGCGTATCTTATCGAGAAAGACGAAGAACAATCCCGTTCTTATCGGTGAACCTGGTGTTGGTAAGACGGCAGTTGTAGAAGGGCTTGCCCAGCGAATTGTTCGCGGGGACGTTCCGGAAGGTCTAAAAGAAAAGACGATTTTCTCTTTGGATATGGGAGCTCTAGTAGCCGGTGCTAAGTACCGGGGCGAATTTGAAGAGCGGTTGAAGGCTGTTCTTGAAGAAGTAAGAGGCTCTGACGGGCGTATTATCTTGTTTATCGATGAGCTTCATACGATAGTAGGTGCCGGTAAGTCAGATGGGGCCATGGATGCTGGCAATATGTTAAAGCCAATGCTAGCAAGAGGTGAACTTCACTGTATCGGCGCCACCACCCTAGATGAGTACCGTCAGTATATCGAAAAGGATGCTGCCTTAGAGCGTCGTTTTCAACCGGTTATGGTTACAGAACCAACGGTTGAGGATGCCATTTCTATCCTTAGGGGATTAAAAGAACGGTATGAAGTGTTCCACGGGGTAAAGATTACCGATGGTGCCTTGGTCGCGGCGGCGACGTTATCAGATCGTTATATCTCGGATCGTTTTCTACCGGATAAAGCCATCGACCTGGTGGATGAGGCTTGTGCCCTGATTAAGACTGAGCTTGACTCGATGCCGGCCGAGTTAGATGAGCTTCAGCGAAAGATTATGCAGCTAGAGATTGAAGAGGCAGCGCTTAAGAAAGAGGACGATCGCTTAAGTAAGGACCGTTTGACTCATCTACAGGAAGAACTCAGTGTCCACAAAGAAGAGTTTGCGGGCAAAAAGGCCCAGTGGGATAACGAAAAAGTAGGTGTAGAAAAGGTTCAGAAACTCCGGGAAGAAATCGAAGGGGTGAATAAAGAGATTGAGAAGGCTCAGCAGTCCTATGATCTTAATCGGGCAGCAGAGCTCCAATACGGCAAATTGCCACAGCTACAAAAAGAGTTAGAGGTTCAAGAAGAGCTAGTTAAGGAAGAAGACAATACCCTTGTTCATGAAAGTGTAAGCGATGAAGAAATCGCGAAGATTGTGTCGCGCTGGACGGGTATCCCTGTTTCGAAACTAAATGAAAGCGAACGCAATAAGACCTTACATCTTGCAGATGAGTTACACAAACGGGTAATCGGACAAGAAGAAGGGGTTGACCTGGTGACAGAAGCGATTATTCGGTCGAAGGCAGGGATTAAAGACCCTAGCAAACCGATTGGTTCCTTCCTCTTCTTAGGTCCTACCGGTGTTGGTAAGACGGAGCTTGCGAAGGCGTTAGCAGAAAGTCTCTTTGATGACGAAAGCAACATGGTGCGTATCGATATGAGTGAGTATATGGAAAAGCATTCCGTTTCCCGTTTGATTGGAGCGCCTCCGGGATACGTAGGTTATGATGAAGGTGGCCAGTTAACGGAAGCCGTACGTCGTAAACCATACTCCGTGGTACTTTTTGATGAAATTGAAAAAGCCCATCCCGATGTGTTTAACGTACTTTTACAAGTTCTTGATGACGGTCGTATTACCGATTCTCAAGGCCGGACAGTAGATTTTAAAAACACGATTTTGATTATGACCTCAAATATTGGTTCCTCCTATCTTTTAGAGGGGATTGATGAAGAAGGACATATTAAGGAAGAGGCTAGTGAAAGGGTTATGGATGCCCTAAAGGCTCATTTCCGCCCAGAGTTTTTAAATCGCTTAGACGAAATTATCAGCTTTAAGCCGTTGACGAAAGGTAATATTTATGACATCATTGATTTACTAGTAGCCGATGTAAATAAGCGCTTAGCCGACCGCGAAGTAGAGATTGTGCTAACACCAGCGGCGAAGGAATTTGTGGTTGAGGGTGGGTATGATCCTTTGTACGGAGCAAGACCACTGAAGCGCTTCTTACAGAAGCATGTAGAGACCTTGGCAGCGAAGTTAATGCTACAAGGAGACATTAGCGCTAACTCGATTATTGAGATAGACGTAGCAGACGGAAAGCTTGTGGCAAGAGGTAAGTAAAGTGTCAGTTATCTTTCACATTGATGTAAATAGCGCGTTCCTTAGCTGGAGCGCCGTGGAAGAATTGAAAAAAGGTAGCACTATCGATTTGCGGGAAGTGCCCTCCATCGTTGGCGGTGACCAAAAGTCTCGCCACGGAGTGGTACTAGCCAAGTCGACACCAGCAAAGAAATATGGCATTCGCACAGGGGAACCTGTTGCGAATGCCTTTCGTAAGTGTCCAAAACTATTGATGGTAAAGCCGGAACACGGTGTCTATTCTCGCTATAGTAGGGAGCTGATGGCATACTTAGAGACGATTAGTCCGCTGATTCAGCAAATGAGCGTGGATGAGTGTTACCTAGATATGACGGCCGTACTTAGCGATTATGAATCCCCCGAAGCCGCGGCCCAGATGATTCGCCGGGAAGTGAAAGAGCGTTTTGGCTTTACCGTTAATGTAGGCATTTCCACCAGGAAGATTTTGGCGAAGATGGCGTCGGATTTTACGAAGCCCGACCGCACCCACACCCTTTTCCCTGAAGAAATAGAGGAGAAGATGTGGCCTTTACCGGTGGAGGAGCTATATATGGTAGGACAATCCAGTGTAAAGATCTTGAAAAATTTAGAAATCAATACCATCGGTGACTTGGCCAAGACGGATATCGGTATTTTAGAACTGCATTTAAAGAAGCACGGTCGCAAGATGTGGGAGTATGCCAACGGCTATGACGAGAGTAAAGTAAAGAGAGAGCGCCGGGAGGCAAAGAATGTGGGGAATTCCACCACCCTTTCGGCGGATGCGGTAACCTTAGACGAGATCCAAGGAATTCTTGCGAAACTTGCGGCAAAAGTGGCAACGCGCTTACAGAAGAAGGGGCAAAAGGCTGGTAATATCAGCGTGGAAATCAGATACCACGATTTCACCAATGTGTCCCATCAGCGCCAGCTTGAAAGCCATACCAGTGAGGCCGGCGAAATCTACCAGGTAGCGGCAGAACTCTTTGAAAGGATCTGGGATAAAGAACCGGTACGTCTCTTAGGAATTCGTACCTCAAAACTTGTAGATGCCAGCGAACCAGAGCAATTAACATTGGGACTAGAAAAAGGGAACGATATAGGTTAGAATAGCAAGGTCAGAAGAGGAGGTTTTATATGAACAAAAAATACAATTTAAAAGAGTTGGGGCTGGATTTGCTATTTGACTTAGTGGCCGGTTTTCTTATTGGTATCGGCTTACATAACTTTGCCCTTAATGCCGCGTTCCCAGTAGCGGGATTTTCTGGTATTGCAATTGTGCTATATCATTTATTTGGGCTACCGATTGGTATCGGAACCTTGCTACTTAATATCCCAGTGGCGATTTTGTGTTACAAATTCTTGGGGAAGAATTTCTTTTTCAAATCTGTTAAAAGTATGGTTATTTCTTCGATAATGATTGACTACGTAGCTCCCCTTTTCCCGGTGTATGACGGGAACCGGTTATTAGCGGCCCTGTGTATGGGTGTGCTTTGTGGCATCGGCTACGCCATGATCTTTATGCGAGGATCATCTACTGGCGGTCAAGACTTTATTTCGGTGTCAATTAAGCAGATAAAGCCTCACGTTACCTTAGGGGTAATTACTTTTTTCTTAGATGTGGTCACAATTGTTATCGGGTTTGTGGTGGTCTTTAAGGATGTAGATGCTTTAATCTACGGAATCCTGGTTACCTACCTGTTGGCAGCGGTAATGGATAAGATTCTCTACGGAGCAGACGAAGGTAAGATGACGTTAATCGTTACGGAAAACGGCGAAGAGATCGCTGAGAAAATCGACGCGTATTCTGGACGCGGCTCGACAATTATCCACGGACACGGAAGTTTTTCCAAAGAAAAGAAAGACGTAGTAATGTGTGCTTGTAACAACAAGCAGATGTATGTGATAAAAAAGATGGTTCATGAGATTGATCCCAAAGCCTTTACCATTATTGTAGAATCAAACGAAGTGGTTGGTGAAGGGTTTAAAGAAGAACTAAAAGATCTTCAGTTGTAAAAAGGGAGGTCGTTTTTTGAAAAAAACGACCTCCCCATTTGTTTAGATAGTATTGATTTTAACGATTTCTAAGGCCATTGCGGTTGCTAAATCCATACCTTCCACGGTGATGTGTTCGAGAGGACCGTGATAGGCGTGGCCGCCGGTGCCCAGATTAGGGCAAGGAAGACCCATAAAGCTTAAGGTGGCGCCGTCGGTGCCGCCGCGAATCGGACGTACGAGAGGCTCGATGCCCACTTTTTCGGCGGCGGTCTTGGCATTTTCGATTAACTGCATGCAACCTTCGATAATTTCTGCCATATTGCGGTACTGATCTGTAATGGTAAGCTTAACGGTGCCAGCACCCCATTTTTCATTCAAATCTTTTTCGATTAAACGTAGTGTATTCTTGCGGGCTTCAAAGGCAGTGGCGTTGTGATCGCGAATGATATACGAAGCGGTGGCATTCGCCACGTCACCGGTAAAGCCGTCGAGATGGTAGAAACCTTCGTAATCTTCCGTACCTCTAGGGGTCTCGCAGCCAGGAAGGAGGCTGTTGATTTCCATGCCCACGAGAGAAGCGTTAATCATCGTATTTTTAGACGAGCCTGGATGGACGCTGACGCCAGTAATTTCAAATACCGCTTTTGCCGCATTAAAGTTTTCATACTGGATTTCTCCTTCCGTGTCTCCGTCTAAAGTATAGGCGTATTTGGCGCCGAATTTATCCACGTCGAAGTTATGGGCGCCTAGACCGATTTCTTCATCAGGGGTAAAGGCGATGCTAAGAGGACCGTGAGGAATGTTCTCATTGATTAGGCGCTCCACCATCGTGAGAATTTCGGCGATACCCGCCTTATCATCTGCGCCGAGAATCGTCGTACCGTCACTGGTTACCAGGGTTCGACCTTTTAAACCCTTTAGATGAGGGAACATACTGACGCTGAGTACATTGCCGCTATCCCCAAGAGGCAAGTCACCACCGTCGTAGTTCTCAGTTACCATCGGCTTAATTTCGTGGTCGCAGTAATCGGAGACCGTATCCATGTGGGCGATAAAGCCGAGACGGGTATGGTCCTCATAGCCAGGAGTAGCAGGAAGCTTACCATATAGGTAGCACTTGTCATCCAGTTCCACATCGGTTAACCCCAAATCTTTCATTTCTTGCTCTAGGACTTTCGCCAGATCAAATTGGACCTTGCTAGAAGGAACCGTGTCCGCACCGTCATCGCTAGGAGTGCGAATCACCGTGTAGCGAAGTAGTCTTTCTAAATTACTCATTTTCATACCTCCAAGTTAGTTGATACTCATAAGATAACACTTGCTCGTTCGGATTTCAAGGGAGTGGCAAAGACCTATAAATAGTGATATAATTACTAAGCGCAAAATGTTAAAAAAGTGGGGCAATGGATGTTTGCAGATATTATTATAGATGTTACGAGTGGGAAGTTAGACCGGATTTTTCAGTACCGAATCCCAGAAGCTTTGCAGGAAAAAGTAAAGATTGGTAGCCGGGTGCAAATCCCTTTCGGTAAAGGCAATCACGAAATCAGTGGTTACGTGGTAGATATTACCGATAAGACCGATTATGAACCTACAAAAATCAAGGATATCGCCGGGATTCTAGAAAAAGATATCGCTCTTGAGGGGAAAATGGTGGCTTTAGCGGCCTGGATGAAAGAGCATTACGGTGGCACCTTTGTGGCGGCGCTAAAAACCGTTATGCCGATCAAAAAGCGGGAAAATAATAAAGAAGAAAAAAGTGCCAGTTTGGCCGTATCGAGGGAAGAGGCGGTGGCAAAGCTTGAGCATTTATTGCTTTATAAAAACCAAAAGGCCCGGGTGCGGGCACTGGCCGCCCTGTTAGATCACGAACGCTTAAGTTTTAAGACGTTAAAGGATGCGTATCAGGTGACACCAAGCGTTTTAAAAGCCTTAGCCGATCAAGGACTGGTGAAAATCGAGACCAAGCGCGTCTTTAGACTGCCCCAGATGAGCGGCGAAGAGGGGAGCGATGAAGCCTTAACGAGTGAGCAGCAAAAGGCTTTAGACATTTTTTTAGAAGATTATCGCAGGGGTGAGCAAAAGAGTTATTTGATTCACGGGATTACCGGCAGCGGCAAGACTAGACTCTATTTAGAGATGATTGAAGAAGTGGTAAAAGAAGGCTCTCAGGCGATTATGCTGATTCCGGAGATCGCCCTGACTTATCAGACGGTACGCCGCTTTTATAGCCGCTTTGGTGAGCGACTGGCGATTATCAATTCTAGGCTTTCCCTAGGGGAGCGTTTTGATCAGATGGAACGGGTTAAAAACGGCGAGGTAGATGTGATGATCGGTCCTCGTTCTGCGCTTTTTACCCCTTTTGAAAAACTAGGGCTTATCGTCATCGATGAAGAGCACGAAAGCAGCTATAAAAGCGAGCAGATGCCTAGGTATCACGCCCGGGAGGTGGCCCGGCAAATAGCCGAAACCGAAGGGGCGGCCTTGGTACTGGGCTCAGCCACACCGTCGCTAGAAGCGTATCACGCTTGTGAAACCGGTAAGTATACCCTTTTAAAGCTCCCGAACCGGGCGACGAAAGGCCTCCTACCGGAGGTGCGAATCGTGGATATGAAAGCAGAGCTTAAAGAGGGCAATCGTTCGATTTTAAGCGAAGACTTACAGGAACAGATAAGGGAGCGGTTAGCGCGAAAAGAACAGACCATGCTATTCATTAATCGGCGGGGCTACGCCGGGTTTGTGAGCTGCCGGGAGTGTGGGTTTGTCTATAAGTGCCCCCACTGCGACGTGTCGTTAGCGGCTCATAAGAACAATCGCTTAGTTTGTCATTACTGCGGATATGAGACTCAGAATCAAAGCCTTTGCCCGGAGTGCGGTTCCAAATACATCGGCGGCTTTAAGGCCGGCACTCAGCAGATTGAAGAGCTTTTGAAAAAGGAATACCCAGAAGCTAGGGTGCTGCGAATGGATAGGGATACCACAAGAGAAAAAGGAGCTTTTGAAAAAATTTTGAAAAGCTTTGGCGAAGGCGAAGCGGATATCTTAATCGGCACCCAGATGATTGTAAAGGGTCACGATTATCCAAACGTTACTTTGGTGGGAATATTGGCAGCAGACATGTCCCTGTACGGAAATGATTATCGCAGCAGCGAGCGGACGTTTCAGTTACTCACCCAGGCGGCAGGAAGAGCCGGCCGAGGCGAGAAAAAGGGGGAGGTCATTATTCAAACCTACACCCCTGAGCATTTTAGCATCCAGCTAGCCGCCAATCACGACTACGAAGAATTTTACCAAAGGGAGTATGCCTTCCGGGAGATGATGGGGTATCCGCCAGCGGAGCACCTGCTAGCGATTCTTCTTAGTTCGCCAGAAGAGGAGCTCTTAGAGAGAGGCGCTAAATACCTAAAAGACTTTACGAAGCTTCTTAATAAAGAGAACCTTTATGGCATCATCGGTCCGGCCACTCCGTACGTGGCTAAGATTAAAGACG
This sequence comes from Ohessyouella blattaphilus, assembly GCF_024721265.1. Taxonomy (GTDB): domain Bacteria; phylum Bacillota; class Clostridia; order Lachnospirales; family Lachnospiraceae; genus Aequitasia; species Aequitasia blattaphilus_A. Next base: position 230,468 of record NZ_JAMXOC010000001.1, on the reverse strand, counting down.
TTTATCGCCGGGTAATTTATATAAAAAGTGAAGAATATCAAGCATTAATTCACGCAAAAGACAAAATTGAGGCTTATACTTCAATTAACCGTGGTTATAATAAAATATATATACAATTTGATTTTGACCCTGCCCAGGGAATTTAAGGAGGTAGTATGGCAGTTAGAGAAATACGAGAATTAGGAGATGACGTCCTATATAAGAAAGCAAAACCAGTCAAGGAAATGACGCCTAGGACTAGGGAGCTCATTGAGGATATGTTAGATACGATGTATGAAGCCTACGGTGTCGGTTTGGCCGCACCCCAAGTCGGGGTTTTAAAGCAAGTCGTCGTCATCGATGTGGGCGAGGGACCGATTATTTTAATCAACCCTGAAATTATTAAAGAAGAGGGCGAGCAGACCGGTTCTGAAGGTTGCTTAAGCGTTCCTGGCAAATACGGGATCGTAACGAGACCAGAATATGTGAAGGTAAGAGCCTTAGACGAGAATATGGAACCTTTCGAAGTTGAGGGCACCGATTTACTAGCTAGAGCTTTTTGCCACGAGATCGATCACCTACAAGGAAAAATGTATGTCGATCAAACCTTAGACGGTCTTCACGATGTAAGCGAAGAGCCGATAGAAGAAGAGGAGGAAGCGCTTTGAGAGTAATCTTTATGGGAACTCCCGATTTTGCGGCGCCCACGTTAGAGGCGATTGTAAAAGCCGGTCATCAAGTCGTCTTAGCGGTGACCCAACCGGACAAGCCGAAAGGACGGGGCAAGCAACTAGCTTTCTCGCCGGTTAAAGAGATGGCATTAAAGTGTCAGATTCCGGTTTTTCAGCCGGATCGCATTCGCAAGGAAGAACACTTAGAAGAGCTGCGTAAATACCCAGCTGATGTGATGGTGGTAGTGGCTTTTGGTCAGATTTTACCTAAGGCCGTGCTAGAGATGACCCCTTATGGGTGTATCAATGTTCACGCCTCCCTACTCCCTAAGTACCGAGGAGCCGCGCCGATACAGTGGTCTATTATCGATGGGGAAAAGGAAACCGGTGTCACCACCATGCAGATGGATGAAGGCTTAGATACCGGTGATATGCTTCTTAAGACGGTCATAACTATAGAAGATACGGAAACCGGCGGTAGCCTTCACGATAAATTACAAGTAGCTGGGGCCAAGTTACTAGTGGAGACGTTAAAGGGGCTAGAAGCGGGCACGTTAAAGCCCAAGTCCCAGCCAGAGGCGAGCCCAACAGCGTATGCAAAGATGCTAGATAAAGCCCTAGGTGATATTCAGTGGGAACAAGAGGCCAAGAGTATTGAACGCTTAATTAGGGGATTAAATCCCTGGCCCAGTGCGTATTCACGGATGGAAGATAAAGTTTATAAAATATGGCAAGCTGAGGTTTTAAACCAAGAGAGTGAGGCTCTTCCGGGAACGATTACCGAGACTACTAGAGACGGTATCACCGTGCAGACGGGCAAAGGAAGCTTAAGGATTACCCAGCTTCAGGCACCAGGGAAGAAGCGCATGAAGGCGGAAGAGTATTTGCGAGGCCATCAGCTAGAAATCGGCACAGTATTTAACAGGTAAGGAGGTATTAGAATGGGTTATGGAATGTTTTTTGATCCTACCTATATTTTGGTATTGATAGGGCTTGGCTTAAGTATGCTCGCTTCATCGAAGATGAAGTCCACTTTTGCGAAGTATTCAAAGGTTAGAAGTTTGACCGGGATTACTGGTAGAGAGGCGGCAGCGCGAATTTTACAAGCAGAGGGAATCACCGATGTGCGAATTGAGCACGTCAGTGGTAATTTGACGGATCATTACGATCCTCGGACTAAGACCGTACGTCTTTCTGACGCCACCTATAATAACCCTTCGGTTGCGGCCATTGGGGTAGCTGCCCACGAGTGTGGACACGTGATGCAGCACCATCAAAGCTATGCGCCCCTTAAGTGGCGGACGGCTTTAGTACCAGCGGCGAACTTAGGAAGCAATCTGGCGTGGCCACTAATTATTATCGGTCTTTTGATTAATTCCAGTTCTTCGGCACTACTTATCAACATCGGTATTGCTTTGTTTTCTGCAGCCGTACTCTTTCAGCTAGTGACGCTACCGGTGGAGTTTAACGCTTCTAGCCGAGCCTTAGAGGTGGCTGGAAAGGCCGGACTACTTAATCCTCAAGAGGTAGGCCAGACGAAAGAAGTGCTTCAAGCCGCTGCCATGACTTACGTAGCCGCCGCTGCTGGTTCTATATTACAATTACTACGACTGCTCATATTGACGCGAGGACGCAGAGACTAAGGAAGAATAAATGACAAATAACGATCGGGAAATAATTTTAGAAACCCTCCTTATGGTTACAAAGGAGGGGGCTTTTAGCCACCAAGCGCTGAAAAACGTTTTGGATAAATACCAATACTTAGAAAAGAAAGAGCGTGCCTTTATCACGAAAGTGGTGAGCGGCACGCTTGAGTTCATGTTGCAGCTGGATTATATCATCGATAGCTACAGCAAGGTAAAAGTCAAGAAAATGAAACCGGTTATTCGGGAGATTCTTAGAAGTAGCGTCTTTCAGATTATGTATTTGGACAGAGTTCCTGATGCGGCTATCTGTAACGAGGCGGTTAAGCTAGCTAAGAAGAAGGGCTTTAAATCTCTTTCAGGTTTTGTAAACGGAGTGCTGCGAACGATTAGCCGGGAGAAGGAGAAGATTAGCTTTCCGGATTTGGCTACCCGCTACGCCCTACCTCAGTGGCTAGTGACCTACTGGCAACAAGACTATGATAGTGAGGTGATTGCCACCATGGGAGCCGCTTTTCTTAGCCGGGCGCCATTAACGGTTCGGGTAAACGAAGGGAAAATCGCCGTCGATGCTTTGCTTACCAAGCTGGCAAAAGAAGGTATTACCGCTAGGAAAGTACCTGATTTTCCGGCGGCCATAGAACTGACAGAGATAGATTACCTAGAAAAGTCGGAGAGCTTCCGCGCAGGTGAGTTTTACGTCCAAGATTTAAGCTCCATGCGGGTCGGCGTGGTGGCCGCTCCGAAAGAGGGCGATTACGTCATCGATGTTTGCGGGGCTCCAGGTGGCAAGGCCTTACACGTGTCCGAGCTATTAAAAGGCAGTGGCCAGGTAAGCGTTCGCGATTTGACAGAATACAAAGTAGGATTAATTAAGGAAAACATCGCTAAAAGCGGTTTGACAAACATTCAGGCGAGGGTGCAAGATGCCCTTGTTCTCGATGAACAAGCCGTCGCACAAGCAGATATCGTCATTGCTGACTTGCCTTGTTCGGGACTAGGGGTATTGGGGCGAAAGCCGGATTTAAAGCGACGTATTACCGAAGCGGATTTGAGCGAACTAGCGACCTTGCAGCAAGAGATACTAGCCGTCGTGAAAGCGTATGTAAAGCCTGGTGGTAAGCTGCTTTATAGCACCTGTACCATTAACAAAAGGGAAAACGAAGATAATACCGGGAAGTTTTTAGCCGCCAATCCTGATTTTTCACTAGTTAGCGAAAAGCAGTATTTACCAGGGATAGACCCAGGGGATGGCTTCTACATTGCCCTGATGCAGAGGAAAACACATGGATAAAATAGATATTCTTTCTCTTAATCTAAAAGAGCTAAAAAGAGAAATGGAAATAATAAATGAAAAACCCTTTCGCGCCAAGCAGATATACGAATGGCTTCACGTCCATCTCGTAGGGGACTTTGAAGAGATGACGAACCTTTCTAAGAGTTTACGTCAAAGGTTAGTTGAACATTTTTATCTGCCGAAGATGGAGCTCTTAGAAGAGCAAGTTTCACAGGTTGACGGGACGCGAAAGTATCTCTTTGCCTTAGATGATAATCAGGTGATTGAGACGGTGTTAATGCGCTATGACTACGGAAATTCCGTCTGTATTTCGTCCCAAGCAGGGTGTCGCATGGGGTGTACCTTTTGTGCTTCTACCATCGGCGGCCTGATTCGGAATTTAAAGAACTCTGAGATGCTAAGACAGATTTACCAGGTCCAGACGTTAATCGGGGAGCGGATTTCCAACGTAGTGGTTATGGGGACAGGGGAACCTCTCGATAACTACGACAATCTAGTACGCTTTATCACGATGATTACAGGCGGCGATGGCCTTAATATTTCCCAGCGCAACTTAACCGTCTCTACCTGTGGTCTGGTGCCGGAAATGAAGCGCTTGGCTGATGAGAATTTTCAGATTACCCTGGCTCTTTCCCTTCACGGAACCACTCAGAAGAAGCGGGAGCAGCTGATGCCAGTAGCCAGGACCTCCCCGCTAAAATCGGTGCTTGGAGCTTGTGATTACTACTACAAAAAGACGGGACGGCGGGTTACTTTCGAGTATTCGCTGGTAAAAGGAGTGAACGATACCGATGAGGATGCCCGGGAATTAATCGCCCTTTTGAAAAAAAGACCATTCCACGTGAATCTGATTCCCGTCAATCCCGTTAGGGAAAGAAAATACGAAAAACCAGATGCCGCAAGTGCGCTGTCATTCAAAAATAAACTTGAAAAAAATGCAATAAATGTTACTATAAGAAGGGAACGTGGCACCGATATTGACGGTGCTTGCGGGCAACTTAGAAGACATTACTTGAATAAAGATGAGTAGAGGATATTAGATGAAACAATATGCGCTTACAGATGTGGGTAGGAAAAGAGAAATAAATCAGGATTATGTCTTTGTCAGTGACGAGCCGATAGGGCCTTTCCCGAATCTGTTGGCGGTAGCTGATGGTATGGGCGGGCATAAGGCTGGCGACTTCGCTTCAAAGTACGCCATCAGCGTCTTTAAGGAAGAGTTAGCAAAGACGAAGTTACGCAATCCTGAAGAAATTTTGCGAAGAATTTTTACCACGGTTAATGAAAAAGTGATAGAGGCGGCAGCTAGCGACATTAAGCTTGAAGGCATGGGCACAACGCTAGTGGTAGCAACGGTGATTGGCAACACCATGTATTTTGCCAATATTGGTGATAGTCGCTTATATTTAATCAGCGACAAAATCCTCCAGATTTCCAAGGACCACTCACTAGTAGAGGAGATGGTACGCTTAGGGGGGATTAAGGCTGAAGAAGCCAAATTTCATCCAGATAAAAACATCATTACGAGAGCAATCGGCGTAAAGTCGGATGCGGAAGCGGATGTCTATGAGTATCGCATCGAGAAGGGCGATATTATCTTGATGTGTACCGACGGCTTAAGCAATATGGTCGAGGATGAAGATATGTTTGATATTGTTAAGGGGGCAAGAGACTTAGTGGAGGCTGTACATATGCTGATAGAACAGGCAAATAGTAATGGCGGTCGAGACAACATCGGGGTTGTTATGGCCAAACCACTGGACGGTGAGGTGAATAATTAATGGGTAAGGGAATTGTATTAGGAAAAAGATATGAAGTGCTGTCGAAGATTGGTGCCGGCGGCATGGCAGATGTATATAAAGGTCGCGATCTGATGCTCAATCGGAACGTGGCGATTAAAGTGCTTAAAAAAGAATTTCGAGTCGATGAAAGTTTTGTGGAAAAATTCCGCTCAGAAGCTCAAGCGGCGGCCGGGCTAACCAATCCAAATATCGTTAACGTCTACGACGTTGGCGAGGATAGAGGCCTTAACTATATGGTAATGGAGCTAGTTGAGGGCATTACTTTAAAAGAGTATATTCACAAAAAGGGCAAGATTTCTTATAAAGAGACGATTAGTATTGCCATTCAGATTTGTCAAGGAATCGGCGCGGCTCACGCGGCCGGTATTATCCACCGGGATATTAAGCCTCAGAATATAATTATTTCCCAAGAGGGCAAAGTGAAGGTTACTGACTTTGGCATCGCCAAAGCCATGTCTTCTAATACCACCAGCTCTACGGTGATGGGTTCGGTTCACTATACTTCACCGGAACAGGCTAAGGGTCGCTATTCGGATATGCGAAGCGACATCTATTCGATGGGGATTACCCTTTATGAAATGGTAACCGGTGACGTTCCCTTTGATGGGGATTCGGCCGTAAACGTGGCGATGAAGCACTTGCAGGAAGAGCTGCCGCTGCCTTCGGATATCGTACCGGATATACCCTATAGCTTAGAGCAGATTATCCTTAAGTGTACGCTTAAGAATGCTCAGCGCCGGTATCCTAACACCCAGTCTCTGATTGCGGATTTAAAGCATTCCTTAATCGACCCGGAAGGCGATTTTGTGGAAATTGATCCAGTGGGCAATGCGGATACGGTAATGATTACCGATGTTGAATTAGACGATTTCCGTCGTCAGTACGATGATCTCGATGATGACGATTACGATGACGATGATTTTGAAGATAGTAAGATGCTGCGCAAAAAAGGAGATAAGCTTAATCCGAAGATGCGCAAGATGACCAAGATTCTAACGATTGTGGCCGCGGTTTTAATCGCTTTAGTCCTTATTTTTGCCGTTGGTCGAGCAGTAGGTATCTTCCGCTTCGGTCCCGGGACGTCGGCGGAAAGCTCTAAGCAGGTGACCGTTCCCGATCTCGTAGGGAAGACGGAAGCGGAGGCGAAAGCCGCTCTAGATAAGCTTAACCTAGGCTATAAGATTACCGAGCGTAAAGAGTCAGAAAAGTACGAAGAAGGTCGGGTTATCTCACAAGACCCGAAAGCTGGCAAGAAGGCTAGTAAATACAGCAAGATAAATATTGTTTTAAGCTCTGGCTTAAAGGGTAAGGAATTAACCGTGCCTGATGTTAAAGGTTTAAAAGATAATGAAGCAGAGCAAGCGCTAAATGATGCTGGTTTTATCCATATAGAATTAAAAGCTGAATTTAGTGATGAGGTAGAGCAAGGTCATATTATCAGCACCAATCCCGGTGCTGGCTCAAAGGGTACCAAAGAAACCACCATTACGATGTACGTCAGTAACGGTTCCGAGAAGGTAAAGGTGCCTAATGTAGTCGGTACCGATGAAGGAAGTGCGGTGGCGGCTATTCAAGGCGTCGGTCTAAATGCCAATGTAACCCGGGAATATAGCGATTCCGTAGCTATGGGTGTGGTTATCAGACAGAGTCACAGCGGCACGAAACAGTCAAAAGGCACCACCATTGATGTGGTGGTTAGTGATGGACCAAAGCCAGCAGAAAAAATAACGGTTCCTGAAGTAACCGGACAGACGAAAGAAAATGCAGAAACGTTACTGAAGAACTATGGATTTGCAGTTACGGTGATTCAGGAAAATAGTGACAAGACCCCAGGCACAATTACCCGGATGGATCCAAGCGCTGGCACCCAGCTAGAAAAAGGCGCTACGGTTACCATCTACGTGAGTATCGGTCCTGCAGACAATCCAGACGAGACGCCATAGGCGGATAAAGGAGCATATGCAAGGGAAAATAATTAAAGGTATCGGCGGATTCTACTACGTACACGTAGGCGAATCTGCCGTTTACGAGTGTAAGGCTAAAGGAATTTTTCGCAAGGAGAAAATCAAACCCTTAGTTGGTGACAACGTGGAGATTGAAGTTCTCGATGAAAAGGATATGGAAGGCTCGATTACCAAGATTTTGCCGAGAAAGAATGAGCTGGTGCGACCACTGGTTGCCAATGTGGATCAAGCTTTGGTGGTGTTTGCTATCAAATCGCCAGTGCCTCATCTAAATCTGCTAGACCGCTTCTTAGTGATGATGGAGTACCTAGAGGTACCGGTTATTCTCTGTTTTAACAAAGAGGATATCGCCGGCGAGGAAGAGATAACCGAATTAGGTAATATCTATAAAAATGTTGGTTATCCCGTTATTTTTACCAGTGCCGAAAGCGGGTATCACGTGGAAGAATTGCGCCAATTATTACAGGGCAAGACCACAGTAATTGCCGGGCCCTCAGGGGTGGGTAAGTCTTCGCTGCTTAATCGCCTCTACCCAGAGGCCCAGATGGAGACTGGCGCCATTAGCCGGAAAATTGAACGAGGAAAACACACCACCAGACATTCGGAGCTATTTCGCATTGCCCAGGATACTTATATTTGCGATACTCCAGGGTTTAGTTCCCTTTACGTGCTGGCGACGGAGAAGGAAGAGCTTAAATTTTACTTTCCAGAATTTGCTCCCTATGAAGGACAGTGTCGCTTTCAGACCTGTGACCATATCCACGAACCGGCCTGTGCCGTTAGGGAAGCGCTAGATAAAGGCCAGATTTCGAAGAGCCGCTATGACAGTTATGTCAATATGTACAATGAACAGAAAGATAAAAAGAGGTATTAAGAAAAGCCTATGAGTAAGCGAGTAGTGATTATTAGCGGTGGCGATATTACCGATGAGTTAACCCTAAGAAGCCTTTCAGGGGGAAATATTGGAGTTATCGGCGTGGACCGGGGGATTGAGTTTTTATACAGGCATAAAATAGTTCCCAACTATATTGTTGGGGACTTTGATAGCGTAAATGAAGAAGTGGCTAGGTACTTTCGGGAAGAGACCGATGTGCCGATTAAGGAGTATAATCCAGTAAAAGACGCTTCCGATACGGAGATTGCTATTCGCCTAGCGATGACAATTGGGGCGACGGAAATTGAAATTCACGGAGCCACCGGTGGGCGCCTAGATCACCTCTGGGCCAATGTGCAGTGCCTCTATATCCCATTAAAAAAAGATATTAAGGCAACGCTCGTGGATCCTCAAAACCGCATTTCTCTTCACGACGAGGATTTCGTTCTAAATAAAGAGGAAGCCTATGGCCAGTATTTTTCTCTCTTTCCACTAGGTGAGGTGGTACACGGTCTGACTTTGGAGGGAGCCAAGTATCCCCTGAAGAACCACACCATGGAGCCTCAGGATAGCCTCTGTGTAAGTAACGAGATTAAGGACGAGGCGGTGAAAGTGAGCTTTCGCACAGGAACGCTAATATTGATGGAAACAAACGATAAGGAAGGATTTTAAATCAATGAAATTAGGAATTGTAGGATTACCAAATGTAGGGAAAAGCACCCTGTTTAACTCATTAACTAAGGGGGGCGCCGAGTCAGCTAACTATCCCTTTTGTACGATTGACCCCAATGTAGGCGTGGTGACGGTTCCCGACGAGCGCTTACAGGTTTTAGGAGATATGTACCAGACGAAAAAAATCGTACCGGCGGTAATCGAATTTGTCGATATTGCGGGACTGGTAAAGGGAGCTTCGAAAGGGGAAGGGCTTGGGAATCAGTTCCTTGCTAATATCCGGGAAGTAGATGCCATCGTGCATGTGGTTCGCTGCTTCGAAGATACCAACATTGTTCACGTGGACGGCAGCATCAATCCTCTTAGAGATATTGAAACTATCAATCTGGAACTGATTTTCTCTGATTTAGAGATCCTTGAACGCCGAATTGCTAAGGCGACTAAGTTAGCGAGAAACGATAAAGCCGCGGCGAAAGAGTTAGGCTTCCTGGAGAAAATCAAAGCTCATTTAGAAGAAGGGAAGCTAGCAAAGACCTTTGCCGAAGTAGCCGATGAAGAAGAGCAGGAGTGGCTTAACAGCTACAATTTGTTGACATACAAACCAGTTATCTACGCCGCCAACGTCGGTGAAGAGGATTTGGCTGATGACGGCGCTAGTAACGCCGGGGTAAAGGCTGTTAGAGAGTACGCTCAGGCAGAAAATAGCGAAGTCTTTGTGGTCAGTGCCGGAATTGAACAAGAGCTAGCGGAACTAGATGCCGATGAGAAAAAAGAATTCTTAGAAGACCTGGGCCTTAGCGAATCAGGACTAGAAAAGCTGATTACCGCAAGTTACCACATCCTCGGCCTGATTAGTTACTTAACAGCAGGTGAACCGGAAGTAAGAGCCTGGACCATTACGAAGGGCACGAAAGCTCCTGGTGCTGCCGGAAAGATTCATACGGACTTTGAACGGGGATTTATTCGGGCAGAAGTAGTGTCTTATGACGATTTGGTCGCCTGCGGTTCTAACGCTGCAGCGAAGGAAAAAGGCTTAGTCCGCTTAGAGGGCAAAGAGTATGTGGTAAAAGACGGAGATGTAATTCTCTTCCGTTTTAACGTCTAATTAACAGGGAGTAGAAATGACAGTAAAATCAATTGATTTTCCAAATCTAGGAATCCATTTAGCCGACGTGGGCGATCATATTACCGTTTTTGGCTTTGATATCGCCTACTACGGTATGGTTATCGGTTTGGGAGTGCTTGCCGGCGTCCTCCTGGCTTATATGGAAGCAAAGAGAACGGGACAGAAAGCTGAAGATTATATTGATCTGGCGATTTTTGGGGTGATTGTCGGCGTCCTTGGTGCCCGCCTCTACTACGTGATCTTTTCCTGGGATCAATATCAGGATGACCTTCTTAGTATTTTTAATATCCGCCAAGGGGGACTGGCGATATACGGTGGCATTATCGGGGCGGTTATCGCCGTGCTTGTCTTTGCTAAGTATAAAAAGAAATCACCGCTACTCATTTTCGATACCATTGCCATGAGTTTGCCTATTGGCCAAGCCCTCGGACGGTGGGGTAATTTCTTTAACCGGGAAGTATTCGGTGAGTATACGGATAACTTGGTGGCGATGCGTTTGCCACTAGACGCTGTCCGGGCGTCTGATGTGAGTGAGAAGATGCGCGAGCATCTGGAAGTGATCGATGGAATCAAAACGATTCAGGTTCATCCCACCTTTCTCTATGAATCCCTGTGGTGTGTGATGATTATCCTAGTCATAATGGCTCTGCGCAGGCACAAGAAATTCGACGGCGAATTTTTCTTAATCTACATGTGCCTTTATGGTATTGGTCGTTTTATCTTTGAGGGTATTCGTACGGATACATTGTTTTTAATTGGTACGACCATACCCGTTTCTCAGGTATTAGCGGCAATCTTTGCGGTTATCGCGGGTGGCTTACTAATCTTTGGCTTAGTCAGAAGTAAGAGGAATAAAAAAGAAAACTAGAACTTTAAAAAGGACGTCTCAACGAAGAAACGTCCTTTTTTTGTCCTTAGCATAATTATTTGATAAACCCAAAACAGTTTAGAAGAATTAGAATCATTAAAGCGGGAATAATCACCGTTGCCAAAGCTTTATGAAGGGTACTAATCGTGCCGTCCCTACCATCAGCTGTTAGCTCCTTGCCGTAACCGTTAAAGCCCCACCCTTTGACAATGTAGAAGCAGGTTAGGAGACAACCAAGCGGCAAGAGCAGGTAGGCGGTAAAGGTGTCTAGCCAGTCGTAAAGGTTATAGAAGGCGATGCCGTTTACATCTAACCAAGGGAGCTTTACCATACTTAGGAGACCAAAACCTAAGGAAACGAAGATGCTAGCCACGAAGATAATAGCCGAAACCGCAACGGTAGCTTTCCGATGGGTGACTTTAACTGTTTCTTCAAACCACTTAATCGGAATTTCGATAATGGTGAAGAGGGTGGAAAGAACAGCAAAAATAAGGGCGACAAAAAATAGTAAGCCGATGAGGCGGCCACCAGGTAAATCATCGAAAATCTGAGTCATTACCACGAAGATAAGGGAAGGTCCGCTAGCTACGTCTACTCCAGCCCCGAAAGCCGAGGGGATAATTACGAATCCTGCTAAAAGAGCGACGGAGGTATCACAAATGGTTACCCACATGGAATCCCTTTTGATATTGTGGTCTCGTCCCAGGCTTGCCCCTAAAGTAACGAAGATTCCCCAACCGATACCGACGGAGAAGAGCACCTGAGTAGCGGCATCGGCAATCATCTTGATGCTAAATTTGCTAAAGTCGGGAACCAGGTAATACTTAAGTCCCTCTAGGGCGCCTTCGGAAGAAAAAATAGCCCAAACGCCACAGACCAGTAGCAGAACGAAAAGGGCGGGCATAATAAACTTCGTGACCTTTTCCACCAGGTTCGTTATCCCGAAAAATAAAAGAAAAGCGGTTACGATAATTAAGATGGCGGTATAGACTACCGGTTCTACAGGGGAGGCGATAAAGCCGTCAAAATACTGCCTGGTATCCACGCCAAAATCGGTGCCCGTAATATAAGCTACGGCGTATTTGATTACCCAGCCACCAACAACTACGTAGTACACATCGATACAGGTGGTACAGATGACGGCGATAATACCGATAAAGGTGTACTTCTTTTTGACCTTACCGAAAGAGGCGGCCACGTTGCCCCTACCGAAGCGGCCGATGGCTGTCTCCATCTCCACCATGGGATGCCCCATAAAAATGGCGATCAGGATGTAGAAGAGGATAAAGATACCGCCACCGCCGCGGTAGGCGAGAAAAGGAAAGCGCCAAATGTTACCAAGACCGATAGCTGCCCCGGCAGCTACCATAATATACCCAAAGCGTGAGCCGAATTCGGCTTGTTTCTTTTCTGTATTCATACACATCCTCCGATCTTTCGACTTAAAAGTTTCTGTTTGAAGCAGTGTTATATGGTAAATTATATAATTTTTAAGAAAAATCGTCAAGTTATCTGTAAAAAATATGCATAAAATAGAGAAGTCTGTCAATTGAAAAGCCGATTCTGTACTGAAAAATAAACAATATAGAGCGCTTTCTTCCTTGTTTTTTGGGCATTACAGCGATATAATGAAAGTACGCGCAAATTATTATAAATTTAACTGTTTATTTAAGGAGGAAATCCCAAATGGCAAGAAAAATGAAAACTATGGATGGAAACCAAGCAGCAGCACACGTGGCTTATGCGTACACAGAAGTTGCCGCTATCTATCCAATCACCCCTTCTTCAGTAATGCCTGAACACATCGATGAGTGGGCAGCTGAAGGAAAAGAAAACATCTTTGGTCAACCAGTTAACGTTACCGAGATGCAATCTGAAGCTGGTGCCGCTGGAGCAGTTCACGGTGCATTAGCAGCGGGAGCGATGACAACAACCTTTACTGCGTCACAAGGTTTGTTACTTATGGTTCCTAACATTTACAAGGTAGCGGGAGAATTACTTCCAGGTGTGTTCCACGTATCAGCAAGAACCCTGGCATCTCACGCTTTATCAATTTTTGGGGATCACTCTGACGTGTATGCCTGTCGTGGCACAGGTGCCGCAATGCTTTGCGAGTCATCTGTACAAGAAGTTATGGACTTAGCTCCAGTTGCTCACTGTGCAGCAGTTGCTGGTAAGTTACCATTTATCAACTTCTTTGACGGCTTTAGAACTTCTCACGAGATCCAAAAGATCCAGACTTGGGAATATGATGATTTGAAAGATATGATGGATCTTGAAGCTGTAGACGCTTTCAGACAGAATGCTCTGAATCCAAATCACCCAGTACAACGCGGTTCAGCACAGAACCCAGACATCTTCTTCCAAGCAAGAGAGTCTAGTAATCCATACTACAATGCCCTTCCAGGAATCGTTCAAGATTACATGGATAAGGTAAACGCTAAGATTGGTACAGATTACAAACTATTCAACTACTACGGTGCTCCAGATGCAGAGAAAGTAATCGTAGCTATGGGATCTGTCTGTGAGACCATCGACGAAACCATTGATTACTTAAATGGTGCTGGCGATAAAGTGGGTGTTGTTAAAGTTCGTCTTTACCGTCCATGGGTAAAAGAAGCGTTACTTGCAGCCATTCCAGATTCAGTTAAATATATTAACGTATTAGACAGAACGAAAGAACCAGGTGCTCTTGGCGAGCCTCTATACTTAGACGTTGTTGCTTCATTAAAAGACAGCAAGTTTAAAGATGTAGTGGTTAACTCTGGTCGTTACGGTCTTTCTTCAAAAGACACAACTCCAGCGCAAATCGTTGCTGTATATAACAACACCGATCAAAGAATGTTCACCATCGGTATCGAAGATGATGTGACCAATCTTTCTCTTAAAGTTGGTGAAGAAATCAATACCACACCAGAAGGCACAATTATGTGTAAATTCTGGGGACTTGGAGCTGACGGAACCGTTGGTGCTAACAAGAACTCAATCAAGATTATTGGTGACCACACAGACATGTATGCTCAGGCATATTTTGACTATGACTCTAAGAAGTCAGGTGGTATTACCATGTCTCACTTAAGATTCGGTAAGAAACCAATTCAGTCAACTTACCTAATCAAGCAAGCCAACTTTGTAGCTTGCCACAACCCATCTTACGTGAACAAGTACAACATGGTTCAAGAGTTAGTAGATGGTGGTACCTTCCTTCTTAACTGTTCATGGGATATGGACGGCTTGGAAGAGCACTTACCAGGACAGGTGAAAGCTTATATCGCTAACCACAACATCAAGTTCTACACCATCGATGGTATTAAAATCGGTAAAGAAATCGGACTTGGCGGACGTATCAATACGGTACTTCAGTCAGCATTCTTTAACTTAGCAAACATCATTCCTCAAGAAGATGCAATTAAGTACATGAAAGACGCTGCAAAAGCAACTTATGGCCGTAAAGGTGATAAGATCGTTAAGATGAACTACGATGCAATCGATGCAGGTGCTGAGCAAGCAGTAGAAATTAAAGTACCGGACTCTTGGAAATCAGCAGCTGATGAAGGACTTCACAGCTACGAAGCTAAGGGTGGAAGAAAAGAAGTTCTCGCTTTCGTTGACGGTGTTCAAAAAGCAGTTAACGCGCAAGAAGGAAACAAGCTTCCAGTATCTGCCTTTAAAGAATACGTAGATGGTACGACTCCTTCAGGCACAGCCGCTTTTGAAAAACGTGGTGTAGCCGTTGATATTCCAGTATGGCAAGCAGACAACTGTATCCAGTGTAACCGCTGTGCATACGTTTGTCCTCACGCAGTTATTCGTCCAGTAGCTTTAACGGAAGACGAGTTAGCTAAGGCTCCAGAAGGAACGCAGGCGATCGATATGATCGGTGTACCGGGAATGAAATTCACCATTACCGTATCTGCTCTTGACTGCTTAGGCTGTGGTTCTTGTGCTAACGTTTGCCCAGGTAAGAAGGGTGAAAAAGCACTTCTTATGGAAAGCTTAGAAGAAAACGTAGCAGCTCAAGAAGTATTTGACTTTGGTAGAGAAATCGAAGTTAAACCAGAAGTTGTTGCTAAATTTAAAGCTGACAGCGTAAAAGGTAGCCAGTTCAAACAACCTCTTCTCGAGTTCTCAGGAGCTTGTGCAGGTTGTGGAGAGACTCCTTACGCAAAACTGATCACCCAATTATTCGGTGACAGAATGTATATCGCTAATGCTACCGGATGTTCTTCAATCTGGGGTAACTCAGCACCTTCTACACCTTACACAGTAACACCAGAAGGTAAAGGACCAGCTTGGGCGAACTCTTTATTCGAAGATAACGCTGAGTTCGGTTACGGTATGTTACTCGGTCAAATCGCTATTAGAAAGCGTCTTGGCGAAGTGGCAACAGAACTGCAAGAAACAGCTACTGGTGATCTGAAAGAAGCACTTACCGAATACCTAGATACCTTCCAAGAAGGCGCTAAGAACGGCGATGCTACAGACAAGCTAGTAAAAGCTTTAGCAGGATCTGACGATGCAAAAGCAAAAGACTTATTAAATAATAAAGATTTCTTAGCTAAGAAATCACAATGGATCTTCGGTGGTGACGGTTGGGCATACGACATCGGCTTCGGCGGTGTTGACCACGTACTGGCTTCTGGTAAAGATATCAACGTCATGGTATTCGATACTGAAGTATACTCTAACACCGGTGGACAAGCTTCCAAATCAACACCAACAGGCGCAACTGCTCAGTTCGCAGCTGCTGGTAAGGATACGAAGAAGAAAGACTTAGCGCAAATTGCTATGACTTACGGATACGTATACGTAGCACAAATCGCTATGGGTGCTGACTTCAATCAGACGGTTAAGGCAATTGCTGAAGCAGAGGCTTATCCAGGACCATCACTGATTATCGCTTACGCTCCATGTATCAACCATGGTATCAAGAATGGCGGTATGACCATGTCTCAGACAGAAGAAGAAAGAGCAGTTAAAGCTGGTTACTGGCACTGCTTCCGCTTCAATCCTGATGCTGAAGGCAACAAGTTAGTAGTAGACTCGAAAGAGCCATCTGAAGATTACATCGAATTCCTCAACAGCGAAGTACGTTACAACGCTTTGATGAGAGCGAATCCAGAAAGAGCTACGAAGTTATTCGAGAAATCTGCTAAAGAAGCAAAAGAAAAATATGCACACTACAAGAAGCTTGAAGAGCTATACAAAGCTGAGTAGTTAAAAAAAAGAAGCCCCCGAGTCGCTTATGACTTGGGGGCTTTGTTGATATTCTTGTAACTAATTTGAAACCAAATCCATAAAACAATCCCTTTGATAAAGCTAGAAATCGTAATCGCCCACCAGATGCCGTTTAAACCTAAGGGCGTGCGGACGAGAATCAGCGCTAAGGGAATACGTAGGGCATTGAAAACTATGCTGACAACAGAGGGCGGCTTCGTCTTACCAAGACCAGAGAACATGCCGGCTACGGATAATTCAATGCACATAAAAATCTGACTAAAGCCGAGAATTACTAGGTAGTCAATCCCTAAAGACAGCAGTTCCTTCTCTGGTAAAAAGAAAGAGAACAGCGGTCCTGGGAGACCCACTAAGAGGGCAGTGCAAAAGATACCCCAGCAGACGGCGATACCAAGGGCGGTGTGGTAGCCTTTACGGATACGTTTCGTATTGCCAGCGCCGTAGTTCTGCGCCATAAAGGCGTTGATGGCAGTACCGAAACCTTCGATAATCATCCACGAGATAGACTCGATTTGGGAGCCCACCTTTTGGATAGCGATGGCGTGGTCGCCGAAGCTGGTAACTAGCCTAGCGATAATCATGCCAATGGAGGTAAAGAAGATGTTTTGTAAGGCGGTGGGTAGACCGATGCGGATGATTTCCCGCTGGTAATTACGGTCCTGTCGTTTGAAAATCGCCTGAAAGGAAAACATCTCTTTATTTCCCCGGGCCAGGAAGATAAAGATGAATAACACTACGACTTGGGCCAAGACGGTGGCAATCGCCGCACCTACTACGCCCATTTTGGGAAAAGGACCGATGCCGAAGATCAGCAGGGGGTCAAGGACGATATTGATGATTAACCCAGTGGCAGTGGCTAGTAGCATATTTAGGCTGCGCCCCATAGCGGTCATCACGCCAGCGAAGACCTGGTTTAAAAACTGGGCGACAATCAAGGCACAGGTGATATATTGATAGAGAATAGCGTTGCGGATAGTCTCAGGGTTACTGAGATGAAAGAAACCGATGAGTGGCTTGGCAAAAAGGACACAGACGGCTCCGTATAGTAAGCCACTAATGAATGCCAGACGCAGGCCTACGGCAATATACGTTCTGGCGGCGTCTGGCTTATCTTCTCCGAGAGCGTGACCTAGTTTTACCTGGGTACCGATGCGGGATAGAGAAGCGACACCGCCGGCAAACCACAGATACATGCCAGCAGTTCCGACACTAGTAACCGCTCCGCTTCCTACGCGACCGAGCCAGATCATATCAATCATGTTATACGCCATCTGGATAAAAGAAGTCAGCATGATGGGGAGAGATAACTGAACTAATGATTTTAGAATATTTCCTTGTAATAAATCTACACTTTTTCTCATAAAAAAACCTCACTCTAGACTAGAGTATAGTCTAGGGTGAGATTAATTTCAAGCATTGCTTACTTAGACGATTCCTTGGAAGCTCATGGCTTCGGCAACCTTTTCAAAACCAGCGATATTAGCACCTAAGACGTAGTTGCCATCTTCGCCGTAGCGTTTAGCAGCTTCGTCCATCGCGTGGGTGATATTTACCATGATTCCTTGAAGCTTAGCGTCTACTTCCTCAAAGGTCCAGCTTAAGCGCTCAGAATTCTGAGTCATCTCTAGAGCAGAAGTAGCTACGCCACCAGCGTTAGCGGCTTTACCAGGAGCAAAGAGGACCTTGTTGTCTTGGAAGTACTTAGTAGCTTCTAGTGTAGTAGGCATGTTAGCGCCTTCCGCAACAGCAGTTACCCCGTTAGCAACAAGAGCTTTAGCATCTTCAATATGAAGCTCGTTTTGCGTAGCGCAAGGAAGGGCGATGTCTACTTTCACGCTCCATACGCCTTTGCCTTCATGATACTCAGCGCTAGGACGAGCTTTAGCGTATTCTGTTAAGCGAGCCCGCTTCACTTCTTTTACTTCTTTTAAAAGGGCCAAATCGATTCCGTCTTTATCGTAGATCCAACCGGTTGAATCAGAGCAGGTTACGCATTTTGCGCCCATCTCCGTCGCTTTTTCAATGGCATAGATGGCTACATTACCAGAACCAGAGACGGCACAGGTCTTGCCAGCAATCTCGATACCGTTGATTTTAAGCATCTCTCTAGTTAAGTATAACAAACCGTATCCGGTTGCTTCAGTTCGTGCTAGAGAACCGCCATAGGAGAGTCCTTTACCGGTTAAAACGCCCTCAAAGACACCGCGGATGCGCTTATATTGTCCGAACATGTAGCCGACTTCACGAGCGCCTACGCCAATATCGCCAGCCGGTACGTCGGTGTCAGCCCCGATATATTTGCAAAGCTCAGTCATAAAGCTTTGGCAAAAGGCCATGATTTCCCGGTCTGATTTTCCTTTAGGATCGAAATCAGCTCCGCCTTTACCACCGCCGATTGGCAGTCCAGTAAGAGAGTTTTTAAATACTTGTTCAAAGCCTAAGAATTTGATAATACCTAAGTTAACGGATGGATGGAAGCGAAGTCCACCTTTGTAGGGACCGATAGCGCCGTTAAACTGTACTCTGTAGCCGGTGTTAACGTGTACCTGGCCGTTATCGTCTACCCAAGGAATGCGGAATTTGAATTGGCGTTCTGGGTTAACCATTCTCTCTAAGAGCGCTTGTTTCTTATATTCTTCCTCGTTAGCTTCGATCACCGGTTTTAGCGATTCTAAAACTTCTTTCACGGCTTGGTGAAACTCCGGTTCGCTAGGGTTCTTTTCAATTACTGATTGTAGCACTTCATCTACGTAAGACATGTTTTTCCTCCTATTTATCCACTTCGTTTTACATTTGCAATTTTTATGCGCAATTAATTATACAGTTATCTAGCTACTTTTTCAAGTTAAAACGTTAAAGTAATTGACGGAAGAGGGGGCATATGATAAAACTTATTATAGAGAGAAAAGGAGAGTTATGAATATGAAGAGAGTAAAGTTAAAGACAAAATGGTGGGGAAGTTTATTCGCGGTATTACTGCTTCTCGTTTCGCTGGCGCTACCGGTTGTGGCGGCAGATGGAGAAGAATACGTTCCGGCGATGTTTGGGAGCTTTTGGGCAGTGATTCCGCCCCTAGTGGCGATTATTTTAGCCTTGATTACGAAAGAAGTGTATAGTTCCCTCTTTATCGGGATCTTAATCGGTGGTGTTTTCTATTCCGGTGCTAGCTTTGAAGGGACGATTAATCATATTTTTGAAGGCGGCATTGTAAGTGTCTTATCCGATAGCTACAATGTGGGGATTATCGTTTTCTTAGTGGTTCTAGGAATTATGGTAGCGATGATGAATAAGGCCGGTGGTTCCGCGGCTTTTGGGGACTGGGCTAGTAAGCATATCAAGTCCCGGGTGGGTGTGCAGTTAGCTACCGTAGCCTTAGGTGTCCTGATTTTTATCGATGACTACTTTAACTGCTTGACGGTTGGCAGCGTTATGCGGCCTGTTACCGATAAGCAGAATGTATCCAGAGCGAAGCTAGCGTATCTAATCGATGCCACGGCAGCACCGGTGTGTATTATTGCTCCGATTTCTTCTTGGGCAGCAGCGGTTACTGGTTTCGTTGATGGGGAAGATGGGTTCTCCCTCTTTATCCAGGCTATTCCTTATAACTTCTATGCACTTTTAACGATTGTTATGTTGATTACGATTACTTTGTTGAAGTTCGATTACGGCCCGATGAAACTTCATGAAAAAAATGCTATGAATGGTGATTTGTATACGACACCAGATAGACCATATCAGACGACGGATGAGGTGATGCCAGCGGGAAAAGGAAAGGTGATTGATTTGGTCTTTCCGATTTTGCTTCTGATTGTGGCTTGTACCATCGGTATGATTTACACGGGAGGTTTCTTTAGCGGTGCCAACTTTGTGGAAGCTTTTTCTCAAAGTGATGCTTCTATCGGCTTGGTATATGGAAGCTTCTGCGCGTTTGTTATTACCATTATCTTTTACGCTGCCAGAAGAGTGTTAAGCTTTAGAGAGTCGATGAACTGCGTGCCAGATGGCTTTAAGGCCATGGTGCCAGCGATTCTGATTCTGACTCTAGCTTGGACTCTTAAGGCGATGACCGATAGCTTAGGTCTTAAAGAATTCGTTGAAGGAGCGATGGCAGGAACGGCAGCCGAGCTGATGTACTTCCTACCAGCGGTTATCTTCTTGGTGGCTTGCCTCTTAGCCTTTGCTTCCGGGACTTCCTGGGGAACGTTTGGTATTCTGATTCCGATTGTCCTTTCAGTATTTGAAGGGGTTGACCACAATATGATGGTTATGGGGATGGCCGCTTGTATGGCGGGTGCCGTATGCGGCGATCACTGCTCACCGATTTCCGATACCACGATTATGGCTTCGGCGGGAGCTCAGTGTAATCACGTCAATCACGTGTCTACCCAGATGCCATATGCGATTACGGTGGCGGCAGTGTCTTTTATAACATATATTGTTGCGGGCTTTGTGAAGACACCAGTAATTGCTTTACCGATTGGAATTGTCTTGATGATTGGTACGCTACTAGTAATTCGTAAAAAAACAAAATCTGAATAAGGTTTATTTGTTTTAAATATAGCGATATTGTTTGGCTGATAGTAGCTGACAATATCGCTGTTTTTTATGTAATAGGAAAGTTCAAAGAACTTTCCTATTACATAAAAAGCGCTCCGCTAAGGATGCGCACTTCGGCGATAGGAATTTTGTGCAACAGCACACGCCGAAGGCGCAAGAATTTGCCAAGGCAAATTCTATTTTATGTAAAAAGCAGAAGTTTTCGCGATTACATGAATAAATAGTAGAAAACAGGCAGATAAATGACATAAAAGTAAATAAAAAATAGTATAAATACAGATAAATATAAATAATGCACAATAAAAAGCTCTGAAATTCGTGAAATGTCAAGAAATAGACAAAGATTATTGAAAGTATCGCGATAACATGATATTCTACAAATAGAAAAAGATAATATGCCCTTGCGCAAGGCGGTAACTGTTGAATGTGAGGCCGATGAAAGGCTGAGGAGGAAAGGATGTATGAGTGAGATAACACCTAGTAACACCGTATCTAATTCACCAGGGCAAGCGAGCGCCCAGTGGAATTCGAGGTTCGGCTATATCATGGTTGCTGCTGGTGCAGCAATTGGTTTGGGTAATATCTGGAAATTCCCCTATTTGGCATATCGAGGAGGGGGCGGGATTTTTTTACTAGTATACATTATTATAATCGCGATTATGGCGCATCCGATGGTGGAGATGGAAACAGCCATTGGCCGTCATTCCAAGAGCGATACCGTCACTGCTTTCGAAAAGATTAATAAGAAGTGGGGCTTTGTTGGCTGGATAGCCAATCTTTGTACCATGATGATTAACATGTATTATGTAGTTGTGGGTGGTTGGGTGCTAAAATACGCCGTGCAGTACATAATCAGCGGCGATTTTGGAACAAATAGCGGTGATTACTTTACAAAATTCACCCAGTCTCCAGTAGAACCGATTGTTTGGTCTTTTATTTTACTGGCTTTCGTTTCTGCTTTATTAGTCTTTGGCATAACGAACATCGTTGAAAAAGTTACGAAAGTGATGATGCCCCTTCTTTTTGTTTTACTAATTGTATGTGGTATCTGGGCTTTGACAGTGGACGAGGGCGCGAAGGAAGGGCTTAAATATTATTTGCTCCCAGATTTTAGCAAGTTTAATATTAAAGTATTTGCCGATGCCGCGACCCAGGTCTTGTTCTCAGTAGGTATCGGGTGGGGAATTTTCACCACTCTAGGAGCTAATATATCGGATAAGAGCAATTTGAAGTCAGATGCTATATGGGTTAGTGTGTGCGATACACTGGCGGCAATTCTTGCTGGTTTTGTAATCATTCCTTCGGCGTTTGCCGGTGGCGTAGATGTGCAAAAAGGACCTGGGCTTGTGTTTGAAGTTATGACAGGGATTTTCAGTAAATTACCGGGAGGAAGATTTATTGGCATTCTATTCTTTTTAGCTCTTGCCTTTGCGGTTATATCTTCACTGTTTTCGTTTTTTGAGATTCCGATGAGGACGGTAGAGCAGAAGCTTAAGATGGGGCGCAAAAAGGCTGTTCTGATTGTGGCGGCAATTATTTTTATCGGCAACATCTTTGTCTCTTTAGGCTTTGGAGCATTAAAGAATATTTCCATCCCTTGGCCTTACGTAACGGGCGTTGAGTTTTATGGCTTGTACGACTGGTTTGACTGCTTCACCGGTTATGTGTTGCTTCCGGCTGGCTGCTTACTTACATGCATTTTTGTGGCAAAAGTATGGGGCTTTAAAGGGTATGAGAAGGAACTTACCCAGGATGGTAGAGACGGCAAATTAAGTTCGTTCTCAAAAATTCTTACGATGGTAGTAGTTCCGATATTTATGATTATTATTTTGTTAAATGTCTTTGGTTTCATTAAATAGTCTGGCTCTTGAAGTTCTGTCATGATAATGCTATCGTAAGGAGAAGAACGATACTTATGGAGAGGTGGCAGGAAAATGAGGACAGAAAAGCATATTAAGGATTTGTGTCGAAAGGAATATGTAGAAAAAGCCCATGAAATTCTCGAAAAAGAAGGGGCGGAAGCGATTTCGATTAGACGACTTGCCAAAGAATTAGGATGCAGTAGCACCTCGCTTTATCGGCATTTTAGCAATCTGGAAGAGTTGCTATTCTTTGCTCAGCTAGGTTACTTGCAGGACTATCTGGAGGATTTGCGAGGTCATGAAGGCGCCTGGAATAATGTTTGGGAAAGCCATATCGGTGTTTGGGAGTGTTTTTCGAGACAGGCATTTACTACGCCAGAGGCCTTTGATTGTATATTCTTTGGGACCCAAAGCAAGCATTTACCAGAGGCTCTTAGAGAGTATTACGAGATGTTTCCGGAAGAATTGCAGATTTTAAGTGGTTATCTGCAATATATGCTCCAAGAGGGGGATTTTGTCAAACGCGATTTCTATATGTCGCTGCGTTGTTTGGAGGCGGGAGTTATTACTTTGGATAATGCCATTCGGATGAATCACATGAGTGTATACTGTTTTAAAGGCATCTTCAAAGGAGTTTTGGAACAACGGGAAAAGGGCGAAAAAAAGAAGATTGATGTAGAGCAATTGGTGACAGAAGTGGTGGATTGCATCACCGACATTGTGTGTATGTATGCTAAAGATCCCCTAAATATTAAGCGTAGTAAATAGGATAGCGCGAGCATTTCAGTGCGACGAAATATAGTTATTTCTGATGTGCCGCGCGTTTCTTTTAAGGTTTAGTTATCGTGATAACTTAAAGGAGAAAGCCATGCTGAGAAAGAGAGAGAATATTCTCATAATCACGAATAATGAGAGAGTGGCCGAACGGTTTGGCGAAGGGTTTCAAGTGGAGCTCTTAGCGGAGTACGGTGAAGTTTTGCTTCGGACACGAGACGCTCTGCAGACAGAATATAGACTACTTACTCATCCTATGTCAGGAAGCTTAAAGCCTAATCAGACTCCTTTTAAGACGATTATATTAGAACGAGTTGAAAAACGGGGAGCGCTTGATATGAACAGTATTGAGCTTATTGAAAGGGCAATGGCGGCATATCACAAGTTTTATGAATGCCGTGAAATACCTGCGTGGAGTGAGCGTTCAAGAGAGGATTTTCGGACAGTGGATTTGTCACTTATGGAACCAGCAATAGAGCGTCTATAAAAATAGCAATAACGAAAGGAGGAGAGTTGAGTGAAGCTCGAATTAGGAAAAATTTTTATCAAAGATCTCCAATTTGGTGGAGAGACAAGGGTTGATGGCAGCACTCTGATTGTCTGCAAGGAAGATGTGGAAAAGTTGGTAATGGAGGATGAGCGTTTTCTAAAAGTGTCCGTAGAAATTGCCAAACCAGGTGAGTCTACGAGAATCACGCCGGTTAAGGACGTGATTGAGCCCCGGGTGAAGGTAAGTGGTAATGGGGGTATCTTCCCAGGGGTTATCAGTAAGGTTGACGAGGTGGGTCAAGGAAGAACCCACGCTCTCGTAGGAGCCAATGTGGTAACGGTAGGACGCATTGTTGGTTTTCAAGAGGGCGTGATTGATATGAGTGGCCCGGCGGCTGCTTACTGTCCGTTTTCGAAGACGTTTAACCTCTGCGTGGTGGTGGAACCCCGAGAAGGGCTGGAAACCCATGCTTACGAAGAAGCGGCCCGTTTGGCGGGACTTAAGGTGGCCACTTATCTCGGGAAAGCGGGAAGAGAAGTGGAACCGGATGAGGTGGCTGTCTATGAAACAAAGCCACTATTAGAACAAGTGGCTCTGTACCCTGAGCTTCCGCGAATTGGTTATGTGCATATGCTTCAGTCACAGGGGCTTTTGCATGATACGTATTATTACGGGGTGGATGCGAAGAAATTTATTCCCACCTTTATGTATCCTCAGGAAATCATGGATGGGGCTATTGTTTCGGGGAATTGCGTGGCCCCTTGCGATAAGGTAACGACGTTTCATCATTTGAATAATCCGGTTATCGAAGATTTGTTTAAACGTCACGGAAAGGATTTGAATTTTATCGGCGTTATTTTGACCAATGAAAATGTCTTTCTTGCAGATAAGGAAAGGTGTTCGGATATGACCGCTAAGTTGGCGGAGTTTATGGGACTAGATGGTGTTATTATTACCGAAGAAGGCTACGGGAATCCGGATACCGACTTGATGATGAACTGCAGAAAAATCACTAGGCACGGCGTAAAGGTGGCACTTATTACCGACGAGTTCCCGGGAAAAGACGGGAAATCTCAGTCGTTAGCAGATAGTGTTCCGGAGGCGGATTTATTATTATCCTGTGGTCAGGGGAATGCGATGCTTCATTTTCCGGCAATGGACCGAGTCATTGGCATGCTAGACTATATCGAGTCACAGATAGGCGGAAGTGCCGGCTGTATTGCTGAAGACGGCAGCTTTGATGCGGAGTTACAGATTATAATCGCCTCAACAATTGCTAATGGCTATAATCATTTGGCGGCAAAAGGATACTAGGAAGGAGGAACATCATGAGTAAGAGAATCGTTCATTACATTAATCAATTCTTCGGGGGAATTGGTGGCGAAGAAAAAGCCGATGTTCGTCCTGAGATGCGCGAGGGTGTGGTCGGGCCAGGCGCTAGCTTGGCCCAGGCTCTAGGAGAAGATTACGAGATTGTAGCCACAATTATTTGCGGCGATAATTATTTCGGTGAGAATATTGATGAGGCGGTAGCCGAAATCATGGAAATGGTAAAAAAATATGAACCAGATGTATTTGTTGCTGGACCGGCATTTAATGCAGGGCGATATGGGGTGGCTTGTGGGACCATTGCTAAGGCGGTTGCCGAGCAGCTAGAAATTCCTGTTTTAACAGGGATGTACGAGGAAAACCCAGGGGCAGACATGTTCCGTAAGGATATGTTAGTAGTGGCGACGCCGAATTCGGCAGCTGGCATGAGAAAAGTAGTGCCGGTATTTACGACTTTGATAAAAAAGCTGGCCAATGGTGAAGAAATATTAGGCCCAGCAGAAGAAGGATATTTAGAACGAGGTATTCGGGTGAATTATTTTGCCGAAGAAAGAGCTTCTACAAGAGCGATTGAACAACTTCTGCGAAAGGTAAAGGGTGAAGAGTATCACACCGATTATCCCATGCCTGTCTTTGACCGAGTAGATCCGTGCGGGGCGGTGACAGATGTGTCAAAGATAAAGATTGCCATTGTTACGTCAGGGGGGATTGTGCCTCAAGGGAACCCGGATCACATAGAGTCCTCAAGTGCAACTCGTTATGGAATCTACGACATTACCGGTATGGATACCATGAGTCCGGAAGATTTTATGACCGTCCATGGTGGCTACGATAGGCAGTTTGTTTTGCAAGATCCTAACCTAGTAATACCCTTAGACGTGCTTAGAGAAATGGAAAAAGAAGGGAGAATCGGCGAACTTGCCAATTACTTTGTAACCACAACGGGAACGGGAACATCCACAGGTAATGCCAAAGCTTTTGGTGAAGAGTTTAGTAAGAAGTTGTTAGCGGATGGGGTGGATGCAGTTATTCTTACTTCTACTTGAGGCACCTGTACACGTTGCGGGGCAACGATGGTAAAGGAAATCGAACGAGTAGGAATTCCTGTGGTTCATATGTGTACCGTAGTGCCAATCTCCTTAACGATTGGCGCGAATAGGATTATTCCGGCGGTAGGGATTCCCTACCCCTTAGGTGATCCCACTTTAGGTGAGGTGGAAAGCAAGAAAATCCGTCGAAATTTGGTGGAAAGAGCACTTAAGGCGCTAGAAACACCGGTATCCGGACAGACGGTTTTTGAAGACTAGATTATTTTTTCTTCACTCGGAGGAAGAAGGCGCTAATGAGGAAACAGATACCTGCGAAAATGAAAGGCAAAGTCTTACCAAAACCATAAATGAGACCAGCGATTAAAGCACCGCCAACCAGTCCTAAGGACTTCACTGCATTGTAGAAGCCCATGACTAGGTTGGCGTGTTCTTTTGTTCTACCAGCGACTAAGCTTTGCAATAAGGGAATGAAGATGGCGTTAAAGGTAAAGAAGATTAGCGCCGTTACAATAAAAGGTATGAGACTTGGAAACATTAACATGGTAAAGATACTAATTCCACAGGCCGTTAGTACGTATGAACTGGATTTTTGGAGATTGGTCTTACGAATAATCCACATACAGATGGTGGAATTAGCGATCAAAGTAATGACGCCGATAATCGCCTTTATACTACCGTTATAAGCTGAGCTTAGGCCGAACTGATCCTTTAAGTAGTAATTAAAACACTGGTCGAAAGCATTGGAACCGAGGTAAGAAAAGAGAACGGCGGCAAACAGTAGGGCGAAAGCCGGTGTCATAAAAATGCCACAGTCGAAGAAGGATTTGATGGGATTGATATCCTTAAAGAAAGCCTTCGGTTGGTGGGGATTTGTCTTGGTGTCGGCGTTATCTTTGAGAAAGAGAAAATAAAGAAGACCACAAAGAACGAGAGTGCTTGACTGTAAGATAAAGGCAGCAGGTATGGAGACGACTCCTAATAGGCCGCCGGTTAGATAGCCAAAGGCGGCTCCTAAAGATTGGATAACCGCCAAAACCACTAAGTTTTGACTGATTCGCTCTTTCCTAGAGAAGTCCATAATATACACCATAGTTGAGACACTAATGGCACCAACAAAAAAACCAGAGAAGCAGCGGGCGAACATAATAGCGCCCGCTGTTTTGGCGATAAAAAACAGGTACTGACCGGCAGCGTAGCCTACGCAGCCAACGGTTAGGAGTTTGCGACAAGAAAAATAATCTCGCATTTTTCCCCAAAAGGGCGAAAAGAGGAAATTGGTAAAGGCCATCCCCGCGAAGGCCAGACCAAACATATAATCTCCAAGTTGGAGATCGTGAATGATAGTAGGCGTGACAGGATGGACAAAGTTTGCGGCTAGGTACTGGAGTAAAGTGATGATAAAGTATATTTTAAGGTGGTGTTTTTTCATTTTGAGTCCCTTCATAATAAAAATCTTGTACCATATATACTATAACAATTCGGGAAAAAATGATAGAATGTAATTTAGAGAAAATACAGGAGGAGATTAGTATTGAAGAATATGAAAGCGTATGAACTTCTAAGAGAAGAAGAGTTAGCGGATATTTCTGCCCAGGGGTATTTGTTAAAGCATAAAAAGACAGGGGCGAGAGTCCTGTTGATTAAAAATGATGATCCCAATAAGGTCTTTACCATTGGGTTTAAGACGCCGCCTAGCGATAGCACGGGGGTGGCTCATATTATGGAGCATTCTGTTCTTTGCGGTTCCAAGAATTTTCCGGCCAAAGACCCTTTTGTAGAGTTAGTAAAAGGCTCGCTTAACACCTTTTTGAACGCCATGACGTACCCAGATAAGACGGTATATCCAGTTGCTAGTCTAAACGATAAGGATTTTAAAAATCTGATGCACGTATACCTAGATGCGGTTTTCTATCCGAAGATTTATGAGCGAGAAGAGATTTTTAGACAAGAGGGCTGGAACTATAAGATTGCTAGCCCGGAAGATGAGATTACGTATAACGGCGTTGTATATAACGAAATGAAAGGGGCTTTTTCCTCGCCGGAGAGCGTCCTTGAGCGGATGATTCTTAATACCCTTTTGCCGGATACGAATTACGGTAACGAATCCGGTGGCGATCCGGAGTTCATTCCTGACCTTACGTATGAACAGTTTTTAGACTTTCACCGGACGTATTACCATCCGGCTAATAGCTACATCTACCTATATGGCGATATGGACTTTGAGGAGCGACTGGAATTCCTAGATGAAGCGTATCTTGCTGACTTCGAGCCACTAGCAGAAAATATCCAGGTGGGTGTACAAACGCCGTTTAAGGAGGACGTCTACCGAGAGGAGCCGTACTCTATTGCCTCCGATGAAGACGAGCAAAATAAGACGTATCTATCCTATAATAAGGTGATTGGTAACGTCTTAGATAAAGAGCTCTACTTGGCCTTTCAGATTCTTGATTACGTGCTCCTAGCTTCACCGGGAGCGTATCTTAAGAAGGCCCTTACCGAGGCCGGTATCGGCGAAGATATTTTCGGTGGTTATGACAGTAGCATCTACCAACCACTATTTTCAGTGATTGCGAAGGGTGCCAATATTGAGGATAAGGACCGCTTTATCCAGGTGGTGGACAAGACTCTAAAAGACTTGGTAGCGACCGGTATCGATAGAAGAGCTCTTGAAGCTGCGATTAATTACCACGAATTCCGTTTCCGAGAGGCGGATTTTGGCAACTATCCTAAGGGCTTAATCTACGGCTTACAGCTCTTTGACAGCTGGCTCTATGATGAAAATGAACCCTTTATGCACCTAGAGGCGCTCTCGACCTTTGGCTTTTTGCGGGAGCAACTGCAGACGGATTACTACGAGGAGCTGATTACCAAGTATTTGTTAGAAAATACTCACGGAGCCATGGTGAATGTGGTGCCCGAAAAGGGACGTACCGGTCGCCTGGATAAAGAGTTGGCGGACAAGCTAGCCGCCTTTAAGGCTAGCCTTAGCGAAGGAGAAATAGCGGAGCTAGTAGCGAAGACGAAAGCGTTAGATGACTATCAAAATGCCGAAGAAACTCAGGAGAACATTGAGAAAATACCGCTCCTTAAGCGGGAGGATCTAAGTGAAGAGATTACTCCGATTATCAACGAAGATATGGAAGTGGGGGGAGTGAAAACCGTCTTCCATGACCTAGAGACCAACGGGATTGGCTACGTAAACCTGCTCTTTAATATTCAAGGGGTAGGCGAAGAAGGGGCAGTGTATCTAGGAATTCTTCAAGCCCTTCTCGGCATGGTGGATACGAAGAACTATACCTACGGCGAGTTGTCAGATGAGATCAACGTTCATACTGGTGGTATTGGCACAGAGCTTGATACGTATGTGAATGTAAACGATCTAGAAGGTGACTTTAAGCGAACCTTCGAGATTAAGAGTAAGGCCCTTTATCAGAAGTTACCAGTAGCCCTTGAGATGATTAAGGAGATTATTGGGAATTCCCTCTTAGAAGATGACAAGCGGGTGAAAGAAATCTTAGCTATGCTACTATCCCGGATGCAGATGCGTTTTCAAAATGCCGGCCACTCAGTGGCGGTGGGAAGAGCAGCTTCTTACGGTAGCAAGGTCGCGAAATACAAAGACCAGACGGCAGGCATTGCTTTCTACGACCGGATAAAAGCGATTTATGAGGACTTTGATCAGCAGTTCCCCCAGGTGATCCGGAAAGTAGGGGAAGTGGCACAGGGTATCTTCTGTAAGGAGAATCTCTTAGTTAGCTTTACTGGACGTAGAGAAGGCTTAAGTGAATTAGAAAAAGGCCTTCAGAAGCTAATGGATAATCTGCCGGATAAGGCCGAAGTAACGAAGCCCTATCACGTCCAACTAGAGGTGAAAAACGAAGGCTTTAAAACCGCTGGTAAAGTACAATACGTAGCCCGCTGTGGTAATTTCGTTAAAGCCGGAGAAACTTATACTGGAGTTCTTCAAATACTTAAAGTCATCCTAAGCTATGAATACTTGTGGCAGAACATTCGGGTAAAAGGCGGTGCTTATGGCTGCATGAGCGGTTTTAGCCGAGATGGTTCAGGGTATTTTGTGACGTACCGGGATCCCCATTTGCGTAGGAGTCTAGAAGTGTTTGCTGGGATTCCTGAGTATCTAGAGAACTTTAGCGCCAACGAGCGAGAGTTGACGAAGTATATTATCGGCACGATTAGTAATCTTGATCAGCCCTTAACGCCGTCCGTTAAAGGAGAACGTTCTTTGAATCTGCGTTTGGCAGGGGTAACGGAAGAGATGTTAAAGACAGAGCGGTTGCAGATTTTAAACGCCACCGTTGAGGATATTCGCCGCCTAGCGCCGATTACGAAGGCGGTTATGGATGCCGATTGGCAGTGCGTGGTCGGTAGTGAAGAAAAGATAGTAGAAGCAGAAGACATCTTCAAAGAGATAAGGAGCTTTTAGAGACTATGGAAGAGAACAAAGAATATAAATCGGGGTTTGTAACGATTATCGGACGGCCAAATGTGGGGAAGTCGACGCTGATGAATTACTTAATTGGCCAGAAAATTGCCATTACCTCGAATAAGCCCCAGACCACAAGAAACCGTATTCAAACGGTGCTAACCACACCGGAGGGACAAATCGTCTTTCTGGATACTCCGGGGATTCATAAAGCTAAGAATCGCCTAGGGGATTATATGGTAAATATCGCTGAGAGTACCCTAAGGGACGTGGATGTGGTGATGTGGTTAGTAGAGCCCACTACCTTTATCGGGGCCGGCGAGCGCCATATTATCGAGCAACTTTTAAAGGTGCGGGTGCCGGTAATCTTAGTCATCAATAAAATCGATACGGTTGGCCCGGAGGAGTTAATTAAAGCCATTAATGCTTATAAGGATGAATACGACTTTTCGGATATTGTACCGGTGTGCGCAAGAGATGGAAAGAATACCGATGAACTTTTAAAAGTTATCGTCAATCACTTGCCTTACGGGCCGATGTTTTACGATGAGGATACGATTACGGATCAACCGATGCGCCAGATTGTGGCCGAGATTATTAGAGAAAAAGCCCTTCATAGTTTAAATGAAGAGATCCCTCACGGCATTGCGGTGGCCATTGATCGGATGGAGAAAAAAGGAAAAGTGTATCACATTGAAGGCACGATTATTTGTGAACGAGATAGCCATAAAGGGATTATTATCGGTAAGGGCGGAAGCATGCTGAAGAAAATCGGCAGCACGGCTCGCTACGAGTTAGAGCAGATGCTGGAGTGCCAGGTGAACTTAAAGTTGTTTGTAAAGGTGAAAAAAGACTGGCGAGACTCAGACTTTTTGATTAAGAATTTTGGCTACCGGAAAGAAGATTAGAAAATGAACACGTTGACGGTAACGGGGATGGTCATCGGCAATTCGCCGGCGGGAGAATACGACCGCCGGGTGGTGTTGATTACGAGAGAGCGAGGCAAGATTTCGGCCTTTGCTAGAGGTGCAAGAAAACAGAATAACGCTCTCGTTGGCATGACAGATCCGTTTACGTTTGGAGAGTTTAGTCTATACGAGGGGCGCTCCTCTTACACGTTAACAGGGGTTAAGGTTCAGAACTTTTTTACTGAGCTACGCACCGACATGATAGGGGCTTACTATGGGATGTATTTTCTGGATTTGGCTAATTACTACGCTAGAGAAGGTCTTGATGAGACGGAGACGCTAAAGCTTTTGTATCAGAGCTTGCGGGCTTTGATTAGCGATAAGTTGCCGAATTCCTTAGTGCGTTCGGTATTTGAACTGAAGTTAATCATGCTAAACGGGGAAGGACCTCAGGCTTTTCGCTGCTTAGAAAGCGGAGAGGAAATAACCACAAAGGCCCTTTTCTCGGTGAGCAAAGGTGGGGTATTAAAAGAGCGTTACCAGAGCGCATACCCCGATGCCGTTCCCATTTCTGACAGTGCCCTTTATACGCTTCAGTTTATTAGTAGCAGCCGGATCCAGAAGCTGTATTCTTTTGTTTTAAAGCCAGAGGTGGCCGCCGAAATCAGTCGTCTTAGCAGTGCCTATTTGGCCCATTATGTAGATAAAGAATTTAAATCGAGAACGATTCTCGAGACGATTATAAGTTAAGAATAAGATGTGGAAAGTTGGGGAAAGATGAAAATATTAGTAACAATTCCAGTAAATGAAAAACAAAAACAAGTGTTAGAAGAGGCTAGTCAAGGGGCGACGTTTATCTATCAGAAGGCTGCCGATTTAACCGCCTCTGAGTTAGGCGAAATAGAGGTGGTCGTAGGGCAGTTACTTACGGAACAGCCAGCCCAGATGCCAGCTCTTAAGTTGCTACAGACAGACTCTGCCGGGGTGGACCGGTATTTAGCACCCGGTGTATTACCAGACCAGGTCATTCTCGCCAATGCTACAGGTGCCTACGGAAAATCTGTTTCTGAGCATATGTTTGCCATGCTGATGACCCTTCAGAAGAAGTTAGAGCTCTACCGGGATCAGCAGTTTCGCGGGGCGTGGAATGATTTGGGCGAGGTGATGACCCTTAGCCGCAGCCGGGTTGCCGTCGTGGGGATTGGCGACATCGGGAAACGCTTTGCCGGCTTTTGTAAGGCTTTCGGCGGGGCGGTTATCGGCGTGCGTAAAGACAAGAGCAAAAGTGTTCCTGAAGTAGATGGCATCTACGATATGGAAGAGTTTATGGAAAAGCGAGGAGAATTTGACGTGATCATCTCTTTCTTGCCCCATACGCCAGAAACCATCGGTATTTACAACCGGGAATTTTTTAAGGGTTTAAAGAAGACGGCTATCTTTATGAACGGGGGTCGAGGCACCGCCGTTGTCCAGGAGGATTTGCTAGCGGCGCTAGAAGCTGGTGAATTCGGACAAGCAGCCCTTGATGTGACTACTCCCGAACCGCTGCCGGCAGACCATCCCCTTTGGCAGGAAGCCCGAGTGCTACTGACGCCTCACGTCTCTGGACAATTTCATCTACCGGAGACGCTAGATATTATCACGGAGATAGCGGCCGCGAATATACGTAGCTTCCAAAAGGGCGATAAGCTTAAGAATCAGATTGATAGAAACAAGGGTTACGCGTAAAGGAGAAGGTTTTATGGCGAAGATTGCCGTACTTTTACCGAGAGAGATGATGGTTGAGGAAGTAAAGGCCATTATTGAAGAAGAACAATTAGATATTGGGTATGTTAAGCTGATTACCACCGCTACGGCGGTGGATGAGGCGAGGCAGGCGATGGACGAAGGGGCGACGATTATCGTTGCCAGAGGAGCCCAGGCCTACCTGATTAAAAAGTATACCAAGGTGCCGATTGTGGAGATTAAGATTACGGCCCAGGAGCTAGCCCGTCTCGTCAAAAGAGGACTAAAGATGGTGGATAAACCTTACCCGCAAGTGGCGCTGGTAGGCTTTGCCAACATGTTTGTGGATACCACCTACTTTGAGGAAATCTTTGATATTAAGCGGAAAATCTATTACACCAAGGCCATGGAGGAATCAGACGAAGCGGTCAGAAAGGCAGTAGAAGACGGAGCGGATTTGATTATCGGCGGCGATGTAATTAATGAATTAGCGGCTAAGTACCAAGTGCCGTCTCTTTTCTTTGAATCTACGAAGGAGTCCTTACAGACCGCTCTTCACACGGCTACTAGTATGGCTTATGCCGCAAATATGGAGAAAGAGTACCGGGCGCAGTTTGAAACCGTAATCGATACGTCGGAAAGTGGCATTATCAAAATCGATACTCAGATGCTGATTACCAACCTTAACCGGGCCAGCTTAGACATGCTTGGTAAGAAGGAGGAGCGTCTAATTGGTAAGTCGATTCTGGAGGTAGTAAAGGACTTAGATGGGGAGAGTATCAAGAGTCTGTTAGACAATCAGCGGGATATCTATACCACCTCAGCGCTTCTAGGAAGCCAGGCGGTAATGATTACGTGTGTGCCGATTCGCGGTGAGGAGGAGACCAGCGGTATTATCCTGAATATCTTGAGGATTACCGCCCGTCCCGGAAAAGAGGCTAAGCAGTACGAGGACGTTCACCTTCAGGGCATGTACGCTCGTCACGTCTTTGCCAATTTCCGTTATAAATCAGGCAAAATGAAACCGGTGATGGAAAGGGCTAAAAACTTCGCCCTTTCCAAAAAGCCGATTCTGATTCAAGGGGAAGTGGGCACAGAAAAGGAGCGCTTTGCTCAAGCGATTCACAACAATAGCCCCTACAAAGCAGGACCCTATGTGATGGTAAACGGCAGCGGCCTCACGGAGGAGGAGCAGCTAAAAATTTTCTTTGGTGACCCTGAAAAGAAGGGCGTGAGAGAGCGCCAAGGAGTGCTAGCTACCGCTGATAGTGGTACGCTATTAATTACCGAGGTAGAAAAGCTTTCGCCGGTAGTGCAGCAGCGACTTTTCTGGGTGGTTCGTCACGGCGAGAGTATTCGCAATGCGGTGAATATTAAGGAGTACTACGATTGCCGTCTAATCCTAACCACCAGTATCGATTTACAGGCGGAGGTAGAAGCAGGACGCTTTCGTAAAGATTTGTACTATCTAGTGACAGCCCTTAGCTTGCAGATTCCGCCCCTCCGGGAAAGACCGGAGGATGTGGAGAACTTAGTGAGTGGTTACCGAGATCAATTCGTCAAGCATTACACCCGCTATATCAGTGTTCCTGAAGAGACCATAGAGGTTTTAAAAGAATATCACTGGCCTGGGAATGGCATCCAATTAGAGATGTTTTGCGAGCGTTTGTTTCTCGGCACGCCAAAGAAGAACGTGTCGGTTGAATATGCCAAGTATCTGTTAAGGGAGTTGTATCCGGAGACAGAGGTGGTTGCCGGTGAACGAAAGGTGGTAGTCTATAAGCACCCGAGGGCCAAGGAGATCGCTGAATTATTAGAAAAGCACCACGGTAACCGAAGCGCCGTCGCCAAGGAACTAGGAATTAGTACGACGACGCTGTGGCGCCATATTAAGAAGTATGAAGTGAAAGACGAATTTTAAATGGTAATGGTTTCGTGCCAATACTGAGCAGCCAGGGAGAGAAAATCCTTGGCTGTTTTATTTAGGTAACGCTGCTTTTGGTAGCTAGCGACCACCTTCCAGCGGGGACGCTCAGGCAAAGCGAAGTAGGCGATTTTTTCGTTTTTTCGGTCTACGTAGTAGGCCGGGAGAAAGCCGCAGCACAGTTCCATTTCAATCATAGAGACCATGGTTCGCGGACTGCTGGTCTCAAAGAGAATGTGTGGGGTAAAGTCGGCTTTTGCAAAGAGCTCGTCTAGGAGCGGTCTCTGGGTGGAGTCTTGGTGGAGAAGGACAAAAGGCTCTTCCTTCACCTTAGCTAAGTCTAGGGTAGGCAGATTTTCTTGATTTTCTTGGTAAGAAGCGGCCAAGGGATGGCGTCTGGGGATTGCCAGGTAGATTTCCTCGTCCATAATTTCCTGATAGGCGATGCCACTATGATACTGCCTCGGTGTAAGTGTAGCAAAAGCCAGGTCTAAGGTCCCGCTACGTAAGCCTTCGTGCTGTTCTTTTACACTCATTTCAAATGGATAGACCGTTACGTTTACGTGGTTACGATGAAAATTCGGATAGACCTTCGTAAACATATCGATTCCTCGCGTAGGGGTAAAGCCGACTCGGAGCAGGCTTTTCCGGTTATCCACTAGGTCATCGAGCTGATGATACGTATTCTCTTTGATGGTTAGAACCTCGCGAGCCCCTTTTAAATAAATCTCACCTGCTTCCGTGGGATAGCAGAAATTGCGACCGCGGATAAAAAGAGGGGTACCTAACTCTTTCTCTAGTTTTAAAAGCTGCTGATTAAGCGCTGATTGGGTGATAAAAAGCTTAGCCGCCGCTTTCGTAATGCTCTCTTCTCTGGCAATGGTGGTAATGTATTCTAATTGTTTTACGTCCATAGGGAAAAACTCCTTTTGTATTCGGTGGGTGATAGCCCGTACTCCTTTTTAAAGGCGCGGTAAAAGGTGGTGTAATCGGGAAAACCGTAGGTGGCAGCCAGTTCGGTAATGGGGGTGCCGGTAGGGATTTCGTTTTTGATAGCTTGCAACCTTTTTTGGCTGATGTATTGATGCAAAGTGATGCCCATATGCTCCTTAAATGTATGGGCGAGATGGTACTTACTTAGGTAGAATTCCCTGGCAAGGGTATCTAGGGTTAAGGGCTCTTCTAGATGAGCCGTGATATAGTCGCCAAGCTGCAGATATAGCGGTGTCTTTTGCGGGGTAGACCGAGCTTTTAGGCTCCAGATGGTACTGTTTATCACGGCTAAAAAGTTAGCGATTTTAAGCTTTCCTTCAAGGTCTTTAAAGGGGCTACTGCCTCTTAAGGTTTCGATTAGCTCAATTAGTTTCCCTTGCAGCTCCTTAGTGGAAATGGCGTCGGGGCGAAAGTGATAGACGCTGTTAGTTTTTGCATAGTCGTACCCATAGGTTAGATCGGCAAAACTCCCAGCAAGCTCTTCGTAGAAAGCTTCCTTTAGCCAGAGGATAATTCGGCGATACGGAACACTATCGCCTTTCATAAGGGCTTGATGCCTAACGCTACTAGGAATTAGCATAAAGTCACCCTTTTGCAAGGAATACCTTTGATCAGCTATTTGGTAGTCTAAGTCTCCTTCCATAAAATAGTAGAACTCGTAATGGTCGTGAGCGTGGGGGGCTAGTTTTTGCCGTCCTAAGTCATCGTAATAGAAAATCTCATAATTCGAGGGCAGCATTTGCTGTCTAGGGGTAAATTTGGTCGTTAGTTTTTTCTTCATAGTTTGATTATATACGTTTACCACAACTTTTGCAATGTATACGACAAGGGGTGCCATGGCTCATCTTTTCCCCGAAGGCTATAATATAGTCATAAAAAGCATTAGGAAAAGGAGAAGTGTAGATGAAATTATCATTTAGATGGTACGGAGAGACGGATCAGGTGACATTGCAAAACATTAGACAAATACCGGGGATGGAGTCGATTGTTACAGCCATCTACGATGTACCCGTAGGTGAGGTGTGGCCTGTAGAGAGTATTGCCGCTTTAAAAGCCCAGGTAGAAGCTGCCGGTCTTGGCTTTGCCGTGATTGAAAGTATTCCTGTTCACGAGGATATTAAGTTAGGAAAAGCTACAAGGGATGCCTATATCGAGAATTACTGTGAGAATATTCGCCGGGTTTCAGCGGCGGGCATCAAATGTATCTGCTATAACTTTATGCCCGTCTTTGACTGGACCAGAACCCAGTTAGACCATCGCCTTCCCGATGGCTCGACGACGCTAGTGTATTATCAGGAGCAGGTGGACCAGGTAAATCCTTTAGAAAGCGACAGCGATTTAACCCTTCCAGGCTGGGATGCTAGTTATACCAGGGATGAGTTAAAAGCGGTGGTGGCCCAGTATCAAAATGTGGATGAAGAGAAGATGTGGGAGAATTTGCAGTACTTTCTGGAAAGAATCATTCCTGTTGCTAGCGCTTGCAATGTAAACATGGCAATTCACGAGGATGACCCGTGCTGGAGTATCTTTGGTCTGCCAAGAATTATTACTAGTGAAAAGAATCTTGACCGTTTCCTGCAGCTTGTTGACGATCCTCATAATGGACTCACCCTTTGTACCGGCTCTCTGGGTTGTTCTAGGGATAACGACGTGGTAGCGATGGCGGCAAAATACGCAGCAAAGGGGCGCATTCACTTCGTGCATATGCGCAATGTAAAGGTCTTAGATAACGGTTTTGAAGAGAGCGGTCACCTTTCAAAGGATGGAAGCCTTGATATGTATGGGATTATGAAGGCCCTTTACGATAATGGTTTTGACGGATATATACGACCGGATCATGGACGGATGATCTGGGGCGAGACAGGAAGAGCTGGTTACGGTCTCTATGATAGAGCCCTAGGAGCAACGTATTTAAATGGCTTATGGGAAGCGATTAGAAAGAGCGAGGTATAGAAGATGAAATTACCAATTAATACAGATTTATCAGGAAAAGTAGCGGTAGTAACGGGAGCTGGTGGCGTTCTCTGTGGCATGTTTGCGAAAGCCCTAGCCTTAGCCGGTGCGAAAGTGGCAGTTCTTGATTTAAATGAGGAGGTAGCTGCTGAGGTGGCAAAAGCCATTACTGAAGAAGGCGGTATTGCCCAGGCTTATAAGGCCAATGTGTTAGAAAAAGAGAATCTAGAAGAGGTCCGCAGGATGATTAATCAGGAGCTGGGAAGCTGTGATCTTTTGATTAACGGCGCCGGCGGCAATAACCCGAAGGCGACCACCACCAAAGAATACTATGAAACAGGGGATTTAGAAGCGGATACGATTTCCTTCTTTGACCTTGACCCAGCGGGAGTGGAATTTGTCTTTAACTTAAATTTCATCGGAACCCTTTTGCCAACCCAGATTTTTGCTAAGGATATGCTAGGAAAAGCAGGCTGTAACATCTTAAATATCTCTTCTATGAATGCGTATACTCCACTTACAAAGATTCCCGCGTACAGTGGTGCTAAGGCGGCGATTTCTAATTTTACCCAGTGGTTAGCAGTTCACTTTTCTAAAGAAGGGATTCGGGTGAATGGGATCGCGCCAGGCTTTTTTTCTACGAAGCAAAATGCCAAGCTTTTATTTAACGAAGACGGCACCCCTACACCTCGCACCGGGAAGATAATGGCCGCGACACCGCTCGGTAGATTCGGGGAGTCAGAAGAGCTTTTAGGTACCCTTCTCTTTCTCTTAAATAATGAAGCAGCAAGCTTTATTACTGGGATTGTGATTCCTGTTGATGGTGGCTTTTCTGCCTATTCAGGAGTGTAGCGTATGAATGAAGATTTTTTGTTAAAAACAAAGACTGCTAGCAGGCTTTACCATGAGTATGCGAAGTCACAGCCAATCATTGACTATCACTGCCACTTAAGCCCGCGGGAAATTGCCGAAGACGTTCGCTTTTCGAACATTACGAAATTGTGGCTAGGGGGCGACCACTATAAATGGCGCCTGCTAAGAGCCAACGGCATCCCAGAAAAATATATTACCGGCGAGGGCACGGATTACGAGAAGTTTCTCTGCTGGGCGAAGACGTTGCCACTAGCTGTCGGCAATCCTCTTTATCACTGGAGTCACCTAGAGCTTAAGCGGTACTTCGGCTATGAGGGGATATTAAATGAAGAGACAGCGCCAGCGGTCTGGGAGCTGTGTAACGAAAAGCTAAAGACGATGTCCGCTAGACAGTTTATCATGGCTTCTAATGTAGAAGTAATCTGTACTACCGATGATCCCATAGATGATTTGTGCTATCACGAACAGCTAGCCGTTGATGAGACTTTCAAGGTAAAGGTTTTACCGGCATGGCGACCGGACCGAGCCCTTAATATCGCTAGCCATGATTACTTGGCGTATCTCGAAGAGTTAACAGCTGCAACCGGGAACAAGATTACCACTTTTAAGGATGTAAAAGAAGCGCTAATTAAGCGGCTTGATTACTTCGATGCCCACG
Organism: Ohessyouella blattaphilus; assembly: GCF_024721265.1. Classification (GTDB taxonomy): domain Bacteria; phylum Bacillota; class Clostridia; order Lachnospirales; family Lachnospiraceae; genus Aequitasia; species Aequitasia blattaphilus_A. Next base: position 190,795 of record NZ_JAMXOC010000001.1, on the reverse strand, counting down.
GCTGTAAGCTAAGCGATCACGGGTTAGCGTACGTAATGTATCAGCCTGATAGCGAGGACCAGATAGAAGGGATTCTTAAAAAGCGCGGACGAGGTGAGGAACTTAGCGCCTCAGAAATTGCCATTTATCAGACGGCGCTGCTGCTTTTCCTCGGTAAAGAGTACGCTATGCGAGGCTGGGTGATGCAGCTTCACTACGGCGTTCGCCGCAATAATAATCAGAAGCAGTTTCAGGACCTAGGAGCCGATACCGGCTTTGACAGTATTGGCAGCGTGGCGCCAATTAGTGAACTGGCAGAATTTCTCAATGCTTTAGAAGTGGAGGACGCTTTACCGAAGACGATCGTCTATTCTCTTAATCCAGAGGATAATACAGCCATCGATACCATTCTGGCCTGCTTTCAATCGGGAGCAGTAAAGGGGAAAATGCAGCACGGCAGCGCTTGGTGGTTTAACGACCACAAAAAGGGGATGGAAGAGCATTTGGCGACGCTAGCAAGCCAAGGGCTTCTCGGAAACTTTATCGGTATGCTTACCGATTCTCGGAGCTTTCTGTCCTATACGCGGCACGAGTACTTTCGTCGTATTCTCTGTAATTACTTAGGAGAGCTCGTGGAAGGGGATGAATATCCGGCCGATGAAAAGGCCTTAAAGCGGATTGTGGAAGGGATTGCCCACGATAATGGGGCAGAGTATTTTGGAATATAAGTAGTGAAAGGAACAGTCGAGATTTTCTCGGCTGTTTTTTGTGTCAGTAAAAATAGCAATTATTCAGGACAGACCACACATAGTAGAAAAACTAAGAGATATCTTAAAATGTCGAAGTATACATAAGAGTAACGAGCATCTACAATAACTGTGAAGAGAAGTTTTGCCGATATACTATTAGAAGGAAGGGAAGAAAGATGCAAGAGACAAAGAAGTTAGCTCAGACGGTGAAGGTTAATCCCCAGGATAATGTAGCAATTGCACTTTATGACTTAGAAGCGGGTGTGCGAACCACAGAAAATGTGGTAACGTTAGAGAAAATACCTCAGGCTCATAAAGTAGCGCTAAAGGATTTGCATGTTGGCGATGAAATCATTCGCTACGGAGTATTACTTGGATATGCAAACCGGAAAATTAAAGAGGGGAGCTGGATTAATGAAGAGATGGTTACCCTGCCGAAGATGCCATCGCTAGAGCAGATGGATTATGACAGGGACTATCAGGTGGCGTTACCGGTTGCAAAGCAGGGAACGTTTGCAGGTTATGAAAATCCCCGGGGTGGTTTTGCCGGAACCCGTAATATTTTGGCCATTCACACGACTGTTCAGTGTGTAAGTGGGGTTTTAAATGTGGCAGTGAAGAAGATGAAGCAGGAGCTATTGCCAAAGTATCCTCATGTGGATGATATTGTTCCGATTAACCACGCCTATGGTTGCGGAGTGGCGATTAATGCGAAGGAGGCCAAGGTTCCGATTCGCTCGCTACGGAACCTCGTCCATAATCCTAATTTTGGTGGTGAGGTAATGGTGGTGGCTCTTGGTTGCGAGAAGCTTACTCCCGAGATGCTGCTGGAGGAAGAGGATAATAAGTCGGAGAACGTCATTGTTTTGCAAGATTTACCGGGCTTCGAAGCGATGATCCAGGCGCTAATGGCGATGGCAGAAAGCAAATTAGAACGTCTAAACGCTAGGCGCAGAACAGTTCTTCCTTTAGATCAGCTATGCATTGGTATGCAGTGCGGCGGTAGCGATGCATTTTCAGGAATCAGCGCTAACCCGGCGGCTGGGTATGCAGCGGATCTATTAGTGGGTGCCGGGGCGACGGTTATGTTCTCAGAGGTGACAGAAGTGAGAGACGGAGTTCAGTACTTAGCTAAGCGCTGTCAAAGTAGTGAAGTGAGGGATAAGCTAATTGGTGAGATGGCATGGTATGACCGCTATCTTGAACAAGGGGAAGTGGATAGAAGTGCCAATCCTACCCCAGGAAATAAAAAAGGTGGTCTTAGTAATATCGTTGAAAAAGCCATGGGTTCGATTGCCAAGTCGGGAACGGCGCCGATTGCTGAGGTCCTCTCGCCAGGTGAACGGCCAAGGAGCAAAGGATTAATCTATGCGGCGACGCCTGCTAGCGATATTGTCTGCGGACCTTCTCAACTGGCTTCCGGCATTACGCTGCAAGTCTTTATGACAGGGCGGGGAACGCCTTATGGTTTGGCGGCGGCCCCTGTGATTAAGGTTTGCTCTCGTAATGAGATGAAGGATTTGTGGGCGGATTTAATTGATGTGAATGCTGGGGCAGTGGCGACAGGGGGGTCTACCATCGCCGAAATGGGGGGACTGCTATTTGATAAAATTATTCGGGTTGCCTCGGGAGAAGAGCAGTCTTTTGCGGAAAAATATCAGCTCCATAACGATTTTTGCATTTTTAACCCGGCACCCATTACTTAAAAATGAAACGTTTTGAAAGGAAAGTGAAACGATAAAATTCTAAAAATGAAAGAAATAAAAGGATGCTGAATTATATCCTTGAAAATTAGCCAGATTGCGAATGGTAAATAGTCCTCCGAAAAATTATAGTAAAAAAAAGGAAATAATAGGAGGAAAGAATAAAATGAAAACACCCGTAGTAACAAAGATGGAAGTGTACCCAGTTGCTGGTAGAGACCACATGCTCCTTAATTTGAGCGGTGCTCACGCTCCGTACTTTACCAGAAATATTGTGATTTTAACCGATAGTGACGGCAATACCGGTGTCGGTGAGGTGCCTGGTGGCGGCAAAATTACCGCGGGACTAGAGCAGGCAAAGGAGATTGTGGTTGGTAGCAGTATTGGGGCTTATAAAAATACGTTATTAGCCGTTAAGAACAATCTAGCTGATGAAGAGGACGTAAGAGGAAACCAAACCTTTGATCTGCGAACCGGCGTTCACGTAGTAACGGCAATTGAAGCGGCTCTACTTGATCTGGCTGGAAAGTTTTTAGATGTACCAGTAGCCGCCCTTCTTGGTGACGGGATGGTTCGGGATAAAGTGTTGATGTTAGGCTACCTATTCTATGTAGGCGACCGGAAGAAGACGGATCTTGAGTATACTTCCGAACTAGATAGTGACTGTGAGTGGTATCGCTTGCGAAGCGAAGAGGCTTTAACCCCAGAAGCGATTGTGGCTTTAGCGAAGGCTTCAAAGGATAAATACGGCTTCAATGATTTTAAATTAAAAGGCGGTGTCTTAGAAGGGAAGGAAGAGATTAAAGCCATCAAGGCTCTTAAAGAAGCTTTCCCAGAGGCGCGCATCACCTTAGATCCTAACGGCGGTTGGTTATTAAAAGATGCGATTGAAATCTGTAAGGATATGAACGGCATTTTGACATACTGTGAAGATCCTTGCGGTGCCGAAGGCGTGTATTCAGGTAGAGAGGTTCTCGCCGAGTTTAGAAAGGCTACCGGACTACCGACAGCGACAAATATGATTGCCACAGATTGGCGACAAATGGCTCATTCAGTGGCTCTCCATTCCGTAGATATTCCTCTTGCAGACCCTCATTTTTGGACCATGGCTGGGTCGGTACGAGTGGGTCAGATGTGTGATGACTTTGGTTTGACCTGGGGGTCTCACTCCAATAATCACTTTGATATCTCGCTTGCCATGTTCTCCCATACGGCAGCCGCGGTACCAGGGAAAGTCAATGCTATCGACACCCACTGGATCTGGCAAGAGGGGCTGGAGCGACTAACGAAAGAACCTCTGCAAATCGTGGATGGCTACGTGGAGATTCCTAAGAAACCAGGACTGGGGATTGAAGTAGATAGAGAACAAGTGTTAAAAGCTCATGAACTATATAAAGAAAAATGCCTAGGCGCTAGAGACGACGCCCTAGGAATGCAGTACTTAGTTAAGGATTGGAAGTTTGATGCGAAAAGACCCTGTCTTTGTAGATAGGACTAAAGGATAAGAGGAGAAGGAAAAATGAGTGAATCAACGAGAATGTTACTCGGTTTAGTAATTGGTATCGCTTTAATGATCGTTTTAGTAATGAAGACAAAAGTGCATACCTTTATTGCCTTATTATTAGCGGCGATTGTCACAGGTCTCATAGGGGGAATGTCTCCAGTAGATATTACTTTAGCAGACGGGACCGTTCAAGTGGGTCTGATGACGGCCATTAAGGACGGATTTGGTAACACACTAAAGAGTACCGGTATTATTATCGGCTTAGGAGTTATGATGGGCGGCATTTTGGAAAAATCAGGAGCCGCCGAAAAGCTAGCCTACACCTTTATTAAAGCAGTAGGCAAAAAGAAGGAAGAATGGGCGCTGGCTATCACCGGCTGGTTTATCTCCATTCCCGTATTTGCGGACTCGGCGATCGTAATCTTTGCGCCCCTATGTAAAGCTCTATCGAAAGTGACGGGCAAATCCGTAGTTGGCCTAGCGCTGGCGCTAGCAGCCGGTTTGCAGTTAACGCACTGTATGGTACCACCAACACCAGGACCGCTGACAGCGGCGGGTATGTTAAACGTGGATGTGGGTCAGATGATTATGTTAGGTGCCTTGTTATCTGTACCGATGTTAATTGTAGCTGTTTTTTATTGCCAGTACATCGGAAAGAAAATCTATCAGATTCCTTTAGATAACGGCGGTTACGAGCGGAAAGAATTCCGTCCTGAGTACTTAAAGTCAATGGAAGAGTTAGATAAGATTATGGGCGAAAAGCAGTTACCATCTCTTTGGAACTCGATGGCGCCAATTATTGTGCCTCTTGTGCTCATTCTGACGAAAACCATTTATAACCTGGTCGGCGGAATGGATAATGCCGTTATCAACTACACGATTGAATTGTTTGGTGAGCCGATTATTGCTTTAGGTATCGGAACCATCCTAGCAATCTACGGCTTAGTTAAAAAGGAAGAAAACAAAACCGTTCTTGGGATGATGGATGGTGCCATTAAAGATACAGGTATTATTATGTTGATTACCGGAGCTGGTGGTTGCCTTGGTAATGTGATTAAAGTAAGTGGTATCGGTAATGCTCTAGGAGAATTAGTACTTGGTTGGCCAATCCCGGCAATTTTGATTCCGTTTATTATTGCGGCCCTGATGCGAATCGCTCTTGGTTCGGCAACGGTAGCGATTACGACGGCAGCTTCTTTAACGGCACCACTGATGGCGGCAATCGGCGTTAACCCAGTATTATTAGCTCAGGCCTGTTGTGTTGGTGCGATTTCCTTTTCTTACTTTAACGATAGTGGATTCTGGGTGTGGAACGGAATGTTTGGCGTTGGCGAATTAAAGGATCAAGTGCGTTGTAAGACGGCGATATCCATGATTATGGCCGGTGTAGGTGTAGTAGAATTATTAGTATTGCAATTGTTTATAAAATAAATTTGGAGGTATGATAATGAAAGTTGGATTTGTTGGATTAGGTATTATGGGAAAGCCGATGAGCAAGAACCTATTAAAGGCTGGCCACGAGGTGGTGGTATATAACACCAGTCAGCCAGCGATAGATGAGTTAGTGGCAGCCGGAGCAATCGCTGCAAAAAGCAATGCAGAGGTTGGGGCTCAGTGCGAAGTGATTATAACCATGGTGCCTAACTCGCCTCAAGTAAGAGAGGTTTGCCTAGGGGAAAACTGTATTTCGGAAACCGCTAAGCCAGGAACAGTAGTTATCGATATGAGTTCCATTGACCCCATGGAGTCAAAGGCGATTGGAGCAGAACTAGCAACCAAAGGGATTGAATTGATGGATGCTCCTGTTTCCGGGGGAGAGCCAAAGGCTATAGATGGTACGTTATCGGTAATGGTGGGTGGCAAAAAGGAGACCTTTGATAAGTACTACGATCTATTGATGTGCATGGCCGGAAGCGTTACGTATGTAGGGGGACTAGGAGCCGGTAATACGGCTAAGCTGGCCAATCAGATCGTGGTGGCGATTAACATTGCTGCAGTCTCAGAGGCACTTACTTTAGCGAAAAAAGCCGGAGCGGATCCAGAGCTTGTCTATCAGGCGATTCGCGGCGGACTAGCAGGTTCTACCGTTATGGACGCGAAAGCACCAATGATGTTAAACCATGACTTTAAGCCAGGTTTTAGAGTGGAACTTCATATTAAGGATCTAACCAATGCGCTGAACGCTTCTCATCTAGTGAACGCTTCATTACCGCTGACCGCTCAGATTATGGAGATTATGCAGTGTCTTAAAGCGGACGGCTTCGAAAAGGATGATCATAGCGCCATCGCCAAATATTATGAAAAAGTTTCCAACGTTTCATTGGCAGATTAGGAGGGAAAATTATGGCATTTAAACCACAGGGAATTATTCCACCAGTGATTACCCCTCTTACAGATAGTGGGGAAGTGAATTACCAGGTATTGCGTCAACTGGTGAATCATCTAATTGATCAAGGTGTTCATGGGCTGTTTCCCATGGGGACGACAGGAGAGTTTTACGCTTTTGATGATGAAACTTTCAGAAAAATATTAGAAACGGTAAAAGAAGAAGCTGCAGGTCGGGTGCCAGTGTACGGCGGAGCCAACCATATTACCACTAGGGGGGCTATTCGTCTAACGAAAATTTGTGAAGAAGTAGGCGTAGACGCGGTCTCGGTCCTGACCCCGATGTTCATCTCTCAAAGTCAGGACGAGCTCTACGAGTTCTTTAAGACTATCGCCGAGAGTACAACGCTGCCGATTATTCTTTACAATAACGCGCCGAAGACCAATGTAACGATTGCGCCGGCGACAGCTGCTAGATTAGCAGAGATTCCCAATATTGTGGGGATTAAAGACAGCACCGGCGATATGACCAATGCTACCGAATACATCCGTTTGACAAGAGATAATCCGGATTTTCACGTCTTGATGGGGAGAGATACTCTCATTTATGGAGCGCTCTGCTACGGAGCCACAGGCGCCATCGCTTCCTGTGCTAATGTAGCTCCGCGAATCGCGGCTGATATCTACGATAAGTTTGTAGAAGGTGATTTGGCCGGTTCACTAGAAGCTCAGTATAGATTTGCCCCCTTGCGTATCGCTTGTGGCATGGGCACGTTTCCAGCGGTTATTAAAGAAGGCCTGGTAATGCAGGGAATCCCTGTTGGTAAGTGCTTAGAGCCGATTGCGGAGCTTAGTAGCGAAGAAAAAGAGAAGCTACGAAGCGTGCTTGGGGGAATGGAATTACTGTAGACGATTTTCGAGTACAATACTTAGGATGATAAGAATGGCACCGCCTTACTCGGTGCTATTCTTTTTTTTACGCTATTTTTCATAGGTTAATTCTATCATTTGGGATACAAAATGGCAATAAATTGACGCTTCCATAATGGGGGTAAAGGTAACTGAGAAAGGTGTGAATTGTTCGCGAATTGTTTCAATTTTTTATATTGCATATTATTTAACAATGGGGCATAATTAGACTGGAAATCTATAATAGATAGTTATTTAACGAACAAGACTTAGGAGGAATGAAATGTTAGAACAGTCGTTTTACCAAAAGGCTGATGAGATCATCGAATCCCACGGACGCATGCAACGGGCGTTGATCCCTATCATCCAGGATATTCAAAACGAATATCGTTATCTACCCCCAGAGCTTTTAAGCTACGTCGCCAAAGAAATCGGTATTACCGAAGCGAAAGCCTATAGTGTAGCTACTTTTTATGAGAATTTCTCATTTGACCCCAAAGGGAAATACATCATTAAGGTTTGTGATGGCACGGCCTGTCACGTACGTAAATCACTTCCCATCTTAGAATATCTACATAAAGAATTAGGTCTATCAAAGGACAAGCATACCACCGATGATATGCTTTTTACAGTAGAGACCGTATCCTGTCTTGGAGCCTGTGGCTTAGCACCGGTTCTAACGGTAAATGAAAAGGTGTATCCAGCGATGACGCCGGAAAAAGCAGGAGAACTTTTAGCAGAACTGCGAGGTGATGAATAATGGCAGTGAATTTTAGTTTAAAATCACGAGAAGATTTACAAAAGGCGCGGAGCGAAAGCAAGGCACAGATGGTAGCAGACGATTGCCGGATCTTAATCTGTGCGGGGACAGGTTGTCTAGCTGGCGGCTCTCAGGAGATTTGTGACCGTTTTACAGAGCTGAGTAAAGATGTGAAGAACGTATCGGTGGAGTTTGGTAAAGAGATTGCTCACGTAGGCGTTAAGAAGAGCGGCTGTCACGGCTTCTGTGAGATGGGACCACTGGTGCGGATTGAACCTATGAACATTCTCTATATCAAGGTGAAACCAGAGGATTGTCAAGAAATTTTTGAAAAGACCATTTTGAGAGGGGAACCGGTAGAACGTCTGGTTTACGAAATTGATGGAGTGAAGTACGAAGCCCAAGAAGACATTCCTTTTTATGCGAAGCAGACTCGTTTAGTCCTTAAGAACTGTGGTCATATCGATGCCGAGCACATCAGCGAGTATTTGGCTGTTGGTGGTTATTCAGCAATTGAAAAGGCCTTATTTGACATGAAACCAGATGAGGTAGTAGATGTAGTCGAAGAAGCGAATTTAAGAGGCCGTGGCGGCGGTGGTTTCCAGACCGGTTACAAATGGCGTCAGGTGGCCAGACAACCAGAGAAGATTCGCTACGTTGTCTGTAATGGCGACGAGGGTGATCCGGGTGCTTTTATGGACCGCAGTATTATGGAAGGCGATCCCCATAAGATGATCGAGGGCATGATGCTAGCGGCTTATGCAACGGGTGCTCAGGAAGGTTATATCTATGTGCGGGCAGAGTATCCGCTAGCGATTAGCCGTTTGAAGACAGCCATTGCCCAGGCGGAAGAGATGCAGCTTTTAGGAGATCATATCCTGGGTACGGATTTCTCTTTCAAATTACATATTAACCGGGGTGCCGGTGCGTTTGTCTGTGGAGAAGGTAGTGCCCTAACCGCTTCCATTGAAGGGGAGCGAGGAATGCCAAGAACGAAGCCGCCAAGAACGGTGGAGCAAGGCTTATTTGGCAAACCGACAGTTCTCAATAATGTGGAGACGTACGCTAACGTTCCGATGATTGTGGAAAATGGAGCGGCTTGGTTTAAGAGCATCGGGACAGAAGGAAGTCCGGGAACGAAAGCGTTTGCGCTCACTGGTAGTGTTAACAATACGGGGCTGATTGAAGTGCCTATGGGAACCACTCTTCGTGAAGTTATCTATGACATCGGTGGCGGTGTCAAAGGCGGTGGTGCCTTTAAAGCGGTGCAAATCGGGGGACCCTCTGGTGGTTGTCTCGTGGATGCGGATTTGGATATTCAACTTGACTTTGATTCTCTTAAGAAGCGGGGCGCAATGATTGGTTCTGGTGGTCTTGTAGTTATGGATGAAAATTCTTGTATGGTGGAAGTGGCAAGATTTTTCATGAACTTTACCCAGAATGAAAGCTGTGGTAAGTGTGTACCTTGTCGCGAAGGAACGATGCGGATGCTGGAGATTCTGGAGCGCATGGTTATCGGCGAAGGTAAGGAAGAAGATTTGGATATGCTGGAAGAATTGGGACACGCCATTACCGATACCGCTCTTTGCGGTTTGGGTAAAAGTGCGGCCTTGCCGGTTCTTAGTACGCTCGCTAACTTTAGAGATGAATATATAGCTCATATTAATCGCAAATGTCCTGCTGGAAGCTGTGAAAAGCTTAGAAGTTACGTAATCGACGCAGACGCCTGTAAAGGCTGTTCGAAATGTGCGCGGAACTGTCCGGTGGAGGCTATTGATGGTGTCATCAAAGAACCTTATCAGATTAATCAAGAGAAATGTATCAAGTGTGGCGCCTGCGTGGACACCTGTCCGTTCGGGGCTATCCATATAGCGAGCTAACGAAGGAGGAAGTTATGGATTTTATTACAATCGATTCAAGATGTGTGCCGCTTGAGGGCGAAAAGAATCTGCTTTCCGTTATCCGAAAAGCCGGCATTGATTTACCTACCTTCTGCTATCACTCCGAGCTATCTATTTATGGTGCCTGTCGGATGTGCGTGGTAGAGGATGAGAGAGGTCGGGTGTTCGCCTCTTGTTCAGAACAACCAAGACCGGGAATGGTGATTAAGACCAACACCATTAAGTTACAAAATTATCGTAAGTTAATTATGGAGCTCTTGCTTTCTTCCCATTGTCGGGATTGTACAACGTGTCACAAAAACGGTATCTGTACCCTTCAAAGCTTGGCCTACAAATTAGGCGTGGATGCGGTTCGTTTTACTAATAATAAGGAAGAACAACCTCTTGATTTTAGCTCGCCGAGTATTGTGAGAGATCCGAATAAGTGTATTCTCTGCGGTGACTGTGTGCGTACCTGTGCCGAGGTACAAGGTGTGGGTGCTCTTGACTTTGCCTTTAGAGGGTCGAAAATGCAGGTTATGCCCGCGTTTAATAAGGATATTAACGATACTGAGTGCGTGGGCTGTGGCCAGTGCCGCGTGGTCTGTCCGACAGCAGCGATTACCATTAAGAAGGACGAAGATAGAGTCTGGGAAGCCCTTAATGATCCGAATACCCGGGTGGTTGCCCAAATCGCGCCGGCTGTACGAATTGCTGTAGGTGATTCCTTCGGTATCCCGAAAGGGGAAAACTCTATGGGAAAACTCGTCAGTGCCCTTCGCCGAATTGGCTTTGACAAGGTTTTTGATACTTCTTTCGGTGCCGATTTAACGGTATACGAAGAGTCGGCTGAGTTGGTGGAGCGTTTAACGAAGAACGAGAACTTGCCACTTTTCACCTCGTGTTGTCCAGGCTGGGTAAAATTTTCGGATTATAAGTTTCCAGAACTGAAAGAAAATATCTCTAGCTGTCGTTCACCTCAAGGGATGTTCTCAGCTGTTCTTAAAGATTACTTTAAAGATGACGAGAAGAAGACTTTTGTGGTTTCTATTATGCCTTGTACTGCGAAAAAGGGCGAGGCTTTAAGACCGGAAAATCATACCGACGGCGTTCAGGACACAGATGCAGTTATTACCACGGCAGAAGCGGCCAGAATGATTCGAAAAGCGGCCATCAAATTCGAAGAATTAGATGAAGAAGCTGTGGACATGCCTTTTGGTATCGCTAGTGGCGGTGGCGTTATCTTTGGCGTAACCGGTGGGGTAACCGAAGCCGTACTGCGAAAGATTTGCTATGACAAAGACAATAACTTAAGCGAACTTAGCAGAATAGAGTTCTCCGGCGTAAGGGGACTTGATAGTGTGAAGGAAACGTCCATTATGCTAGGAGATAGAGAAGTAAAAATCGCTATCGTTCATGGACTGGGCGTTGCTTCTCAGTTGATTGAAGAGATGAAGGCTGGCAAGCGTCATTACGATTTCGTAGAAGTGATGGCTTGTCGCCGGGGCTGTGTTATGGGTGGTGGTCAGCCAGTACCAGCCGGCCCGAAGACGAAAAAGGCAAGAGTGAAGGGTCTTTATAAAGTCGATACCGGTTCTCAGGTGAGAACATCTAACGAAAATCCGATGGTAGAAGTTATCTACCGCGACATCATTAAGGGCAGAGAGCACGAACTTCTGCACACTCGCCACTAGGAAAAGACGAATGATAATTCCCGAGGGTAGCGCTTGCAAATACCCTCGGGAAATTGTATTATAAGAATGATGTGACGATTCAAGAAGGTGAGGATGAGATACGTATGGTAGAAAAAACGATGGAAAAAATTGTGGCACTGGCGAAATCAAGAGGATTTGTTTACCCTGGGTCTGAGATTTACGGCGGCCTTGCAAATACATGGGACTATGGAAATCTAGGAGTTGAGCTTAAGAACAACGTAAAAAGAGCGTGGTGGCAGAAGTTCGTTCAAGAAAGTCCTTATAATGTAGGCGTGGACTGCGCGATTCTGATGAACCCTCAGACCTGGGTGGCTTCTGGTCACGTAGGTGGCTTTAGCGATCCGCTGATGGATTGTAAAGAGTGTAATGAAAGGTTTCGAGCAGATAAATTAATTGAAGATTTTGCCAAAGAGCATGACATGGACTTAGGAGAAGCAGTAGATGCTTGGTCTCATGAGAAGATGAAGAAATTTATCGATGACAATCAAGTTCCTTGTCCTACCTGTGGCTCTCATAACTTTACCGATATTCGGGAGTTCAACCTGATGTTTAAGACCTTCCAAGGGGTAACTGAGGATGCAAAGAACGCCGTGTATTTACGCCCAGAGACAGCCCAAGGTATTTTTGTAAACTTTAAAAACGTTCAACGGACTTCTAGAAAGAAGATTCCTTTTGGCATCGCCCAAATCGGTAAGTCTTTCCGTAATGAGATTACACCGGGTAACTTTATCTTTAGAACGAGAGAGTTTGAGCAGATGGAGTTGGAATTTTTCTGTGAACCGGGAACCGACTTAGAATGGCATGCCTATTGGAAGAAGTTCTGTATGGATTGGCTTCATGATCTTGGTCTTAAGGATGATGAGCTTAGAGCTCGCGACCACGATCCAGAAGAGCTTTCTCACTACTCAAATGCGACTACGGATATTGAGTTTATGTTCCCCTTCGGCTGGGGGGAACTGTGGGGAATTGCCGATAGAACCGACTTTGACTTAAAGTCTCATATGGATCACTCAAAGCAAGACATGACTTACTTTGACGACGAAAAGAAAGAAAAGTACATTCCTTACTGTATTGAACCTTCTCTCGGTGTGGATAGAATGCTACTGGCTTTCCTCTGTGCAGCTTATGATGAAGAGGAGCTAGAAGGAGGCGATACCCGAACGGTTCTTCATTTCCATCCGGCCCTAGCGCCTGTTAAAATTGGCGTGCTTCCCCTTTCTAAGAAGCTTAACGAGGGGGCAGAAAAGGTCTTCGCCCAGCTTAGCAAAAAGTACTACTGCGAGTTTGACGATCGCGGCAATATCGGTAAGCGTTACCGTCGTCTCGATGAAATCGGCACACCATTCTGTGTTACCTACGACTTCGAGTCAGCTGAAGATGGCTGTGTGACAGTTCGTGAGCGCGACACCATGGCTCAAGAAAGAATTAAAATTGAAGATTTAGATGCTTACTTCGAAAAGAAATTTGCTTGGTAAGTAAAAAAATACTAGAAAGACCTCTCTTATGTGAATAGGAGAGGTCTTTTTTTGGTGAACCTACCCAAAAGGGTAGGCATTGATTGACATACTTTAGACGATTACTTAAAATAAAAGAATGATTAACTTAGAAAAGAAAGAAGGTGTTTGTATGGTTCCGAAACAGCAGCATAAGCTACGAATAGTAGAGGGAATGAGCTGGGACGAACGGAAGATGGCAATTCAAGCATCTCTCGCCTGGGGCTTTCAAAGCGAAGCGGCAGAGTTTCCTATTGCTTCGTTAACTGAGGGGGAGCCCTGTCCAACGAAGCTAGAGGAATTAAAGGCGCTGCTCACCCAGGAAGAGAATAATCCGCCAGTAGCTTATCAGGCAGCCTCAGACGCGGCAAGACCAGTAGCGGATTTTGACTGGCGGGCGAAAAAGGGACTGGAGTCATTATTTAGTAAGGGTGAGTTTCTCCTTGATAATAATCTTGACTTGCTACCGGATAAGCTGAATTTTTATTTCGTTGTACCAGAAGAGGGCAGTGAGTCACTGATGGTGGCAGCTTGCAACTTTGCTTTTCGCTTTGGAATGGAGACGACCGCTCTTGATTGCTGGCTCGCCGCCCCTTCGTATATAGGCGGCAATGCGGTGATTTTTAGAGAGGGTGAGATATGTCGAATTTACCAGGAGGAGAGCGACGACGGGACTTTAGTATATGTGGAAGGGAAGGGAGAGGAGCTAGAAGTATTTTCTAGTTGGTTTTGTGAACATTTCCCCTACAGCTGGGAGCGGGAGACGTGGACTAGCCATTTGCAGGAGATGACGGAGAGTTTCGCTATGAAAAACTTGCAAGGGCAGCTGGCCTATTTATCAACCGTAAATGAGACGGGAATTCAGGCTTATGTTTCACCGGAAATCGCCGCTCAACAAGAAGAGGTTCAGCAGTTGTTTCCTGATGTTGAGTTTATTAACTATAAGGAGATGCGCAAGGTATATGACAAAGAGTACGATATCCCCTGGGAGGTGGATACGTTCCGAGAGCTTCTTTTAGAAAAAGTCTATCCTCAAGTGAAAGCCGGTGATCAAGTAGAGATACTGGCAGCGTTAAGTGAGGAGCAACCTCTCCGAGAAGAACTTGCTAGTGAACTAGAACAAAAGTTGCAGGAAAAGCAAGCAAAGCTTAAGGAGTGCCAGATTTATTGTGCGTATAAGCAAGGGTTTTCTTGGTTGTCGGAGTCGGTGATTCCCAAACTTAAGCAGGAGACAGCTTTGGAGCGAGTTGAAATCGGCTTTCGGCCATTTTTGCCGGAGGGCGTTACTGATTGGCTAGATGAGAACGGGGCGACTCCGTCATATAATAACGTGGGCGGAGACGAAAATAAGTGGTACGATTTGCCGATTCGTTATTTGCAGGAATTATATCCGATTGAAGACGTCTTGGTGAAAGAACTTGGTCTGACGAAGGAACAGATATCCTTTGTTACCTATGAAGGCGACCAGGATATTACCTATGAGTGTAAAAGCTACGGGAAGGAGGGTACGTGCCTTTCAAATAGCGTATATAAAGCAGCGTATTCTGAGCGTCCTTACTTAGATGCCTACAAAGAGATGGGAAAAGTGCATCCCTCAACAGGATACTTAAGGGTGAAGGTAAACGGCGTAGCAATTGTTGACGAACAGATTAAGACAGATGTAGAAAACATCTGGGATATTTACCAGAGAAACGTGCTAAAAGACTGTCGAGAATTTATTGAACGAAAGACTGGCGGTGAAGTCAGCGCCGAAAAGCAGCCGCTATTTTCTCAGTTGCGCTTAGAAGTCGTTGCCAGTGAACCAGATTACCGTTTGGATAGCCGAGAGGATATGATTTCTACCCTAGACGGGTTGCACGAAGATATGTATTTTGCCGGTGCCGATTATTTTAAGAATTACGGCAATGAGAAGTGTCAGCAGATGCTTGAAGAGCCGGGACTTATTCTACCGGTAATTAGAAAGGGTTCTGGAAAACCTACGTTTAAGGTGATTCTATATGACCAAGCGGCAGAGGCACCAGGAATTTACGCCGAAGGCCGCCAGCTAATTAAAGCACCGACGCCGGCGGAGATTAAGCTTTATCTGAAGGAAATCAGACGCCAAGGAGAAATGTTTCAGGTAATTATTCAAAGTGAAGGTGTCTCTCATGAGGTGGCACAGGGCTACATAGAGGTTTTGACCCAAAGAGAGATTGCCTTTGGGGAGGCGCTAACTCTGCAGTTATTAGCTGGAGAGGAGAGCTATTCCGTAGATTTACCAGCAAGGGAGCGGATCCGCAAGGACTTGGAGATTACCTGGATCGATATAAAGGAAGAAGAGCTAATTGGCTATGAGGCATATCTGGAGATTATTAACCAGTTAAAGCGGGTACCGGGGCTCTTAGTTTACCAAACAGCGACTTCCTATATGGGACGTCAGGTATATGCTATCGAGCT
This sequence comes from Ohessyouella blattaphilus, assembly GCF_024721265.1. Taxonomy (GTDB): domain Bacteria; phylum Bacillota; class Clostridia; order Lachnospirales; family Lachnospiraceae; genus Aequitasia; species Aequitasia blattaphilus_A. The sequence continues at coordinate 175,342 of NZ_JAMXOC010000001.1, read as the reverse complement.
CTTACCAAAGGCCAAAGGTTACGTATCCCAGACGAAGCGAATCACCAATCACCCTTCAGAGATTATTAATTGCCGCCATCATGCCAATGAGGTTTCTAGTACTAACGCTGCCTTTATCTTGCTGCGGACGCTGCTGAGTGAACCCCAGTATAAAGACGTAGCTGAAAGCCTTAATCTGGTGATTGTTCCGATGGAAAATGTGGATGGTTCGGCGATTCACTATGAACTACAAAAGGATAATCCATACTGGAAGCTACACGTAGCACGGTTTAACGCCGTCGGCAAAGAGTTTTATCACGAGCACTTTAAAGTGGATACGAAGCATACGGAGGCGATGAGTCTTACCCGCTTGTACGAACGGTTTTTGCCGGATGTAATCGTGGACAATCACGGAGTGCCAAGTCATGAGTGGGAACAGCAATTTTCCGGCTATACCTCGCCGTCCTACAAAGGCTTTTGGCTACCGAGATCCCTACTTTATGGGTATTTTTGGACTGTCAAAAATGCTGAGTACGCTAGTAACGAAGTGGTTAATAAGAAGATAGAGGATGTGGTTGCCGAAGCAATCGCCTCAGATGAGGAGATGCGCCAATGGAATAAGGAGTGGGCCCATCAATTTGAAATCTTTGCCCATCAGTGGATGCCCAAGCTTTTTCCGGCAAACTACTATAAAGAGATGATTAATTATTGGATTTACTTTGAAGCAGATCCCCATCATCGCTATCCGTCTATCCGTTTTCCATGGATAACGACGGTGGCTTATACTAGCGAGGTGGCTGATGAAACCGCTCAAGGAGAGTATTTAAATCTTTGTGCCAGAGCTCACGTAAAGCACGATTTGGCGATTATTAATTTGCTGATAAATGCCCAGTGCATTTATGAGAATACAGCAGTGATAACTGCAGAACAACTAAAGGTAAGTCATACTCGGCTACGACCAATCGTAGTATGATGACGACAACGAGAAAAGGAGAAGAGAAAAATGGAGTGGATTAAACTATTGGGGATCTTGATTGTAATTATCGGCTTTGCTTTGAAAAAGGATTCAATCTTGATCATCATGTTAGCGGCAATCGTGACCGCCTTTACGGGCGGCTTAGGCGTGAAAGGTCTATTAGAGACCCTAGGGTCTAGCTTTGTCGCTAACCGCAGCATGGTTATCTTTATCTTAATCATGTTAGTTACAGGTACGCTAGAGCGTAACGGTTTGAAAGAATCGGCAGCAAAATTAATTGGCAAATTAAAGAACGCCTCTTCTGGGGCAGTAATTGGCGCTTACGGCGTAATGCGAGGAATTTTTGCCGCCTTTAACGTTAGCTTCGGTGGTGTAGCGGGCTTTGTACGTCCGATTATTATGCCAATGGCTATTGGTGCAGTTGAAGCGAAGGGACACGAGCCTAATGAAGAGCACGTAGAACAACTTAAAGGAATGGCTTCCGGAATGGAAAACGTGGCTTGGTTCTTCTGTCAGGTGCTATTTGTCGGTGGCGCTGGTGGTCTTCTGGTACAGTCTACTTTAGAGCCTCTAGGCTATAAGGTAGAGCTACTTGATCTTGCTAAGGTAGAAATTCCCATTGCCCTGTTCTGTGTAACGGTAGCAATTATCTACTATTACTTAAAAGACAAGAGACTTCGTAAGAAATATTACGGCGATACAAAGTAGAAGGGGAGGTAAAAAAGAATGGGATTTTTTACAAGTGCTGATTTTACAATCGGTCAGAAAATTTTAGAAGTACTATATATTATCATGGGCTTGATGGCCATCTATACAGGAGTTAAAAACGCTCGCGATGAAGAAAATCCATCACGCCTAGGAACGGCAGTTTTTTGGTGTGCAATGGGTGTTGTTATCGGCTTTGGCCGTTGGATTCCGCCGATGGCAAACGGAATCTTAATTGTTATCATGACGCTTCCAGCCATCTTTAAGAAAGTTAAGATTGGTAAGGTGGATGCGCCAAATACAGAATATACGAAAGCTATGTCGGATAAATTAAATATGAAAATATTTATTCCGGCGCTATCGATTGGTGTCTTTGCGATTATTTTTGCACTTCAACCAAACTACGGTGCGTTAGTAGGTGTTGGTGTAGGTGTGTTTGTAGCCGTTGTGTTGTTGATAATCTTTAATAAAGACAACAAACCCAAGGTTTTCCTACAGGATTCGGAGCGGCTCCTATCAACGGTAGGTCCTCTTAGTATGCTGCCGATGCTCTTAGCAAGTCTCGGTGCGATCTTTACGGCTGGTGGTGTTGGCGATGTAATTGCCGAAATGGTCGGTAAGGTGATTCCTAAGGGCAATGTAACCGTTGGGATAATCGTCTTTGCCGTTGGTATGGCGGTCTTTACCATGATTATGGGAAATGCCTTTGCGGCGATTACGGTTATGACCGTTGGTATCGGGGCTCCATTTGTCTTGGCTTACGGCGCGGACCCGGTGGTTATTGGTATGCTAGCGTTAACCTGTGGTTACTGCGGTACCTTATGTACCCCGATGGCGGCAAACTTTAACATCGTTCCGGTAGCGATGTTGGATATGAAAGATAGAATGGGTGTTATTAAGAATCAAGTAGTGCTTGCCGGAATTTTCTTAGTCTTCCAAATCTGCTATATGATTATATTCAAGTAAAAGGTGAAGTATGAAGCAAAGTATGGAACGGATCAAAACAGGTGCAAACATCGTGATTAAGAGCTGGATGAGGCTAAAGCCCTGGGAGAATTTGCTGATTGTTACCAGTAATCAGTATATTAAAGAGGCCCAGTTACTGAAGCAATGCGCTGCGAAAAGAGGAGCCCGAGCAGACTTAATGATCGTGGAGCGCACGGGCAAACAAGTAGGTGTGTTCTTTGACGAGCAGGAAGATATCTTTCGCGGATATAAAGCGATTATCGGTGCGACGGACTACTCGATTGTGACAACAAAGGCAGCCAAGAAGGCAATTGAACGCGGTAGTAAGTTTTTGTCGTTGCCACTACTAACAGGCGACGGCCGTTCCCTGCTGGGGTATCGTTTTTTGCAGATGGATACGAAGAAAAGCAAGATGATGGCTCAGGTTATTATGAGTTATTTGGACGAGGGCTCGACGATTGACGTGCGCACTTCGGCGGGCACTAGTCTAAAGTTCTATACGAGAAATCGGTCCGCCGGTTTCTTTAACGGCGTGGTTAAAGATGGAGGTGGCTATTCTTCCGCCAGTATTGAAGCCTACGTCCCGATTGAGGAGACGATGACGAAGGGTACCATGGTTGTTGACGGCTCACTAGGCTATATCGGTGGGGTTAAGGAGGCGGTGCAAGTGGAGCTCGCCGCCGGACGCATTACTCAGATTGCCGACAATGAAGACGGACAGCGGTTGCAAGCCTATATCGAACAATACACCGATGAGGGAATGTACGTTGCTTCGGAGCTGGGAATAGGTCTTAATTCATATGCTAAGTGTCGCGGTAGCAGCTATATCGAAGACGAGTCAGCGTACGGAACGTTTCATATTGGCTTTGGCCGCAATCTAGCCCTAGGTGGTGTCCATCAGGCCAGTGGACATTTTGATATTGTGGGTCGTGACCCTGACATATACGTTGATAACCGGATGATTATGGAGCGAGGAAAGATTATCGTTCCCGAACCACAAGTATATTAGGAGGACGTAAGAAATGAAAATATTGATAACCGGATTTGACCCCTTTGGTGGCGCAGAGATAAACCCTGCTTTTGAAGCGGTGAAAAGATTACCAGATAGGCTTGGAGAAGCCCAGCTTATAAAGCTAGAGGTTCCCACTGTGTTTGAAAAGGATGGTGTGGTTTTAGAGCGAGCGATTGAGGCAGAAAAGCCAGATGTGGTTTTGTGTGTCGGGCAAGCAGGAGGACGTTCCGTTATTTCTGTCGAAAGAGTGGCGATAAATTTGATGGAAGCGCGCATTCCTGATAATGATGGGCAACAGCCGATGGATCAGAAGATTAAAGAGGATGGTGAAAATGCTTATTTTACGACATTACCAGTGAAAGCTATGGTTAAAAATGTGAAAGAGCATGGCATTCCCTCGAGTATTTCTTATACTGCAGGAACTTATGTATGTAATGATATTATGTATCGTTTACTTTATTTGATTGATCGTACTTATCCAAGTATTCGTGGCGGGTTCATTCACGTACCGTATTTACCAGAGCAGGTACGTGAGTTGCCAGATGGTACGCCGAGTATGTCTGCTGAATTAATAGCAGAAGGTTTACGGTGGGCTCTGGAGGCTATTATTAGCCAGAAGGATGAAGATATTAAAGAGGCGATGGGCACAATTATGTAAGAAGTGACAGTGAAAAACTTATACTTCGATAAAATTTTCACGTGAAAAACGAAAAAAATAAGGACAAAGACTCTACCTATTAATAATAGTAGAGTCTTTTTATGTTAAAAAACAAACAATACGCTAAATATTACGCATTAATCCGAATAGTATTGAAATAAATATCGTAAAATTGTATTATTCAGATATAAAATATAGTCATAGATGAAAACTATGACAAAAAGGAAATAGGAGGGTAATATGGCAGCAGTAGAGAAGTTTTTTGGAGCACTGAATGGCTTTCTGTGGGATTATATTTTAATCATCCTACTGGTAGGTACGGGGGTTTGGTTTACCTTAAATCTTAAGTTTATTCAAGTGCGCAAGTTTACAGAAGGTTTTAAAAGAACTTTTGGTAACATGTTTAAGAAACAGGGGGATGCGGGAAAAGACGGGATGAGTTCTTTTCAAGCGCTGGCAACCGCTATCGCCGCCCAGGTAGGAACGGGTAATATCGCTGGAGCCGCTACGGCAATCGCTGTAGGTGGAGCGGGAGCAATCTTTTGGATGTGGATATCCGCCTTCTTTGGAATGGCCACCATCTATGCGGAAGCAACGATGGCCCAAAAGTACAAGACTAAGGATGAAAATGGTCAAGTAACTGGAGGACCGGTGTATTATATTAAGGCGGCCTTTAAGGGGACCTTTGGTAAGATTTTGGCTGGTTGTTTTGCTGTGTTTATCATCTTTGCTCTTGGCTTTATGGGCAATGCTGTACAGTCTAACTCTATCGGGGCAGCGTTCCAACAAGCGTTTGGTATCAACCCTATTATCATCGGTGTGATTGTTGCCGTACTGGCATTTATTGTTTTTGCTGGTGGTATTAAAAGAATTGCTCAGGTAACTGAATTGCTTGTACCGATTATGGCGATTTTTTATATCTTAGGTACCTTAATCGTAATTATTATGAATATTGGTGAACTGCCAAGAGTACTTTCTGACATTGTTGTAGGAGGGTTTAATCCGCAAGCAGTCGCTGGTGGCGTAGCAGGAGCAACAATCAAGCTAGCCGTGCAAAAAGGTGTTGCTAGAGGTCTTTTCTCTAATGAAGCAGGTATGGGTTCTACACCTCATGCTCACGCAGTTGCTAAGGTAAAGCATCCTTCGGAGCAAGGTTATGTAGCAATGATGGGCGTCTTTATTGATACCTTTGTTATTCTTAACTTGACAGCATTTGTTATTTTGATTACGGGAGTACTTACTCCAGATGGTTCTTTAACGGGAACCGCTCTTTCACAAGCCGCTTTTTCCGCGACCTTCGGTAAGGCCGGCGAAATATTCCTCGCGGTTTGTCTGTTCTTCTTCGCTTTCTCTACCATTATTGGTTGGTATTTCTTCGGTGAAGCGAACGTAAAATACCTTTTCGGCGAAAAGGCTCTAAAGGTATATGCTGTACTCGTATGTGTATGCATTGTAATCGGTTCAGCTCTTAAGGTAGAGCTTGTTTGGACCATGGCGGACTGCTTTAACGGCCTGATGGTTATTCCTAACTTAATCGGTCTGTGGGCGTTAACAGGGGTGGTTAAGCAGATTGATAAAGAGTCCAATCAATTTGGTATTAAAACAAAATAAAGACTTTATGAAAAAGGGTGCATTTGCGCCCTTTTTCTTTTATACGCGGGATTCTGAAAAAAATGTGCTATACTACTTTAAGTAGAAAAAAATAAGGAGGCTTTCTTAAAGATGAAGAATGTAAATGCTTGGGAAAATTACAATGAAGCCGACATTGCCAAACTGCAGGCGCTAAACGATAAGTATAAGCATGCTCTCGATACTGGCAAGACGGAGAGAGAATGTGTAAAATACGCAGTGGCAATGGCGAAGGCAGCCGGCTATGAGGACTTGAGTGAAGCGATTAAGGCTGGGAAAAAGCTAAAGAGCGGCGACAAAGTCTATACCGTAATGATGGGCAAAAGCGTAGCCCTGTTTAATTTGGGAAAAGAGCCCTTATCCGCAGGAATGAATATACTTGGCGCTCATATTGATTCACCGCGTATCGATGTGAAGCAAAATCCTCTCTACGAAAGCGAGGAGATGGCTTATCTAGATACCCATTATTACGGGGGCATTAAGAAATACCAGTGGGTGACGATGCCCCTAGCAATTCACGGTGTAGTGGCGAAAAAGGATGGCACGGTGGTCGATATCGTAATCGGTGAAGAAGCCGATGATCCTGTCTTTGCGGTGACGGATTTGTTAATTCATTTAGCGGCCAAGCAGATGGAGAAAAAAGCCAGCGTGGTCATCGAAGGGGAAAAGCTGGATCTCTTAGTGGGCAGTATGCCACTTAGCAGCGAAGAGGAAGAGAAAAAAGAACAGGTAAAACACGGGATTTTAACCATTTTAAATGAGAAATACGGGATTGAAGAAGAAGACTTTGCCTCAGCAGAACTAGAGATTGTGCCGGCGGAGAAAGCGAGAGACTTAGGCTTTGATCGCAGTATGATTATGGCTTATGGTCAAGATGATAGAGTGTGCGCCTTTACCTCTCTCTTTGCGATGATGGCTGAGGAAGACTTAAGCCGCACCGGTTGTCTAATCTTAGTGGATAAAGAAGAAATCGGTAGTGTAGGCGCCACCGGAATGCAGTCCCGCTTCTTTGAAAACGCGGTCGCCGAGCTTCTAAGCTTAACGGAAGGGGAGTCGGAACTTTTAGTGCGTCGTACCTTAGCGAATTCAGCCATGCTTTCTTCTGATGTTAGTGCGGCTTATGATCCCCTCTTTGCGGATGCTTTTGAAAAGCGGAGTTCGGCGTTTTTAGGAAAAGGCTTGGTGTTTAATAAGTTTACTGGAGCTCGTGGTAAAAGTGGTTCTAATGATACCAACGCCGAGTTTATCGCTAAGCTGCGAAAGCTTTTCGATGAGGCACAAGTAGAGTATCAATTTGCAGAACTAGGTAAGGTGGACGTTGGCGGTGGCGGTACCATTGCTTACATTATGGCCAATCTCGGAATGAACGTTATTGACAGCGGGGTAGCGGTCCTGTGTATGCACGCCCCTTACGAGATTACCTCAAAGGCGGACGTCTATGAAGCTTATAAAGGGTACCGGGCTTTTTTACACTACGGAGAATAAACGGAGGAAAAACAGATGAAAGTATACGATAAAGTAAAAAAAGAAGAATTAGAAGTAACGGAAAAGGAACTGATTGAGCTCATGGCTCCTGGGGGACGCCAAGTAGATTTAATCTTAAAAGAGAAGAAAAGCGATGAAGACGGCTACCTAACTTGGGACGTGGAGCACTGGTCTAGTATTGACGGTAAACGCTTTATTCGCACCTACACTTTAGAGGGCCGGGTCTTAAGCGAATCCACAGGTCATAATATCTATGATTTGTACAATGATTTTAAGCCGGCCGAGGCTGCAAAAGTTGAGTTAAGTTAATCAGCTATTTTGCTTGACTAAAGTGGCTATTCTAGGTACAATATTATGTGCGACTTTAAAGAAAAAATAGTATTAGGAGGTCATACAGAAATGACGAAATGGGTTTATATGTTTTCTGAAGGCGATGCAACAATGAGAAACCTTCTTGGCGGTAAGGGATGTAACCTTGCTGAAATGACAAAACTTGGTTTACCAGTACCTCAAGGGTTCACGGTAACAACAGAAGCTTGTACACAATATTATGAAGATGGCAAGAAAATCAATGATGAGATTTTAGCTCAAATCATGGAATCTGTTACCAAGATGGAAGAAATCGCCGGCAAGAAATTTGGTGATAACGAAAATCCACTACTTGTATCTGTTCGTTCAGGTGCACGTGCTTCTATGCCAGGTATGATGGATACAATCCTTAACCTTGGTCTTAACGAAGAAGTAGTAAACGTAATTGCTGAAAAATCAGGAAATCCTCGTTGGGCATGGGATTGCTACAGAAGATTTATTCAAATGTACTCTGACGTAGTAATGGAAGTCGGTAAGAAGTACTTCGAAGAGCTCATCGATAAGATGAAAGAAGAAAAAGGGGTTACAGAAGATACTGACTTAACCGCGGATGATTTAAAAGAGTTATCTGCTCAATTTAAGGCAGAATATAAGAGTAAACTGGGAGAAGAATTCCCGGCTGATGCCAAAGAACAACTTCTTGGAGCTATCCAAGCGGTATTCCGTTCTTGGGATAACCCTCGTGCCAACGTATATCGTCGTGACAATGACATTCCTTATTCTTGGGGAACCGCTGTTAACGTACAGATGATGGCCTTCGGTAATATGGGTGATACTTCAGGAACCGGTGTTGCCTTTACCCGTGACCCAGCTACTGGCGAGAACAAATTGATGGGAGAATTCTTAATCAATGCTCAAGGTGAAGACGTTGTTGCCGGTGTTCGTACACCGCAACCAATTTCTGAGCTTGAAAAAATCATGCCAGAAGTATATAAAGAATTCGTAGACATTACAGAAAAATTAGAAAATCACTACCGTGATATGCAAGATATGGAGTTCACTATCGAAGATAAGAAGCTTTACATGCTGCAAACACGTAACGGTAAGAGAACAGCAAAAGCTGCTCTTAAAATCGCTTGTGATTTAGTAGATGAAGGAATGATTAAGGAAGAAAAAGCGGTAGAGATGATCGATCCTCGTAACTTAGACACCTTACTTCATCCTCAATTTGATCCTCAAGCAATCAAAGAAGCAAAAGAACTTGGCCGTGGCCTTGCTGCCTCACCAGGAGCTGCTTCAGGTAAAGTAGTATTTACTGCTGCTGATGCTAAGGAATGGGATGCTAAGGGCGAAAAGGTTGTCCTTGTTCGTCTTGAGACTTCACCAGAAGATATCGAAGGTATGAAGGCTGCTCAAGGTATCCTCACTGTTCGTGGTGGTATGACTTCTCACGCAGCTGTTGTTGCTAGAGGAATGGGTACTTGCTGTGTATCTGGTTTGTCTGAAATTAAGATGGACGAAGCCAATAAGAAATTCACGTTAGGTGATGTTGTCTTTGGCGAAGGCGATGCTATTTCTTTAGACGGTTCTACAGGAGCTGTATACGCTGGCGCAATTGCAACTATTCCTGCTGAGATTTCCGGAGACTTCGGTCGCATCATGGGCTGGGCAGATAGATTTAGAGTCTTAAAGGTGCGTACAAACGCAGATACTCCAGAAGATGCTAGACGTGCTCGCGAATTAGGAGCTGAAGGTATCGGTCTTTGCCGTACAGAGCATATGTTCTTCGAAGGCGACAGAATTGACGCTTTCCGTGAAATGATTTGTTCAGATACAGTCGAAGAAAGAGAAGCAGCTCTTGAGAAAATCTTACCTGTACAACAGGGAGATTTCGAGAAATTATACGAAGCGTTAGAAGGTAACCCAGTTACCATTCGTTTCCTCGATCCACCGCTACACGAGTTCGTACCAACAGAAGAAGCTGATATCAAGAAATTGGCAGACGCTCAAGGTAAGACAGTTGACCAAATCAAGGAAATCATCGAAGGATTACACGAGTTCAACCCAATGATGGGACACCGTGGATGCCGTCTAACGGTAACGTATCCTGAAATTGCGAAGATGCAAACACGAGCTATCATTCGTGCAGCTATCAACGTGAAGAAAAACACGAACTTAGACGTAAAACCAGAAATCATGATCCCACTTGTAGGGGAAGTAAAAGAATTTAAGTTTGTTAAAGATATCGTTATTGCTACAGCTGAAGAAGAAATTAATAAAGCGGAAGTGAAGCTTGATTATGAAGTAGGTACGATGATCGAGATTCCAAGAGCTTGTTTAACTGCTGATGCAATTGCTAAAGAAGCTGACTTCTTCTGCTTCGGTACCAATGACTTAACCCAAATGACTTATGGCTTCTCACGTGATGATGCTGGTAAGTTCTTAGATTCATACTATGACGCTAAGATCTTCGAGTATGACCCATTTGCTAAGCTAGATCAAGTTGGTGTTGGCTCACTGATGAAGATGGCTCTTGATAAAGGACGTCCGGTAAACGATGCTTTACACTTCGGTATTTGTGGAGAGCACGGTGGCGATCCATCTTCTGTAGAGTTCTGTCACGAAATCGGTCTTGACTACGTATCCGCATCTCCATTTAGAGTGCCGATCGCTAGACTTGCAGCCGCTCAAGCAGCTATTAAAGCAAGTAAATAATTACACACAAAACAGTAGGTTACCTTAGGGTTTACCTACTGTTTTTTTTCGCCATTATCCGACCGATTTCGCTAGTTCTATTGAATTTCTTTTTTAAAACCTTGAAAATAGAGATAGATATCGTGTGTGAATGAGTAAAGGGTGGTGGCAATTATGGATTCGTTAATAGTGAGTAAAGTATTTCTTATAGATGTTCAAGCGTTAATCTGTGTGATGTTTTGGGAGGGACTGGCGTCTTCCTTGATTATTTTCACATCCAAGGACCATGTGAAATTTTTTCGGGGTGAACAGTTGCTAGAAAAGGCCATAACCTTTCGCTTGATAAGATCACTTGGGTATTTTTTGCTTTTGTATCGAGGAATCTTTCCTGATCTGGTTTCGTCCACACTGGCAAATGTATTGCTACTTTTGGCCTTTTATCTGGATGCTCATGTGCTTTTGCAAACAATGAAGTTGAATTCCGAAAAGCTAAAGAGGTATGGAAGACTTGTTTTTGTTATGTTTTCCCTTTTGTATGTGGTAGCAGATCTTTTTTTTGCAAAAGCGAATATACGAGTTGTCATAGCTTCTTTGGGTATCCTGATGACATTTGCCCCAGTTGTCTTTCAATGTATGTTTGGCAAGAAAAGTAGGAATCTTTATCGTTCTTTTTTGTGGCCTTATTTGCTCCTGATAATTACCACAGTGCCAAGAGCCATTGTAGGTATCACAAATAAAGAATATACGTTGCTAGAAACGGACGTGCTGCAAAGTATGTTTTACGGTTTTCTTTTGCTAAAAGCGTTTTTTTGCACGTTGTTTCTTTTTGTCATATTCTTGTCAAAGTCAGCGAATGAAATCGAAGACTTAGCTCGTGATCCCCTTACAGGACTAAATAATCGGAAGTCTTTTAATGAACAAGCAACAGAAGTTTTCAAGAGGAGGCAACGAACACAAGGGTTGTTTGGTGTGTTTTTCCTAGATATTGATTTGTTTAAGAATATTAATGACCAGTGGGGTCATGATAAGGGAGATGAAATATTAGTTGCTGTTGCTGACGCCTTGCAGTGTAGTGTTGATGTTAAAGACATCTGTTGTCGGCACGGTGGCGACGAATTCATCATATGTACTACTATTGACAACGTTAAGATAGGCGAAAAAATTGGCAAACGACTTCAAGAGAAAATACATAATATAGACCTTGTCCCCGGTCATAGGATAACCAGCAGTATTGGCTTTGCCTATGGTGTACCTAAGGAAAGTGAATGTTTTGCCGACTACATAACAAAAGCAGATGAGGCCATGTACTTGTCCAAACGTAGCGGCAGGGATCGGCTTACAGTAATAAGGATGGAAGAGATTTTCTGAGATTAGAGTTTGCCAATAGGCGGTGTTGTCGTATATTATAAAAATAAAACACTTGGAAAGGATAGTTATGCTGAAGATTGCCATTTGTGACGACAACGCCGAGGATTCCCAAAATTTAAAAAAGAGACTAGAGTCAATATTGAATCTTGAAAATATTGACGCCAATCTGCTGGTTTTCTCCAGTGGTGAGCAACTCATTGCCTATATGCAAACAAGTGGCGTAATGCCTATTTGCTTTTTGGATATCTATATGAAGGAAGTGAGTGGCGTAGATGTGGCTCGTTGGATACGCCAACGCGACAACACCTGCACCATTGTGTTTACCACCACGAGCAGTGAGCATATGGCACAGGGGTGGGAGGTGGGAGCGAGTCACTATTTGCTTAAACCTTTTACAGAAAATGAGGTTAAAGAAGCCTTGACTCGTTGCTTGCGTTTAGTTGGATACCGCGGAAAATACATAGAGTTAATGGTTAATCGCCAGCCGCGAAAAATACTTCTCTCAGATATAACATATGTGGAATCCCAGAATAAGCATTGCCTTATCTATACCTCGCAAAATGAAGAATTGCGTGTCCTTATACGCTTGGGGAGTGTGGAGGAACTTTTGGATGATGCACGATTCATCCGTTGCCACCAAAGCTATATTGTTAATATGGATTTTGTGGAAAACGTCCAGGAAGGCGATTTCGTTCTACCAAATACGCTCGTTCCCATAAGACGAAAAAATCGTTGCGACATAATCCGCTATTACGAAGATTATTGTATCGAAGTGGTAAGGAGGAGGGTATAGTATGCTACAGGCTATTCAGTTTGGGATAATGAACGTGTTTATCAATACGCCGTGGTATTTCGTAGGTGGGATGGCATTTGAGGACAATCTGCGAATCAGAAAGCGGTCGTTTTATTTATGTATCGTTATTATAGCGTTACTGGATGGCGTGGGGAATTTCTGGCTGTTAGCTTTTGCAAGGGACTTTAATACGGCTCGAAGTGTTTTTAAAATCGCTTATTACAGCGTGATTGTTTTATTGTTTTTGCTGAGCTTCCGGGTGTTTGTTGGAAAGTTGTTGTATGTGTTTCTTATTATTCAGGCGCTGGCCACCACCATCAATTATGTGGCATATCTGCTGAATATGCTATTTTTACCTACGGGTACAGCGATTGGTTATGGTGATGTTATTACCTATCCCCTAACGATTATTGTCGGTATAGCGGTGACGCTTCCATTGCTGTGGCGCTTTTTCAAAAAAAGATTACGTCCCGCATTTGAGGAAATGTCTAATAAGAGCGTCCTTTTCTTGTGTGTCACCCCCATTCTTTTTTTTATCATTCAGATATTTATGAGTAATATTAATTTCCGATATGTCCTTTCTAATAAGGGTGCAGAGGCGGTATACAACAAAGTGTTTACGATTGTTGTATACCTTTTGGTGGTGGTCACAGGACTAATCACCTACTACATCAATATTCAGATGATGTTAGAAAGCGCCCATAGAGCGCGCTTAGAGGCAGAAAACCACGCCCAAGAACGGCAATTACGACTACAAGTTCAGAGCTATGAACAGCTTATGGAGAATATCGATCAAGGAAAGGCCGTTCGGCATGATGTGCGCCATCACCTATCGGTTATTAGAGGCCATGCACAAGCCTCGGACATAGAGGCAGTGTTAGCTTACTTGGAGGAGTACACGATGAGTTTACCTGGCGATAATGAGCCGCCCGTATGCGAAAACCACGTGGTGGATGTGTTGGTTCGTCATTATCTACGGAATGCTAGAGGGGCAGGTGCGAAAGTAGAAGTTAAACTAGTTGTTCCTCAAGATATAGGTATATCCAATACCGATCTGTGTATTGTTTTTGGAAATTTGTTTGAGAACGCCGCTCAAAGTGTTATTCGTCAAACGGAGGGAGAACGATTCGTTCAGGCTCGTTGCGAAACCACAAAGAGTAAATTGGTGCTAACCCTCGATAACTCCTGTCCGGCATACGAGGCGAAAGATGGCAGACAGGGGGTTGGACTTTCCTCTGTCGCAGCAGTTGCCAGGAAATATCATGGAACGGTTCGTTTTAACAAAGAAGGTACGGTGTATAAAAGCTCAGTTATCCTAAGCAAAGCCCTTTTTGGGTTTAATAAGTAGGTGCGATATGGTATATTAGAAATAGTTATTATTCTGAGCTGGAGGTTTTCAAAATGTGTGCAAAGTTGAAGCTTCATAGTAAGAAGTTTCGTGAAGTAAAGGCGCAATACGATAAGCAACAAAAAGAGTACACCATCTTTAAAGAGCTATTAGGAGCTAGTCCTGATGGCTTTTTAGTGATTGATAAAAAAGGGGAAGTGCTCCTAAAAAATACGGTTGTGCAGAAGTTAGTAAAAGCGGATGAGGCGTTGTTCGAGGAAGTGAAAGCCGGTTTGCGCGAGTTTGTTTTTAGCGAAGACGACCTGGATACCACTTACCGGGTTAGTCATTTTGAGATAGATTCAGAGACTATCCAAGCCGATGTCTATATTATGCGTGATGCCACTGAAGAACGAGAGAAGGAAAGGGAGCTGGAGCAGTTTGCCATTTTTGATATGTTGACCGGTGCTCTTACCCGCTATGCAGGAATGGATATTCTCTATAGCTGGATTGCCGGTGAGAAGAAGTTCACCCTTTGTTTTATCGATATGGATAACTTAAAGTATGTGAACGATACTTTTGGGCATGCCGAGGGGGACACCTACATTATCGATGTGGCAAATTTGCTGAAAATGATGGGTGACGGTATCGAAGTTACCCGCTTAGGCGGTGACGAATTTATGGTTCTAATACCGGAAAAATATGCGGGGAAAGAAGAGCAGATGTTGGCCGGTGTACAGGGGCAACTAGAGGTTCTGACAAAGGAGTTTGACAAGCAATACGAAAGTCGGATAAGTTATGGTTTTGTTGCCAGTGGCGAGAGCGAAGATCCCAGTCTTTTGCTATCCCTTGCGGATGAGCGGATGTATGAATGCAAGCGCAAAAACAAGAAAAGGTATAATTAAGAGGAAAAGAATGTGGATGAACAGAAACAAATTGCGAAATTAAAGAATCAGATAAGGGATTTACAGCGGAGAAATCAAGAAAACGAAGAACAGCTTTCCCGGGAAATTGAAAAGACGAAAAGACAGAGCCGGGCTCTACAGACGTATTATGAACTGCTCTCAAACTTGACGACGGATAACCCGGAAGCGCTTATCGTCCTGAGTGAGGAAGAGAGACAAACCCTTCTAGTGAATAAGGCAGGAGAGAAGCTTATGCGCCAGGAACGGGAGTTGCTTGAGTACTTAAAGATAGAGACAACGGAACTAACGATTACTAGTGAGGAAGGGGAGAGTTTTTATATTGTGAAAAACTTTCCCATTAAATGGAAGGATGAAGAGGCGACGGCTTTTGTGCTGATTGATATCAGTGATAATATGCGAAAGCAACAGGAGTTAGAGCAATACGCTATCTTTGATATGCTTACCGGCACCCTGAGCCGCTATGCGGGGATGGATGCTCTCCATGGTTGGTTGGCAGAAGGGCATGAATTTGTACTGTCCTTTGTAGATATAGACAATTTGAAGTATGTAAATGATAATTTCGGTCATGGCGAGGGGGATATTTATATTATCGATGTAGCGAACCTTCTACGGATGATGGGTGAAGATTTTGTGATTAGCCGGATTGGCGGTGATGAGTTTATGCTTCTTGCTAGGGACGTAAAGAGATCCCGTGTAGAAGAAATTTTAGCCGGCGTACGGGGACAAATGAGCACGATTACCGAGGAGTTCGAAAAAGGATACATCGGTAGCATAAGCTATGGGTGTGTCGGTAGTGAAGAGGCGGCAAATGCCAGTGAACTGCTGTCCATTGCCGACGAGCGGATGTACACCTTTAAGAAGACATATAAGAAGCTATTGATTGAAAGTAAGACAAAAGGAGAATAACTAATGAATAATTTTACATTTTATGCACCTACTTATTTTGCATTTGGTAAAGATTCTGAACAGAAGGTAGGTCAGTTAACGAAGCGTTTTGGTGGTTCTAAGGTATTGATTCACTACGGTGGCGGATCGGTGGTGCGCTCAGGACTTCTTGACCGGGTAAAGGCTGTTTATGACCAAGAGGGTATTGCTTACGTGGAGCTAGGCGGAGTTCAGCCCAATCCTCGCAGCGGTCTTGTGTACCAAGGCATTGAGCTGTGTAAGGAAGAAAATGTGGATTTTGTGCTGGCCCTTGGCGGCGGAAGTACTATTGATTCGGCCAAAGCGATAGCGGCCGGTGTTACATACGAAGGCGATTTCTGGGATTTTTACCGCGGTAAATTAGTCGATAATGCTTTGCCGGTGGGAACAATTTTAACGATTGCGGCAGCTGGTAGCGAGGGTTCGCCGGATTCGGTGATTACCTATGAAGAGGGGATGCATAAGCGAGGTGCAACTGGTGAAGGCTTGCGTCCGAAGTTCTCGATTCTTAATCCAGAGCTTACTTATTCCCTTCCAGCGTATCAAAGTGCTGCCGGAATTACTGACATTATGGCTCATTTATTTGAACGCTATATGACCAATACAAAAGACGTAGAAGTAACGGATCGAATGATTGAAGCCCTGTTACTGACGATGATTTCCGAAGGACCCAAGGTGATTGAGAATCCTCATGATTACGCCGCCAGAGCCAACATTATGTGGGCAGGGATGATGGCTCATAACAATTCCTGTGGCGTTGGTCGGACCCAGGACTGGACTAGCCATGATATTGAACACGAATTATCAGCCCTTTACGACGTGACTCATGGTGCCGGCTTAGCGGTGGTGATGCCAGCTGTGATGAAGTATAATATGAAGCATGACGTGGCTCGGTTTGCTCAAGTGGCTCATCGGGTGTGGGGTGTCCAGATGGACTTCTATCATCCAGAACGGACGGCGCTAGCGGGAATTGAAGCTTTTCAGATCTATCTAAAGGCGATTGGTATGCCAAGCAACTTCGAGGAAATCGGTGCTAAGGAAGAGGATATTGAAAAGCTGGCTAGGAACGCTTGCTTTGGCGACGCCCGCACTGGTACTCTAGGGGGCTTTGTGAAACTGAATGAGAAAGATGTGGAAAACATCTATCGGTTAATGATATAATCAAGGTAACCAGAGGTGAATGGGAGGGCTGATTATGAGGGAGAATGTGATTATTGCTATAGGACGTCAATTTGGTAGTGGTGGACATGAAATCGGAACGAAGCTAGCGGATCGCTTAGGAATCCCGTTTTTCGACAAGAAGCTAGTGAATATGGCGGCAGAACAGCTAGAGATTAGCAATATTACCGCGGCCACTCTCGATGAGAAAGCCCTAGATTATTTTCTGGCAACTTATAACGCTACGGAAGAGGGGCTAAGTGACGAAAGTGAGTTGCCTTTAAGCGAGCAGATGTATCTGGCCCAGTCTAACATTATCCTATCCCTAGCTAATAAAAGCTCCTGTGTGGTCGTGGGGCGTTGCGCGGATTATATCCTTAGGGAGAACGAGAACTGTATCAATGTTTTTGTTCACGCGGAAGACGAGGATAAGACGAAGCGGATTGCCGAAATCTTCCAGATCTCGGATAAGAAAGCCAGAGACAAAATAAAAAAGGTCGATGCCGAACGGAAATATTACTATGAATCCCATACGGGACGCGCGTGGGGGAGCATTGACAGCCATCAAATCCTGTTCAACTCTAGTTTGTTAGCAATAGAAGATATCATCGATATTTTGGCAACGATGTATGAGATGAAATGAGAAGAGGTGATGTCCATGAGTAAGAAGACTATTGTAACCATTGGCAGAGAGTTTGGTAGTGGCGGCCGAGAAATCGGGATGCGCTTATCTAAGCGCCTGGGAATTCCTCTCTACGACAAGAACTTGGTTAGTATGGCGGCAGAGAAGTTGGAAATAAGTGAGGATACCGCGAAGGAAGTGGATGAAAGCACGCTTAATAAGTTCCTAGCTACGTATTTGATTTCGCCGGCTGAGTATGTTTCTTATATGAATAACGAAGAGTTTATGCCACCTCTAAGCGATCAGATGTTTCAGGTACAGTCCCAGATTATCGAAGAGCTAGCCGATCGCGGTTCTTGTATTATCGTTGGTCGTTGTGCCGATTATGTGCTCCGGGACCGGGACGGGGTCATCAGCGTCTTTGTCCACGCCGAGAAAGCGGATAAAATCCGCCGGATTATGGAGGTGTACCACCTTTCAGAGAAAAAGGCGGCCGAGCGGATGAAGAAGATTGACAAACAAAGAGAGAATTACTACGATCGCTACACCGGTAATGAATGGGGTAGCATCGACTCTCATAAGCTTTTGCTAAACAGCAGTGTGCTGGGGATTGAAAAGGCTGTGGACGTCTTGTATGATTTATACATGGGGGAACAAAACAGGTAAGGATAAAAGGCAAGGTCTAGGAAAAAGATTTTCGTTTCTTAGACCTTTTTTAAAGAAAGGCGAGTATGGAAAAAGAGATTTCAGTTAGAAAAAAGGCGGTAATGGCGTTAAAGATTGCCATCGGTAGCTTTATCGCTATCTACATTGCCGAAATGTTTAGTTTGAATTATGCAGCTTCGGCGGGGATTGTCAGTCTGCTGACCATGATGTCGACCCGCTTAGATACTTTAAAATTGTCACTGCTTAGAATCGTGACTTTTGGTTTTAGCACAGCGGTAGCTGTGTTCTTATTCCCTAATGTGACCAGTGCTTGGTATGCATTTGGCATCTACATTTTCATAATTGTGTTTGTTAGTTGTATTGCCGGTCTTCAGAGTACGATTTCCGTAAATGCGGTTATCGGCACCCACTATCTTAGTGCAGAGTCTATTGACTTTGCTTTCGTAATGAATGAATTTTCCCTGGTGGTTATCGGGATTATCATCGCCATGATTATCAATCAATTTCATCCGAATGCTTCTCAAAAGAAAGAACTCATCAAAGGTATGCGCACCGTGGAAGCGGAGATCCAGCAGATCCTGGAGGAACTAACTAAATATTTACGGAACCATCCCTTTGGTCGTAATGTGTGGGACGATATTATCTCGCTAGAAGCCTTGCTTTCAGAGTATATTGAGGAGGCTTACGAATACCAAAATAATACGTATGCCAAACATACGAGCTATTACGTCCATTATTTTGAAATGCGGATGAAGCAGATGAACGTGCTACACAGCCTTCACTACGAGATGAAGAAGATTCGTCATTTGCCGGTGCAAGCGGAAATTATCGCCAAGTTTATCGATGATATCATTGTGCATGTGCACGAGATGACGGAGCCGAGGGCGCTTTTAGAAGAAGTAGTTCAGTTGATTGAAGAGTCGCGCCAAGGTGAGCCGCCAAAGACCATGGAGGAGTTTGAATCCCGGGCGATGCTTTACCATATCTTGATGGATTTGGAGGAGTTTTTGGTCTTTAAAAGACGCTTTATTGACTCGCTTGCAGATGAACATCACCGGGTTTACCGCAGTAAGAATGTGTAAAAAGTTTGATTTTTCATAGTACTGTGCTATAATTGTGCTGATTAAAAAATGCAGGAAATGAAGGGAACCTAATTTATGGGACAAGCAATTTTAAAAATGATAAACAATTTACTTGGAGAAAAAGGATATTATATCGCTGAGGAGACGATTCCCGGAATCGTGGTCATTGGTATTAGTATATTTGTGGGCTTATTGGTTTGTTTTTTTGGTTTGAAATTAAAGAGAATCTTATCCGTCTTTGCGGCCATTATCTTTGCGGCCCTGACAGTTGCGGTGGTCTTTCTCTTGCTGGATGTAACGGCACCAATCCTTGGTGGGGTGGCTTTGGTATCGCTAATTCTTTACATTGTCCTAGCGATTAAGCTTCCAAGATTTGGCATCTTTATGATGATTTTCTTATACGCCTTTAGTGTAGTGATCGTTCTTTTACAGGCTCAGGATACGACCATGCTGTTAATCTGTGTCGGCGTTGCCTTTGTGGTGGCTCTTATCACCGCGATTGTAAAAGATCCGCTTATTATGATTATTACCGGACTAGGCGGGGCCTTGGCCGTTGGTCAAAACGTCGGCATGCTGTTAGGACAGACAGGAAATTTACTCCTTGTCTACGGCGTGTCTGCTGGTCTTGCGATTATCGGGATTATCGTTCAGTTTATGTCCCACTCAAAGCAGCTGGTAAAGCGGGAAAAAGAAGTGGTAGAAAGCGTTAAAAAAGATTCGTTAGAATCGGAAATGGAAGAAGCTAGACAGATTCTTCTCGATGATGACGAGGACGATGAAAACTAATCTGTCCGTTTTATAGGACGCCATTCTTTGTATCTTAGAGAAAAGATTACAAAGGATGGTGTTTTTATATGAAAAAAATTATGGCGATGGTTGGTAGTGGCATCTTATCGGTTATCCAGTTATTTCTGATGTTGTTTCACGCAGTTGGCTTACTTTCAGGTACGGGTCAAGGAGCACTTATGCTGTGGCTAATTCTAGAAGCACTCGTATTACTTATTCTCGGTCTTGGACATGGAACGAAAAAAGGTCATAACCGCGTAAGAAAAAAATAAGGAAAATAGCCTTGAAATGACGTCTCCCTATGCTATACTAAAACTAGCGGGATAAGAAAAGGAGGCGTGTACATGAAGTTAGATATGCATTGCCATGTGAAAGAGGGATCCATCGATTCGAAGGTAGGTCTTGACGAGTATATTACTAAGTTAAAGGCGGCTGGCTTTCAAGGCATGTTGATTACTGACCATGATACGTACAATGGTTACCGTTATTGGAAGAGTTCTATGAAGGGCAAAGCCCATCAGGATTTTGTGGTGTTAAAGGGGATCGAATACGATACCTGCGACGCCGGTCACATCATCTGCATTTTACCAGAGGGTGTGCGTATGCGACTAATGGAGATTAAAGGTTTGCCAGTGTCGGTGTTGATTAATTTCGTTCATCGTCACGGTGGTATTTTAGGACCGGCTCATCCTTGTGGTGAGAAATATATGAGTTTTACGAACACAAAGAAGTATCGGAGACATCCCGAGATTACCCAGAAATTTGACTTTATCGAAACCTTTAATGCTTGTGAATCAGCCAAGTCTAATGCAGCGGCATTAGAGCTAGCAAAGACCTACAATAAGCCAGGCTTTGGCGGTAGTGACGCCCATAAGCTAGAGTGCGTTTCAATGGCTCATACAACCCTAGCAAGACCGGTGAAGAGTGAGACAGAGCTTATCTCCCTAGTTAAGAAAGGGGAAGTGTTAGCGGCTTCTGGCGATTACTACACCGCTACGACTAAGGAGAAGATTGGTAAGATTAACAACGTCTTGGTTTATTCCTTCTGGTTTTATAATAAGCTTGGAGCTTTAATCAAAAGGCACAAACGTAAGCTAAAAGGGGCAGTTGAGAATCCCGTAGATCCAATTGATCCTTTAGACGTAGGGTATTTACACGAAATCAAAAGATATAAAGCTGAGGCCTAGAGGCCTCAGCTTTTTTATGGTATAGTAGATGGGTGTTAAAAAACGAGGAGAACGATTCATGACAATTTATCATTACCTATGCTATGCTCTAATCTACAGTTTTCTCGGATGGTGTACAGAAGTAGCTTATGCGGCCATTAAAGAGAAGCGTTTCGTTAATAGAGGGTTTCTCAACGGTCCTATCTGCCCGATTTACGGGGTGGGAGTGGTATTGGCGATTATTCTGTGTCAGCCCTTTACCGAGACGACCCTACTCTTATTCTTTGTGTCCATGACGGTAGTCACTTTAAGTGAATTGGTTGCGGGATTCTTAATGGATAAGCTGTTCCACCACAAGTGGTGGGATTACTCGAATACTCCTTTTAATATTGGCGGTTACGTGTGTCTACCCTTTTCGCTTATTTGGGGCGTGGTGTGTGTCTTCATATTAAAAGTGTTTCAGCCTCTAGTGGAGCGATTTGTAAACTTTGTGCCCCGTACCCTAGGAATGATTCTGGTTATTCTCTTTTTATTGACCTTAGTAGTAGATACCACGGTTACTACCGTGGCAACGATGAATTTAAACAAGCAACTAGAAAGTATGCAGAGGATCGCCAGCGAGTTGCACCAACTTTCCGATAAGATTGGTATCAATATTTACAGTGCCATGGATAGCACCAATCTAGCAGAAATTTACGAAAAGGTAACAGATGACCAACAGGAGCGTATTAAAGAGTTAGCGGCAAAGTACAAAGATTTACTGAAGGGAAATATTATCAGAGATCGTCTTTTGCGAGCCTTCCCGAAGATGGAGTCCCGTAGAGACCACGAAATGTTAGAAACCCTAAAAGAAAGAGTACGTAAAATCAAAACAAATAGTAAAAAAAAGTAGGGGCTTCCTTGTGAAGTTCTTATTTTTTTTGTTCTTTTTACGTTCGATTGACTTCTGGCTATCTGTAAGCTATGATTTGAGTAACTATTTATAGTTCTTACCAACTCTGCAGGAAATTCTTCCTAACGATTCCACACTTTACAACGAATTTAATAAGGAGAAAATGTATGAAGAACGAGCTTTTTAAGAAGGCCGGGTTATTTTTTTGCGGCCTAATTTTGACATTTCTATTTGTGTTATCTAAGGAACAGTTTGTAAAAGCAGAGGAGGTTACTCTAGAGGTGGGAGCGGCCGTCGACTATATGGGGTATGGTACGAATTACTTTTATATCGACGGTGAGCTGGCGTACTGTCTAGAGTCAGCGAAAGGTACCCCGGCAAATGGCACGTATGAGGGCCATTATTTGGATACAAACCACTTGCTAGCGAAAGCTTCCTATTACCTACTAGGGGGACCGGGGTACGAGCAGTACCTTAAGGATACGCTACCAAAAGGGTGGGAAGAGGAATCTTTAGCCTACTGTTTATCCCACTGTATTTTGTCCTATATCTACGAAGGAGAATCAAATGCCACCGGTGCTCTCATTGGTCTTGATAGTGAAATGAGCAAGGTGGTCGTCGATTACGTGGCTTACATTAAAAGTCTTCCGGCGATTCCTCGTTCAGCGATTGCCTTTGATCGCCAGGACTTGAATTTTTACTTTAGTAGGGAGGAGGGCTGTCAGCGAACAGAAGTAGTAACGGTCTTAGGAGATGAAGGCAATAGCGTAACGCTACCGGTGCCCGAAGAGCTATTTCTCGTCTTTGAAGGCAAGAGCGAGCGTTATACCGGCGAGGTAAAAATCATGCCAGGTGAAAAGTTTTACCTAGGCGGTGACGTGGCTTATAATAATGGGGGAACCTTTCGCATTGACAATCTGACCAGCGACCTTAAAAGAGAGTGGGGCTTATTTGTCGTCGTGACCGGTGCAGGAACCCAGGATCTTGGTCGTGGTCACTTACTAGAGGTGAACTCGGCGCCAGTTAGTATAGGTGGGACCTTTCTTCCACAGCCTGAGCTCCTCGTCAAAAAGTCGGCGGACCGCTCTGAGAAAACGTACCGGGTCGGAGATGTTATCACCTATACCGTTGAAGTGACTCAGCAGATAGAAAAAGCGGTGGCCAAAAATGTGGTAATCGAAGATAAAATCTTGACGCCAGGCGTCAAACTTCAAAAAAATTCTATCGTTCTCCTAGATGAGAACTTCCAAGTAATTCCTCAGGTAAGTATTTCTGTTACCGACAATTCCTATAAAATAATTCCTGATAAAGATCTTTTCCTGCAAGATGTGACCACTGGCGAAAAATACTATGTGGAATACCAAGTGGTGGTAATTAGTGATGATTTGGTGGGAAAAGAAGTGAAAAACCAGGTGGTCGTTACCTCCGAAAACACCGAAGAGGTAGAAACCGAAGAGGTGGTTGTCATTGAAAAGCCGAAGGAGATAACGCCAAGCGACCCACCGAGCGTTACGACCACCGTTACTAATACCAATCAAAACACCAACCAAAATACCGCCAAGAGCGTCGTAGCCGGGCGCAGCTCGTCACCAAAGGTTAGCGTAAAGACGGGAGATAAGACGCCCTTGATACTTCTTATTCAAGTTCTGCTAGGCAGTTGCGTGGCAATCTTTGTTTGTGGTAGAATAGCACGTAAGAGTAAAAAAGGATAGGAGGCACAGTTTTAATGGGAATGACGATGACACAGAAGATTTTGGCCGCTCATGCCGGTCTTGATTCGGTAAGTGCTGGACAGTTGATTATGGCCAAGCTTGACGTAGTGATGGCTAACGATATTACGGGACCGATGGCATTACCGGTATTTAGACAGATGAGCGATACCGTATACGATAAAGAGAAGGTGGTCTTAGTACCCGATCACTTTACCCCTAATAAGGATATTATGTCGGCAGAGAACTCCAAGTCGATTCGCGAGTTTGCGAAAGCGCAAGGGCTAACGAATTACTTTGAGATTGGCCAGATGGGTATTGAGCATGCGCTTTTACCGGAAAAGGGGCTAGTCGTAGCAGGTGAATGTATCATCGGCGCGGATTCTCATACTTGTACCTATGGAGCCCTAGGCGCCTTTTCAACAGGCGTGGGGACTACGGATATTGCGACAGGAATGGCGACTGGCGAGTTATGGTTTAAGGTACCGGGAGCGCTTAAGTTTCATTTGGTAGGCAAACCAAGCCAGTACGTTAGCGGTAAGGATATCATTATCCACATTATCGGACTAATCGGTGTGGATGGCGCTTTATATAAATCTATGGAATTTGTGGGCGAGGGTATTCGCAGCTTAAGTATGGATGATCGCTTTACCATTGCTAATATGGCGATTGAAGCAGGAGCCAAGAACGGGATTTTCCCAGTAGATGATTTGGCCGAGAGCTATATAAAAGAGCATTCCGAGAAAAGCTATAAAGTTTATGAGGCCGATGAGGATGCCCAGTACGATGAGGAATACACGATCGACTTGTCGAAGATTAGACCGACGGTAGCGTTTCCCCATTTGCCGGGAAATGCCAAGACCATCGACCAGATAGAGGAAATGGAACCGATTAAGATTGACCAAGTGGTGATTGGTTCTTGTACCAATGGACGGATGGAGGATTTGCGCCGGGCGGCGGCCATTCTAAAAGGTCAAAAAGTCCACGAAGACGTGCGGGTTATCGTCATTCCTGCCACTCAGAAAATATACAAGCAATGTATCGCTGAAGGTTTAGTGGATATCTTTATCGATGCTGGTTGCTCATTTAATACTCCTAGCTGTGGACCTTGTATGGGTGGCCATATGGGCGTTCTGGCGGCTGGCGAGAAATGCGTCTCGACGACAAACAGAAACTTTGTAGGGCGGATGGGACACGTAGATTCACTGATTTACCTAGCTTCCCCAGAAGTAGCAGCAGCTAGCGCTATTGCCGGAATAATTGCGGGACCAGAGAAGAGAGGTGAAAGATAATGGAAGCAAAAGGACACGTTTTTAAATATGGAGATAATGTGGATACGGATGTTATCATCCCGGCTCGTTATCTTAACTCCTTTGACGGAAAAGAATTAGCAACTCACGCGATGGTGGATATCGACCCGACATTTGCGAAGAAAGTGCAAAAGGGCGATTTGATCGTTGCTGGCAAGAACTTTGGCTGTGGCTCGTCGAGAGAGCATGCCCCCCTTTGTCTAAAGGAAGCAGGCGTAAGCTGTGTGATTGCCGAGACCTTTGCCCGGATTTTCTATCGAAATTCCATTAATATCGGTTTGCCGATTATCGAATCTGCGGAAGCATCTAAGGGCATTGATGCCGGAGACGAGGTAGAGATCGATTTTGATAAGGGTCTCATAAAGAATTTAACAAAGAATGAAGAATATAAAGGTCAGCCGTTCCCAGAATTCATGCAAAAGCTGATTGCGGCCGGTGGGTTAGTTAATTATATTAACGAGAACAAAAAGTAGGAAGGAAGAGATATGCAATATACAAGCACAAGAGATAAAAATGTATCCGTTACTCCCTCAGAGGCCATTCTGACGGGATTAGCTCCAGATGGTGGTTTGTTTGTGCCGGAGACGATTCCCAGCTTGGAAAAAAGTTTAGATGAGCTTAAGGATTTAAGCTACCAAGAGGTGGCTTATGAAGTGCTAAAGCTTTACTTAACAGATTATACTGAGGCAGAGCTTAAGGACTGTATCAATAAGGCTTACGATGAGAAGTTTGATACGGAGCTGATTGCTCCTTTAGTGAAGGCCGATAGCACCTACTTCCTCGAACTTTTTCACGGGGCGACCATCGCTTTTAAAGACATGGCTCTATCCATTCTGCCCCACTTGCTGACAACGGCGGCGAAGAAGAACCAGGCGGATAAAGAAATCGTTATCTTAGCAGCGACTTCCGGTGATACGGGCAAAGCCGCAATGGCTGGTTTTGCTGATGTGGCGGGGACGAGAATTATCGTCTTTTACCCCAAAGACGGTGTTAGCAAGGTGCAAGAGATGCAGATGCTGACACAAAAGGGGGACAACGTGGACGTGGTGGCTATTACTGGGAATTTTGACCATGCTCAAAGCGGCGTGAAAGAAATGTTTGAAAACCAGGAGCTAGCAGCCGAAATGGCAGCAGCCGGCTATCAATTCTCGTCGGCGAATTCGATTAATATCGGGCGATTAGTGCCGCAGATTGCCTATTACGTGTACGCTTATGCGAAGCTTTTAAAGGAAGAGGAGATTACTCTTGGCGAACCTCTAGACGTGGTCGTGCCGACGGGAAATTTTGGCAATATCCTGGCAGCTTACTTAGCAAAAGAAATGGGAGTGCCTATTGGCAAACTGATCTGCGCTTCCAATGAAAATAAAGTGCTTTACGATTTCTTTACCTCAGGAACCTATGATCGCAATCGGGACTTTATTCTGACCAGCTCGCCTTCTATGGATATTCTTATCTCTAGTAACCTAGAGCGCCTGCTTTATTTCGTAAGCGGCAACAGCGCCCAGGCGACGAAGGGATTTATGGAAGAGCTAAAGCAGCAGGGTAGTTACAGCGTGACCCCAGAGATGCAAGCGAAAATGGCCGATTTTATCGGCGGTTATGCAACCGAAGCCCAGACGGCAGAGGAGATCAAAGCCGTATACGAAAATACCGGTTACGTGATGGATACTCACACCGCGGTAGCAGCCTACGTAGGCGATGAGTATCGCCGGAGGCACCCAGAGGCGAATAAGCAGCTGGTTATTTCGACAGCCAGTCCCTTTAAATTTGTAAAGAGCGTAATGAGCGCGATTGATAACAAGTTTGCTGATGTGGATGAATTTGCCTTGTTAGAGAAACTAGTACAAGTTTCACAGACGGAAATGCCTCAAGCGATTAAGGAAATCATTGATGCGAAGACCCTTCACGACATCGTCTGCGCTCCGGAAAAAATGGAAGCGACGGTGAAGGAAATACTGAGCGTCTAGTTACTGAAAGGGACAATTATGGAATATTTATCTTATATTACCTTGTTTTTTGGGTTTTATTGTATGTATATTTTTTATAAGCTCCAAATTAAACGCGACTTAAGCGCCAACGGAATGCTGCCAAGAGAAGTAGATCCGGGGAAGTGCAAAGATAAGGACGGGTATATTAAAGGAGTGGCTGTACCGATTCTGATTTTAGGCGTGGTGACGGCTTTGTACTCACTGGTGGATATCCTTAGAAGTCGTCTAGAGATTCCTTTTTTAACGCCACTGATGTGGGCATTGATGGCGGCTGATTTGGCGGTATTAGTCTGGGTGGTATTTGTTTTGCGAAAGAACAATCAAAAGTATTTTTAAGGGAATATTCATACTAATCCCTTGAAAAGGATAAGTTGATAGGTTATAATTAAGCTGAACCTGAAATGAGCGACAACTTCTGCTATTTAGAACCTACAATACTTTAAACGGGAGTCTCATTATCTCTGTAATATGTCAAGCCACCGAATAGCAGTGGAAGACAAAAAAGCAGATGCGGATACCCACCTAGCATGCGCTAGGAGTCTAAATGTAGAAACCGCCATTTTGGGGGATCAAAAGAAAACTAAGATAACATACAAAAAGGTCTAGGCAGTCGCTTACGTGACTGCCTAGCTTTATGAGTAAGTACTATTAGGAGACTTAAATGAGTAGACTGAAAAAAGTGAGGGATGCCCTCTTTACATATCTAACTAACGTGATGCAGCATCACGTCGGTGCCTATGCGGCTCAATCAGCCTATTTCTTTATGTTAGCTCTGATTCCGATGTTGCTTTTGTTGACGACTATGATTCAGCTTACCGGGTTACCAGCCACCGTGGTGATTGAAGAGATTATCACCGTCTTTCCGAAGACGGTGACAGGACTAGTAACTTCGATTATCAATCAGGTATATCGTCATTCATCGACGATAATTCCGGTTACGATTCTCGTAGCCTTGTGGTCCGCGGGAAAAGGCGTTATGGCGTTAACCGGTGGTCTTAACTTGGTTTACTCCAAGGAGGAGACGCGTAATTATTTTTTCGTCAGAATACGGGCGACAATTTATACGG
Source organism: Ohessyouella blattaphilus (assembly GCF_024721265.1). Lineage (GTDB taxonomy): Bacteria > Bacillota > Clostridia > Lachnospirales > Lachnospiraceae > Aequitasia > Aequitasia blattaphilus_A. The sequence goes on along the minus strand of NZ_JAMXOC010000001.1, from coordinate 147,145 downwards.
TTCTCTTTATTTTGGTGATTCTCATTATGCTGATATTAAGCGTCTTTGGTAATACGCTTCGCAACTTTATCGTCTTGCATGCCCCTTTTATGGAGAAAGCTATCAATCAGATTTTGGAGCTGCGTACCACTTTGACACCGGCTGTTACCTTTTTATTCTCGCTGTTGATTTTTAAGTTTTTACCAAACAGGAAGGCGAAGCTACGGCACGATATGCCGGGAGCAGTGTTCACATCCCTTGGCTGGTTTTTAATATCCTACTTTTATTCTGTATACTTAAGCATCTTCAAAGGGTTTGCCAATATGTATGGAACCTTGACAACGATTATCTTGTTAATGCTGTGGATGTATTTCTGTATGTACTGCGTCCTCCTAGGAGCCGAGCTAAATGTACTAATCTTCCCCGACGCAGAAGCGAAGTATCAGGAACGGAAGGCCCAGAAGGAAATCCTTAAAGAAGAAAACAAGCTTGACAAATGAATGCCTTGTGTTAGAATTACTGTTAAAGCGATGACCGTGCAAAGTAGGACTACATAATCCCGTTAAGAGAGAGAGAATCATTGGCTGAAAGTTTTCTCCGGTTAAGGTGTAACGTCTGAATTTCCCACGCGAGTTGTATTTCTGAACGATTAGTAGGAAATGCCGAGTAGTGCCCGTTAAGCATAACTAAGTGTCTACAGCAACTGGCTGTAGGAATTAGGGTGGTACCGCGATTATTTCGTCCCTTTATCATTATGATAAAGGGACTTTTTTAATGCAAATAAGAAAGGAAGAGAAGTATGCAGAACAAAGTAAACAAGATTAAAGAAGAAGCCTTGTCTTTAATCGACAAAGCGAAAGAACTAAAAGCTCTCGATGAAGTTAGAGTACAGTTTCTCGGTAAGAAGGGAGAATTAACCCAGGTGCTCAAAGGCATGAAAGATGTGACTCCTGAGGATCGTCCAAAAGTTGGTCAGTGGGTCAACGAAGCGCGAGAAACCATTGAAGGTGCTTTGGAATCTATTAAAAAGTCTATGGAAAACGAACTGCGTCAAGAGCAGATGAAAGCAGAGGTTATCGATGTTACCTTGCCAGCGAAAAAGAATATGGTCGGTCATCGTCACCCCAACACCATCGCTCTTGAAGAAGTAGAGCGTATCTTTATCGGCATGGGTTATGAGGTGGTTGAAGGACCAGAGGTAGAGTACGACTTATATAATTTTGAGAAGCTTAATATTCCTGCCGATCATCCGGCTAAGGATGAGCAAGATACTTTCTTCATCAGTAAGGATATCGTCTTACGGACTCAGACTTCACCGGTGCAGGCACGGGTTATGGAAGAGGGGCAGCTGCCGATTCGCATGATCGCTCCCGGTCGGGTGTTCCGTTCTGATGAGGTAGATGCCACTCATTCTCCTTCTTTTCACCAGATCGAAGGTTTGGTAATCGATAAAAACGTGTCTTTTGCGGACCTAAAAGGAACGTTAGAAGTATTCGCTAAAGAATTATTTGGACCGGAAACGAAGACGAAGTTCCGTCCTCATCACTTCCCCTTCACAGAACCTAGTGCGGAAGTAGATGTTAGCTGTTTTAAATGCGGTGGCAAGGGCTGTCGTTTCTGTAAAGGCTCGGGCTGGATTGAGATTCTCGGTTGCGGAATGGTTCATCCTCACGTGCTGGAGATGTGCGGCATCGATCCTGAGGAATACACCGGCTTTGCCTTTGGCGTAGGCCTTGAGAGAATCGCGCTTTTGAAATATGAGATTGATGATATGCGGTTACTTTACGAAAATGACATTCGCTTTTTAAAACAGTTCTAGAAGGAAGGAGAAAGAAGAAGTATGAATACATCATTATCATGGATTAAAGCCTACGTTCCTGATTTGGACGTTACGGCTCAGGAATATACAGATGCAATGACTTTATCAGGCACGAAAGTAGAAGGTTACGAAGTCTTAGATGCCGATTTAGATAAAATCGTAATTGCCCAGATTAAAGAAATTGAAAAGCACCCAGATGCGGATAAGCTGGTGGTGTGCCAAGTGGACATCGGGAGCGAGGTGATTCAGATTGTCACCGGTGCGAAGAATGTAAAAGTTGGTGATAAGGTACCGGTAGTCTTAGTAGGCGGCCGGGTAGCCGGTGGTCACGAACCTGGTCAAAGAGTAGAAGGCGGCCTGAAGATTAGCAAAGGCAAGCTTAGGGGCGTGGAAAGCTTTGGCATGATGTGCTCTATTGAAGAGCTAGGCGGCACCACAGAGATGTATCCGGAAGCTCCGACCGACGGTATCTATATTTTCCCTGAGGACGTAAAGATTGGTGAAAGTGCGATTGCTTACTTTGGTCTTGACGACGCGGTGTTTGAATTTGAAGTTACCTCAAATAGAGTGGACTGCTACAGTATTATTGGGCTCGCGCGGGAGACGGCAGCAACCTTTAGATTACCCTTTGTACCGCCAGCAGTGACGGCTACGGGAAATAATGAAGACGTGAACGATTATGTCAAGGTTACGGTTAAGGATGAAGAGCTTTGCCCTAGGTATTGTGCCCGAGTAGTTAAGGATATCAAAATCGCGCCCTCACCAGAGTGGCTAAGAAGACGCCTGATTTCTGTGGGAATTCGGCCGATTAATAACTTGGTGGATATCACCAATTATATTATGGAAGAGTATGGCCAACCGATGCACGCCTTTGATTTAGACCACGTTGCCGGTAAAGAGATTATCGTCAAACGGGCAGCTGCTGGCGAAAAGTTTGTGACTTTAGATGGTCAAGAACGTACTCTTGATGATTCGGTGTTAATGATTTGCGACGGGGAAAAATCCGTTGGTATTGCCGGTATTATGGGTGGGGAAAACTCCATGATTACCGACGAAGTGAAAACCGTGCTGTTTGAAGCGGCTTGCTTTGACGGCACCAATATTCGTAAGTCCAGTAAGAAGATCGGCCTTCGTACCGATGCCTCCACAAAGTTTGAAAAGGGTCTCGATCCTAATAATGCGAAAGCCGCCATCGATAGAGCGTGTCAGTTAGTAGAGGAACTAGGGGTTGGTACGGTGATTGGCGGTATGGTCGATGCCTATAAGAACCCTTGGAAAGAAAAGCGAGTGCCTTTTGACCAAGCAAAGATTAATAGCATTTTGGGAACGGATATCTCGGCAACCGAAATGATCAAAATCTTTGAAAGCGTTGATCTTACCTACGATGAGGACACAAAGGAAGTGGTGGTACCGACGTGGCGCCAAGACGTGGAACGCTTAGCGGACTTGGCTGAAGAAGTGGCGAGATTCTACGGTTATGATAAGATTCCCACGACTCTGCCAAAGGGAGAAGCTACTACCGGTAAATTACCATTTAAACTGCGCGTGGAAGAGGTAGCCAAAGACGTCTCGGAGTTTAGTGGCTTTTCTCAAGGAATGTGCTACTCATTTGAAAGTCCGAAGGTCTTCGATAAGCTAATGGTCCCTGCAGGTGATAGCCTGCGCCAAGTGGTAGAAATTACCAATCCTTTAGGAGAAGACTACTCGGTGATGCGTACCATTTCCCTTAATGGAATCCTGACTTCGCTGGCGACAAATTACAATAAGCGCAATAAAGATGTACGGCTGTATGAACTAGGAAACATCTACCTGCCTAGCGCCAATCCAGATAAAGAACTACCGGAAGAACGGATGCAGCTCACCTTAGGGATGTATGGGGCAGGCGACTTCTTTGACATGAAGGGGGTTATCGAAGAGCTTCTTGAGAAAGTGGGCATGAAAGGGAAAGAAGAGTACGATCCAGCCGCTGGCAAGCCCTTTTTACACCCAGGAAGACAAGCAAACGTGGTCTACGATGGGGTGGTGATTGGCTACTTAGGAGAAGTTCATCCTCAGGTGCTAGATAACTATAACATCGGCGAAAAGGCCTACGTGGCCGTACTGGATATGCCAGAGATTGTTAGCAGGGCGACCTTTGATCGAAAATACGAAGGTATTGCCAAGTTCCCGGCGATGACTAGGGATATCAGTATGGTTGTTCCTAGAGATATTCTCGTTGGTGAAATAGAGAAGATTATCGCGAAAAAAGGCGGACAGTACCTAGAATCTTATCGGCTGTTTGACTTGTATGAAGGGGCGCAGATTAAAGACGGCTTTAAGTCAGTAGCGTATTCCGTAGTCTTTAGAGCAAAAGATAAGACCCTAGAGGAAAAAGAAGTGACAGCGGCAATGACCCAAATTTTAACCGCTTTAGAAGAACGCGGCATTGAACTGAGAAAGTAGAGGTGGTAGCAGGTGAAGAAAAAACAGGTATTAGGACTCGTGGTCGCGGCCATTATCTTTGTCTTAGTAGGAATTAGTAGCGTCTTTACTAATAAAGTCTCTGAGAGTATGTTTGAAAAGACGGCTAGCACCTTGCTAACCGGGGGCGCAGAGTTTTCGGCTCCCCTCTCGGATTATATTGCGGTGGTGCGGGTGGAAGGCACCATTGCCCAGCAGACCGAAAGTAGCGTCTGGATGCCGACTAGCGGTTATCAGCACACCACTACCATGGAGTATCTAGATAACTTGATGGCAGATTCGCGAAATGTAGGTATTCTATTATATGTGGACTCACCAGGCGGGGCGGTCTATGAGTCGGCAGAGCTTTACGATAAGCTTCTCGAATATAAGGAAGCAACCAAGCGTCCTATCTGGGGCTACATGGGGCACATGGCCGCTAGTGGCGGTTATATGGCCTCAGTGGCCACGGATAAAATCTATGCCAACCAGAATACCACGACAGGCTCTATTGGCGTGATTATGGCCGGCGTAGAGACGGTTGGCCTTTATGAAAAACTAGGCATGCGCTACGTGTCCATCACCAGTGGTAAAAATAAGGATGGCTCTCGTCTAAGCGATGAGCAAATCGCTATTTACCAAACCCAGATAGATGAGTGCTTCCAGGATTTTGTTAGCAAAGTGGCGACAGGTAGAAGCATGTCTGAAGAAGAGGTATTAAAGCTAGCGGATGGTCGGACGTATACGGCTAAGCAAGCGGCAGATAACGGGTTGATTGACGAGATTGCTGCGTACGAGGACGTGAAGGCCTTAATGAGCGATGAGTTAGGTACGGATACGTACTATGAGCCGACCAGTAACTTATCTGGTCTAGCCAGTCTTCTAAGTGAGGTGAAAAGCCTGGTTCCCAAATCAGAGGCTCAGGTGCTCTTAGAAGAAGCGAAAGCGCTAGAAAGCGGGGTGCCGATGTACTATGCCGAGTAACTTACCAAAGGGAAATGAGTATACACCGGCCGGCTTTTTTGTTAGATTGTTTGCCTATTTTATCGACCATTTAATTGTCGGCTTTGGACTTCTCTTCGTGCGGATGTTTTACGCTGGGATCGCTGCCTTAATCGCAGATACGCCGATTAGCGGCAATGTGTTATTTAACTTTACCCTAAAGGACATCGTCCTTTACCTTTTTGGCGCCTTGTATTTTGTCTTAATGACTTATTATACCGGCACCACTCTGGGGAAAAAGCTGATGAACCTCCAAGTGATTTCCGCTGAAAAAGGGAAAAAGCCCTCCTTTATGGATATTCTCTTTCGGGAGACCATCGGTCGCTTTTTATCTTCGGTTATCCTTTACATCGGTTACTTTATGATCGGTGTGGATAAAGAGAAGAAAGGGCTTCACGACACCCTTTCTGATACCCGGGTGGTTTATGCCAGAAAAGTAAAGGTGATTCCCGTGTATCCCCAGTACGCAGCCGCACCACCGGTACCACCGGCACCACCGGTACCACCGGCGCCGCCGGTAGCACCGATGCCACCGACCAATAATAATGAAATAAAGAAGGAATTATAGTGAAACGAGAAGATTTTAATTTTGAATTACCAGAAAGGTTAATTGCTCAGGATCCTTTAGAGGATAGGAGTAGCTCCCGGTTATTAGTGCTCGCAAAAGAGACGGGGGCGATTAGCCACGAAAAGTTTACCGATTTGCCAGGGCATTTATGCCCTGGTGATTGTTTGGTTATCAACGATACGAAGGTTTTGCCAGCCCGGCTGATTGGTGAGCGCGAAGGAACGGGGGCCCGGGTAGAGGTTTTGCTACTTAAACGTCACCAAGATGATGTCTGGGAAACGTTAGTAAAGCCAGGGAAGAAAGCCAGACCAGGAACGAAGATTCACTTTGGCGGGGATAAGCTAGTGGGCGAAGTATTAGACGTGGTGGAAGAAGGGAACCGCTTGATTAAATTCATTTATCAGGGGATCTTTGAGGAAGTCTTAGATGAGCTAGGACAAATGCCCTTGCCGCCTTATATCACCCATACGCTTCAGGATAAGAACCGTTATCAAACCGTCTATGCTGCTCATAGCGGTAGCGCCGCCGCACCTACGGCTGGTCTTCACTTTACGAAAGAGCTTTTGCAGGAAATTGAAGAGAAAGGCATCCAGATTGCTAGGGTAACCTTACATGTGGGACTAGGGACCTTTCGGCCCGTTAAAGTAGAAGAGATTACGGAGCATCATATGCATTCGGAGTTTTATCAGATTGAAGAGCAAGAAGCCCGGAAGATTAACGAAACCAAGGCTAGTGGTGGCCGCGTAATCTGCGTAGGTACCACCGCTTGCCGAACGGTTGAGTCCGCCGCCCAAGACGGGAAAGTGGTTCCCGGCTCGGGCCAGACAGAGATATTTATTTATCCTGGTTACCAGTTTAAAATTCTCGATGCTCTAATTACAAACTTTCATTTGCCAGAGTCGACTCTCATTATGCTAGTGTCTGCTTTAGCAGGAAGAGAGCAGGTATTAAAGGCGTATGAAGAGGCGGTAGCTAAGGAGTACCGATTCTTCTCCTTTGGCGATGCCATGCTTATTGTTTGAAATACGTAAAGAACTCGGGGAAGGATACATCCACACAGTGTCCGTCTTTAATAGTGGTCTCGCCCTTAGCGATGAGACCGGCGATGCTAAAGGCCATGGCAATCCGGTGGTCAAACTTAGGATCGATTACGGCGCCTGTTAGACCGGCCTCTTTGCCGGTGATAATCATGCCGTCTTCGGTAGGGGTAACGAAAGCTCCCATATTTTTCAAGTTATCGCAAACGGTGTCGATGCGGTTCGTTTCTTTTACCTTTAGTTCCGCAGCATCTTTAATAACGGTCTCGCCTTCGGCGTAGGCAGCAAGAACAGCAAGAATGGGAATCTCATCGATAAGGCTAGGAATTAATTTGCCCCCGATGGTGGTTCCCTTTAGTTTGCTATGGCGCACTAGGATATCAGCTTTTGCTTCTCCGCCAGAGGTAAGGGCATTAAGGAGAGTTAGATCTCCGCCCATTTTTAACACTGCTTGCAGAAAACCGGCTCTGGTATCGTTGATACCGACGTTTTTAATCAGCAATTCGCTGCCGGGAATCAGGAGCGCAGCCGCGATAAAATAGGCAGCTGAGGAGATGTCACCGGGAACGTCAATCTCGCTAGCGTACAGTTCGTCGGCGGGCGTTACCGAAATAGTGGTACCGTCATAGGTGTCCTCGGTAGAGACGTTGCCGCCAAAGGCTTTTAGCATAATTTCTGTATGGTTTCTCGAGAGGACCTTTTCGGTTACCGAGGTGGGGGCGTCGGCGTAGAGCCCAGCCAGTAAAACGGCGGATTTTACTTGCGCCGAGGATACCTTTGAAAGGTAGTCGATGCCGTGAAGCTTGGCAGCATTGATTTCCAAAGGGGCACAGCCGTTTTTCTTGATACTGACAATATCCCCGCCCATCTGTGAAAGGGGATTGATAATCCGGTTCATGGGACGCTTGTTAAGAGAAGCGTCTCCTGAGAGGATGCTCTTAAAATTTTGACCGCAGAGAATGCCGGATAAGAGGCGGGTGGTAGTGCCGCTATTACCGACTTCGAGAATACCAACAGGTTGCTTTAAGCCTCTTAAGCCACCCCCGGTTACCGTGATAATGTCATTTCTTTCTTCAATCGTTACGCCCATCTGCCGAAAGCAGTCGATGGTGGCGATGCAGTCCGCGCCCTTTAAAAAGTTAGTGATGCTCGTGGTGCCCTTGGCAATCGCGCCTAACATAATAGAGCGGTGAGAGATCGATTTGTCACCGGGAACCACCATTTCGCCGAGAAGTGGTTTTGTTTGTTTTTCGATGTTAACGTTCATAAACTTCATACCCCATTTCTATTAATACTTGATAAGCTGCCGTCCGAGAATCATGATCGTAGAATTCTATTCGCAGAACCCCTTCTTCGAATTCTCGGTTGTGAACAATTCCGATGTTCTTTAAGTTGATACGTTGGCTGGCAAGAGCGGTAGCGATAGAGGCAATACCGCCAGCTTCATCGGATAGATCGCAGTAGATAACGTAATGTTTTGCCAGCGCTCCTTTTTTATCGTCAATCAGATCGCTGCGATAAGTCTTCGCCTCTTCAAAAAATTGAAAGAGTGCGGGGCCGTCAGCTTCGCGGACAAGGTCCTTTATCTTTTCTAATTCTTCAATATAGCGAGTCATCACCTTAAGGATGTTTTCCTGATTAAGAAGGCAAATTTGCTCCCACATAGCTGGGGAAGAGGAAGCGATTCTCGTAATATCTTTAAAGCCGCCAGCGGCCATTTCTTTCATTAGTTGTTCTTTCGTATCGGTGTCTTCTACTAGATGTACCAAAGAAGCGGCCACCACGTGGGGAAGGTGACTTATGGTTCCCGTGATAAAATCGTGTTCACTAGCTTCCATAACCTTAGGTAGTGCCCGAATTCGCGTAAGCAGAGTTAAGTAGCGCTCTAACTTATCCGCAGGCGTCTGGGCTGTAGGAGTGAGAATGTAATAGGCATTTTCAAAAAGGTGCTCTTTGGCGCTTTCAAACCCGCTTTTTTCAGAGCCCGTCATGGGGTGCCCGCCGATAAAGGAGCCGCCGATTCCCAGAGTGGTTGCCAACTCCACAATCGGTCCTTTGACACTGCCCACATCGGTGATTAGCGTCTTCTCCTCCAGATAGGGAATGAGCGCTTTTAAGTAGTCGTTATTGACGCTAACGGGAGCGCAGAGAAAAATAAAATCACAGCCTTTAAAGGACTCGTCAATGGTCTCTTTCGCCTCGTCGATAACACCGTCAGTTAGCGCTTTTTTTAGGTCGTTTTCATTGGTGTCATAGGCGATAATCTTTGTATTTTGGTAATTTTTCTTGATGCCTTTTGCCAGAGAACCACCGATTAGTCCTAAGCCGACAAAGGCAAACTTTTGTATTTTCTTATCCATAAAGACAGTATACCACATCATATATTAGAGAAATTATATATTTTTATTGTAAAATATCTGATAATTTAGTACAATATTAACATAAAATCTTATAAAGGAGGATTAACACTATGAATGTATACAGAACGGATGAGATTAGGAACGTAGTGTTACTGGGACATGGCGGCAGCGGAAAGACGAGCCTGATCGAGGCGATGGCCTACGTATCAGGCGCAACCAGCAGAATGGGCAAGGTTACCGATGGCAATGCAATCAGTGATTTTGACAAAGAAGAGCAAAAACGTGGTTTTTCCATTACGGCTTCTCTTGTTCCCATCGAGTGGGAGAAGGCGAAGATCAATGTTTTAGATACACCGGGGTATTTTGACTTTATCGGCGAGGTAGAAGAGGCAGTGAGTGCCGCTGATGCTGCAGTCATTGTGGTGTCGGGTAAAGCAGGCGTAGAAGTAGGGACGGAGAAAGCCTGGGAACTCTGCGATAAGTACAAGCTACCGCGGATGATTTATGTAACGGAAATGGATGTGGATGATGCCAGTTTTCGGGAAGTAGTGGAGACGTTGACGGAGAAGTACGGTAAGGTAATCGCGCCTCATTTCCAACCAATTAGAGAGAATGAAAAGTTAATCGGATATGTGAATGTTATCAAAAATGCTGCCAGAAGGTATACGGGAGTTGGCCAGCGCGAAGAGATGGAGATTCCTGAATACAGCAAAGAGAATCTGGAAAAGTACCGTGAGAAATTACTAGAAGCGGTAGCAGAGACCTCTGAGGATTTTATGGAACGGTATTTTGCCGGCGAAGAATTTTCCGTTGAGGAGATTCGGGCAGCGATGAGAACGGAAGTAATGGACGGGACGATTGTACCAGTATCGATGGGTTCTAATACCCAGGCTCAAGGGGTTGCTAATTTGCTCTCGGATATTGTACGGTTCTTCCCTAGTCCTGCCAATAGAAAATGCGCTGGTATTAACACGAATACCAACGAAATCTTTGAAGCGAATTACGATTTTTCCAAGGCGAAATCAGCCTATGTCTTTAAGACCATGGTGGATCCTTTTATTGGACGTTACTCTTTTATAAAGGTGTGTTCGGGAGTGCTTAAAGGAGACGATGTGCTCTATAACACCGAGACGGAGGCAGAAGAGAAGCTAGGTAAGATTTACGTGATGAACGGTAATAAACCGGAAGAAGTAAGCGAGATGTTCGCCGGTGATATCGGGGCTATTGCGAAGCTAACCAATACCAAGACAGGCGATACCTTAGCAGCTAAGGGAACCCCGATTATGTACGCTCGTACCGAGTACTCAAAGCCGTATACTTATATGCGCTACTCGGTTACGAAAAAGGGCGATGAAGACAAGGTATCTCAGGCACTGCAACGTTTGATGGCAGAAGATGTTACCTTAAAGAGTGTGAATGATGCCGAGAACCGGCAGACCTTGCTTTACGGTATCGGTGACCAGCACCTAGAGGTTGCCGTTAGTAAGCTCTTAGATCGCTATAAGTGTGAGATTCAGCTAGAGACCCCGAAGGTAGCCTTTAGAGAGACGATTAAGGGCAATTCGGATGTAGATACAAAGTACAAAAAGCAATCCGGTGGTCACGGCCAGTACGGTCACGTGAAGATGAAGTTTGAGCCTTCCGGCGATATGGACACACCTTTTGTCTTTGAAGAGGTAGTGGTTGGTGGGGCAGTACCAAAGAACTACTTCCCAGCGGTGGAAAAGGGCTTAGCGGATTCCGTTGTCAAAGGTCCTTTGGCAGGTTACCCTGTAGTAGGCGTGAAAGCCACCCTTTACGATGGGTCTTACCACCCTGTGGATTCTTCGGAAATGGCCTTTAAGACAGCCACAGTTCAGGCCTTTAAGAAAGGCTTCTTAGAAGCAGGACCAGTGCTCTTAGAACCGATCGTATCCCTTAAGGTTACGGTTCCCGATGATTTTACCGGGGATGTTATGGGAGATTTAAATAAACGCAGAGGCCGGGTGCTAGGAATGAATCCCGAGCGTAAAGGCTTTACCGTGATTGAAGCAGATATCCCGATGACAGAGCTATTTGGCTATGGTACCGTGCTACGTTCCATGACCGGTGGCCGAGGAGACTACGCCTACGAATTTTCTCGTTATGAGCAAGCACCTCACGATGTCCAAGAGGCCGAAATTGCCAAGCGTGCAGAGAAAAGTGAATAAGGAATAAAAGAAAGAGAAGGGGCACCCCAAAAAGGTGTCCCTTCTCTTTGTGGGGGCGCAGGAATTTGCCAAGCGCAAATCCCATTTTTGTGGTATAATTCTTTTATTGTTTCCTAATACAAAACTATACATTGAGGTGGATGATGAACATAGTAATTATCGGTGACGGAAAAGTAGGTCACAAGCTGGCGGTCAGTCTTTCCCAGACTGACGAAAACGACGTCGTGCTTATCGATAGTAATGAAAATAAAATTAAGAATACGATTAATCAATTAGACATTATCTGTATTACGGGTAATGGTGCCGATATCGAAGTGCAAAAAGAAGCCGGAGTGCCAGAAGCGGATCTAGTTATCGCTTGCGCTTCCACAGATGAGCTAAACATGATTAGTTGTCTTCTCGCTAAGCGCCTAGGGGCAGGACAGACCATAGCCAGAGTCCGTAATCCTGTGTATTTTCAGGAGTTAGAAGTGCTGAAGGATGACCTGCTACTAAGCATGGCCGTTAATCCTGAGCTAGCCCTATCCGATGAAATTGCGAGAATTCTCGTTTTCCCCGATGCCAGTAAGGTAGAGACCTTTGTTAAGGGCCGGGTGGAGTTAGTGGAGTTTGCGGTTAAGGATGAAAGCCGGATAATCGGAATGAGTCTAGCCTCAATTTATAAGAAGTACCAAGTGCAGATTCTTGTCTGTGCCATTGAGAGAAAGCATGAAGTTCATATTCCTTCTGGGGATTTTGTGGTGGAAAAAGGCGACGTGCTCCATATTGCCGCTTCTCACAAAGCCTTAGAGAGCTTTTTTAGCGCTATCGGCAAGCGGGTTAAGAAGGTGAAGAACGTGATGATCTGCGGCGGTAGCCACGTGGCGTATTACCTGTCAAAGAAGATTTTGGCGCTGGGCATGGAGGTCAAGATTATTGAAAAGTCCAGAGAGCGCGCCGAGCATTTATGTGAGCTCTTGCCAGAAGTTACCGTGATTAACGGGGATGCGGGCAAGCCAGATCTCCTTAAAGAAGAAGGCATTGAGGTGACGGATGCCATCGTTTGCCTAACCGGCATGGATGAAGAGAATATTATTATGGCACTTTATGCCAATACCTTAGGCGTGCGCAAAATTATCGCTAAGGTAAACGAGGATTCTCGGGCGGAGATGGTGGAAGGCTTAGGCATACATAGCACTGTCTCGGCGAAGGGAGCGACAGCCGATGCCATTGTCAGCTACGTTCGGGCTATGAATAATTCCGCCGGTAGTGCCAATGTGGAGACGGTCTACCAGCTAATCGGCGGGGAAATCGAAGCGGCAGAGCTGATTATTAAAGAGGAAACGAACTATACCAATATTCCGCTTAAAGATTTGCGTACGAAAAGTAATAGCCTAATCGCTTGTATCGCTCGCAATCATAAGATTATCATTCCCAATGGAAATGATCACATTGAAGTAGGCGATAGTGTAGTGGTCATCACCGACGAGCAGGGGATTGATGATTTTGATGACATTTTACTGTAGGAGTTTTTCATGAATGGGAGAATGGTAATACATTTAATTGCAAAAATGCTAGGAGCTGAGGCCGCGCTGTTACTGGTGCCGGCCTTAGTTTCGTTAATTTATGGTGAGACCCAGGTAGCGCTGTGGTTTGTCTTTACCTCGGTGCTAACCTTTTTAATATTTGCCCTTTTTGGGATTAAAGCACCGAAAAAGCGAAAGATATACGCTAAGGAAGGCATGGTAATCGTCTGTATCGTCTGGATTATGTGGTCTTTATTTGGGGCGCTTCCAGCTTTTCTTTCAGGGGCGATTCCTAATTATCTCAATGCTTTTTTTGAGACGATTTCCGGCTTTACCACCACCGGTTCGACGATTATTGAGAATATGTCAGAGATTCCCAAAGGTATTATGTTTTGGCGAAGTATGACCCACTGGATTGGGGGCATGGGGGTGCTGATGTTCGTGATGCTGATCAATACGTTAGATAAGTCTAGCACCATGCATCTGATGAGGGCGGAGGTTCCTGGACCAGAAATCGAGAAGCTAGTACCAAAAGCCAGACAAACGGCCCAGATTCTCTACGGCATCTACTTAGGTTTAAGCCTAATTCTCTGCGTGCTCCTAATGCTTTGCGGCATGGATTTTTACGATAGCTTGATTCATACATTTAGTACCGCTGGTACCGGTGGCTTTTCCAATTACAGTGCTAGTATCGGTTACTTTAATAGTCCCCAGATAGAGTGGGTGCTGATGATCTTTATGGCTCTTTTTGGCGTCAACTTTAATCTGTTTTTCCTCTTGCTTTTAAAGCAGTATAAGCCAGTCTTTAAGAATGAGGAGCTGCGGACGTATTTTGGCATTATTGGGGTGGCGACAGTACTGGTAACCATCAATATTTTAAGAGTTTATCCTAAGCCAGGGATGGCGATTAGACAAGCGGCCTTTCAGGTTGTTTCGATTATTACCACCACCGGCTTTGCCACGGTGGACTATAACGCCTGGCCCGTCTTTAGTCACTATATTCTTTTGGCGCTGATGTTTATCGGGGCCTGTGCTTCTTCTACCGGTGGCGGTGTGAAGATACCGCGGATTCTGATTATGTTTAAAAGCTTAAAGAAGCAGCTGAAAGAGATGGTTCACCCTCAGTCAGTTAATATTATCAAGGTCAACGGCAAGAAGATGAGCAGCACCACGGTAAACGGCGTTCACACGTATTTTATGGCCTACCTTCTGGTGATGATAACCTCCCTGATATTGGTGGCTCTTGATAACTACGACTTTGGGACGACCTTTAGTGCGGTCCTGACGACTTTAAACAATACGGGACCGGGAATCGGTCACATTAAGCCGGATGGCACGTTTGCCGATTTTTCGTCGCTATCGAAGGTGGTTCTTTGTATCGATATGCTAGTGGGTCGTTTGGAAATATTTCCCTTTTTAATGCTGTTTACCGCTTCAGCCTGGGGAAGGAAGTTTTAGGATACTTAAAGACAGAAACAGAAAGGGGTTAACATGAAGAAAAAAATCAAAGGTTTTCTGATTATCGGTGTTTTGCTTTTTATCGCAATATACTACTACATCGCTATTCCGGCCATTAACATTCACTCTCAGGAGGTGTGGTATTTTGGTCTGGTGGTAATTTTAATCATCGGCGTCTTCTACGCCATTAAGAGAAAGCTGAGTCTTTCAGAAGTGCGCACCGATAAGGTGCTAAAAGGCTTTGGTCTTGTAATCGGGGCGCTGGTAGTCGTCTTTTTAGTTGGCAGTTTGTTATCATCGCCGATTTTTAACGCGAAGAAGTATCAGCAGTTAATGAAGGTAGATGAGGATGTGAATTTTACCGATGACATTCAGGAAGTCAGCTTTGATAAAATTCCCCTCTTAGATAAAGATAGCGCCGAAATCCTTGGAGATCGCAAGATGGGCAGCATGGTGGATATGGTGTCCCAGTTTGAAGCCGATAGTATCTACAGCCAAATTAACTATCAGGGGACTCCGGTACGGGTCACACCCCTTCGTTATGCCAGTCTAATTAAGTGGTTTACCAATCGGGGGGAGGGCATACCGGCCTACATTAAAATCAATATGGCCAATCAGAAAGCAGAGATCGTTAAGCTGGAAGAGGGGATTAAGTACACTACAAGTGAACATTTCAACCGAAATATCTATCGTCATTTACGATTCACGAATCCGACCTACATCTACGGAGAGCTTAGCTTTGAAATCGATGAAGAGGGCACCCCTTATTGGATTGCTCCCGTAAAAGATTTTAAAATTGGTCTCTTCGGTGGTGAAACTGTAGGGAAGGTAGTGCTTTGTAACGCGATTACCGGTGAATGCGAGACGGTAAAGGTGGGCGACGTGCCCACCTGGGTTGACCGAGTATTCTCAGCAGACCTTTTAATTAAGCTCTTTGATTATCACGGAACGTTAAAGCGTGGGTTCTTTAACAGTGTGTTGTCCCAAAAGGATTGTCTGGAGACCACCGATGGCTACAATTACCTAGCCCTTGACGATGACGTGTGGATGTATACCGGCGTAACTTCTGTTAACGGCGACCAGTCCAATGTCGGCTTTGCTCTTTGTAATCAGCGAACGATGGAGACCAAGTACTATGAGATTGAAGGGGCGACAGAAAGTGCGGCGATGGGCAGTGCCGAAGGCCAGGTTCAGCATCTAAAGTATCAGGCCACCTTTCCGCTGCTTTTAAATATCAGCGGAGAGCCGACGTATTTTATCGCTCTTAAGGACGATGCGGGGCTCGTGAAAAAATACGCCATGGTTAACGTCCAGAAGTACCAAATCGTTGCTACCGGCGATAGTGTTAGCCAGTGTGAAGAAGAGTACTTAACGCTCCTTCTCTCAAGCGGCATCAAAGAGGTGGCTAAAGATGAGCGGGTAGTAGAAGAAGTGACGGGAACCGTGACAACGGTAGCTCAAGCGGTCTTAGACGGTAGCTCTCATTATTATCTCGTTCTCGATGATGGCGACGAGATTTACGATGTCTCGGTGGTTGACTTTATTGAGGTAGTTAAGATCAAAGAAGGGGATAACGTTACCTTAGAGTACAAGAAGGGTGAAGAAGCGCATCTTGTTATGTCCCTTGAGTATAATTAAAAAATGGACCGCCACTTATTTGAGTGGCGGTCCGTTCTTATGCTAGAAACTTATTACTGTACAGTCAGAAAAATCTATATCCTTTATCTCTTCTGGTGTAGCCGAAATACTTACGTGAAAATCGATGTTATTGTCTTTAGACATTTTCTTAATGTACCCAACAAGTGTAGGTATCGTTGTAAAGTCGATTTCTTCAAGCTTCATAATCTCGTCTACGAATACTTGATGAACATCGGTGTTGGCACTATAGATGCCTTGCAAAAATCCAAAATACCGATCCAAATTATGGACGTCGGGGTAATCATCCATACAAATCGTACGGATATTCAGGTTGATTTCCTTTGTGTTCTTGTGTGACTTCTTGATGAAAACCACGCTTCCGTGCTCTGTCTTCTCCTTTTCATTCGCCATTCTTACTAGTTCCGGTGTCTTGCCTGAGCCCTTTGGGCCGATTAAAAAACTGACCATGGGAATCACTCCTTTTTTTATGAATTTTGTTCCGTTATTCTATTAAAATTATTATACCGCAAAACTATTGCCTATACAACTTAAAAAAGGAAAAGAAATTAACTGTTAAAACTTGACTGATACCACTGGTATGCTATTATAAAGAGTAACGTTTTTAAGCGAGGAGGAAGGTCAATGAGTACACCTTATAATCATAAGGCAATAGAACAGAAGTGGCGTAAAAACTGGGCAGCGAATCCAGTTAATAAAAAAATAGATGAGAAGGGTAATGAGAAGCAGAAATACTACTGTCTCGACATGTTCCCTTACCCTTCAGCTAACGGTCTTCACGTGGGACACTGGCGGGGCTATGTTATCTCAGATGTGTGGAGCCGCTACAAATTACTGAATGGATATTATATTATCCACCCGATGGGCTGGGATGCCTTTGGCTTGCCGGCGGAAAACTACGCGATTAAAATCGGCGTACATCCTGCCAAGTCTACGGCGGAGAATATTGTAAATATTAAGAAGCAGATTGACGAGATTTCGGCTCTTTACGACTGGGACATGGAAGTAAATACTACGGATCCGGATTTCTATAAATGGACCCAGTGGATTTTTGTGAAAATGTTTAAAGAAGGCTTAGCCTACGAAAAGGAATTTCCGATTAACTGGTGTCCTTCTTGTAAGACAGGACTAGCTAACGAAGAAGTGGTAAACGGCGCCTGCGAACGCTGTGGCACTACCGTTACCAAGAAGAACTTGCGTCAGTGGATGCTGAAGATTACTCAGTACGCAGATCGCTTATTAGATGATCTTGATAAGCTTGACTGGCCAGAAAAAGTAAAGAAAATGCAGGCAGACTGGATTGGCAAATCCTACGGTGCCGAGGTGGATTTCCCGGTAGAAGGAAGCGAGGAATCGATTCGCGTCTATACAACGAGACCGGATACCCTTTACGGTGCCACGTTTATGGTCCTAGCACCAGAACACGAGCTTGCAGCTAAGCTAGCCACACCTGAACAAAAAGAAGCTGTAGATAAATACATTTTGGAAGCTTCGATGAAGTCCAACGTGGATCGCTTACAGGATAAGGAAAAGACCGGGGTCTTCACCGGAAGCTACGCAATCAATCCACTTAGTAAAGAGAAAACGCCGATTTGGATTTCCGACTACGTCCTTGCCGATTACGGCACCGGAGCCATTATGTGTGTGCCAGCTCATGATCAGCGAGATTTTGAGTTTGCGACAAAGTTTGGTATTCCGATTGTTCAGGTCATTGCCAAAGACGGTGTGGCCATTGAAAATATGACAGAAGCCTATACAGAAGCGGCGGGAACGATGATTAATTCTGAACAGTGGAATGGTCTAGAGTCTTCGGCACTAAAGGTAGATGCTGCTAAAGAGGTTGAAGAAAAAGGCTTCGGTAAGGCGACCGTTAACTTTAAGCTTAGAGACTGGGTATTCTCTCGTCAAAGATATTGGGGTGAGCCAATTCCCATTGTTCACTGTCCGGACTGCGGAGCTGTGCCTGTTCCAGAAGAAGAATTGCCTCTACTTTTACCAGAGGTAGAATCCTACGAACCGACCGGTACTGGCGAGTCACCACTAGCTGGTATTGACGAGTGGGTTAACACCACTTGCCCGTGTTGTGGTAAGCCGGCTAAGCGCGAGACGAATACGATGCCTCAGTGGGCGGGTTCTTCTTGGTACTTTTTACGCTATATCGACAACAAGAATAACGAAGAGCTAGTCAGCAAAGAAAAGGCGGCTAAATACTTACCGGTAGATATGTATATTGGTGGAGTCGAACACGCGGTACTTCATCTTCTGTATTCCCGGTTTTATACAAAGTTCTTATATGACCAAGGGGTAGTTCCTTTCGAAGAGCCTTTTGAAAAGCTCTTTAACCAAGGAATGATCACGGGCAAGAACGGCGTCAAGATGAGTAAGTCGAAAGGAAACGTGGTTTCCCCAGATGACTTAGTTAACGATTACGGTTGTGATTCTCTGCGGATGTACGAATTGTTTGTAGGACCGCCGGAACTAGATGCTGAGTGGGATGACCGCGGTATCGACGGGGTTAATCGCTATTTGAAGCGGGTCTGGAATTTAGTTCAGGAGAATAAAGATAAAGACGTAGCTGCGACAGGGAGCATGATTAAAGAGCGCAATAAGCTAATCTACGATATTACCACTAGACTGGATACCTTTAGTCTTAACACGGTTATTTCGGGCTTTATGGAGCACAATAATAATCTGATCGAGCTAGCAAAGAAAGAAGGCGGTATCGATAAAGAGACGCTAGGAACGATGGCGATTCTTCTATCACCTTTTGCTCCCCACATCGCCGAAGAAGTATGGCAGGAGCTTGGCAATGAGGGTAGCGTATTTGCCAATACCTGGCCAAAGTACGACTTAGAAGCGATGAAAGACGATGAAATCGAAGTGCCGGTGCAGGTAAACGGAAAGACGAAAGCCGTAATAACGATAGCGGCAGAAGCCACGGCAGAAGAAGCGCTCGCAGTTGCTAAAGAAGCGATTGCTGGCAAACTTAGCGGAAATATCGTGAAAGAAATTTACGTGCCAAAGCGAATTGTAAATATTGTAATGAAGTAGTGGGGACACACTTTTTTCCAGTTGGGGACGGGGTTTTTTTGAAAAAAACCCCGTCCCCAACTGTTGGAGGTAGATTATGGGGTTTTCTTTAGATACAACGGTTCCAGTTTTGACCGTGTTTTTGCAGGGGTTATTAAGTTTTTTCTCCCCTTGCGTTTTGCCGCTTCTCCCCCTTTATATGGGATATTTAGCGGGAGGAACGGAGCAGTTTAAACGCAAGAAAGTAATGATTAATACGTGTTTCTTTGTCCTAGGGATTAGCTTTACCTTTTTTATTCTGGGGTTGGGAGTATCCGTCTTAGGTTCGTTTTTTACTGATAATCAGACGATTTTTGCCCGGGTGGGTGGTATTGTTGTAGTGCTTTTTGGTCTATATCAATTGGGATTTCTCGGAAGTTCTAGGTTTCTCTCTCAGGAACGGCGTTTGCCTTTTAGCCTAGATAAGTTAGCGATGTCACCGCTGGTGGCCTTACTATTTGGCTTTACTTTTAGCTTTGCTTGGACGCCGTGTGTGGGACCGGCTCTTACTAGTGTGCTAATAATGAGCGCTTCGGCCAGTACGAGAGCGGCAGGATTAGCGCTTATCGGTGTCTATACTCTGGGCTTTGTAATTCCTTTTCTGGTGGTTGGGGTGTTTACCACCCAGGTACTCCAATTTTTCAAGGAACGACGAAATCTACTTAAGTATACGGTGAAAATTGGCGGGGTGCTGTTAGTAGTGATGGGGTTACTAATGTTTACGGGGAAGATGAATGCCATTACCGGTTATTTATCTGGGGGAAGTGTAACCGAAAATAGTCAAGAAGAACCAAAGACAGAGGATAAATCAGAGGAGTCTAGTAGCGAGGGCGTCCAGGCAGTAGACTTTACCTTACTTGACCAATACGACCAGGAGCATTCTTTAGCGGATTATGAGGGTAAAGTAATCTTTCTGAATTTTTGGGCTACTTGGTGTCCACCTTGTAAGCAGGAGATGCCGGATATTCAGGCAAAGTATGAATATTATCAGACTCACCCTGAAGAAAATGTGGTGATTCTCGGCGTGGCTGCCCCAGGAGTAGGCGGGGAAGAGTCTCTGGTAGGCGTAAAGAGCTTTTTAGAGGAAAACGGGTATACCTATCCGGTGCTAATGGACGACGGCAGTCTCTTTAGCGCCTATCGTATTCAGTCGTATCCGACTACTTATATGATTAATAAAGAGGGCAAGATATTTGGCTACGTTCAGGGAATGCTGTCGGCAGACATGATCGACCAGATTATTACCCAAACTAGGGAAGGGAGACGGAAATGATTTTTTTTCATCTAGCAGACTTACATATTGGTAAAAGTCTGCATCATTATAATTTGCTTGAGGATCAGCGCTACGTACTCGCCCAAGTGGTCCGGGAAATTCGTAGAGTTCGTCCGGCAGCCCTCCTTTTAGCCGGGGATATTTACGACAAAAGCGTTCCATCCGCAGAGGCGGTAAGGGTCTTTAGTGAGTTTTTGGATGATTGTCTGGAAGCCTATAGTGAGCTTAAAATCCTGGTAATTAGCGGCAATCACGATTCTGGCGATCGTTTAGACTTTGCCGCGGAAATTCTCGCGCGACAACATCTCTATATCGCCGGCAATACGCTAAAAAAAGTAGTGATTGAAGATGAATACGGCCCGGTAAATTTCTACTTATCGCCCTTCTTTAAGCCAGCTTATCTACGGAAGCAAATGGGGAAGCCCGAGCTTTCGTCTTACAACGAGGCCATGAAACTGCTTCTTGAACAGGTAGCGATAAATGATCAGGAACGAAACGTGTTATTGGCTCATCAGTTTTTTGTAAATGGCAAGCACCTACCGGAGATGAGTGACTCGGAGATTATCACCGTTGGTGGTCTTGACCAGATAGATATCGCTCCTTTAAGAAGATTTGCCTATGTGGCGTTAGGGCATCTCCATAAGCCTCAAAGAGTGGGCGAAGAATACATCCGTTATAGCGGTAGTCCTTTAAAGTACTCGGTAAGTGAAGCAGACCACCAAAAGTCACTGAGTGTAATTACCTTGGCGGAACCGGGTGAAAAGGCGCAGATAGAAGAAGTGGCGCTATCGGCTTGGCGCGAGGTGATGAAAAAGCGAGGAACCCTATCCGAACTTTTGACCACGGCCACGCCGTCAGAGCGCCAAGCGTATATTAGCCTGACTATGACCGATGAGAAAGAAATGATAAACCCAAAAGGCCAGCTAGAAAGCGTATATGAGCGTATTCTTGAGCTGCGTCTAGATAATATTAACGTCCGAGCGCGGATAAAAGAGTTAGATGAGGCCACGACCGTGGCCACGCCGTTAGAAGTCTTCGGGGAATTCTACCAGGAGATGTCAGGGCGAGAATTAAGTCTAGAAGAAGAGCAGATTATGACGGATATTATTAATCAGGCCGGAGAGGAGGACGTATGCGACCACTAACCCTTGAATTGTCGGCTTTTGGTTCTTATATTTTGCCGACCTCCATCGATTTTTCCGACTTGGATCAAGGAATCTTTTTAATTACCGGTGATACTGGAGCAGGGAAAACCACGATCTTTGACGCCATCACCTTCGCCTTATATGGAGAAAGCAGTGGGGAAAATCGGGAAGGCAAAATGATGCGCAGCGCCGGGTGTGAGGAAGGGGCGCCTACCTATGTATCCTTCACCTTCTCTTATCGCGGGAAAGTCTATCACATAAAGCGCAATCCTGACTATCCCCGGTTATCCAGTCGACGTGATAAGGACGGGAATGTAAAATACACCACCGAGGCCGCCAGTGTGACGCTAACTATGCCAGATGGTCAGGTGTTCCCCGGGAAAATCCGGGAGGTGAATGAAAAGATTGTCAGCATTATCGGTCTTGATGCCAGTCAGTTTCGCCAGATAGCGATGATTGCTCAGGGAGATTTCCTAAAGCTCCTACACGCTTCAAGTAAAGAGCGGCAAGAGATTTTTGGTGAAATCTTTGAGACTGGCATTTATCGTCAAGTCCAGGAAATTCTAAAAGAGAAAGCGGGAGCATTAGCTAACCAGCTAAAGGAAGAACAAGACCGGATTGCGAGAGAATTAGACCGGGTAGAATGTGAGCCCCAGTCGCCACTAGCCCCTGAACTCTTGCGTTTAAAAGGCCAAAGTATGCCCCTCAAAGAAGAGGTGCTAAACCTCTTAAAGGACTTGCTAGAAAAGGGGAAAGAGGAGCAGTTAGCCCAGCAGAAAAGAGTGGTTATCCAAGATGAAAAAGCCCTAAAACTCGCTGGAGAAATCGGCGCTGGCGAAGCTACTAACAAGCTTTTAAAGGAATATGAGCAGGCTCTTCTTGAACATGAGAATTTGAAAAAAACGGCACCGGAAATGGCGCTTCTAGAAACCCAGTTAGAGCGAACGAAGATGGCCAAAGCCTTGGTAGTTTTGGAAAACGAGAAACTACGGGCCGAAAAGCACGCTCAGGAAACCGCAGAGGAGCTTGAGAAGGTACAGCAAGGACTAAAAGAGCTACGTTTTAAGGAAATAGAAAAGGAAGCAAAAGCACATGAGAGTGCTATCCTTTATGAGACAAGAGAGCCCGAGCTTTCGGCACTTTTAAGCGAATTAGAAAAAAAGTTTGAAAAATTAATACAGCTAAAAAAAGCGAGAGCAGAGCACCAAACAAAAAAACAGGGATTAGAAACGGCGCTAAAGAAAGAGCGCTTGGCAGATATGGAGTTTCAACAGGTGAATGCCGCTTATGAAGGGGGATACCGGTTATTTATTGAAGCCCAGGCTGGCTTTCTCGCTCAGAGATTAGCTCCAGGTGAGCCTTGTCCGGTCTGCGGCTCAAGCCAGCATCCTAAGCCGGCGACTCCAGTAGCGGCGGCTCCTGATGAACAGGAACTAGAAGTATTAAAACAAAAGAGGGACCAGGCCGAGGAGATGCGAAGTCAGTGCGCCAAAGCTTTGGCGGCGGCTCGCAATAGCGAAGCGGAAGGAAGAGTCCTTCTTAAAGAACTTGAAGAAGGGGTAAGCGAGTCCCAGGAGCAGCTGGAAGAGAAGAAAAAGCAGCTGATGCTAGAGCGAAAGAACCTAAAAAGAACCCAAGAGGAGAGTACTAGCGAACTGACGAAGCTTCGCCTAGAGTTAGAAAAGCTAGGGGGTGCGTGTACCAGCTTGGAAGCCCAGCAAAAGCAAGCGAGGAGCGAAGGGGGAGAGCGCGCCCAGAGCTTCGCTCAGGAGTTTTCTCGCAGTAGCTTTAGCAGTGAAGAAGAGTATGTTAAGCAGAAAAGCTCGATTCCCCAGTATGAGAAAGATAAGAAGGTTTACGAAGAGTATCAGCGCCAGGCCCAAGAAGTAAGCGTTCGCCTTAAGACCATAAGAGCTCAAGTAGAGGGCAAGAGTTACCAAGATTTATCTAGGCGCCAAGAGGAGTTCGCGTCTTTACAGAGTGAGCTTAAGGAGCTTCGCGAACATCTTACCTTGTGTCAAAATAGCGTTAGGAACAATGAGCGAATTCTCGAACAACTCGTAAAAATATATACGCGAATAGGCAAACGCCAAGAGGAGTTTTCCACGATGGAAACCCTGAATAAAATTGCTAGCGGTAGCGTTAGTGGCAGTCGCAAGCTGGACTTTGAAACCTACGTTCAGCGTTTGTATTTTCGAGAGGTTTTAAATGCCGCCAATAAGCGACTTCTGAAGATGACAGGAGAAGAGTTTATGCTCCAGACAAGGGATTTAGGTGAGCTAGCCCTAAAGGGACGGACAGGCCTTGAGCTAGACGTCTACGACCTCCCAAGCAGTGCTGTGCGGGACGTAAAGACCCTTTCTGGCGGGGAGTCATTTATGGCTTCGCTAGCGATGGCCCTAGGGATGGCGGACGTAGTGACGCGCCGGGCCGGTGGCATTACCCTAGATACCCTGTTTGTGGACGAAGGCTTTGGGACTTTAGATGATGAGACGAGAGATCAAGCCATTAAGGTTCTCCAGACCCAGGTGGGGCAGGGTAAGATTATCGGAATTATCTCTCACGTAGGGGAACTAAAGCAGCAGATCGATACGAAATTAGAGATTACAAAGGACGAGAAAGGAAGTAGAGCAACATGGCAGAAAATGTAGTATACGACTATCTAATTGTGGGAGCAGGCCTTTTTGGCGCAGTATTCGCTCGCCAGGCACTAGATCAAGGGAAAAAGGTACTGGTTATCGATCGCCGGGACCATATCGCTGGCAATGCTTATACAAGAGAGGCGGAAGGGATTCATATTCACGAATACGGTGCTCATATTTTCCATACTTCGGATTCGGAGGTTTGGAATTATGTAAATCGCTTTGCTCAGTTTAACAATTACATCAACTCACCCCTTGCAAGATATCAAGGGGAACAGTATAATTTGCCCTTTAACATGAACACCTTCTACCAAATGTGGGGTGTGAAAACGCCGACTGAAGCTCGGGAAAAAATTGCCAAGCAGGTGGCAGAGGCTGGTATTGCAGATCCAAAGAATTTAGAAGAGCAAGGTATCTCGCTAATTGGTAGAGACATATACGAAAAGCTAGTAAAGGGCTATACGGAAAAGCAATGGGGGAAAAAAGCTACGGAGCTTCCAGCTTTTATTATTAAGCGTCTTCCTGTTCGCTACATACATGACAATAATTATTTCAACGATCGCTATCAAGGCATTCCCTTGGGAGGTTACACAAAGCTGGTGGAAAATCTCCTTCAAGGAGCCGAGATTCGTCTAGGGACCAACTTCTTTGATAACCAGGAAGAATACTTTGCTCAGGCCGAGAAAGTGATTTACACAGGGTTAATCGATGAGTACTTTGACTTTCAGCTTGGCAAATTAGAATACCGTGGTCTGCGCTTTGAAACTGAAAGGCTAGCAGAAGATAACCATCAAGGGAACGCAGTGGTTAATTATACGGAGTACCAGGTGCCTTATACACGAATGATCGAGCATAAGCACTTTATGAAGGGAGAAGCAGTACCGGAGGATGTTACCTTTGTTACGAAAGAATACCCTTTGGCGGCGCAGGAGAGCGAAGAGCCTTATTATCCGGTGAATGATGAGAAAAATAATGCCTTATATAAGCGTTACCAGGAATTGGCAAACCAACAGGAGAAAGTTATTTTTGGCGGTCGCTTAGGGATGTATCAGTATTTTGATATGGATAAAGTTATTCGGGCAGCCTTAGACGTGGCTACAAAAGAGTTATCATGAATAAAATAGAATTTGCGTTCCGCAAATTCTTGCGCCTTTGGCGTGTACTATTACATAAAAAAAACAGGACAGCCGCAGCTGTCCTGTTTTTTTAGAATACTATTTTTTGTTTTTCAGAGCGGCTTCGACGAAACCTTGGAATAGCGGGTGAGGACGGTTTGGTCTTGATTTAAGTTCAGGATGAGCCTGAGTTGCCAAGAACCAAGGGTGATCCTTTAATTCGATCATCTCTACAATGCGACCATCCGGTGAGAAGCCGGAAAGTAACATTCCTTTTTCTTCTAATTCTTCCCGGTAATCATTATTCACTTCGTAGCGATGGCGATGGCGTTCGCTGATTTCTTTCTGGCCATAAAGTCCGTAAGCCTTCGAACTTTCATCTAAGATACATGGATAAGCCCCTAATCTTAAAGTGCCACCGATATTTTCAATGCCAATTTGTTCTGGCATGATATGAATCATCGGATGAGTAGTATCTGGCTTTAATTCAGCCGAATGAGCATCGTGGTAACCAATTACATTGCGAGCAAACTCGACGATGGCAAGTTGCATGCCTAAGCAAAGACCTAAGTAAGGAACTTTGTTTTCCCGGGCATAGGTGATGGCGTGAATTTTACCATCAATACCCCGGTCGCCAAAGCCGCCAGGAACTAAGATACCGTTGACATCTCCTAGAAGTTCGTCCACATTATCGGCAGTCACTTCCTCAGAGTCAATCCATTTGATATTTACGGTAGAGCGGGTAAAGATACCCCCGTGCTTGAGCGCTTCTACCACACTGATATAAGCGTCGTGAAGCTGAATATACTTCCCAACGAGAGCAATCGTTACTTCCGTCGTGGGGTGCTTTAAGTATTCTACCATCTCTTTCCACTCCTTTAGATCAGGAGTCGGGTTATCTAGCTTTAAGCACTCGCAGATAACGCCAGCGAGATTCTCTTCCTCCATGGCGAGAGGTGCTTCGTACAGATACTCTACATCCAGGTTCTGCAGAACGTGAGAAGTAGGTACGTTACAGAAAAGAGAAATCTTGTCTCGCAGCTCTCTATCTACCGGATACTCGGAACGACATACAATCACATCTGGTTGGAGACCCAGTTCTTGCAGGTCCTTAACGCTAGCCTGGGTCGGCTTCGTCTTCATTTCCTGAGAAGCTCGGAGATAAGGGATTAAGGTTACGTGGATTAAAGCCACGTTCTCCCGGCCCTTCTCGTGCTGAAATTGTCTAATAGACTCAAGGAAAGGTTGGCTTTCCATGTCGCCCACCGTACCACCGACTTCGATAATGGCAATCTCCGTATCCTTTGTAGCAGGATTACGGTAAAAACGGTCCTTAATCTCGTTGGTGATATGGGGAATTACCTGAACGGTACCCCCACCAAAGTCTCCACGGCGTTCTTTTTGGAGAACGGACCAATAAATTTTTCCAGTGGTCACATTGGAATTCTTACTTAAATTCTCATCGATAAAACGTTCATAATGGCCCAAGTCAAGGTCGGTTTCCGCGCCATCGTTGGTCACGAACACTTCGCCGTGTTGCACCGGGTTCATTGTGCCCGGATCGATATTGATATAAGGGTCAAATTTTTGCATGGTCACCGTATACCCCCGGGCCTTTAATAATCGGCCTAAAGAAGCCGCGGTAATGCCCTTTCCTAATCCTGAAACCACTCCCCCTGTTACAAACACATATTTTACTGACATACGAGCCTCCTTTTAATTAAATAAATACCTACAAATTATACCGTAAAGCGGCAAAAAAAGACAGTACTATTTCGATACTTTTCCCGAGTTTTTGACTTCACAGTCTTTTCATAATGTTTTAATTGATTTTGAACCGCCTAAAACCTATAATTAGAGGGACGAATAGGAGGAGTATATGGACAATCAGAACAATCCCAATAATAAAAACAACAAAGGTGATCAAAATCCCCAAGGACCAAACCGTAATAATATGATGTTTATCCTGTCGGTAATGGCAATCACCTCGATTATTATGCTCGTGCTGTATTCCTTTAGAGGAAATGTGTCGGCAGAGCAGATAACGTATGATGAGTTTCTTAGTAAGGTAGAAAAAGGCGAGGTGGCAGAAGTCGTCTTTGAAAGTGACAAGATTATAATTAAAGGTGTTAAAGACAAGGATAAGGGGACCCAACCTGAGTTTTACACAGGTAGAATCTATGACGAAGATTTAATACCTATGCTTAAAAAAGCCAAGCCGAAGATTAAGATTGATGGTGAGATTCCTGATACCTCCTCGGCCATGGTATTAAACTTATTGATGACTGCTATTCCCATGGCTATCTTAATCGGCATAACCATTTGGTTCGTCCGCAAGATGTCAAAAGGCGGCGGCATGATGGGCGTTGGCAAAAGCAATGCCAAGATGTATGTGGAGAAGACCACCGGCGTCACCTTTAAAGATGTGGCTGGTCAGGATGAAGCGAAGGAAAGCCTCCAGGAAGTGGTGGATTTCTTACATAACCCCAGTAAGTACACAAAAGTTGGAGCCAAGCTACCAAAGGGAGCCCTGTTAGTGGGACCACCCGGTACCGGTAAGACCTTGCTAGCCAAAGCGGTAGCCGGTGAAGCAGAAGTGCCTTTCTTTTCTCTATCAGGTTCGGCCTTCGTAGAAATGTACGTGGGTGTAGGTGCTTCTAGGGTCCGCGACTTATTTAAGCAAGCTCAGCAGATGGCGCCATGTATTATCTTTATCGATGAAATCGACGCTATCGGTAAAAGCCGTGACAATCAGTACGGCGGCAACGATGAGCGAGAGCAAACCTTGAACCAACTTTTAGCAGAGATGGATGGCTTTGAAAGCAATAAGGGACTGGTTCTTCTAGCGGCGACGAATAGACCAGAGATTCTCGACCCAGCGCTTTTAAGACCGGGACGCTTTGATCGCCGGATTATCGTAGAAAAGCCAGACCTGAAAGGCCGAGTAGATGTGCTTAAGGTTCATTCAAAGGATGTAAAGATGGATGAAACCGTGGACTTAGACGCTATCGCTTTAGCGACTAGCGGTGCGGTAGGTTCAGACCTTGCCAACATGATTAACGAGGCAGCGATTAACGCCGTTAAGCATGGCCGCGGAGCTGTTTCTCAAGACGATTTATTTGAAGCGGTAGAAGTGGTCTTAGTAGGTAAAGAGAAGAAGGACCGGGTTATGAGCCAGGAGGAGCGAAAGATCGTCTCTTACCACGAGGTAGGACACGCTCTTGTAAGTGCGCTACAAAAAGATTCGGAACCGGTACAGAAGATAACCATTGTTCCTAGGACCATGGGAGCTCTTGGCTACGTTATGCATACGCCAGAAGAGGAGAAGTTCCTAAACACCAAGAAGGAGCTAGAAGCCATGCTAGTAGGGATGTTAGCCGGTCGGGCAGCTGAGGAGATTGTCTTTGATACGGTGACCACTGGAGCCTCTAACGATATCGAACGGGCGACTGGTATTGCCAGGGCGATGATTACCCAGTACGGTATGAGTGAGAAGTTCGGTCTGATTGGTCTAGAATCTGTCCAGAACCGTTACTTAGACGGACGGGCGGTACGTAACTGCGCAGAAGAGACCGCTGGGGAAATCGATAAAGAGATTATGGCCAAGCTAAAGGATGCCTACGAAGAAGCGAAGCGTCTGCTGACGGGACACCGGAAGACTATGGATGAGATTGCCGACTTCTTGATTGAGAAAGAGACAATCACCGGAAAAGAGTTTATGGAAATTTTCTACAAAGCCGAGGGTATCGATCCGGATGAGAAGCAAAAAGAAAAAGAACGTATAACCGAGAAAGAAAAAGTTGATGAAGAACCCATCGTTTGATATACCAGAAGAGTTAAAAAAGCTACCGGCCAAGCCGGGCGTATATCTGATGCATGATGAAAGTGATGAAATCATCTATGTAGGTAAGGCCTTGAGTCTTAGAAACCGCGTACGTCAGTATTTTCAGAGTAGTCGGAACAAGGGTGCCAAGATAGAGCAAATGGTTACCCATATCCGTCGCTTTGAATACATCGTTACCGATTCTGAGGTCGAGGCCTTAGTTTTGGAGTGCAATTTAATTAAGGAACACCACCCGAAGTACAACACCATGTTGATGGACGATAAAGGGTATCCCTTTATTAAAGTCACGGTACAAGAGCCCTTCCCCAGGATTATGCTGGCGCGGAAGCTGGCCAAGGATAAGGCCAAATACTTTGGCCCTTACACCAGTGCTGGCGCGGTCAAAGATACCATAGAACTGATGCGTAAGCTCTACTTTATTAGGGACTGCAACCGTAAGTTACCTAGGGATATCGGCAAGGAAAGGCCGTGCCTTTACTACCATATCCACCAGTGTAAAGGTCCTTGCCAAGGCTATATTTCCGAGAGTGAGTACCGGGAGTACGTTGACCAGGTTCTCAGTTTCTTAGGCGGTAAGTACGACGATGTTCAGGAGAAGCTTAAAGCCAAGATGGAAAATGCTGCCCAGGAGTTGAACTATGAATTAGCGGGAGAGTACCGGGACTTACTAGCTAGCGTCAGCAAAATTGCCCAGCGCCAGAAGATTACCGATACGAAAGGTAGCGACCGGGATATCCTAGGAATTGCTAGGGACGCCGGTGATGCTGTAGTCCAGGTATTCTTTATCAGAGGCGGGCGCTTAATCGGTCGGGACCACTTTTACTTAAAGAATGGGGCCGGTGATAGCGAAGGGCAGCTCCTATCTAGCTTTATTAAGCAGTTTTACGGCGGAACGCCCTTTATTCCTGGCGAGGTGATGCTGCCAACAGCGGTTGCTGATCAGGAAGTGATTGAAGAGTGGCTTAGCTCTAGACGGGAAGCCAGGGTGCACCTAATCGTGCCGCAAAAGGGACAGAAAGAGCGGTTAGTCGAACTGGCTACGAAGAATGCTAGCTTGATTTTGAACACCGATAAAGAACGTTTGCAGCGAGAAGCCGGGCGGACGATTGGAGCGACGAAGGAGATTGCAGGGCTTCTAGGCATTCCTCACTGCGACCGTATCGAGGCGTATGATATCTCCAATATTAGCGGTTTTGATAGCGTGGGCTCCATGGTGGTCTATGAAAAGGGGCGACCGAAGCGCAACGATTACCGGAAGTTTAAGATAAAAGGCGTAGAAGGGGCCGATGATTATAAGAGTCTGGCCGAGGTTTTAGGTCGGCGTTTTCGTCACGGCTTAAAGGAGCAAGAAGAAGGCAGAGGCGCCCCCCAGACAGGGAAGTTCGATACCTTCCCAGATCTGATTATGATGGACGGGGGAAAGGGACAAGTAGGTATAGCTCTGTCGGTGTTAGCTGAACTGGATTTGCAGATTCCAGTTTGCGGGATGGTGAAAGACGATAAGCACCGGACGCGAGGTCTGTACTATAACAATGTGGAGATTCCTATTCCTAAAAACAGCGAAGGTTTTCGCTTGATTACCAGAATTCAGGACGAGGCTCACCGCTTTGCCATTACCTTTCACCGGGATTTGCGCAGCAAGGGACAGGTGCACTCAATTCTCGATGATATTAAAGGCGTCGGTCCTGCTAGGCGCAAGGAATTGATGCGCAGCTTTCAAAGTATCGATCAGTTAAAAGCGGCCTCGGTGGCTGAGTTGACGAAACTTCCGGGAATGAATGAAAAAGTCGCCCAGGAAGTCTATGATTTTTTTCACGAATAAAGTATAATGATGAACGTAAGTGATCTTAATTAGAAGGAGGCACCACATTTTATGGATAGAGTAGTAAAGTTAAAGAAAATCATCGACAAGATGAAACTTAAAAATTTAACGCCAGAGGTAGATATTGCTAATATCTCCGTCGGCGTTCCTGACATTAACCGCCCGGCGCTACAGTTAACCGGTTTCTTCGAGCATTTTGATTCCGAACGAGTTCAGATTATCGGTCACGTAGAGGAGACTTATCTGGGGGGGCTACCGGTAGAAAAGCGAGAAGAAATGTACGATAAGCTCTTTTCCTATCAGATTCCGGCGATTGTGTTTACGAGAAATCAGGAGCCGGAAAAACGCATTTTAGAAAAGGCTGAGGCCGCCGGCATTCCTGTTTTACAGACAGAAATGCCCACTTCAGAATTTACAGCAGAGATTATCCGTTGGCTAAACGTACAGCTAGCACCAAGGATTTCGATTCACGGTGTGCTGGTGGATGTCTATGGCGTAGGTGTCTTGATTATGGGCGAGAGCGGTATCGGTAAAAGCGAAGCGGCCCTTGAGTTAATCAAAAGAGGGCACCGCCTGGTAAGCGATGATGTGGTAGAGATCCGTAAGGTAAGCGATGAAACTTTAGTGGGTACGGCACCAGAGATTACCCGCCATTTCATCGAGCTACGAGGAATCGGCATCGTCGATGTTAAGACGTTATACGGCGTTCAAAGCGTGCGCGAGACCCAGAATATCGATCTGGTTATTACGTTAGAGGACTGGGATAAAGACAAAGATTACGACCGTCTAGGCCTAGAGGAGCAGCATACCGAATTTTTAGGTAATAAGGTAGTATGTCACAATCTACCGATTCGTCCAGGACGTAACCTTTCCATTATCGTGGAAACAGCAGCTGTAAATCACCGTCAGAAGAAGATGGGCTATAACGCAGCAGAAGCGCTTTATAAAAGAGTACAGGAAAACCTGTCAAAAAATAGTTAGGGAGGAATAGGATACCATGAGACATTGTTTCGGGGTTGATATTGGTGGAACCACAGTAAAAATCGGCTTCTTTGCCCAAGATGGGACCCTAATAGACAAATGGGAGATAAAGAGCCGCACAGAAAACGGCGGTGAGAATATCTTGCCGGATATTACGAAATCACTGAATGATTATTTAACAGAAAAGAATTTGGATAAAAAACGCATGATGGGAATTGGCGTAGGCATTCCCGGACCCGTTAATAAGCAAGGCATCGTTCAGCAAACGGCCAACCTAGGTTGGGGTTATAAAAATATTAAAGCGGAATTCGAAGAGCTTTCAGGGATGAAGGTGAGAGTCGAAAATGACGCTAATGTAGCTGCTCTTGGCGAAATGTGGAAGGGTGGTGGTGATGGTTATGGTAATCTAGTCCTTATTACCCTAGGTACTGGTGTTGGTGGCGGTATCCTTGTGGGCGGTGAGGCCGTTGTCGGCGAGCACGGCGGTGGCGGTGAAATCGGCCATATGCAGGTGAATCCTTACGAGAAAGAAGTCTGTGGCTGTGGTCGTCGGGGCTGTCTTGAGCAATACGCTTCGGCTACCGGGATTGCTAGGCTAACCAGACGTCGTCTTGAAAAAGACGATTCTCCGTCAACACTTAGAGGCGGAGAAATTTCGGCCAAGACGGTCTTTGACGCCATGAAAGAAGGCGATGTCGTCGCTACAGAAGTGGTGGAAGAATTCGGAAGCTACTTAGGTAAGGCGATTGAAACCATTGCGGTTATCATTGATCCTCACATCGTCGTAATCGGCGGTGGGGTTAGTAAGGCTGGTGAGATTCTCTTAGATTACGTTAAGAAGAATTTTAGAAAAGAAGCCTTCTTTGCTAATAAAGAGCTGAAGTTTTCTTTGGCAAAGCTAGGCAATGATGCCGGTATTTATGGCGCTGCCAAGTTGTTTATAAACTAAAGATAGGTTAAAAAGAGGCACTAGAGCGAAAGTTTACTCTAGTGCCTTTTAATGAGTTTTATTAAGGGGTAGTGCCGCCTTCTGCCGGTGGTTCGGTAGTGCCGCCACCAGTATCGCCGCCATCACCCGTGTTACCTCCGGTATCGCCGCCATCGCCTGTGTTGCCTCCAGTATCACCGCCATTGCCAGTATTGTCTGTTGGGGTTTCACTATTGCTGTCGGAGCTTCCCGTACTTGGGGTACTCGGGGCTACGTAGTGGCCGCTACATACTTCTGTTGGTGCCGTGTCTTTGGCAAACCATTCGGTTATGACTGAGCAACCGGTACCAGCTAGCTTGCCAGTGATGCGACATACGCTTAGCTGTTCTACTGAAGCAGGTGGATCAAAGCCGAGAGGAGCCAGCCCTTCGTGAATACGATTCATAATGCTAGTCCAAATCAGCGGGTTAAAGTTATATGGCATATGTTTATTTTCGTCAAAACCAACCCAAACGGTACAGGTATAATACCGGGTAAAACCAGCAAACCAGTAATCCACGCTATCATCCGTGGTTCCTGTCTTTCCAGCAACGGCCATATCGCCCATACTATAGGCGGTTCCTGTACCATCTTTAACGACAGATTCCATGGCGCTTGTTAGTAAATAAGCAGTGCTATCTTTAATGGCTTGATGTTGTTCGCCAGTACCGTCTAAAAGGAGATGGCCATCCATGTCCAGAACCTTAGTATAAAGGGTCGGGGCGTTGTAGACACCGCCGTTAGCGATAGCCGCAAAGGCAGAGCATACTTCGTAGTTGCGTACCCCCTTTGTTAGTGAGCCTAAAGGTAAGCCGCCGGTCAGATCAGAAAAGACTTCTCCGTTAATTACCTCTGATTCAATCAAAGTAGTAATACCGAGTTTTTTAGCATAATCAAAGGCAACAGGTAAGCCCACCTTTTCGGTGATTTTATAAGCTACCGTATTGATGGATTCGTTAATGGCTGTACGTAGGGTTACGCTTCCTAAGTAACCGGAGTAAGCGTTCACCAGAGTAGTGCCATCAGATTTTTTAATAGCCTCGTCCTTTTCAACAGTCGAGAGGGTGGACATTCCCGTATCAAAAGCGGGCGCATAGGCGGTAATAATCTTAAAGACGGAACCAGGTTGTCTGGTGGTATCTTTATACGCTCTATTTAAGCTTTGGCTAGACGATTTCTCGCCACGGCCGCCCACAATCCCCTTAATCTGTCCGTTTGTCTGGTCGATTACAGTTACGGAAGCTTGAGGTTGAGGTGAGATATTAACCCGTTCGTCGTACGTATCACCGTCTCTCGCAACGGTGGCCTTCCATTGGTCGATTACCACTTGGGCTTCTTCAGGCGAAGAGAAAATCAACCCGTAGGGTCTTCCTAGTACTCCTTTAGAGAAATTGAAGATATGACCGCTACTATAGTTCTCTACAGTACCGTCGGCCCGGTGGATAGTACACAAGTAATCGAGCCCGTATTCGACGGCAGCCGGATAATTCGCGGCATTATTCATTTCTTGTTCACACACACCTTGGACATGTAAGCTTTGGGTAGACTGAATATTAAGGCCGCCACCGTAGAGCATGTGATAAGCCTTAGCTTGTGAATAGCTCAAATTAGTCTGTAAATCCTCAAGAATCTGTTGGGACAGGGCGTCCACAAAATAGCTGTTTGGCGAAGTGACTTGAGCAGAATAATTCTGCTGAATCCTAGCGTAGACATCGTCAGCTAAAGCTTCGTCATAGGCCGCTTTTTCAATATAACCCTGGGCTAACATTTTATCGAGAATGATTTGACGTCTGGCCTTGTTTAAGTCGGGATTGGTAATCGGGTTATAACGGGTAGGGTTTTGTGTAATCCCGGCAATTACCGTAGCCTCTGACAGGGTGATATCCTTAACGTCCTTGCTGAAGTAGGTCTTGGAAGCGGTCTGAACGCCTAAGGCATTTTGACCTAAGTTAACGGTGTTCATGTAGCTTTCGAGAATCATATTCTTATCCATCTCTTTTTCAATCTTTAAGGATAAGTACATCTCTTGGATTTTACGTTCTACTTTTTCGACTTTGGACTCGCCCTCAGCAAACTCAGGAAAGACCATGTTCTTAACTAACTGCTGGGTAATGGTACTACCACCACCGCCGTCAAAGCTTCCGGACGCGAGAACCGATACAGCGGCTCTTAAGGTACCCTGAGGATCCACACCCTTATGCTTATAGAAACGCTCATCCTCGACAGCCACAAAAGCGTGCTGTAAGTCGGCAGGAATCTCGTCGATGGTGCGGTAAATCCGGTTAGAGCCAGAAGTAACAAAGCGGTCAATCTCCGTGGTGTTATCATCAGCGTAAGCGATGGAAGTAAAGTTTTGGGGTTGCACATCTTTTGGCGTGATTTCTGGGGCGTCATCGATAATCTTCTTTAAGAAGATACCACCGCCGATTAGGGTAGCGATGCCGACGAATAATATAATCAATAAAAAGGCCTTAAAAAGTCGAACGCCGACACGCTTTTTCTGCCGGGTTGATTTTGAAGCCACGCGTTTTTGTTTTTGTTGGGTTTTTTTGTTACTATAGTTCATAATAAGTATACCCTCCTTCACAGTATTAAATTATAACATAAAGGTTAGGGTGGGAAAAGCTAATAATTTTCGTTAAAGTAATAAATAGAGGAGAATGTGCAGATGGAAAAGAAGATTTTATATAATGGGGGACAAGGCGAGGTGATCGAGAAAAAGTCCCGTTTTATCGCCACTACTTATCCGGTTAAGACGGAAGAAGAGGCCCTTAAGTTTATCGGGGAGATAAAGAAAAAGTATTGGGATGCTAGGCACAACTGTTACGCCTTCGTCTGTGGCGAGAACAATGAGCTTCAGCGCTTTAGTGATGATGGCGAGCCAAGTGGTACTGCCGGCAAGCCGATTTTAGAAATTCTCTTGAAAGAAGAGGTGCACGACGCCCTGGTCGTGGTAACTAGGTACTTCGGAGGTGTGTTGTTAGGGGCCGGCGGCCTTGTAAGAGCGTACTCAAAGTCAGCGAAGGCGGGTCTTGATGCATCGGCGGTAGCGGTTAAAAGAAAGGGATGGATGGTAGAAATTATAACTAGCTATCAAGATCACGGTAAAATTAAGAACGCCATAGAACTAGGAGAGTATTCGCTTTTAGATACCGAGTTTTCCCAGGACGTTTGCCTTAAGCTAATCGTTGCTACGGATAAAGTCTCAGAGTTAGAAAAACTCACCGCCAATTTAAGCAGTGGAAAAGCGGAGTTTACCTTAGGGGATGCGTGCTGGTTCGTAGAGAGCGAAGGGAAAGTTGTGGTATTATAAAAGGGCCATCGCTTGCGCGAGTAGCCCTTGTTTTTCGTATTTAGTTTAGTTGAACTCCGGTTCGATTAACCCGAAAGTTCCGTTCTTTCTTTTGTAGACTACATTTACTTCATCGGTCTCAGCGTTACTAAAGACGAAGAAGTCGTGTCCGAGAAGCTCCATTTGAATACAAGCATCTTCTGGGAACATGGGCTTAATGCCAAAGCGTTTCGTTCTAACGATTTTGATGTCGCCGTCGTTCGTATCATCGGCATCAGAATCATTGAAGAATTCTTGCTTAAAGCTACCGCTATCCCGGTGCTTCTCTACTAATTTATTCTTGTATTTACGTAGCTGACGTTCGATCACTTCTTCAACTAAGTCGATGGATACATACATATCGCTGCTGACTTGTTCGGAACGAACGATACTTCCTTTTACAGGAATAGTTACTTCGATTTTTTGCCTTTCTTTTTCTACACTTAAGGTTACGATAACTTCGGTTTCAGGAGTAAAATACCTTTCCAGCTTCCCCAATTTGCTTTCTACGGCTTCTCTTAAGCCGCTTGTTACTTCGATGTTTTTCCCACTAATAATAAATTTCATGGCGTCCAACTCCTTAAATAGATATTTCAGATATGTCTGACAAAGAGGTTCTAAAATCATGATTTATCTGATATATAGAGTATATCATGAATGTTTTCGTTTGTTAAGATAAAATTTGAAAATGAAAGGATAGAAAAAGATAATCCATAGTATCAAGACAAAGTAGGCAGAAAAGACAAAAGCTGGGTTCCCTTTAGGGAGTAATCCTAGGACTACTTTTAGAAGAGCAGTCGTAAGGAGACCGACGCCTAACTTTAATCCTTGTAAACTAAGCTTAGGACAGCGGGTACTAAATTTTAGCTTCGTACGCTCCAAATACCAACCAAGGGCGAAGCCTGTTCCCGCCCCGGCGGCCTTAAAAGCATCTAAAGCGATTGTCAAATCCAAACCTGGCCTAGTGGCCAGAATAGAGGCATAGATTAAGACACCTAAGGAAAGGATAAAAAGTCCGAGGGCGACCTTCTTGGTGTGCTTGTACTTTAAAAGGGTGTAGCGCTTATACCAAATGATAAAGGCTACTACTAGGGAGAGGGTCATCGAAACAAGCACGTCTTTGGGGGTGTGAACACCTAGGTACATTCGTGAAAACCCCACTAGTAAGAAAGCGCAGGAAAATACTATTTTAAGCCAGCGTTTTTGAGTTTTTAAAGCTAGGTTCGTATAAAGAGAAGTGGCACCCTGGGTGTGGCCACTGGGAAATGAATAGCCAGTGGCACCAGGGAGAGCGCTTTCAACCGCCTTAAAGTTCGGATCAAGAATCCAGGGCCGAGGTATGCGAAAGGTAATCTTTAACGTCTGGACAAAGAGTCCAGCGACGAAGTAGTTAAGCGCTAGCAAGTAGGCAAAGCGCTTATTCACGCACCAGTATAAGGTGCAGACGACACAGATAATCACCAGTTCTTCACCGAAGAAGGTGATTCCTTGCATAAGCACATCGAGGATCGGTATTCGGATTTTCTCTAAGGTCTGGAGGAAGTTCATCTATTTTTTGACTCTCTTTCGCATTTTGGCATCTAAAATCTTCTTCCGGATTCGTAAGTGGGTAGGGGTTACTTCTAATAGTTCGTCGGTCTCGATAAAGTCCAGGGCTTCTTCAAGGCTTAAGATTTTCGGCGGGCTAAGTCGCAGGGCATCATCAGCACCTGAGGATCTGGTGTTGGTCAGATGCTTCGTCTTGCAGACGTTAACCTCGATATCTTCGGCCTTGGCATTTTCACCAATAATCATGCCCGCGTACACTTTCTCACCTGCCCCGATAAAGAGAACGCCTCTTTCCTGGGCGCTGAAGAGGCCATAGGTGACGGCTTCGCCGGTTTCAAAGGCGATTAGCGAACCCAGCTTCCGGTAGGAGATATCGCCTTTATAAGGAGCGTATCCTTCATAAGCCGTATTGATAATCCCGTTTCCTTTGGTATCCGTTAGGAATTCGCCGCGATATCCGATTAAGCCACGAGCGGGAATGGCAAACTCGATCCGGGTGTAGCCACCGTTGGAAGCGCTCATGTTTCGAAGCTCCCCTTTGCGCATACTAAGCTTTTCGATAACGGCACCGGTAAATTCGTCGGGAACGTCGATGTAAGCCACTTCCATTGGTTCTAAGAGCTTATCGTTCTCGTCTCGGCGGTAGAGGACTTCGGCTTTACTGACGGCAAATTCATAGCCTTCTCGGCGCATGTTTTCGATTAAAACAGATAAATGAAGCTCGCCACGACCGGACACCTTAAAGCTATCGCCGTTTTCGCTTTCTTCCACCCGCAAGCTAACATCGGTATTCAGCTCTCTAAAGAGGCGCTCCCGGATATGCCTGGAGGTAACAAATTTGCCCTCAAGCCCGGCAAAGGGACTGTCGTTTACTAAGAACTGCATGGCAATCGTCGGTTCCGAGATTTTCTGGAAGGGGATTGCCTGGGGATTTTCGGGAGAGGCGATAGTATCGCCAATGGAGATATCGGCAATGCCAGAGATGGCAACAATAGAGCCAATGCTGGCTTCCTTTACATCTACCTTATCCAAACCGTCAAATTCATAAAGTTTGTTGATGCGTACTTTTTCTACTCGTTCAGGATCGTGAGCGTTGACCACTACAGCATCCATGCCCACCTTGATTACGCCGT
The DNA here is from genome assembly GCF_024721265.1 of Ohessyouella blattaphilus. Classification (GTDB taxonomy): domain Bacteria; phylum Bacillota; class Clostridia; order Lachnospirales; family Lachnospiraceae; genus Aequitasia; species Aequitasia blattaphilus_A. The sequence continues at coordinate 108,263 of NZ_JAMXOC010000001.1, read as the reverse complement.
TATCCACCTTCCCAACGCCGATACGACCTACATATTCATTATAGTCAATGGTGCTAATCATCACTTGGCAAGCAGCGTCGGGATCGCCAACGGGCGCAGGGATATGTTCTAAAATCGCCTCAAATAAAGGCTTCATATTCTTGTGATCGTCTTCAAGCTCTACAATTGCGTAGCCGGACTTGGCAGAAGCGTAGACCAAGGGGAATTCAATCTGCTCATCATCGGCATCAAGGTCGATAAAGAGCTCGAGGATTTCATCGATAACCTCTGTCGGCCGAGCCTCCGGGCGGTCAATTTTATTTACGCAGACGATAACGGGAAGCCCTAGTTCTAACGCTTTTCTAAGGACGAATTTGGTCTGGGGCATAGCGCCTTCAAAAGCGTCTACCACTAAGACCACCCCGTTGACCATCTTTAGGACTCGTTCAACCTCACCGCCAAAGTCGGCGTGACCGGGAGTGTCGATAATATTGATTTTAGTATTTTTATAAGTAACCGCTGTATTCTTCGAAAGGATGGTAATACCCCTTTCTCTTTCGATATCATTAGAGTCCATCACCCGCTCTCTAACTTCTTGATTTTCTCTAAAAACGCCGCTTTGCTTTAATAGCTCGTCTACTAGGGTTGTCTTACCGTGGTCGACGTGGGCGATAATAGCTATATTTCTAATGTCTTCTCTTTGTTTATTCATTTTAACCACCTTCTATGTTTGAATCGTTAACTAATGTAGTCTAGCACAAATGGAAGCAATAATAAAGAAAGTATTGAAAATCCGTATAGTTACCGCTATAATTGTTTGGTTGAAGCTAGCTTAAGAAAGAGGTATGTATGAAAAAGTTAATTGGACAAATTATCAAATTTGGTCTGGTCGGAATTATTTGTTTTTTTATCGATTATGGAGTAATGATTTTTTTGAAAGAAATAATTGGAGTTAATTATTTGCTTTCATCTGGGATTTCTTTTTCTATCTCTGTTATTATTAACTATATCTTAAACATGAAGTATGTTTTTGTATCTGAACCTGGCCGTAATAAGTTCGTGGAGTTTTTGATTTATTTGATTCTAAGCGTAATTGGTCTAGGTATTAACCAACTGGTAATGTGGCTAGGTGTAGACAAGCTGGGAATTAACTATATGTTTGTTAAAATTGGCGCCACAGCCATTGTGATGGTTTATAATTTTATTACGAGAAAACTTTTTTTGGAAAAGAAAGAGAAGAGCGAATAGTTATTGGGGATACCTATTTTGTTGAGGAAACTTTACAAATATGGTATCCTTTTTATTATGTAATTGCCGAGCGCAAATTCGATATCAATCAGGAAAAACACGGGAGGAATTAAGATGGTAAGAGCAATAATGCACGGTTGTAACGGGAAGATGGGTCAGGTTATCACGGGACTTGCACAGGATGACGAAGGGATCGCTATCGTTGCGGGAGTGGATCAATATACGGAACAAAAGAACGATTACCCGGTCTTTAAGAGCCTTGCGCAGTGTGATGTGGAGGCCGATGTGGTTATCGATTTTTCAAATGCTGCAGCTGTTGATGCATTAATTAGCGACTGCGTGGCGAAGAAGATACCGGTCGTTCTCTGTACTACCGGACTTACAGAAGCACAGCTAGAGAAGGCTGCTGCAGCAGCAAAAGAAGTTGCCGTTCTTAAATCCGCTAATATGTCGCTGGGAATCAATTTGCTCCTTAAGCTAGTGAAAGAAGCGACAAAGGTCTTGGTTCCTGCAGGCTTTGATACGGAGATTGTGGAAAAACACCATCGCCTAAAGGTAGATGCCCCTAGTGGAACGGCCCTTGCTCTGGCAGACTCCATCAATGAGGAATTGAATAATGAATATGCCTATAACTACGATCGTAGCCAGGTGAGAGAACCACGAAAAAAAGAAGAAATCGGTATTTCGGCGGTTCGCGGGGGAACGATTGTGGGCGAGCACGAAGTAATCTACGCCGGTCCTGATGAAGTAATCGAATTTAAGCATACGGCGTATTCAAAAACGGTGTTTGCTAAAGGGGCAGTAGAAGCAGCAAAATTCTTAGCTGGCAAAGCCCCAGGTCGCTATGGCATGGAGGATGTAATCTAGGAGGATGTAAGCCATGAAGAGTTTGGACAGGAAGTATCTGGAGCGGTTATCACAGCTGTTTCCGACGATTGCTAGCGCTTCTACAGAAGCGATTAACCTACAGGCAATCCTTAACTTACCTAAGGGTACTGAGCATTTTATGACCGATATTCACGGGGAAGATGAAGCGTTCTACCACGTGTTAAAGAATGGGTCTGGGGCGGTTCGCCGGAAGATTGGCGATGTGTTTGGAAAAACCCTTAGTGAGCAGGATAAGCGGGGACTAGCAACGCTGATTTACTATCCAAAAGAGAAGATGGAAATTATTAAAGAGCAAAGGGTGGATATGGAAGAGTGGTACCGTATTACCTTGTATCGCTTAGTGGAGGTGTGCAAAGCAGCCGCCAGTAAGTATACCCGCTCGAAGGTGCGTAAGGCACTACCAAGTGATTTTGCTTATATTATCGAAGAATTGATGACCGAGGTAAACGACGGCACCGATAAGGAACATTATTACAGCGAGATTGTTAATACGATTATCAGAGTTGGCCGGGCGGAGGATTTTATCGTGGCGATTAGTGAGCTGATTCAGCGTCTCGTTATCGACCACTTGCATATCGTCGGTGATATTTTTGATCGTGGTCCTGGACCCCATAAGATTATGGATAAGCTGATGACGTACCATTCGCTGGATATTCAGTGGGGCAACCACGACGTTCTCTGGATGGGCGCAGCAGCCGGTCAGCGCAGCTGCATTGCCAACGTAATCCGGATTTGTGCTCGCTATGGCAATATGGACATTTTAGAAGATAGCTACGGCATCAACCTGTTACCGCTGGCGACGTACGCTCTTAATACCTATAAAGACGATCCTTGTACCTGTTTTCAGCTAAAGGGCGATCCCTGTATTAACGAGAAGGAACAGGAACTCAATATAAAGATGCATAAGGCGATTGCCATTTTACAGTTCAAGGTGGAAGGGCAGATTGTTAAGAAGCGAGGAAGCTTTAAGATGGAAGACCGTAACCTCCTGGAATGCATTGACTACGAACGGGGGATAATCACTTTAGGTGGGAAGGAGTATCCTCTTAAGGATACATACCTGCCAACAGTCAATCCGCTAGACCCGCTGGCGTTAACAGAAGAGGAAGAAGAGATTATGAGTCGCCTGGAGTCCGCCTTTATCGGGTGTGAAAAGCTTCAGGCCCATATGCGGTTTTTGCTAAATAAGGGCAATCTCTTTAAGGTTTATAATAACAACTTGCTATACCACGGCTGCGTACCGCTAACGGCGGAAGGAAAACTGAAAGAAGTAGAAGTCTTCGGGAAGAAGTATCGTGGCAAAAAGCTATATGAAGTTTTGGAAAGCTATGTGCGAAAAGGTTTCTTTGAATTAGACCCTGAGGAAAGAGAAAAGGGACGGGACATGATGTGGTTTATCTGGTGTCATGAGAATTCGCCGCTATTTGGGAAAGACAAGATGACCACCTTCGAGCGATATTTTATCGCCGATAAGGAGACTCATAAAGAGAAGAAGAACCCGTACTACGTGCTCTCGGATAATGAGGAAACAGCCGATATGATCTTGGCAGAATTTGGCTTAGATGTGGCAACGGGACATATTGTCAATGGTCACGTACCGGTAAAATCTATTGAAGGAGAGAGTCCCTCTAAAGCAGGTGGCAAGATTCTTGTTATCGACGGCGGCTTCTCGAAAGCCTATCAGAAAGAGACAGGGATTGCTGGCTATACCTTAATCTACAACTCTTACGGCTTGATTTTGGTTTCTCACAATCCTTTTGAATCGAAGGAACAAGCTCTCGTCCATGAAAGCGATATTCACTCAGAGACCATCGTGGTGGAGCGCACACTGGTGCGGCAGCAGGTAGGGGATACGGATATCGGCAAAGAGCTCCGTGCCCAGATTGAGGATTTAGAACTACTGCTTAGCGCTTATAGAAGCGGTGAGATTGCAGAAAGGTATTGATTATTTGTCAATAACCCACGCCCATAATTCTATGGACGGAGCTTGTTAAAAGCTCTTGTTGACTAGCCTGAGTCTTAACTGACTACGTTATGTAAGAATATATAGACACCCGTGGATGCCTGTTCTAGTCTGCGGCTCTGTGGCATATGGTTAAACAGTTTTGATGGGTAGGAACCGTGCTGTATGCGTAAAACCTTATATAACATTGGCGAAGAACAACTAACCGTCTAATGGCGGAGTTATGCATTAAGTTGCAGAAAGGAGTGTCTTATGGTTTATGTCATAAGCAGAGAAGGACAGCCACTTATGCCGACCACTAGGCACGGTAAAGTGAAACACCTTCTTAGAGAAGGGAAGGTAAAAGTAATAAAACGCTGTCCGTTTACCATACAACTTACGTATGAGAGCACGACTCATACACAGCCAATCACTCTAGGAGTGGATGCTGGTAGTAAGACCGTCGGTCTTTCTGCCACAACTGAAACTGAGGAACTATACGCTTCTGAGACAAAGCTACGCACAGATATTGTTGAGCTATTAGCTACTAAAAGACAGTATCGCCGTAGTAAACGAAGTCGCAAAACAAGATATCGGAAACCTAGATTCTCGAACCGTGTTAGATCCAAGAATAAGGGGTGGTTTGCTCCGAGCGTTGAGCATAAGGTTAACAGTCATTTAAAACTAGTGGCTGACGTCTACAAAATATTGCCGATTACAGAATTGGTAGTAGAGGTGGCAAGCTTTGATATTCAGAAAATCAAAAACCCTAATATATCTGGGGCAGAATATCAGCAAGGCGAAAAATTGGATGCTTGGAATGTAAGAGAATACGTTCTCTGGCGTGATGGTCATACTTGTCAACATTGTAAGGGCAAGAGCAAAGATAAAATCTTACAGACTCATCACTTAGAGAGTCGTAAAGTAGGCGGTGATGCGCCGAATAACCTAGTTACGTTATGTAAGACGTGTCATGACGCTTATCATGCGGGAAAAATCCAATTAAACCTAAAGAGAGGAGCATCTTTCCGAGATGCCGCCTTTATGGGGATTATGCGTTGGGCCTTTTATAACAAGCTAAAGGAGGTGTATCCAAATGTAAGCATGACTTACGGATATATCACAAAGCACGTGCGGATTAATAACGACCTAGAGAAAACTCATGCCGTTGACGCAAGGTGCATCAGCGGACATCCGTTAGCGGAACCTTTAGGTGTTATTTACAACCAAAAATTCGTCAGATGTAATAACCGCAGCTTGCATAAGGCAAACCCTAAAAAGGGTGTGCGTAAGAGTAATCAGGCTCCTCGATATGTACAAGGTTATCAGTTGTTTGACAAAGTAAAGTTCGAAGATAAAGAATGTTTTGTATTTGGCAGACGGAGTTCAGGTTATTTCGACATTCGTTTATTAGACGGCACAAGTGTCCACAAGAGTGTTGGATACAAAAAACTAAGATTGTTAGAGCAAAGGAGCTCTCTATTGACAGAAAGGAGACAAGCGTAGGATGCAATTCCTCCCCACCTAAATTTTAGATGGGGTATCCTTGCTATAAAAAAGATGAAGTTTAGACCATGCATTGATATCCACGATGGAAAAGTGAAGCAGATCGTTGGCGGCTCCCTTACAGAGGCTGAAGTAAAAGAAAACTTCGCCTCCGATAAGGGGGCGGCTTTTTATGCGGAGCTTTATAAAAGAGATCATCTCTTTGGTGGCCACGTGATTATGCTCAATAAAGTCGGCAGCGAAGAGTACGAAAAGTCGAAGAGGGAAGCCCTGAACGCTCTTCGTACCTATCCCGGCGGCTTGCAAATCGGCGGCGGCTTAAATGCGGACAACGGCCATGAGTTCCTAGAGGCAGGAGCTAAGGGGTTAATCTTTACTTCTTACGTCTTTCAGGAGGGCAGAATCCGCTACGACCGCTTAGAAAAGCTAGTGATGAACTACGGCAAAGAGCAGATTGTCTTAGATCTTAGCTGCCGGAGAAAGGGCGATAGCTACTACATTGTGACGGATCGTTGGCAGCAGTATACGGAAGAGAAGGTGAGTGCGTCGCTACTGGAAAAACTGGCGGGTTACTGCCAGGAATACTTAGTTCACGGTGTGGACGTAGAGGGCACCGGCGTAGGTATGGAGGCCGATTTGGTAGCCGAGCTAGCGAAATATCACGGGAATCCTATAACGTATGCCGGCGGGTTGGCAAGTTTCGAAGAGATTGAACGTTTTCGTGAGCTTTCTTCAGGGCGACTGGATTTTACCGTCGGGAGCGCTCTTGATATCTTCGGCGGAACACTTTCTTACGAGGGTGTAAAAAGTGTGTGAACACTTCATGAAAACCTTGTATAAAGCACGTCTTAGTGCTATTATGAAGTTTGGGTAAATACGTTTAAGGAGTAAAGAAAAAACATGGGTTTATTACAAAAAATCTTCGGAACGCATAGCGAAAATGAGCTGAAAAGAATCTACCCCTTAGTAGATTCCATGGAGGCTCTTGAGCCAGAGATGCAAAAGCTTTCCGATGAAGAGTTGAAGAATAAGACAGCAGAATTTAAAAAGCGACTAGCAGAAGGTGAGACCTTAGATGATCTGATGGTGGAAGCCTATGCAGTTGTAAGAGAGGCGGCTTTTCGTGCCTTAGGAATGAAGCATTACCGGGTGCAATTAATCGGTGGTGTTATTTTACATCAAGGTCGTATTGCTGAGATGAAGACCGGTGAGGGTAAGACACTTGTATCTACCTTACCGGCTTATTTAAATGCGCTTGCTGGAGAAGGGGTCCACATCGTAACCGTCAACGATTACTTAGCGAAGCGTGATGCCGAGTGGATGGGGAAGGTACATGAGTTCCTCGGTCTTAGCGTGGGTGTTATCTTAAATGAGATGGATAACGATGAGCGCCGGGAGGCTTATAAATGCGACATCACGTATGTGACGAATAACGAACTTGGTTTTGATTACCTTAGAGATAACATGGTGATCTATAAAGAACAATTAGTCCAAAGAGGGCTTAATTACGCCGTTATTGATGAGGTGGATTCCGTTTTAATCGATGAAGCGAGAACTCCCCTGATTATTTCCGGACAAAGTGGCAAGTCCACCAAGCTTTACGAAGCTTGTGATATTCTCGCTAGGCAGCTAGAACGAGGCGAGGCGGAAAAAGAATTCTCGAAGATGGATGCAATCATGGGTGAAATGGTAGCAGAGACCGGGGACTATATTGTTAACGAAAAGGAGAAGAACGTATCCTTAACCGAAGAAGGTGTAAAGAAGGTAGAGCGGTTCTTCCACATCGACAACCTAGCTGATGCCGAGAATCTTGAGATTCAGCATAATACGATTTTAGCTCTGCGGGCTCACAACTTGATGTTTAAAGATCAAGACTACGTGGTAAAAGACGATGAAGTGTTAATCGTTGATGAATTTACCGGGCGTATTATGCCGGGACGTCGCTACTCCGACGGCTTACACCAAGCGATTGAAGCGAAAGAACACGTGAAGGTAAACCGGGAAAGTAAGACCCTGGCTACGATTACCTTCCAGAACCTATTTAATAAATACGATAAAAAGTCCGGTATGACCGGTACGGCACTCACTGAGGAGAAGGAGTTCCGGGAAATCTACGGCATGGACGTAGTCGAGATTCCTACCAATGTGCCAGTGCAGCGTCAAGACTTTGAGGATGCGGTATACAGCACCCAGAAGGAAAAGTATAAAGCTGTCTGCGATGAGATCGCATTGGCCCACGAGAAGGGACAACCGGTTCTTGTAGGTACCATAACCATCGAAGTCTCCGAGCTTCTTAGCAGTATGCTAAAGAAGCGAGGGATTAAGCACAATGTCTTAAATGCCAAGTTCCACGAGCTTGAGGCTGAGATTGTAGCTGGCGCTGGTGAGTTCGGAGCCGTGACGATTGCTACTAACATGGCCGGTCGTGGTACGGATATTAAGCTAGAAGACAAGTCAAAAGAGGCAGGCGGACTGAAGATTATCGGTACGGAGAGACATGAGTCAAGGCGGATTGATAATCAGCTTCGCGGTCGAGCTGGTCGTCAAGGCGATCCTGGTGAATCCCGGTTCTTTATTTCTCTCGAGGATGAACTGATGCGTCTGTTTGGTTCGGAGCGACTAATGGGTGTTTTCAGTGCCCTTGGCGTAGAAGAAGGGGAGCAGATTGAGCATAAGATGCTTTCTAATGCTATTGAAAAGGCCCAGGAGCGAATCGAGAGCAACAACTTCGGAATTCGTAAAAACCTGTTAGAGTACGACCAGGTCATGAATGAGCAAAGGGAGATCATCTACGAGGAGCGCCGCCGGGTGCTGGACGGAGAGAATATGCGTGACTCTGTCCTGCATATGGTTAGCGATTACCTAGATAAGACCGTGGATATGATTATTCCAAGTGATACTCCTAGTGAAGAGTGGAACGTAGGCGAGCTTTTAACGACGATTGATAACGTAATTCCTTTTGAGAAGATCTCCAAGACGGAAATCGAAGACTTAAAGCAAAGTGAACTTAAGCAGTATTTGAAAGAGAAGGCGGGAAGGCTCTACGAGCGTAAGGAAGAAGAGTTCCCTGAGCCTGATCAGATGCGGGAAATCGAGCGCGTAGTACTGCTTAAGGTGATTGATAACAAGTGGATGGATCACATTGATGATATGGATCAGCTTCGCCAAGGAATTGGCCTACAAGCGTACGGCCAGCGGGATCCAAAAGTGGAATACAAGATGCTCGGCTATGAGATGTTCGACGAGATGACCAGTGCGATTACCGAAGCCACTGTGCGGACCTTATTCCACGTGCGTATCGAACAGAAGGTAGAGCGGGAAGAGGTGGCGAAAGTCACCGGTACCAACCGGGGAGAAGAGACCGCGAAGGCTCCCAAGGTACGGGATGAGAAGAAAGTCTATCCCAACGATCCTTGCCCCTGCGGTAGCGGCAAGAAGTACAAACAATGCCACGGACGGAGGTGAGAAGGTGGTTCAATTAGAACAATATAAAAGTCTATTACAGGCTTATGAATCTCCACTTGCTGAAATGAGGGATTCACTTTGACCCGGCGGGGAAGAAGGCAAAACTAGAAGAGTTAAACAAACAGACGGAAGCGCCAGGCTTTTGGGAAGATAGCGAAAAGTCAGGTAAGCTAATGCGCAAGATTAAAAGCTTGCAAAATGCTATTGAGACAGCTGATGAGCTGACAACGAGCTTTGAGGATTTAAATCTTCTGATTGAATTAGCTACAGAAGAGGCGGATGAATCACTGATTCCCGAGATTAAGGAGGAAGCATCACGCTTTGAAAAGCGCTTCGAGGAAGTGCGAACGGCCACCCTCTTAGCAGGCGAGTACGATAGCCTGGATGCGATTATGACCATCCATGCCGGTGCCGGTGGCACGGAAAGCTGCGACTGGGCGGAAATGCTTTATCGGATGTATAGCCGCTTTGCCGAGAAAAAAGGCTTTGGGATGACGGTTTTAGATTTTCAAGACGGTGATGTAACGGGGATTAAGGATATTACTATCGAGGTGAGCGGTGAGAACGCTTACGGGTATCTCAAGTCAGAAAAAGGCGTTCATCGCTTAGTGCGAATTTCGCCCTTTAATTCGGCGGGGAAACGCCAGACATCCTTTACTTCCGTGGATGTTGTACCAGATATTGAAGAGACAACCGATATTGAGATTGCTGATGACGAGCTGAAGATAGATACCTACCGGGCTAGTGGTGCCGGCGGGCAACACGTCAACAAGACCTCCTCAGCGATTCGAATTACCCACCTCCCTACCGGGATTGTGGTTCAGTGTCAAAACGAGCGCTCCCAGCATTTTAACCGGGAGAAGGCCATGCAGATGCTAAAAGGAAGACTAAAGTTATTAAAGGAACAGGAACAAGCTGAAAAGCTCTCTGATATTCGTGGGGAAGTAGGAGACATCGGCTTCGGTAACCAGATTCGTTCTTACGTCATGCAGCCCTATACGTTGGTGAAGGACCACCGGACTGGGGCAGAGATGGGCAATGTAAACGCCGTTCTTGACGGAGACTTAGATCTGTTTATCAACGAGTATTTAAAAGGAGTGAAGAAAAAATGAGAAAAATAGCTGTATTAGGATATGGAACCGTAGGTTCAGGAGTAGTAAAGGTACTGACCGTTAATGGTGAAAAAATCGCTGAACGGGTGGGCGAATCCGTAGAAGTAAAAAAAGTCTTAGATTTACGCGATTTTTACGGGGATCCGATTCAAGATAAAATCACCCACGATTATGAAGAAATCATTGGCGATGAGGAGATTGAAGTCGTTGTGGAAACCATGGGTGGGGTAAATCCCGCCTATGAATTTGTGAAAAAAGCTCTGCTAGCAGGAAAAAGCGTAGCCACTTCTAATAAGGCCTTAGTGGAAGCAAAAGGCGGCGAGCTTCTAGAAATCGCTAGAGAAAAGCAGGTTCACTTTCTCTTTGAAGCCAGTGTTGGTGGCGGCATCCCCATTATCAGACCCATGCTCACTTCACTGACCGCGGATGAAATCAAAGAAATTACGGGAATCCTCAACGGAACCACCAATTATATGATGACCAAGATGTTCTACGAAGACGCCGATTACGATGAGGTGTTAAAAGAGGCTCAGGAAAAAGGGTATGCGGAAGCCAATCCAGAAGCTGACGTAGAAGGTCATGACGCCAGCCGAAAGATTGCCATTCTTTCTTCTTTGGCTACTGGCCGGCAAGTAAGCTTTGAAGACGTTTACTGTCAGGGAATCACTAAGGTTACCGCTACCGATATGAAGTACGCGAAAGAGTTAAAAGGAACGATTAAGCTCCTGGCAACGGCGAAATTTAAGCACGGCAAGCTAAAAGCGATGGTGGCGCCGTTTTTCATCAAGAAGGATCACCCTCTTTACAGTGTAAACGACGTGTTTAACGCCATCTTCGTAGTGGGCAACATGGTGGGTGACACGATGTACTACGGCAGTGGTGCTGGCAAATTACCGACGGCTAGCGCAGTTGTGGGCGATGTGATCGATGCCCTAAGAAACCCAGGACGCAATTACATTAGGCCTTGGTCGAAGGAAAAGCTTGTGCCAGAAGATAGAGGTACGTTAAAGTGGCGCTTCTTTATTCGCTTGCAAGACTCCGTTTCGGAGAAAGATGTACTTGGCGCTTTTACGGAAGCCAGAGTCATAAAGTTAGCTGACGTAGCCGGCGAATACGCTGTCGTGACGCCGCTACTATCAGAAGCCGAATACGAAGACAAAATCGTTCCTTTCAAAGAGGGGATTCTGCAGATGATTCGCGTTGAAGGAGAGTTATAAGATGAAGTACGTAGTGCTATTAAGCGACGGTATGGCAGGAGAGCCTTTAGCACAGTTAGATGGGAAAACCACAATGGAAGCGGCCGCTAAGCCGGTTATGGATGAGCTAGCTAGGGATGGCTTGGTAGGCCTAGCTAACACCGTACCCGCAGGCATGTCGCCAGGTAGCGATGTGGCTAATCTAGGGGTGTGCGGTTACGACCCTAAAGTGTACTACACGGGACGCTCGCCACTAGAAGCACTAAGTATCGGTGCTGATTTAAAGGAAGAGGATTTATCTCTGCGGATGAATCTAGTGACCTTGTCTTCAGAAGAAGCGGCTTACGCCGACAAGCGTATTTTAGATCATAGTGCTGGTGAGATTAGCGATGAGGAAGCAAAAGAGCTAGTAAGTGCTGTAAGCGCGGCCTTTACCAGACCAGGATATACCTTTTATCCAGGAACTAGTTATCGCCATTTGTTAGTGACGAAGAAGCGAGAAATCGGCGAGCTTACGCCCCCTCATGACATTCTGGAAAAAGTGATTGGCGATTATCTGCCCGCGGATGCTATCCTAGGGGACATGATGGCAAAAAGCTATGAGATTTTAAAGGACCACCCCATTAATGCTGCACGCCGGGAAAAAGGCTTAAACGAGGCCAATTCCCTTTGGTTTTGGGGAGCGGGTACGAAGCCACTTCTTACCTCTTTTACCGAAAAGACAGGAAAGAAGGGGGCCATGATTTCTGCGGTTGATTTATTAAAAGGAATCGCCATTGGCGCTGGTATGGAAACCATCGAAGTAGAAGGTGCCAACGGTGGTCTTCACACCAATTATGAAGGTAAGGCAGCGGCAGCGGCAAAAACCTTATTAGAAGACGGAAATGACTTCGTCTATATTCACGTTGAGGCACCCGATGAGATGGGACATCAAGGCTTAATTAACGAAAAGGTAGAAGCGATTGAGAATGTGGATAGGCGGGTATTAGCGCCACTTCTTAAAGAGCTGCGGGCATCCGGAGAAGCGTTTCGCATCATGATTTTGCCGGATCACCCAACGCCGATTGCCCTGCGGACCCACACAGCGGCAGCGGTACCGTTTTTACTATACGATTCCGAAAAGCCGGAAAAAGGACCGGTCTCCTTTAGCGAAAAGAGTGCCAAAGAGACCGGATACGTGGTGGAAAAAGGGTATACGTTAATCGACTACTTGCTTAAATAGCTATTGTGGTAACGGCCGTCAAAGGTGACGTCCTCGCCGAACCAAGAAGGCGGTGTGAAGTTTTCGGCATCTTCGGCTGTAGGAAACTCCACTTCGGCCAAAATAAGGGGAGCGAGTTCGCCGGAAAAGACGTCCAGTTCAATGGTGTACTGTTTATAAGGGATGAGATACCGCTTTTTGGTGATTAGTTTGCCATCGATTTTCCTGCGAAGGTTTTCGTAAGACTGGGCATCAAGAGGAAGATTGACCTCTTCGCGAATCATGAGACCGCTAGATTTATAAGTGAGGATAAAGTCGTTATCCTCTCGGCGAATACGGATGACGGGTTCCCGATTAAGATACCCTTGTTGGATCCTGCGAACTGGGTATTCCTCTAGATTAGACGGTAGCTCTGAGACTAAATATTTACGTTCAATTTCCATTATAAACCTCCTTCGTGAGTATTGATTAATTATAACGAGAAGGGGTAAGAAAGACAAGGAGAGTTAATTTTTATGAAGAAAGTATGTGTACTATTAGCAGATGGCTTTGAAGAGATTGAAGCCATTACCGTGATTGACTTGCTACGCCGAGCCAATGTTTTTGTCGATACCGTATCGATTACGGGAGACCATACGGTTCACGGCGGACACGGTATCAATGTTCAAAGCGAGGACTTATTTGAAGAGGCGGACTTTGCCGAGATGGATATGGTGGTCCTACCTGGTGGCGGTGTTGGCACCGCTAATTTAGCGGAGCACCCCGGTGTTAGACGGTTAATTCTGGATTTTAACAAGGACGAGAAGCCCTTAGCCGCTATCTGTGCCGCTCCCAGTATTTTTGGCAAGCTAGGCATCCTAAAAGGTCGGCGAGCTACGTGCTATCCCGGCGTCGAGAAGGATCTTCACGGTACGGTCATTATGGATCGCAGCGTCGTTGTTGATGGCAACATTATCACTGGTCGTAGTGCCGGGGGCGCCATTGATTTTGCGCTGGCATTAATCGAAGCCTTGTTTGACAGGAAGAAGGCTAAGGAGATAGCGGATGCCATTGTCTACTAAAACGAGTTTACTAAGCCTGTTATTAGTGGGCGTGCTTTTCCTTGGGGGCTGTGGTCGCAGCGATGAGGCGGCAGATTACGTCGAGTCGATTCTCGATTTGACCTTTCAAGGAGATGTGAAGAAAGCGCTTAGTGCTGATAAAGAGACGACTAGGGCGGATTTGCAAGCTCTCTATGAAGAAAATATCGACAGCTTCGTCTATGATAATATCACAGGTCAACTAGAAGAGGACGGCAGTAGCGTTTCTCATTTTGCGGACGTAGTAAAGGATATTTATCGCAGCCAGCGTTACCGGGTGATAAGTAGCAAGCGTACCGGTACGGGCGCGTACGAAGTGGAGGTAGAGATCGAGCCTACCGATGCGTTTTTACTGTTTCAGGAGCAACTGACAGAAGACGGTAAACGTCTAGGTGAAAAGGCCCAGACTGGTGGCTATACGGGTAGCGATGAACAGATAGAAGCGCAGATCAAGCGGGATATTCTAAATCATGCCTATGATTTCCTCTACGCCGCTCAGCTTGATAGTAGCTACGCCAAGAAGGAAAGGATAACCCTTAGAGTCAGTAGAAAAGACGGAAAATACGAGATCAACGAAAAAGATATGCACGAATTTACCGTTCAAATATTACGTTTGGACGAAATACAATAACTATGGTATAATATGAGGGTTAAACCCGAAACAAACTAGGAGGAAGTAAATAAAATGAGTTTACAAGTAGAAAAGTTAGAAAAAGGTATGGCAAAACTTACAATAGAGGTTCCCGCCAGCGAAGTAGAAAAAGCCCTTCAGGCTGCTTACAACAAGCAGAAAAACAGTATTTCCCTACCAGGATTTCGCAAGGGGAAAGTGCCAAGAGCGATGATTGAGAAAATGTATGGTGCGGAAGTGTTTTACGATGACGCTGCCAATGCCATGATTCCTGATGCCTATGCAAAGGCTTACGATGAAAGCGAATTAAATATCGTTTCTCGCCCACAGGTAGACGTAGTCCAGATTGAAAAGGGCAAACCGTTTATCTTTACGGCTGAGGTGGCTCTCAAACCAGAAGTGACCTTAGGCGAATACAAAGGCGTTGAAGTAGAAAAAATCAGTAACCGGGTGACCGCTAAAGAAGTGGACGAAAAGCTTAAAGAAGAAGCGGCTAAGAACTCAAGAACAGTTACCGTAGAGCGAGCAGTAGAAGATGGTGATGATGTGATTATCGACTTTGAAGGCTTTGTAGACGGTGTGGCTTTTGAAGGTGGTAAAGGGGAGAACTACCCACTAACCATCGGTTCCGGTTCTTTCATCCCTGGTTTTGAAGAACAGTTAATCGGCAAGAAGGCGGATGAGGAAGTAGAAGTAAACGTCACCTTCCCAGAAGAATATCACGCGGAGGACTTAAAGGGAAAAGAAGCGCTCTTTAAGTGTAAGATTCACGAAGTGAAGACGAAAGAATTGCCGGAAATCGACGACGAATTTGCGGCTGAAGTATCAGAATTTGACACTTTAGAAGAATACAAAGCAGACATTAAAGAAAAGCTCAAAGAAGAAAAGGAAAAAGAAGGCAAGGCGAAGCAAGAAGATGCAGCGGTAGAAGCGGCAGTTAAGGCAGCAACCTTTGAAATTCCTGAGCCGATGATCGAAACTCAAGTGATGCAGATGAGCGATGACTTTGCGAATCGTATCCAGTCTCAAGGTCTATCCATGGAACAATACTTCCAGTTTACCGGAATGACAGCTGAGAAGATGATGGAAGATATGAAGCCACAAGCGATCAAGCGCATCGAGACTCGTCTCGTTCTCGAGGCAATTGCTAAAGCTGAGAAAATCGAAATCAGCGATGAGCGCCTCGACGAAGAAATTAGCAAAATGGCAGAAAGCTACCAAATGGAAGCTGACAAGTTAAAAGAGCTGATGGGTGACGCTGAAAAAGAGCAGATGAAAGAAGATATGGCAGTTCAAGAGGCAGTTACTTTCCTTGTAGATAACGCCAAGATTAAATAAATTAGCACAATTGTTAGATAATTAATAAGGAGGATTTTGCGATGAGTTTAGTACCTTACGTAGTGGAACAAACAAGTCAGGGAGAACGGTCTTACGATATCTATTCAAGATTATTGAAAGACAGAATTATTTTTCTCGGGGAAGAAGTTAACGATGTGAGTGCCAGTATTGTTGTGGCCCAGTTACTTTTCTTAGAGGCGGAAGATCCAGATAAAGACATCAATATCTATATCAATAGCCCCGGCGGCTCAGTTACGGCCGGCATGGCAATCTACGATACGATGCAGTATATTAAGTGTGACGTCTCAACCATGTGTATCGGTATGTGTGCCAGCATGGGCGCCTTCCTGTTAGCAGGCGGGACGAAAGGCAAGCGCCTAGCACTGCCTAATTCCGAGATTATGATTCACCAACCCTCAGGTGGAGCCCAGGGACAAGCGACGGAAATTCAAATCGCAGCTGAGCACATCCTGCGGACGAAACAAAAGTTAAACGAGATTCTTGCGGCTAACACCGGTCAGCCTCTTGAAGTCGTGAAGCAAGATACAGAAAGAGATTATTTTATGTCAGCAGCGGAGGCCAAGGCTTACGGATTAGTCGACGAAGTAATTGAAAAGAGGTAAATATGGCAGGGAGAAATGAAGAGCAAATCAGATGTTCATTTTGTAACAAAACCCAGTCACAGGTCCGAAAGCTGATTGCCGGACCGAATGGGGCCTACATCTGTGATGAATGTATAGATGTATGCTCGGAGATTCTTGAAGAAGAATTAGAATACGGAGATAAGAAGCACTGGAATCCTTATTCAGAGATTAACTTATTAAAACCAGAAGAGATTAAAGAATTCTTAGATGAGTACGTGATTGGTCAAAATGAAGCGAAGAAAGTACTCTCGGTAGCCGTTTATAATCACTATAAGCGGATTATGGCCCAGAAGGACCTAGGGGTAGAGCTTAGTAAGAGCAATATCTTAATGCTTGGTCCTACTGGCTGTGGCAAGACCCTTTTAGCGCAAACGCTAGCCAAGATTCTTAACGTGCCATTTGCTATCGCTGATGCCACGGCGCTAACAGAGGCCGGCTACGTAGGCGAAGATGTGGAGAATATTCTCTTAAAGATTATTCAAGCTGCCGATGGCGACATCGAGAAGGCAGAGTATGGAATTATCTACATCGATGAAATCGATAAGATT
The DNA here is from genome assembly GCF_024721265.1 of Ohessyouella blattaphilus. GTDB lineage: Bacteria > Bacillota > Clostridia > Lachnospirales > Lachnospiraceae > Aequitasia > Aequitasia blattaphilus_A. Next base: position 91,486 of record NZ_JAMXOC010000001.1, on the reverse strand, counting down.
ACGAGAAAATCAGAGAATCCCTCAATTACCCGGGATGTCTCCGGCGAAGGCGTACAACAGGCCCTTTTAAAAATCGTCGAAGGAACGGTAGCGAACGTACCGCCTCAAGGTGGTCGCAAGCATCCCCATCAAGAGCTTATCCAGATTGATACGACGAATATTTTGTTTATCTGTGGCGGTGCTTTTGAAGGAATCGATAAGATTATCGAACGTCGAGTAAATAAGAAATCAATCGGCTTTGGGGCTGAGATTGCTGATAAGAATAGTGCGTTAATGGACAGTCTTTTGGCACAGGTATTGCCACAGGACTTGGTTAAATACGGTCTGATTCCTGAGCTTGTGGGGAGAATGCCAGTGAATGTAGCGCTATCCCTTTTGCAGGAAAAGGATTTGATTTCAATCTTAACAGAACCAAAGAACTCGCTAGTGAAGCAGTATCAAAAGCTGATGGAACTAGACGATGTAGAAGTAGTTTTCGACGAAGAAGCTTTGACGGAAATCGCGAAAATTTCGCTCAAGCGAAAGACTGGCGCGAGAGGCTTGCGGGCGATTATGGAGAACGTCATGATGGATATCATGTACGAAGCGCCATCGGACCCGGATCTTAAAACTTGCCTAATCACCAAAGAAGTGGTCGAAGGAAAGACAGCACCAAAATTAGAAGCGTTTGCAGAAGTAGAATCTGAAAGCGCTTAAGAGAAGGGCGGGTACAAAACGAAACTTAGTTGTGTACTTGCCTTTTTTGAAAGGAGTATAGATATGCCAGAGCAAATACGATTGCCGATGATCCCTTTAAGAGGGATGGTGATTTTACCGGAAATGGTCACTCATTTCGACGTGAGTAGAGAGCGGTCCTTAAAAGCCTTAGAAGAAGCCATGCAAGGAGAGCAGAAGGTGTTTTTAACGGCGCAAAGGGAGATTGAGACCGAGGTTCCGGAAATAGAAGATGTGTTCGCCTACGGGTGTGTGGCGACGGTGAAGCAGATTATTAAGCTGCCGAATAAAATCAGTCGGGTCTTAGTAGCGGGGGAATACCGCGGCGTGTTAGACGAGATGGTGACAGAAGATGACATCGTCTATGGCATAATCCACGTTCTTGAAGATGTGGACCAGCCAGAGTACTTAGACGAAGAAGCGATGAGACGCAGTCTGATCGATCTTTATAAAGTGTATTTAGGAAGAAATCCGAAAGCGGCTAAGGAGTTGGCTGCTCAGGTTGAAGATATAAAATCGTTACAGGTTGTATTGGATGAAATTGCGGCGAATGTACCTTTTGCGTTAGCTCAGTCGCAAGCCATTCTTGAAGAAAACAGCTTGATTAAGCGCTACGAGCTGATTAGTGAGCTGCTGACCAATGAGGTCCGCATTCAGGAGATTAAAGAGGAAATTCAGAGCAAGGTCAAAGAACGAGTAGATAAGAACCAGCGGGAGTATATTCTCCGGGAGCAGATTAAACTGATTCGCGAAGAGCTAGGAGATGATTCTACGATTAGTGACGCCGATGAATTTAGCGCTGAGGCCGCTAAGCTAAAGGCGCCTCAGGAGGTTAAGGATAAGCTAGCCAAAGAGATTAAGCGGTTCCGCAGCTCGATGAGCTCACCAGCGGAAAGCGGGGTGACGCGCACCTATATCGAAACGCTTTTAGAGATGCCTTGGGATAAGCGAGCCAAGGAGCATAACGATATCGCCTACGCGAAGCAAGTCTTAGATGAGGACCATTACGGTCTTGACCAGGTTAAGGAGCGGATTCTGGAGTATCTAGCGGTGCGTTCCCTAACTAAGAAGGGGGATGCTCCGATACTTTGCTTAGTGGGACCGCCGGGCACTGGTAAAACATCCATTGCCAAGTCGTTAAGCCGAGCCCTTAAGAAACCTTACGTGCGGATTTCCCTTGGTGGTGTCCGCGACGAGGCCGAGATTCGCGGTCACAGAAAGACGTATGTAGGGGCAATGCCCGGCAGAATAGCTACGTCGATTCGCAGTGCTGGCGTAAAGAATCCCTTAATGCTCTTAGATGAAATCGACAAAGTTAGTAACGACTATAAAGGGGATACTTTTTCCGCCCTTTTAGAGGTTCTCGATAGTGAGCAAAATGTTAAATTCAGAGATCACTACCTAGAGGTTCCCCTGGATTTATCAGAAGTACTTTTTATCACCACGGCGAATAGCCTCCAGACGATTCCTAGACCCTTATTAGACCGGATGGAAGTGATCGAAATTAGCAGCTATACCGGGAATGAAAAGATGCATATTGCTACCGAGCATTTATTGCCAAAGCAGATTAAGCGTCACGGTCTAAAGCCAGACCAGTTTACCATTAGTAAGAACGCTCTTTGGTCCTTGATAAATGGATATACGAAAGAGGCTGGGGTCCGTCAGTTAGAAAGACGCCTCGGCGAGCTGTGCCGAAAAGCGGCACGGGAAATGCTAGAGGATAAGAAGAAGGCAGTTCAGATTACCGAACGCAACTTGGTTGCGTACCTTGGTAAGGTGAAGTATAAAGCCCAGCAAAAGAACGGGGAAGATGAAATCGGGATTGTGAGAGGTCTGGCGTGGACGCCGGTAGGTGGCGACACCCTCCAGATAGAAGTGAACGTAATGCCGGGTACTGGTGAGGTCTCCTTAACTGGTCAACTAGGCGACGTGATGAAAGAGTCGGCGAAGACGGGAATCAGTTATTTGCGTTCCGTTGCCGAGCGTCATCAAATCGCTGAAGATTACTTTAAGAAACATGACGTGCATATACATATACCGGAAGGAGCCGTGCCAAAGGACGGCCCTTCCGCGGGAATTACCATGGCTACCGCCATGCTCTCAGCAATTACGGAGAAATACGTGAGAGCGGACCTGGCGATGACCGGCGAAATCACCTTGAGAGGGCGAGTGTTACCAATTGGTGGACTAAAAGAAAAGCTCCTGGCCGCTAAAAATGCGGGAATTATGCACGTGATTATTCCAAAGGAGAACGAGGTAGACTTAGGCGAATTGTCCTCGGAGATTACCAAAGGGCTTACCATCCATCCGGTTAGTACCATGGACGAAGTAGAGAAGCTTGCTTTCGTCTAAAGAAAATGGAGAATGTATGAAAATAAAAAATGTAGAACTTGAAACCGTCTGTGGTATCACCAGTGTCTTGCCAGATAATGAGCTACCGGAAATCGCTTTTGCGGGCAAATCCAATGTGGGCAAATCGTCTCTAATTAACGCGTTGATGAACCGTAAAGCCTTAGCGAGAACTTCTCAGAAACCGGGAAAAACCCAGACGATTAACTTTTATAACATCAATCAGGAATTATACTTGGTGGATTTGCCCGGTTACGGCTACGCAAAGGTGGCAGAGGCCGAGAAGCGAAAGTGGGGACAGCTAATTGAGCGCTACCTCCACGGCTCGAAGCAGTTAAAGGCTCTTTTCTTATTGATAGATATTCGCCACGAACCAGGGACGAACGACAAGGTTATGTACAATTTTATCGTGGAGATGGGGTACAAGCCCATTATTATCGCCACGAAGCTAGATAAGCTGAAACGTTCACAAGTAGCCAAGCACTTAAAACAAATCAAGGTCGGACTAGACTTATTGCCTGAGACCATCCTTATTCCTTTTTCGGCTACTTCGAAGCAAGGGCGAGAGGAGATTTGGGATTTTGTAGACAAGCACGTCCTAGGAGGTGAGGAGATTGTCGACGAATAGATCACTAGGAAAAATACTAATTAGTTTATTTTTTGGAGTTTTAGCGACGGTGCTCTTTGTGCTGGCGGGAGTGGGCGTCTTTAAGTATTTTATGCCCTTTATTATCGGCTGGTTTATTTCCTATATTGCGGGTCCGGTCATCCGTTTTTTGGAAAAAAGAGTGAAAATCGTTAAAAAGATTGGCTCAGCTTTGATTATCATCATTGTTCTTGGCGGGGTAGTTGTGGGCCTTTACTTTATCGGTCTCTTTCTCTACCGGGAGCTTAGCGGCTTGGTCAAAGACCTTCCCGAGATTTACCGCTCAGCATCCTCGGCAGTAGATAATCTGGTGGCATCTCTCAATCAGATAGTAGACGGTTTACCAGGTGGGGTGCAGGAGTCACTGCGAACCTTCGTCAATAATTTCGGTACCTATATTAATGATTTCATTAAGGATTTGGGAACACCGACCTTTCAAATGGCAGGAAACGTGGCCAAGCGCATCCCTAGCATTTTTATCAGCATTATCATTACCGTGATTGCCGCTTATTTCTTCATTGCCGAAAGGGATGAAATTCTGGTATGGTTAAAGAAGGTAGCGCCGCAAGCGATCGTTAACAAGATGACTCTGATTATGGCCAACTTAAAGTTTGCCGTTGGCGGGTATTTTAAAGCTCAGTTTAAGATTATGGGAGTTGTTTTTATTCTTCTAAACATCGGCTTTGTCATTCTTAGTGTGCCGTATTATGTGCTGTTAGCACTTTTGGTAGCGTTTTTAGACTTTCTCCCTTTTTTTGGAACGGGTACGGCCCTAATACCTTGGGCAGTCTACGAGCTAGTAACAAAGGATTATAAAATGGCTATAGGCCTTCTAATTATCTACGGGGTTACCCAACTGGTACGGCAACTCATACAGCCCAAATTAGTGGGGGACAGCATGGGACTTAATCCTCTGGTGACGCTGATTTTTCTCTATATCGGTTACCGAATAGGGGGCGTCTTAGGAATGATTTTCTCTGTGCCAATCGGGATGATTATTATTAATCTATATAAGGCAGGTGGCTTTGACTATCTGCTACAAGACATTAAGGATTTAGCAGCAGCCATTAGCGAGCTGAGAAAATAAGGAGTTAAAAAAGGGGTAATTAATATGCGTTTTCGCAGAATAGGAATGGGGGTTCTCCTAGCACTAGGGATCATACTAACACCGGTAAAGGAAGCAGAAGCGGCGATTGCTAGCGATGCGCCTTTTGAAGGCGTAAGCTGGGAGCTAGCTTTTGAACAGGAAATGGCGGCGGGCATTGTCCAGTCTTTGTGTGTGACGAGGGATTACATCGTTACGCTTGAGAATGTCAATGACGAAGCGGGAACACCGGATATCCTAAGGGCTTATGAAAAAAAAGCACCCTATAATTTGGCAATAAGTATCGATACCATGAATTTTGAGCACTGTAACGGTATGGCGTACAATCCTCAGACCGAAGAGATTGTCGTGGCGCTCTATACCGCCGCCAATCCAGAGAATCGGGGGTGCTTATTCGTTATGGATGCCAATAGCTTTGAGTTAAAAGAAAAGGTGAAAATCGCCGATGACTACAATATTCTCGGAATAGATTATGACGGAGAGCAGGACCGCTATATTATTCAGACCAATAGCGAGGGCGGCTATAGCTTTAAAATTCTAACTAGCGACTTTCAAATCGCGGAGGATTTGGGAGAATACGCTCATACGGCCAAGGGCGATAATTTTCAGGATCTTTGTGTCAGCGGCGATTATATTATCAATTTTCCCTTAACTTTAGGCCTGGGAATCGGTGACTACATGAATGTCTATTCTATCTCCCGCAAAGAGATGGTCTCCAGTAGCCATTTAGACTTTGGCTTTGAAGGGGTTACCTGGGACGAACCAGAGTCACTGTGTGAAATTAGCCCAGGGAAGTTTATGGCCGTAGTAAATGTAAAGACAGCCGAAGGAAAGACCGTGGCTCGCTATTATCAGACTACGGTGCCTTATAACTACGAAGTGAAGGTGGTGGAGAAAACTGCCGAGGAAGAAGAGTTAAAGACCAAGGCTTTTAGCGTTCTTGGTGGTGAAGGCCTGGCATTAAATTTTACGGAGCATAAGGGGTATCACGTCGAGCAGGTCCTGGTTGGCGGGAAGCCGGTGGATTTAGACGAAGACGCCGCAGCTTACAAGTTAAGTAACGTGGGTGCCTCGCAAGTGATAGAGGTGGTTTATGGGAAAAGCGTTTCGCTCGTGCTAGTAATCCTCGGCATTTTAGTAGCCTTCTTTGTTATTAGCACAGGACTATTGCTGTATTACCGGCACTTACAGATTATTAGGCGTCGGAAGTTAAAGAGAGCTAGAAATATGCGGTATCGGTTGCAACAAGAACAAATTATGATATAGGGAGATGACTATGGAAGAAATGCGCATTATTAATACGGTTAATGAAATTTCCGCCGTACTCTTAGGAACCTCAGTTGAGGATTTTGATCAGAATCTGTTCACGTCAATGGGTAGGCTTGGCGAGTCTCTTAAGATGGATCGGGTGTACATTTGGCATAACCACATGGTAGGAGATGAGCTTTACTGCACCCAGATACACGAATGGTCAGGGAATGCGGAACCGCAGCAGGGAAACGAGTTGACGGTATCGGTGCCTTTTCCGGCAGATTGGTACCCTAACTTATCGGCGGACCTTTGTATCAATGGCGTGGTAACGTCCTTTCCAGAATACGAACGAGAGCACTTACAGGCGCAAGGCATCGTTTCGATTCTTGTAGTACCGATCTTTTTATATAATGAATTTTGGGGCTTTATGGGCTTTGATGACTGTCAGAAGGAACGGATATTTACGGATGCTGAAGAAGCGATTTTACGTACCGCCGGCCTATTGTTTGGTCATGCTTGGGTGCGTAATGAGACGACCCTTGATCTGGTGAAAGCCAAAGAAGAGGCTTTAGCAAGCGCCAAAGCAAAGACGGATTTTCTCGCCAATATGTCTCATGAGATTCGGACACCGATTAATGCCATTATGGGGATGGCAGAAATCGCAAGAAAGAGTGAGGATAAAGAACGGGTCGAAGAGTGCCTGGAGCGGATTAAGACAGCCTCCCAGCAGCTCTTATCCATTATTAACGATGTTTTGGATATGAGCAAAATCACCGCTGGAAAGATGACCCTTAGCCACAAACCGTTTAAGCTTAGAGAAGTCATTCAAAATCTGGAGGATATCGTAGCTGCCCAGGTAGCAGAAAAGAACCAAACCTTTGATATTCGCTTTTATGGTGAATTTGCTCCGGTCTTAATTGGTGATGAGGTGCGTTTGACCCAGGTGCTTCTAAATTTGCTCGCCAATGCCGTTAAGTTTACAGGAGAAGGCGGTGCTATTGGACTGACCATTGAAGTAAGCGAACGTCAAGAAGGAAGAGAGAAGTACCAGTTTGTGGTAGCCGATAACGGCATCGGCATCAACGCCGATAGAATCGACGTGCTATTTAGCGAATTTGAGCAAGAAGACCAGAGCACTTCCAGAGAATACGGCGGTACAGGCCTAGGCCTATCCATCTCCAAAGGAATCGCGGCAGAGATGAACGGCCAGATTGAAGTGGAAAGCGAACAAGGAAAAGGAAGTCGCTTTACGGTGACGGTTTGGCTCGAGACGGGTGCAGAAGAACAGATGGATAAGCCAGAGAAGGAGCCAGAGCTAGAGAAAACCGCAAGTTATGATTTTAGCGGCAAGCGGGCCCTACTGGTAGAAGACATGGAGATTAACCGCCAGATTGTTACCGCTATGTTAACGGGTTACGGCTTAGAAATCGAAATTGCGGTTAACGGTCAGGAGGCGGTAGAAAAGATGGCAGCTGCTCCCGAGCGCTATGATCTAATCTTTATGGACTTACAGATGCCGGTGATGGATGGATATGAAGCGACCAAGAGAATTCGTCAAGGCGACTCCCGGCAGAGCAGGCAGATTCCGATTATTGCGATGACGGCCAATGCTTTTGCTGAGGATGCTAAGCGGTGTCTCGAAGCAGGAATGAATAGCCATATCGCCAAACCGATAGATTTTGAAAAGTTGTTGTTAACGATTGCCCAGTATTTATAAATAATAGATTGGTTAAAAAGGCATTCCGATATAAAAGGAGTGTCTTTTATAATTACACGAACAAAAAAGAACTAATGTTCCCTTGTGTCTGTACTTTTACCTATGGCTATGATAAAATATAGAAGATAAAATCGGCTTAAGTGTTTAGCAAAAAGAGAGGTGCCCATGAGTGAAGAACTATTTAAACTGAAATCAGAGTATAAGCCCACTGGCGACCAGCCTCAGGCGATAGAACAACTAGTTGCGGGATTTGCAGAGGGGAATCAAGCCCAGACGCTTTTAGGGGTTACAGGATCAGGTAAGACCTTTACCATGGCAAATGTCATCCAAAGACTTCAGAAGCCGGCGCTGATTATTGCCCATAACAAGACATTGGCAGGTCAGCTCTACGGTGAATTCAAGGAGTTTTTTCCTGAGAATGCTGTTGAATATTTTGTGTCCTACTACGATTACTATCAGCCCGAGGCCTATGTGCCGTCTTCGGATACGTATATCGCTAAGGATTCCTCTATTAATGATGAAATCGATAAGCTGCGCCACAGTGCCACCGCGGCTCTATCAGAGCGTAAAGATGTAATTATTATCGCCAGTGTATCTTGTATCTACGGTCTAGGAAGTCCTATTGATTATCAGGAGATGGTTATCTCGTTGCGACCAGGAATGGAGAGGGACCGTGACGATATTATTCGTAAGCTGATAGAGATTCAGTACGACCGCAATGAAATGGATTTTAAGCGGGGAACCTTTAGGGTTCGGGGCGATGTCTTAGAAGTGTTTCCGGCCTATTCAGGAGACGAAGCTTATCGGGTAGAGTTTTTTGGCGATGAGATAGAGCGCATCACCCAGATCGATGTGTTGACCGGTGAGATTAAGAAAGAGTTAGGTCATATTGCCATCTTCCCGGCTTCTCATTATGTGGTGGCCAAAGATAGCATGGAGCGGGCGATTAAGGCGATTGAAGAAGAGTTAGAAGAGCAGGTGGCCTACTTTAAAAGTGAAGGAAAGCTTTTAGAGGCCCAGCGTATTGCTGAGCGGACGAATTTTGATATCGAGATGCTTAGAGAGACGGGTTTTTGCTCAGGAATAGAAAACTATTCAAGACATTTGACTGGTTTGGCGCCGGGAGTACCGCCTCATACTTTGATTGATTATTTCCCTGATGAATTTATGATTATGATTGATGAGTCTCATAAGACGATTCCTCAGATTGGTGGTATGTATAATGGCGACAGGGCGCGTAAGACCACTCTGGTAGAGTATGGCTTTCGTTTGCCCTCAGCCCTCGATAATAGACCCCTTTCCTTTGCAGAATTTGAAGGCAAAGTGGATCAGCAGTTATTTGTCTCGGCCACTCCTGGGACGTATGAGGAAGAGCATGAGCTTTTACGGGCGGAACAGGTCATTAGACCGACTGGGTTATTAGATCCGCAAGTAGAAGTGCGTCCGGTTATGGGTCAGATTGATGACCTAATCGGTGAAGTGAATAAAGAAATTGCACAGAAGCATAAGATTTTGATTACTACTTTAACGAAGCGAATGGCAGAGGATCTCACTGAGTATATGCGGGAGTTAGGAATTCGGGTGCGTTACCTTCACTCGGATATTGAGACGCTGGAGCGAGCGGAGATTGTTCGGGATATGCGCTTAGACGTCTTTGATGTGCTAGTGGGTATCAACCTCCTAAGAGAAGGATTAGATATTCCAGAGATCACGCTAGTAGCCATTCTAGATGCTGACAAAGAAGGGTTCCTGCGTTCGGGCACATCGCTAATCCAGACCATTGGTCGGGCGGCCCGTAATTCAGAAGGCCGGGTACTGATGTACGCAGATAAGATGACGGACTCGATGAAGCTGGCTATCGATGAGACGAAAAGACGGCGAGAGATTCAGGAGAAGTACAACCAGGAACACGGAATTACCCCTCAGACGATTCAGAAGGCCGTTAGAGACCTGATTAGTATCTCTAAGAAAGTGGCCAGTGAGGAACTTAACTTTAGCAAAGATCCAGAATCTATGAATAAGAAAGAGCTAGAGAAGCTAATAGGCGAAGTCCAGAAGCAGATGAAGAAGGCCGCAGCTGAGCTTAACTTCGAAGCCGCAGCAGAACTTCGGGATAAGCTAATAATATTAAAACAACAATTACAAGACAATTAAAGGACAAGGCGATTATGGCAACGACAGATAAAAAGAAATACATTAAAATTAAAGGGGCAAATGAGAATAATTTAAAGAATATCAGTCTCGATATTCCGCGAAATGAGTTAGTGGTACTGACCGGTGTATCGGGTTCGGGAAAGACTTCACTAGCCTTTGACACAATCTACGCAGAAGGACAAAGACGCTATATGGAATCCCTGTCTTCCTATGCAAGACAGTTCCTCGGTCAGATGGAGAAGCCAGATGTAGAAAGCATTGAAGGGTTATCCCCAGCGATTTCCATCGATCAGAAGTCGACCAATAAGAATCCCCGTTCAACGGTGGGTACGGTAACGGAGATTTATGACTATTTCCGTTTGCTGTACGCCCGTGCCGGTACGCCCCATTGTCCTAACTGTGGGAAGGTAATTGAGCGCCAAAGTGTAGATCAGATGGTAGACCGGATTATGGAATTAAAGGACGGTACAAAGATTCAGCTGATGGCTCCTGTAGTTAGAGGCCGTAAAGGAACTCATGAAAAGATGCTTGATAGCGCTAAGAAGAGTGGCTATGTGAGAGCGCGTGTAGACGGCAACCTTTATGAGCTGACAGAAGAGATTAAGCTAGATAAGAATATCAAGCATAATATCGAAATTATCGTGGATCGCTTGGTGGTCAAAGAAGGGATAGAGAAAAGGCTTTCGGATTCGGTTGAAGATGTCTTACGACTAGCAGATGGACTTCTAGAAGTTGATGTAATTGACGGGGAGCAGTTGAATTTTAGTCAAAGCTTCTCCTGTCCGGATTGTGGAATCAGTATCGACGAAATCGAACCCCGAAGCTTTTCGTTTAACAATCCTTTCGGGGCTTGCCCGGCGTGTGCAGGGCTTGGCTACAAGATGGAATTTGACGAAGACTTAATTATTCCTAATAAAAAACTCAGTATTAACGAAGGTGCGATTGCCGCTATGGGCTGGCAATCCGCTCATGATAAAAAGAGCTTTACCAACGCTATTTTAGTGGCGCTAGCCAAGGAATATAAATTTTCTCTAGATACCCCTTATAAGGATTACCCTAAGAAAATCAGAGACATACTGATTCGGGGAACTGGCGGTAAGGAAGTGAAGGTTCACTACAAAGGCCAGCGGGGAGAAGGGGTATACGATGTGGCGTTTGAAGGCATTATCGAAAACCTAAAGCGTCGTTACCGGGAGACGGGCTCAGAAGTGATCAAGGGCGAATATGAGCAGTATATGCAGATTACCCCTTGTGACGTGTGCCATGGTCAGAGACTTAAGCCGGGCGCCTTGGCTGTTACTATCGGTGGTAAGAATATCGCGGAAGTGACGGCATACTCTATCGAGAGGTTAAAAAAGTATCTCGATAACTTAAAGCTTAGTAAGCAACGAGCGCTAATCGCTGATCAGGTACTTCGGGAAATTCACGCCCGGATTCAGTTTTTAATCGATGTTGGCTTAGACTACTTGACCCTTTCAAGGGCTACCGGTAGCCTCTCTGGCGGTGAGGCGCAGCGGATTCGTCTAGCGACCCAGATTGGCTCGGGGCTAGTGGGCGTCGCCTATATTCTCGATGAACCTAGTATTGGGCTTCATCAGCGAGATAATGGCAAGCTCCTAGGAACGCTGCGTCACTTACGAGATTTGGGCAACTCGGTACTGGTGGTAGAGCACGACGAAGAGACCATGCTAGAGGCAGATTGTATTGTCGATATTGGCCCTGGTGCCGGTGAACACGGCGGTGAAGTGGTAGCGGTGGGAACGGCCAAAGAGATTGAGAAGTGCAAAGATTCGCTGACAGGAGCTTATTTAAGCGGAAAGATTACTATTCCGGTGCCGAAGACGCGGATGAAGCCTACCGGCACGCTAAAGATTAAGGGAGCCAAGCAGAATAACCTAAAGAATATCGATGTGAACATTCCACTAGGAGTCATGACTTGCGTTACCGGGGTCTCCGGCTCAGGTAAAAGCTCGCTCATTAATGAGATTTTATACAAAACCTTGGCAAGAGACTTAAATCACGCCCGAACAATTCCCGGTAAGCATCGCAGTATGGAAGGTATAGACCAACTTGATAAGGTAATCAATATCGATCAGTCACCGATAGGCCGGACGCCTCGGTCAAATCCAGCTACTTATACAGGGGTTTTTGATTTGATTCGTGACTTATTTGCTGCCACTCCAGATGCCAAGGCAAAGGGCTATAAGAAGGGACGCTTTAGCTTTAACGTAAAAGGGGGACGCTGTGAGGCCTGTAGTGGTGACGGGATTATCAAGATTGAGATGCATTTCTTACCTGATGTCTATGTACCTTGTGAAGTGTGTAAAGGAAAGCGGTATAACCGGGAGACTTTAGATGTAAAGTACAAAGGGAAAAGCATTTATGATGTCTTGCATATGACGGTGGAAGAGGCGGTTACGTTCTTTGAGCCGGTGCCTAGCATTAGCCGGAAGCTACAGACCCTTTATGATGTGGGGCTAGGATACATCCGCTTAGGACAGCCTTCCACCACCTTATCTGGGGGCGAGGCCCAGCGGATTAAGTTGGCTACGGAGCTTAGTCGTCGTAGTACCGGCAAGACCATCTATATTCTCGATGAGCCAACCACGGGTCTACATTTTGCAGATGTTCATAAGTTGACGGAGATTCTCAAGCGGCTTTCTGCTGATGGGAATACGGTGGTGGTTATCGAACATAACTTAGATGTGATTAAGACAGCGGACTATATTATTGATATTGGCCCAGAAGGCGGCGATAAAGGTGGTACGGTGATTGCTAAGGGTACGCCAGAAGAAGTTGCTAAAGTTCCGGCTTCCTATACAGGAGCGTATATTGCCAAAATGCTATAGTTATGAATAAGGATTTGTGTTAGAATAAAAAGTACTTATTTTGAATATTAAGAGGAAGAATAATGGCAATTAACATAGGAATCGATATGGGTACTTCTAGTACCTTAATCTACGTAAGAGGCAAGGGTGTGGTGTTAAAGGAGCCAACCATTGTCGCTTTTGACCGGGACACCAATAAAAGTCGAGCGTTCGGTGAAGAGGCCAGAGCGTTATTAGAACGGGCTTCTGGCAGCATCATCGCCATCAGACCGCTACAAAAGGGAGCTATTGCGGATTATACTGTGGCCGAGGAGATGCTAGGTTACTTTATCAGCAAGGCGCTGGGTAGAAGGACGCTTTCAAAACCCAATATCTATATCAATGTACAAGAGCACGTAACCGAGGTAGAGCGTAAGGCAGCGATTGAGGCGGCGTATGGTGCGGGAGCTCGGGATGTGGTAGTGGTCCGTGAACCGATTGCGGCGGCAATCGGTATCGGTCTTGATATGGCCAAACCCTTCGGTAATATGCTGGTGGATATCGGTGGTGGAACCACCGATGTAGCGATTGTCTCCTTAGGGGGCGTGGTGGCTAGCGAATCGGTTAAGGTAGCCGGCAATGATATGGATGAAGCCATCCTACAGTATATTAAGCAGACCCACGATGTGGTAATCGGCGAGAAGATGGCTGAAGATATTAAGATTAAGATTGGCTCGGCCTTCCCTTTAATTGAAGACGAATTTATGATTGTCACGGGACGAGACGTCAACTCAGGCTTGCCGCGAGAAGTGGAGGTTACTTCTGGAGAGATTGAAAGCCTAGTAGTAGAAAAGGCCAATCTGATTATCGATACGATTATTAGCGTACTGGAGCAGGCTCCCCCGGAGGTGTCTGTCGATATTCTTGAACGGGGTATCATTTTAACCGGCGGCGGTTCTTTGCTTCGGGGCTTGGACGAGTTAATCGAAGAGCGGACAGGTATTCATACGGTTAAAGTAGAAGAACCACTGCTGGTAATTGCCAAGGGAACGGGCCGGTATTCGGAAGTAATGGAGTAAGAAGGCGCTATGGAGACAGTCAAAGGCTACGTAGATCATATTATATATCGCAGCGAAGATACCGGATATTCGGTGTTTATATTAGAAAATAAGGATGGAGAATCAACTTGCGTCGGCAACTTTCCGGTGATTGAAGAAGGTGAGCTATTAGAGCTTGACGGCGAGACGGTTCTGCATCCTTCTTACGGTACCCAGTTTAAGGTGAAGGAGTCTAGAAGGTGTGAACCGGACGATCTCCACAGTATGGAAGTGTATTTAGGCTCGGGTACTATCAAAGGGTTAGGTGCCGTGTTAGCCGGTAAGATTGTGGAACATTTCGGTGAGGAAACCTTTAAGGTTATCGAGGAAGAGCCAGAGCGTCTAGCGGAGATTAAAGGAATTAGCGGCAAAAAAGCGATGGAAATCGCGTTCCAAATGGAGAGCAAGAAGGAGCTGCGACGAGGCATGATCTATTTGCAGAAATTCGGTATCAGTACGAATTTGGCAGTAAAGATCTACAAAGAGTACGGTGAGAGTGTCTACAATGTGATTGAGGAGAATCCATATAAACTGGCGGAAACGGTGGATGGCATCGGCTTTAAAATCGCCGATCAGATTGCCATAAACGCGGGCTTTAGACTAGATTCCGAGTTTCGCATCCAAAGTGGCATTCTTTATGCCTTGCAACAAGGCATAGCTAGTGGTAGTGTCTATATGTTAGAAGCAGAATTAATGGGGCTAACAGCCAGCCTTTTGGAGGTGGAGCTTTCGGAAATCACCCGCTTTTTAATGGATCTTGCTATCGATAAAAAAATTGTTATTAAGGATGAAGAGGGCGGTAAAAAGATTTATCTATCTCATTTTTATTATATGGAATTAGAGGTAGCTGCAAGACTGAAGGAATTAGATCAGAAATTCTCGATTGACCAAGAACGGGTGAGTGAAGACATTAAGAAAATAGAAAAGGAAGCGACCACCGTCCTTGATGAAACTCAGCAGCTAGCAATTCTTCGAGCGATGGAAAATGGGGTTAGTATCTTAACCGGTGGTCCGGGAACGGGAAAGACGACCACGATTAGCACCATGATTCGCTTATTTATAGAAAATGGTTTGGAAGTACTGCTAGCAGCGCCTACGGGAAGAGCAGCTAAGCGAATGAGTGAAACCACAGGCTATGAGGCAAAGACGATTCACCGTCTTCTTGAAGTTAGTGGGGCGCCAGAGGGAAGAGGCAGTAGCTTTTCAAGGAATGAGGAGAATCCCTTAGAGGCAGATGTTATCATCGTTGATGAGATGTCCATGATCGATATCTCACTGATGCATTCGCTGCTTAAGGCTGTTCTTAAAGGCTGTCGCTTGGTATTTGTCGGCGACCGTAACCAATTGCCCTCAGTAGGAGCGGGGGCGGTGCTCGAAGATATGATAAAAGCAGATCAGTTTGCGACCACCACTCTCGAGAAGATTTTTCGCCAGGCTAGTAAGAGCGATATCGTCGTAAACGCCCACAAGATTAATCGCGGGGAAGAGGTTATGCTAGATAATAAATCTGCGGATTTCTTTTTCTTAAAGCGGTATGATCCCCGGGTGATTGTGGCGGTGATTATTCGCTTGATTACAGAAAATCTTCCCCAGTATCTGAAGCTCTCACCGCTTGACATCCAGGTGATTACCCCGACGAGAATAGGCGCAGTAGGTGTGGAGCAGTTAAATGTGGCTCTCCAGGAGCGACTTAACCCACCGACAGCCGGGAAAGCTGAAAAGAAAGTCAGCTTTGGGGTTCTCCGAGTTGGCGATAAAGTCATGCAAACAAAGAATAACTATCAGCTAGAGTGGCAAGTCCGCACGAAATTTGGCTTAACTATCGATAAAGGGGTGGGGATTTTTAATGGCGACATCGGCATTGTCAAGAGAATCGACAACTACCAAATGGAAGTCGAGATCGAATTTGACGATGAGCGGGTGGTGTCTTACCCTTTTGGCAATCTAGATGAACTGGAACTGGCTTATGCGATTACGGTGCATAAGTCTCAAGGCAGCGAATATCCAGCGGTCGTTATGCCTATGTATAGCGGTCCGCGAATGTTAATGCACCGCAATCTTCTTTATACGGCGATCACGAGAGCGAAGAATTTAGTCACCTTAGTAGGGGATGAAAAGGTTTTTGCCCAGATGATTAGCAATGAGTATATCAGCGAACGAAACACGTCTTTGTCAGAACGAATCCAAGAACTATATGAAGAATATCAGTAAGCTTTTATGGCCTACCACCTGTCCCTTTTGCTTTCAGGCAAATCGGACAGGCATTTGTGCCGCCTGTAAAGTGCGGCTTGTTGCCCTAGAGATTCGGGAGACTGGGTGTGCTTTGTGCTCGAAAGAGCTTTCAGATGAGGAGAACGAATTATGCTGTGATTGTCAACGAGAAGGGCGTTATTTTGATGGGGGCACAGCGCTTTGGCGCCACGAACTACCGGTTTCCAAATCCCTTTACTATTTTAAATATAAGAATATGCGGTTCCTTGTAGGGGATTATGTGGGTAATCTGCTTTGTCGCAAGGAGCGAATTTTAAAGGAGTGGTGCGTGGATTTGATTGTTCCTGTGCCCCTTAGTCAAAAAAGAAGAAAAAAACGAGGGTACAATCAAAGTGAACTTATCGCCAGACAACTGGGAGAGCGAATGGGAATTCCAGTAAAGGAGATAGCCAAGCGAACCAAGGAGACGCGTCCTCAGCGAACATTAGACCGCAAAAGGCGTAAACGAAATGTAGCAGGGGTGTTTGAAGTTACCGAGGAAGTTAAAGAAAAGCGGATCTTGATTGTCGATGATATTTATACTACAGGGGCGACCATCGATGAACTCAGCCAAGAAATGAAGAAAAGAGGAGCAAGCAAGGTCTATTTTTTGACCGTATCTATTGGACAAGGAAACTGATTTTTGCTATAATTTGAATAGTGTGTAAATCATTCGATTTCAGGAGTAAACCATATGATAGATAAACGAAAAGTACAGCTATTAACAAAGCTTTCTATGTACGAGAAAAACGAAGGCAAGGAAGATATCAAAGTTAGCGACTATTACCGGAAGGATTACATTAGTTATAATGTGATTGCTCAGCTACTTTGGATGACCCTTGCTTATGTTATGATTTGGGCCTTGGTAGCACTCATCATTCTTCAAGGAAGCAAGGAAAATCTAGATCTAACGCTGATGATTATCTTAGGACTGCTTGCCTTAGGCGGATATCTTATACTACTGTTAGTATATGGTATTGGTTCGTATCAGTTCTATAGTAAGAAACACGCACGCGCAAGACACCGTGTGAAGCAGTATAATAACGGTCTTATTAGATTACTAAGGATATACGAAAGGGAGAATAAGGGAAATGGAAAACGTACTGAAAATTAAAGGCAGGATTCAAGAAATATACGGAGAGCATACGGGACTTATCGACCGCGCAATTAACGTTATCCTGGCTCTGCTTACCTTTTATTTTATCAATAGTAAAATCGGCTATATGAAGATGGCGGCTTCACCTTTTGTAGCCGTTGGCTTAGCACTTATCTGTGCCTTTTTACCAAGAGGCTTTATCGTCCTAATTGCTTGTGGCTTGATACTGGCCCATGCCTCAGCCCTTTCCTTAGGAGTCATGGGGGTTACCGCAGGGATATTTGTGGTGATGTACGCCTTATACTTTCGCTTATCGGGCAGTGTCCTTCTAGTGGCACTTTTATCGCCTTTAGCGTTTATGCTTAAAGTTCCCTATCTAATTCCGATTGTCTTCGGCTTGACAAGTGTACCAGTTGCTGCTATCCCCATGTCTTTCGGAACGATTGTCTTTTACATGATAGCTTACTTGCAGAAGTCGGGAGCAACGCTTAAGGAAAAGAGTTTGATGGATGGCGTCATAAAGTATGCCAAGGGCGTCTTTATGAATAAAGAAATGTATGTGATGCTAATAGCGATGATTGTCTGCTTTTTCGTTGTATATACGGTGCGCCACCTAGCCATTAATTACGCTTGGAAGGTAGCGATGATATGCGGGGTACTAGCCAATCTTATTATTGTCACTGCCGGTAAAGTTACTCTTAAGTTAGATTTATCAGCAATGTGGATGATTGTAGGAAACTTACTAGCGATAGCTATTAGTTTGGCCCTTGAGCTATTCTTCTTTTCGGTAGACTATAGTAGAAGAGAAAACTTGGAGTTTGAAGATGATAATTACGTCTACTACGTAAAGGCGATTCCTAAAGTGGCAGTTGCTGCTAAGCAAAAGAGCGTGCGGACCATTAATAAGAGCCAAACGACGGCAGAAAGCGACCCATCAAGTGTAGATGAAAGAACGCGAGTGTTAAGCGAGGGAGCAGTTTCCGAAAAGAAATAAACAGAAATTTGTGACAGAAAAGGGGTGTCGAAATGGGTCAGTTTATTAATAACTTTATATTGAAATATTTTGATACTTCTTTGTATTTCCCCTCGATTAGATGGGTGGATATTTTGGAGATTATTATCATTACGATTCTAATCTACCAGTTAATCAATTGGATTAATAACACGAAAGCCTGGATGCTTCTAAAAGGGATTCTGGTAATGGCAGTTTTTGTACTGGTTGCGTATCTATTAGAGATGCATACCATTCTCTACATTGTGAAACACTCGGTAACGGTGATGGCAACGGCTGCCATCGTAGTTTTCCAGCCGGAGCTTAGAAGAGCGTTAGAGAAATTAGGGGAAAAGCAGTTCCTGTCATCGGTGCTGGCCCTTGATAAGAATACTCAGGCAAGATTTAACGACGAGACGAAAGAAGATATTATCGCTGCTTGCTTTGCTATGGGAAGGGTAAAGACGGGAGCGCTTATTGTGGTGGAGCGAGCTATTCAGCTGACCGAGTATGAAAGTACGGGAATCAAGGTGGACGCGGTGCTTTCTAAGCAACTATTGCTTAATATATTTGAACACAATACACCTCTTCACGATGGGGCGATTATTGTGCGTGGCGATCGCATTGTAGCAGCAACCTGTTATCTGCCCCTTTCTGATAATACGGCTATTAGTAAAGAGTTAGGCACGAGACACAGAGCCGCCCTAGGACTTACGGAGGTTAGCGATGCGGTAGTAATTGTGGTGTCCGAAGAGACAGGGAATGTGTCTCTAGCTAGTGGCGGCGATTTATATCGCAATATCGATGAAACATTGTTACGGGATAAGCTGACCGAGTTACAGGCGAAGATGACGAAAGAAAATAGAATACTGAAATTCATCAGAAGGAGGAAGGCTAATGAGAGATAAACTTCTTAATAACTGGAAACTTAAGCTACTAGCCTTCGTAATCGCCTTCTTTATGTGGTTTATTATAGTGAATACAGATAATCCTGAGCAGACAAAAACCTTTAGTGACTTTAAGGTGGAGGATATTCACGGAGAGACCCTTAGAGAGAACGGGATGGAGTATAAGAAGACGGGCAATGATGTGGTCAACGTGACGATTAAAGCAAAGCGAGAGACCATGCGTAAGATTAGCAAAGCGGATATTACCGTAGTAGCGGATATGCGGGAGCTAACAGCGAAATCCTTGGTACCTTTAGAAGTAATTGTCAAAGGATATGAGGATAATGAAAGCGTGGTAGCAACGGCAACCCCAGGAAATCTGCTGGTGGAGATAGAGAACCAGACGACCCAGAGCTTTCCGTTAACGCCGTCACCGACAGGTGAAGTCAGTTCCGGGTATGTACTACTTGAAGGGGAAATGAAGGTAGAGCCAGAATCGATTAAATTCCAAGGTGCCGAGTCAGAGATTGGCAATATTGGTAAAGTGGCGGCTGAGGTTAATGTGACCGGCCTGTCAAAAGAAACCACTTTGCCGGCGAAGATTCGCGTGTACGACCATAACGGCGAAGAGATGGATATGACTACCTTGACGACCACTACGAAAGATGAGGATGTTAAGGTTACGGTTAAGCTATTACATAAGAAAAAAGTACCTCTTAATTTCGATACCTCGGAGGTGAAAGTGAAAGATGGCTACCATAACGGCGGTATCAGCTATGAGCCAAAAGAGATTGAAATTGCGGGAACGAAAGAGGTTATCAATAAGATTGAACAGATAGATATTCCGGCTTCGGCGCTAAAAACGGAAGAATTAACGGAAAAGACGGAGTATACTATAGATATAACCAAGTATTTACCAGAAGATGTAGAGTTAGTAGATAAAAATATGGGCTCAGTAGTGGTTACTGTTACGGTGGATGAGCCAGGCACGAAGCGGATGGAAGTAGCCACGACCGCTATAACGGCTGTTAATTTAAAGAATGATCTGGCTTATGAGTTTGCCAAGGATGTAAATGTAGAGATTATTCTTAAAGGTGAGGAAAAAGAATTAGAAAAAATCACAACATTAACGGGCAAGGTAGTGGTGGATTTGACGGAGTTTACGGAGCCAGGAACGTATGTGGTACCGATTCAGGTGAACGATTTACCGACAGGCATTACCTATAAAGAAATAAGTATTGAAATTACGATTTCAGAAAGTGTGGAGGAGAATAATGGTTAATCAGAAGGTAAGAATTATAAATACGACGGGACTGCATTTGCGTCCAGCGGGAATTTTTTGCAACACGGCAGGAAGGTTTAAGTGTAAAGTGGCATTTAAATACGCAGGTGATTCGGAAGCCAACGCCAAAAGCGTCCTAAGTGTCCTTGGCGCTTGCATAAAGAAAGGTGACGAAATAGAGCTTTTCTGTGAAGGCGAGGATGAAGAGGAAGCGTTAGCAGCAATGGTTGAGGCAATAGAAAGTGGTTTGGGAGAATAGTTATGAAGGAAATATCTCTAGTGATTATGGCGGCAGGTATAGGAAGTCGCTTTGGTGGCGGGATTAAGCAGCTAGAGCCAGTTGGCCCAAAGGGAGAATTGATTATCGATTATTCGATTGATGACGCTATTAAGGCTGGGTTTAATAAGGTGGTCTTTGTGATTCGTAAGGATCTAGAAAAAGACTTTAGAGAAGTGATCGGTGATCGGACCGAGAAGAAAGTAAACACAGCTTATGCTTTTCAGGAAATCGATGATATCCCTAGTGAGTATAGCGAGTTAGCAAAAGCGCGCAAAAAACCTTGGGGTACAGGACAAGCAATTCTTTGCTGTAAAGAGCTAGT
The DNA here is from genome assembly GCF_024721265.1 of Ohessyouella blattaphilus. GTDB lineage: Bacteria > Bacillota > Clostridia > Lachnospirales > Lachnospiraceae > Aequitasia > Aequitasia blattaphilus_A. Next base: position 70,538 of record NZ_JAMXOC010000001.1, on the reverse strand, counting down.
AACAGGACCTTTCTTAGTTATTAATGCCGATGATTTCTATGGCTATGAAGCGTATGCCAAAGCGTTTGCATATCTAAGTAGTGATATGAGAGGGAGTGATGCTTGTTCGGTAGCCTTTAAGCTTAAGAATACACTTAGTGAAAATGGCGGCGTGACTAGAGGCGTCTGTGTTACGAAAGAGAATATCCTAGAAGATATCAATGAAACAAGTGGTATTAGAAAGAGTGCAGACGGTATTATTCGCGACGAAGACGGAAACGAGCTAGGAGCAGACACCGTGGTGTCCATGAATATGTGGGGGCTAAAGGCAGAGATTATGAAAGAGTTAGAGACTCGTTTTACTCAGTTCTTAGCCAATCAAGAAATCGGTGATACGAAAGAATTCCTTTTACCAATTGTTTTTGACGAGATGATTAAGAAGGAGAACTTCAAAATCGAGGTTTTGCAGACGAATGACCGCTGGTTTGGGGTTACTTATCAAGAGGATAAAGAGTCTGTTCAAGAGGAGTTACAAAAAATATTACAGTAAGGGAAGGAAATCTAAATGAGAAAACTTCAAAAAACATTTTTATCAATTGTACTTATTGCGTTTTGTATTGTTAATGTGAAAATAAATGTCTTTGCTGCTAGCAACCTTTACTTTGATGATCCAACAGTAAGGGTAGGCGAAGAAATAAGTATACGCATTTTCGTTAGCGAGCCGGAAAATGTAACGGATGGTAAGGGGACGTTACAATATGATACCTCTATGTTAGAGTTTGTAAGTGGAACGAATGCATCTGCGTCTGGTGGGAGTATTGTTCTGGAGGGAACAAAGAACGGTGAGGGAAAGTTGGAATTTTATATTGTCTTGAGAGCGCTAAAAACAGGTACAACGACAATTGCACCAACGGACTTCACTGCGACCAATAATGGTAGTGCGGTTGATGTGGTTTTAGGCAATTCGACGGTTACAATCGAACAGGGAGCAAATGGTGAGACGGAAGTAGCGCCAACAAGTGTATCACCGACAACGGAGACGGGAACTACTATAGATATTGGCGGAGTAAAATATTCTATCGCTCAGGACTTTGAAGATATTCAGATACCAGAAGGGTTTGTCGCTTCTGAGGTTAGTTTTGAGGGTGCACAAGTTAGGTCGGTTAAACAAGAGAATGGTAGTGTAGAACTGCTTTACCTTATGTCGGATACGGGGGATAAAAATTTCTTTGTATATGATACAGAAGATGGATCTTTTTGTCCTTTTGAACAAATATATTTGACAGATGATTCATATATTATTCTGCTAGATGATGATGCTAAAGGCCTTCCTTCCTATTATGAAAAAACACAGATGACCATTAATGGCAAAGATTTTCCGGCGTGGCAAAATACAAAATATCCAGATTTTTTTGCAGTTTCAGCAGTTAATAGTACCGGAGAAAAAGGGGCGTATAGCTATGATTCTGTGGCGGGTACGTATCAACGCTTTATAAATGTCCCAGTGGAAGAAAATGCTTCTAGTAGTCAGCTGATAAAGCTACTCCAGAATTATGAAGGGATTTTACCTTTTGCTCTCGCGGCTGTTGTTCTTGTTGTGTTTTTACTATTCATTTTCTTAATTATTCTAGGGGTTAAGTTGCGTCATCGTAACCTAGAACTTGATGATTTGTATGATGAATATGGAATTGAAGATGAGGAAGAGAATGAAGAACAGAAACCGAAGAGTAAGGCGAAACGTCAAAAGTATGAAGAAGATGAAATAAGTACTTACGAGGATAGTGACTTTGAAGACGATGATTTTGAAGAGGATGCCGATCTTTTTTCTTTTGATGACGATTTTGAAGATGATGAATTTAGCGAAACTGAGGAAATGGATTTTGATATAGATGACATAGATGGCAGTGAGGAATTGGAGGATTTGCGTCAAGATCTAGAGTTAGATGGAGATGAGGTTCAATCTCAACTAAGAAAGAAAGATCAAAGTAGTCGAAAGGTATTTGATACGGATTTTATTGATTTAGATTAGTTGTTTGCATAAGGGGATGCTTAACGGCGTCCCCTTATGCTGTGACAGAGGAGGTTAATGATTATGTGTGGAATTGTAGGATATATCGGTGAACAGCAAGCAGCGCCGATTCTGTTAGACGGTTTGGAAAAGCTAGAATATCGTGGATATGATTCGGCTGGCATGGCTATCTATAATGAAGGAAAAATCGAGGTAGTCAAATCCAAAGGACGCCTAAAAGTTCTAAGCGAATTGACCCATGAAGGTGCACTGTTACCAGGTAACTTAGGCGTAGGCCATACCCGTTGGGCAACTCATGGCGCACCTTCTGATTTAAATGCGCATCCTCATGAAAATACTGAGGAAACCATCGCGGTAGTCCATAATGGCATTATTGAAAACTATCTAAAGCTTCGGGAGCGGTTAGAAGGAAAGGGTTACCGGTTTATCTCGGATACGGATACAGAAGTGGTTGCCCATTTATTGGACTATTACTATAAGGGCGATCCATTAGAAGCAATTACGAGAATTATCCACCGTGTGGAAGGGTCCTATGCCTTAGGTATTATTTTTAAGGAACACCCCGAAGAGTTTTATGCCGTTCGTAAAGATAGTCCGTTAATTGCCGGACATGCCCAAGGGGGCAATATTATTGCTTCTGATGTGCCAGCGGTGCTTAAGTATACAAGAGATGTGTATTTTATCGAGAATGAAGAGATTGCCCGTCTAAGAAAGAATGATATAAGTTTTTTTAATAGCGATGGTGAGCCCTTAACGAAGATGTCTAAAAAGATCGATTGGGACGTAGATGCGGCTGAAAAAGGTGGCTATGAACACTTTATGTTAAAGGAAATGTACGAGCAGCCAAAAGCCATTACGGATACCTTCTCACCTCGACTGAAAGATGGCATGATTGAAATTGAAGAGCTAAATATGACCGAAGAGGAGATAAAGAGCATTCAGAAGATTATGATTGTTGCCTGTGGCTCGGCCTACCATACGGGAATGACCGCAAAGTATGTCTTTGAGGAGATGGCGAGAATACCGGTGGAAGTTGATGTGGCTTCTGAATTTCGTTATCGTAATCCTATTATTACAGACAATACTTTAGTAATGGTTATCTCCCAGTCAGGAGAGACGGCGGATACTCTAGCGGCCCTTCGAGAAGCAAAAGAACGCGGAGCAAAGGTCCTAGGCGTGGTTAATGTAGTTGGTAGTTCGATTGCTAGAGAAGCAGACGGGGTTATGTACACCTGGGCAGGACCGGAAATCGCGGTGGCTACAACGAAAGCCTATTCCGCCCAGTTAATCGCTCTTTATCTCTTGGCTATGAAAATGAGTCAGGTGCGAGGAACGATAGACGCAGATCAATTAACCGGTATGATAGAAGATCTAAAAAGCTTGCCGACGCAAGTAGAAATGCTTTTGGAGAATAAGAAAAAAATTCAAAAGTTTGCAAATCGCTATCAAGCAGCGGAGCAAATCTTCTTTATCGGTCGAGGCATTGATTATGCTATTTCTCAAGAAGGCTCACTTAAGTTAAAGGAAATCTCTTATATACATTCAGAAGCATATGCAGCAGGAGAGTTAAAACACGGTACTATCTCACTAGTGGAAGAAGGAACCTTGGTGGTATCGGTGTTAACCCAAGAACCTCTATATAAAAAGATGATTAGTAATATGGAAGAGGTGCGTACGCGCGGAGCTTTTGTAATGGCGGTGACGGTGGAAGGGAACTTAGAGGCAGAGAAGGCAGCGGATTACGTTCTTTACATCCCTAAGACCAATGAGTACTTTATGAACTCTTTAGCGATTATTCCGTTACAGCTTTTTGCATATGAAATTGCCGTTGGTAGAGGCTGTGATGTAGATAAACCGAGAAACTTAGCAAAGTCGGTAACGGTAGAATAATCAATACTCCTTTTTTTCAAGTTTACTTCACATTTTTTACACATCTAAAGTGTAAACTAGGTTTAGAAACTTGAAAGAAAGGGGTTTTTTTATGGATAATTATAATTATGAAGTGCCTAACCACGAACCGGTTAGCGATGAAGACAATAGAGGAACCAAAAAGCAAAAAAAGAAAGTACCAGGATTGGTAAAGGCGATTTGCTTTGGTTTAATCTTTGGCCTGGTTGGCGGTCTGACTTTCACAGGAACAAATGCTGTTCTTAATAATGTGATCGGTGATAAGGACACAGGGAAATCAGTGGTGGAAACCAAGACCACGGATAAAGTTGCCTTAGATGTAAATGCATCAGGTACGGTGAATACGGATATTTCCGAGATTGCTAAGAATGTAATGCCTTCGGTAGTCTCGATTACCAATATGAGCGTGTCTCAGGTAATGGACTTTTTCGGTGGTGTTAGAGAAAGAGAAAGTGAGAGCGCAGGCTCAGGCATCATCATATCTGAGAATGATGACGAACTACTAATTGTGACAAACAATCACGTAGTGGAAGGAAACACGACTTTGACGGTATCCTTTATCGATGAAGAAAGTGTGGAGGCTAGTGTAAAGGGTACGGATTCTACCAAGGATTTGGCAGTCATTGCGGTTAAAAAGGATGATGTAAAGGCTAGTACAAAAGAAGAGATTAAGGTAGCGACGATAGGCGATTCTACAAAGCTACAAGTTGGTGAGCCGGTGGTGGCAATCGGTAATGCCCTTGGCTATGGACAATCCGTTACAACGGGAATTGTCTCAGCAACAAATAGAAAGCTTGATATGGAAGGGTTTGATAGTGAGCTGATTCAGACGGATGCAGCAATTAACCCTGGTAATAGCGGTGGTGCTCTTTTGAATATTAAAGGTGAATTAATCGGTATCAATACTGTAAAGGCCAATGATGTTGCCGTAGAAGGTATGGGATATGCGATTCCGATTTCTGATGCTAGCGAAGTGATTACCACTTTGATGAATAAAGAGACCAGAGAAGTGGTGCCAGAGGATGAGCGCGGTTCAGTGGGTGTAAGCGGTGTGGATGTAACCGCCGAGAATGCCAAGCTTTATAATATTCCTCAAGGTGTCTACGTTTCGGAAGTAGTGAAAGGCTCAGGTGCTGCTAAAGCGGATATTAAAAAAGGCTCTGTTATTACCGCAATCGACGGCACCAGCGTGGGCAATTATCAAGCCTTAAGCGAAGAGCTTCAGTACTACCGGGTAGGCGATAAGGTCACCTTAACAGTGCAGGTTCCTGATGAAGATGGTAGCTATTCAGAAAGTGAAGTTGAAGTTACACTTGGAACCCGGAAGTAAAAATGATATAATAACTCCTAATTAGGTTTTTATCTATTAGGAGTTATTTTTATGGAGGAAAGAAATGTATAGTTTTGAAGAGATTGAAAAGTATGACCCAGAGATTGCAGAAGTAATCACGAAAGAAATTGCGAGACAAGGAGACCACGTGGAGCTAATCGCTTCTGAGAACTGGGTGAGCAAGGCTGTTATGGCAGCAATGGGTAGCCCCTTAACTAATAAATACGCAGAAGGATATCCGGGTAAGCGTTATTATGGCGGCTGTGAGTGGGTTGATGTAGCTGAGAATCTGGCAATTGAAAGAGCAAAGCAGATTTTTGGCTGTGAGTATGCCAATGTACAACCACACTCTGGTGCGCAAGCCAATACAGCGGTATTTTTTGCTATGCTAGAACCAGGAGATAAGGTTTTAGGAATGAACTTGAATCACGGTGGTCATCTCACTCATGGCTCGCCAGTTAATATATCAGGTAAGTACTTCCACATCATTCCCTATGGTGTAAATGAGGAAGGATATATCGATTATGACGCTCTTGAAGAGTTAGCGGTAGCGGAACAGCCTAAGCTAATTATTGCTGGTGCTAGTGCCTATGCAAGAACGATAGATTTCAAGCGATTCCGTGAGATTGCGGATAAGGTGGGCGCGTATTTTATGGTAGATATGGCGCATATTGCGGGTCTGGTTGCTGCTGGCCTTCATCCTAGTCCGATTCCGTATGCTGACGTAACCACTACTACCACTCATAAGACCCTTAGAGGGCCTAGAGGAGGAATGATTCTTGCAAGCGCGGAAGCCAATGAGAAGTTCAACTTTAATAAGGCCGTCTTCCCAGGAATTCAGGGTGGACCTTTAGAGCACGTGATTGCGGCCAAAGCAGTAAGCTTTAAAGAAGCTCTTGAGCCAGAGTTTAAAGCGTACCAAGAGCAAACGGTAAAGAATGCTAAAGCATTAAGCGAAGGGTTAATGAGCCGCGGCGTTAAGCTGGTTTCAGACGGTACAGATAACCACTTGATGCTAGTAGACCTTAAGGATACGGAGCTGACAGGTAAAGAGTTAGAAGCACGACTTGAAAAGGCGAACATAACCGCCAATAAGAATACGGTGCCAAACGATCCTCGCTCACCATTTGTAACTAGTGGTGTCCGTCTAGGAACTCCAGCGGTAACCACAAGAGGCTTTAAGGAAGCGGAAATGGACGTGATTGCGGAAGCCATCAGCCTAGTGGTAGCTAGTGAAGATAATGTAGAGAAAGCCAAAGCGTTAGTAAATGGTTTGACAGATAAATTTCCATTAAATGCATAGTAAGACGAAGAGGAACAGCTGTGAAAGGCTGTTCTTTTTGTGTAATCGAAAAGTTCTCTGAACTTTCCGGTTACACAAAAAGCGCTCCGCTAGAGATGCGCACTTCGGCGATAGGAATTTTGTGCAACAGCACACGCCGAAGGCGCAAGAATTTGCCAAGCGCAAATTCTATCTTACCATGATATAGAGTTTGACATATACGGGTAGGGGGTATATAATGAATTAGAAAGAAAGGAGTGAAGACCAATGGTAACGAAACAATTTGATGTAAAAGGCATGACCTGTGCTGCGTGTTCGTCGGCAGTAGAGCGGGTAACGGGGAAGCTAGACGGCGTTGTGCAGTCCAGTGTTAACCTTACCACTAACCGTTTGACGATTACTTTTGACGAAGGGAAGGTAGCTGACGAGGATATTATAAAGAAAGTCGACCGTGCCGGTTTTAGTGCCACTTTACATATTGATAAGTCGAAAGAAGAGCGAGAAAAGGCAGCCAAAGCGGAAGAGGAAGAAGTAGAGAAAGTGAAAAGACGAGTATTAACGAGCATTATTCTTGCAATTCCCCTTCTCTATATTTCGATGGGACACATGCTTCCGTTTACTTTGCCTTTGCCGAAAGTGTTGGATATGCACAGCGCACCGCTTAATTTTGCGCTAGCACAACTTATTCTGACGACAATTATTTTAATTAACGGTCGTAAGTTTTATATTGTAGGGATAAAAAGTCTCTTAAAAGGGAATCCCAATATGGACTCCTTAGTAGCCGTCGGTACGGGGAGCGCCTTTATTTATAGTTTGATTATGACGATACGTATTCCGATAGATAGTAGTGGGGTCCACCGGCTTTACTACGAGTCGGCGGCAGTGGTGGTAACGCTAGTTATGCTTGGTAAGTATTTGGAAGGGCGTAGCAAAAGCCGAACAGGACAGGCGATTAAGAAGCTAATTGAGTTAACTCCAGATACAGCTCTTTTAGTAACCGGTGAGGGGGCTAAGGAAGTCCCGGTAGAATCGATTAAGGTGGACGATAGGATTTTAATAAAGCCAGGCAGCCGGGTTCCTCTTGATGGCATTATTGTGGAAGGGGAGACCAGCATTGATGAGAGCATGCTTACAGGAGAGAGCATCCCTGTTGAGAAAAAAGAGGATGACCAGGTAATCGGTGGAAGTATGAATTATCAAGGGGCAGTGACGGTACGAGTGAACCGTGTTGGTGAGGATACGACGCTTGCTAAGATTGTCAAGATGATGGAAGATGCCCAGGGCAAGAAAGCGCCGATTTCTAAGCTGGCAGATAAAGTTGCTGGTATTTTTGTTCCGGCGGTAATGATTATCGCTATCCTAGCCGCTGTTATCTGGGCATTGCTTGGCCATGATTTGGCTTTTTGTCTTACAATCTTTGTGTCTGTGCTAGTCATTGCGTGTCCGTGTGCTTTAGGCTTAGCTACACCAACGGCTATTATGGTAGGAACGGGCATTGGTGCAGAACACGGAATTCTGATTAAAAGCGGCGAAGCCCTTGAGCTTGCCCACGAAGTAAAGAGAGTGATACTTGATAAGACGGGGACAATTACAGAAGGAAAACCAGCAGTAGTGGATATTATAACCCGGGAGCCGCCAGAAGAACTTTTAAGAGTAGCGGCTACTTTAGAAGCTTCTTCCGAACATCCCTTAGCCTTAGCGATTGTCGCAAAAGCCGCAGAAGAAGGAATTAAGCTTGCCAGCGTTAAGGAGTTTAACTCGGTGACTGGTAAAGGGGTTGTTGGTAAGATTGAAGGAAATAAGTATTATATCGGCAATGAGAAGATTTTAGAACTTGCCGGCGTCAGTGACCATGAGTATAGAGAAAAGGCGGACCAGGCAGCCAGTCAGGGGCAGACGCCAATGTTTGTGGCTAAAGAAGGGCATGTAATCGGAATGATAGCCGTTGCTGATAAGGTGAAAGAAACCAGTAAAGAAGCCATTCAGAAGATGAAAGATTTGGGGGTTCAGGTGTATATGGTCACAGGGGACCGAGAAAAGACGGCGAAAGCGATTGCTGGGGAAGTAGGAGTAGACGAAGTGATCGCTGAGGTACTTCCAGGGGATAAAGCGAAGGTGGTAGAGAGCTTACAGACAAAGGGCGACAAGGTGATGATGGTGGGGGATGGCATCAATGATGCGCCTGCCCTTGTACAGGCCGATGTGGGAGTGGCTATTGGTAGCGGTAGTGATATCGCTATTGAATCGGCAGATATGGTCGTGGTAAAATCAGATTTAATGGATGTCTATAAGGCAATTAAGCTAAGTAAGGCGACGATCCGTAAGATCCGCCAGAATCTGTTCTGGGCGTTCTTTTACAATGTGATTGGTATTCCGCTTGCTGCGGGGGCGTTATATGCGCTGAATGGTTCTTTGCTTAGTCCCATGTTTGCCGGATTAGCGATGTCTTTAAGTTCTGTTAGTGTGGTTTCGAATGCGCTCTTATTAAAGCGGATAAAGTTGTAGAGGAGACAAATGGATAAGACGAAAGAAAGAACAGTTGTAGAAAAGAAAGATTTAATCACTAGACTTAACCGTATTGAAGGTCAGGTGCGAGGCGTAAAGAAGATGGTGGAAGAGGAGCGCTATTGTATGGACATAATCACCCAGGTGATGGCGGTGACAGCAGCCCTTAATTCCTTTAATAAGAAGCTGTTAAATGAACATCTGCATACTTGTGTAGTCAATGATATTCGTGCAGGTGATACCGAAGTGGTAGATGAACTATGTGAAACTATTCAAAAATTAATGAAATAAAGGAGGATCTTAAAAATGGTAAAAATTGCTGTAGAAGGAATGCACTGCGGGAACTGTGTAGCGAGGATTGAAAAGTTGTTTGCTGAGGAGAACATCATAGGAAGCGTAAGTCTAGACGAGGAGCAGGTTACTCTTAATGAGGAAAGCCAGGTGACCGCGGCGTTGGAAGCCTTGGAGGATTTGGGTTTTAGCGGAAAAGTCGTTGAATAGTGGGCGAAAATGTAGTAGAATGTCCTAGTAAACAAAAGGAGGGACGTTTGATGAAGTGTCCAAAATGCGGTAGAGAACTTATTCAAAGCGAGAAGAATCCAGAATACTGGCTTTGCTTTACGTGTAAGCAGAAATATAAGAAAAAAAGACAAACGTATTCCAATATACCGGAAAAAGAAGTGCGTGCAGCTGGAGAGGCGAAAGTAAAGCGTCGTTATAGCCAGATGTTAGAAGCAGAAGAGCAATCAAAGAAGAAAAAACGTAGCAAGAAATCTTCGAAGAACGATATTGATAATTACGATGATGGCGGTTCCATCGTGCCACTGGTGGTTTTGGGAGTGCTTATTATAATCGTTGCGGCTTTAATTGCTTATATGTACTTCAAATAGCACTTGAAAATAGCTTGAGTTAATGTTACAATTTGATTAATTACAAAGATCCTTTATTACTGACGGAACAAGTGGGGTTTACCACAAGGGAATAAAGGATGTCAGGAAGTCGACCGTCTGGGCAGCATCTTATGATGTTGCCCTTTTTTGTGGCCATATTGTAGGATGTTTAACAAAGTGGAAAGGATGTTAATGATGAAAAAAGAATGGGCAGGTTTTGTAACAGGCGATTGGGAGAATGAAGTAAATGTAAGCGATTTTATTAAGAAAAATTACCAGGCTTACGATGGGGATGAAAGTTTTTTGGAAGAGGCTACGCCTCGCACCAAGGATTTGCTTTCGCAATACGAAGCGCTTCAAAAGAAAGAAAGAGAGAATAACGGGGTCTTAGATATCGATACTTCTACAGCCTCGTCATTGCTTAACTATAAAGCCGGCTATCTGGACAAGGAAAAGGAATTGATTTATGGACTACAAACCGATGCGCCACTGAAAAGAGGAGTACATCCTTTTGGGGGGATTCGGATGACGCGAGATGCTTGTAGAGCGTACGGTTATGAATTGTCTGAAGAGGTAGAAAACGAGTTTAAATACCGCACGACGCATAACGATGGTGTCTTCCGGGTCTACAATGAGGAGACGAAGAAGCTTCGCCGTTGTGGCCTGATTACCGGTCTGCCGGATGCCTACGGCCGTGGTAGAATTATCGGTGATTATCGTCGTGTACCTTTATACGGAGTGGATTATCTAATCGCTATGAAGCAAAAGGAAAAGGAAGAACTTAGTTACAACGTAATGGATGTTGACTCAATTCGTCAGCAAGAAGAGCTTTTCCAACAGATTAGCTTTTTGGGTAAGCTTAAAGATATGGCCCTTTTATACGGCATTGATATAAGTGGACCAGCAACAACGGCTAGAGAAGCGGTTCAATGGTTGTATTTTGCCTACCTTGCCGTTATCAAAGAGCAAAATGGCGCGGCCATGAGCCTTGGTAGAACATCGACTTTCTTAGATATCTATTTTGAAAGAGACCTAAAGAATGGCGTTCTGGATGAAGTGGCAGCTCAGGAGCTAATTGATGATTTTGTTTTAAAGCTACGGATGGCAAGAATTCTTAGAACCCCGGATTACAATGAGCTATTTGCAGGAGATCCGATGTGGATTACGGAAGTGCTCGGTGGGGTTACAGAAGACGGACGTCATCTGGTGACGAAGACCACCTATCGCTACTTGCACACACTATATAATTTGAATCCAGCAGCAGAGCCTAACTTAACGGTGCTTTGGAGCAAAGATTTGCCAGCAGCCTTTAAGCGGTATTGCGCGAAGGTATCATCAGATACGGATTCGATTCAATATGAAAATGATGATTTGATGCGCCCAGATTACGGTGATGACTATGGAATCGCTTGTTGCGTATCGGCTATGCGTCTGGGAAAAGAAATGCAGTTCTTTGGTGCCCGAGTAAATATTGCGAAGCTTTTACTGGTAGCGCTGAACGGCGGGGTTGATGAAAAGCAGGGGATAAAAGTAGGACCGCAAATGAACGTGTATGAGGATGAGTACTTAGATTACGATAAGGTGATTGAAAGACTTAATATCTATCGTCCATGGCTAGCCAAGGCTTATGCAAACACCATGAATATCATCCACTATATGCATGATAAATACGCGTATGAGAAGACGCAAATGGCTCTTCATGATAACGAGGTGACACGCTACATGGCCTTTGGCATGGCAGGCCTTAGCGTACTGACAGATTCCTTATCGGCAATTCGCTATGGCAAGGTTAAAGTGGTAAGAGATGAGGAAACTGGCCTGATCAGCGACTTTATCAATGAAGAGGAATACCCAACTTATGGAAATGATGATGACCGTGCAGATAATATTGCCAAAGAACAGGTGCGCTTATTCTATGAAGATTTAAGCTCGAATAAACTATATCGTCATGCTGTTCCTACGCTTTCTATTTTGACGATTACCTCCAATGTGGTCTATGGTAAGAAGACAGGAGCAACCCCAGATGGTCGCAAAGACGGTGAGGCTTTCGCGCCTGGAGCAAATCCTATGCATGGGAGAGAAAAGAACGGGGCTTTAGCAGCTCTTAATTCCGTAGCAAAGCTTGAATATAAGTACTGCCGAGATGGGATTTCTAATACCTTCTCCATTGTTCCAGAAGCGTTAGGAAAGAGTGAAGAAGAACGCTTGCAGAACCTTGTCGCGATCCTTGACGGTTACTTTGGGTTAGCGGCTCATCACTTAAATGTAAATGTGCTGAATAAGGAAGTGCTCATGGATGCCTACGAGAATCCGGAGAAGTATCCGAATCTTACCATTCGGGTGTCGGGATACGCAGTGACTTTCAATAAGCTAACAAAGGCGCAACAAAGAGAAGTAATTGCCAGAACTTTCCACGATAAAATGTAAACAAAGAATATGTGCAGGTCTTCAAGCGATGCTTGAAGACCTGTTTTCTTTAAGAAACCTATCCATTGATATGTAATTTACGATATGATATAATGCGAGATGGTGGATGAGAGGCGAGTTATTTATCTGATGCAAATAATGAGGAAGAATAGTTATAAATGTTTTATTGCACGTGTGCGTAGAATCTTTAAATAAGAGGAGACAAATACATGAAAAAGAAAAAGGTATTAGTAACGGGTGCTGGCGGGTATATAGGCCGACATGTTGTAAAAACTTTATTGGATTTAGGAATGGAAGTATCGGCAGTTGACATTAGACTGGACGGTATAGATCAAAGGGCAGAGTTGATAGAGATGTCGCTGTTCGATGGTGATGAGGATATATATGAAAAGCTAGGAAAACCAGATGTGTGTATCCACATGGCATGGAGAAATGGCTTTAATCACGCGGCAGATAGTCATATGGAGGACTTGAGCGCTCATTATACCTTTGTCAAAAATATGGTTGCTGGTGGATTGCCAAGTTTATCTGTTATGGGGAGCATGCATGAGGTAGGCTATTGGGAAGGTGCTATAGATGAAAATACGCCTACAAATCCAAGGTCGATGTATGGTATTTCTAAGAATGCTTTGCGGCAAGCGGCTTTTCTGTTAGGTGAGAATAAGACGAATATAAAATGGCTTAGAGCATATTATATTCTTGGAGATGACGAGCGCAGTGGCTCTATATTCGGGAAAATAATTAAATGGGAGAGAGAAGGACAAGAGAAATTCCCATTTACTTCAGGGAAAAATCGCTATGACTTTATTACTGTCGATGAGTTGGCAAAGCAGATTGCATGTGCTTCTATTCAAGATGAAGTGAGTGGAATTATTAATTGCTGTACAGGAAAACCAGTATCGCTTGCAGATAGGGTTATGCAATTTATTGAAGAGCATAATTTTAAGATTAGACCAGAGTACGGTGCTTTTCCTGATAGAGCGTATGATTCGCCAGAAATATATGGAGACGCAACGAAGATTAATAAGATAATGAGTAAATGGTCATAAATTATAGGAGGACGGTTAGATGGAAAGAAAACAAAAAACATATCTAGTAACAGGTGGAGCGGGTTTTATTGGATCAAATTATATTTTATATATGTTTAGAAAATATGGACAAGAAATTAGAATTATCAACGTTGATAAATTGACATATGCGGGTAACTTGGAGAACCTTCGAGCTGTGGAGAAACAAGAGAATTATTCATTTGTTCATGCTGACATATGTGATGCTGAGGCAATAAACAAAGTATTTGAAGAGAATGATATCGATAGAGTGGTTCATTTCGCAGCAGAAAGCCATGTTGATCGAAGTATTAAAAATCCGGACGTGTTTGTCAAAACAAATGTCTTAGGTACATTAGTTATGCTTAATGCTGCTAAGGCGGCGTGGGAAATAGGAGACAACGTATATAAAGAAGGAAAGAAATTCTTGCATGTATCAACAGATGAAGTATACGGATCACTGGGGGATGAAGGATTCTTTTATGAAACGACACCTTATGATCCACATAGTCCTTATTCGGCAAGCAAAGCTTCTTCAGACATGTTGGTAAAATCTTATATGGACACATATAAATTCCCAGCAAATATTACAAATACAAGTAATAACTATGGTCCGTATCAGTTCCCGGAAAAGCTGATTCCACTTATTATTAATAATGCACTTCAAGGAAAAAAATTGCCGGTTTATGGTGATGGAAAGAATGTAAGAGATTGGTTATATGTTGAAGACCATGCAAAGGGAATTGATATGGTTCAGGAAAAGGGCAAGCTTTTTGAGACGTATAATATTGGGGGACATAATGAAAAGCAGAATATTGAGATTATCCATATTATTTTAGATACTCTTAGAGAAATGCTTCCTGATAATGATCCGCGGAAAGCAAATGTGAGTGAGAGCTTGATCACATATGTAGAGGATCGCAAGGGACACGATCGTAGATATGCCATTGCGCCAGATAAGATTATTAAAGAAATAGGATGGTATCCAGAAACCAAATTTGAGGATGGAATAAAACTGACTATCAAGTGGTTTTTTGAAAATGAAGACTGGATGAATCGTATAACTAGTGGCGACTATCAGAAGTACTATGAGGAGATGTATAAACACTAATATTTGTGGCCGTAGAAAGGAACGCTAATGAAAATATTGATCACAGGAGCCAAAGGGCAATTGGGAACAGATTTGAGTACGGAGCTTCAAAAAAGAAAACACGCTGTTATAGGTATAGATATAGATACGGTAGATATTACAGATAAGAATGCAATTCAGAAAGTGATTTGTGATAATAATGTCGACGCAGTAATTCATTGTGCTGCGTATACAGCTGTGGATGCAGCAGAGGAAAATCCAGAACTATGCTGGGAGATAAATACGCTTGCAACTCAATTTATCGTAGATGCATGTAAGGAAGTCAGAGCAAAACTGTTATTTCTAAGTACTGACTACGTGTTTGATGGTGAAGGCACACATTATTGGAAACCAGATGATGAAAGACATCCGTTAAATGTGTACGGTGAAACGAAATGTAAGGCTGAAGAATATATTGAACAGAATCTAGATAATTATTTTATAGTTCGCACAGCATGGGTATTTGGATTAAGTGGGAAGAATTTTATTAAAACTATGTTGCGTTTAGGTAGTGAACGACAAGAGATTAACGTTGTCGATGATCAAGTAGGGTCACCAACATATACGATTGATCTATCTATATTATTAGCCGATATGATAGAGAGTGAAAAATATGGCCGGTATCACGCGACTAATGAGGGAGTGTGTAGCTGGTATGAATTTGCAAAGGCAATATTTGAAATAAGTAAGATGAATGTGAATGTTTTGCCTGTCTCGAGTGATACATACAAAGCTGCGGCCAAGCGACCGAGCAATAGTAGACTAGATAAAAGTAAGTTAAGCGAAAATGGTTTCACGCGTTTACCGTGTTGGGAGGATGCTTTGAAACGATACTTATCTGCTACTAAAATGTAGGTGTTCGAATAGAATAAAATTTGAAAGGAAATGATGGTTTACGTGTGTAACCAAGAATTTGAAATTATATGACGAAATTAATTAGTGTTGTAATACCTTGCTATAATGAAGAACAAAGTATTGATAAAATGTATGATCGAATAACTAAAGTGTTCAAGGACCAGTTGTCAGCTTATCGATATGAAATTATTTTTGTTGATGATTATTCACAAGATGAAACAAGGACAAAGATAGAAGAGCTATGCATGAAAGACAAGAATGTTAAAGCGGTATTTAACGCACGCAACTTTGGTTTTCATAGAAATGTTTTTTCGTCGCTCACCTACGGTAAAGGCGATGCAGTTTTTTTACTGTTTGGAGACTTGCAGGATCCGCCAGAAAATCTCCCCAAATTTGTTGAGAAGTGGGAAAAGGGAAAGAAGGTAGTTATCGGGCAGAGAAGTAAAAGCGATGAAGGAATATTTATGACATTTATGCGCTTTTTGTATTATAAAATAATAGATTGGTTTTCTGATACAAAACAAATTGATCGATTTACGGGATATGGATTATATGACAGGGAATTTATTAATGTTCTTGAGGAAATTGATGATATTCAACCATATTTTAAAGCGATTGTAGCAGAGTATGGAATGGAACTGGAAATCGTTCCGTATGAGCAAGATAAAAGCGATCGTGGTAAATCGAATTTTAATTTTTTAAGAAACTATGATTTTGCAATGCAAGGCATTACATCATCTACTAAATTATTGATGCGACTAGCAACTTTTATCGCAATGATAATCGCGGTGATATGCGTCGGTGTTGCGGTGTGGGTTTTTGTGAACAAGCTTTTACATTGGAATACGTATCCAGCAGGGATGGCATCATTGATGGTTGGTATTTTCTTCTTGGGAGCCATTCAACTTTTTTTTATCGGAATCCTAGGAGAGTATATATTGAATATTAATGGTAAAACGGTTCATAAACCAAGGATTGTAATTGGAAGAAAAATTAATTTTGATAATGCGGAGAATAAGTCGTAAAGGAAGGGCTCATGATGAATATAGCAAGACGATATGAAGCGGGAAAAAAGTGGTGGAAATCCACAGAAGAGCCATCTAAGCTAGAGTGGGGATTGATGCTTATAGTGTTGTTGTTTGGAACGGCTTTTTTTCTATACGGAGATATTCAAGCAACGATTGAACATTCTTTTAACCTTATAGATAGTGTTTTGCAAGGTCGTTTTTTTGATTTTTATCAAATTGCGATAGAGAACAACACTTTCGGACATCCTGCTGTTTATGATATACCTATTTATGTTATCTTTGCGGTATGGAATATACCGATTTATTTGGTGTTTAAAATGACGGGTATAGATTATCTCGCATCCTTTCCGTGTATGCTTTGGTCTAAGTTAATGGTGGTCTTGTTTGTAGTGTTGACGGCTCGAGCACTTTATTTGCTGGCAAGAGAACTAGGGATTGAAAAGAAAAGGTCAAAATGGATTGTTTTCTTTTTTTTGACCAGTACAACTCTGGTTATACCTTGTTTTGTAATCGTTCAATATGATATAATTTCTGTTTTTGTAATGCTTTTAGGAATGAAGGCATATGTAAGAGGGGAAAAAAGAAAATTTATTCTTTATTTTATTTTGGCAAATACGTTAAAGATGTTTTCGCTATTTATTTTTATTCCGTTAGTTTTGCTAAAGGAAAAAAAGATAATAAGGATATTAGGGCAGTGTATTTTAGGAGTTTCGGGACTTATAGCATGTAAGTTGATATTTAGTAGTAACGTATTTTATCAAATATCTACAAAAAGTTTTTCGTCACTATTAATTAATCGTCTACAGACAACAGGGTTTACATGGCAATATGAAGTGTATGTTCTGCCTATATTTATTGTGTTTATTGTTGGGTTATTTATTTATGCATATATTATGGAGGCAAAAGATGAACGTGAATTAGGATATTATGCTGTATATATTGCGACTGTTGCATTTGTTGGTCTGATGACGCTGATTCTATTTAATCCATATTGGATGGTTCTTATTAGTCCTTTTATTCTACTTGTAATTTTTATGAATCCTCGTTTTTTTAAGTTAAACATCCTCTTGGAAACGATAATAAGTGCGATTCTTTTATTTGTTTCTATTGTAATTAATTACTGGGTTTTTGGGCAATCCACAATGACGCGAATGCTGTTTGGAGTCTTCTACCCAGAAGGGCGGAGCGCAAGGTTTACAACGATAAATGATTTGTTTAGAACGCTTGGGCTTGATAAATATATCAACTTTGCATTTGGTGCATTAGTTGCATGTGTAATTGCATTTTTTATCATCAATTACCCGTCAAAAGTTTTTCGCAACTTGCCGATGAAACTTAAAAATCAAGAAACAGTGGAAAGAAGTGTCGTTTGGAGTCGTTGTGCTGTTCCGTGTATGCTGATAGGGATGATGCTTTTGTTGGTTGTAATTCCAGGCAAGAACATGGTTTATTCTGTATCAGCAGAAGCTAGTATTGACTTGGAAAATAATCTTTTGCAGGAAGGGCAAGTAGCTTGTGAAAAGATAAGGCTAGATAAAACGCTTCAGGTAGAAAGCGTTGAGGTTGCCTTTGCAGATATTGCTTTTGAGTGGATAGATTATTCTGCGGTAAATTTTGATATTTATTTAGAAGACGAACTTTTGGGCCACTATGAGAGCGCAGCAAATCTAATGGAAAATGGTGTTGCAAAATTCGAGTTAGCAGATATGGTGCTGGATAAAGATAAAACATATTTAGTGAAAATATATGGGACGAATGGAAAGGATACTCCGTTAAAAATTAAAATAAACCTAAATACAGATGATAACCAGACAACGGTAGGCGGGAAAGATGTAAAAGGTGATTTGTGTATGAATATGTATGGAAAAGAAGTTGGTTTATAAGTTCTGTGTATTGAGAAAGTAAGTTTTACAACTGATAATAAGTAGATCGAGAGTATCTAATGGATGAGAATTGAACCATAAGATGCTCTCGATTTACTTTAGAGGAATTTAATGGACAAAAAAAATGATGTTTGTTATAATTCACACTAGATAAGAATGACGTTTTACAAGTGTAAAGGGGAGTATTATGAATCAAAAAACAAAAGGGAGCAATAATGCGATGAAAAGAGTTGTATCGGTAATACTTATTTTTGCTATGGTTTTTACAGTGGGAAGTTTTCAAGCTGTTTTCGCAGTAGAGAGTGGTGATGTCGTACAAGATAAACAGGATTTAATCGGAGAGAACAACGAGGTTCCGGTTTTGAATGAGGGTGATGCAGAGTCAAATCCTAATGCTGAGGTGGCAGAGCCGCAACAAGAAATAGATGTGATTAGAGAACAGGGAAGGATAAATTATTTATATATCGAAAGTCCGTCGATTGCTCCAAATCAACAACAGAATATAGTCGTTTCTTTTGGTGATGGTTCAGAAAATCTGAATAATATAGAGTTGAAGGTTAGTTGCCCAGATGGGAGCACTGATAAATTGACTCCTAGTCGTATAGAAAAAGAGATTATTGTTTTTACGAATACATATGATGTTGAGAATATAGGAGTCTTTACGTTAGATTCGTTTTGCGTGTCAGTTGACGGAGTGACACAAGAGATCGTTTTGTCTGAGGCTGGAATCGAAGCAACTTTCAATGTTGCGCTCGGGGCTGAAATAGTAGAAGAAGATATTAGCGCCTCTGTTATAGACTTGTCGGGTGAAGAGGATGTTGAAACGGCTGTAGAAGCGACACTTGAGTCGAATGCAGTAAAGTTAAACAATAATGAATTATCAAGAAACGTATTATCTCGTTCGGCAAATGGAAATATTGTTGTTGTCTTAGATCCGGGGCATGGTGGGCGTGATCCAGGAGCAAGTGGGAATGGTCTGGTTGAGAGTCAAGTGAATCTTGCAATTGCATTGGCCTGCAGAGACGAATTGCAACAATACGCCGGCGTTGAAGTGGTGTTAACAAGAACTACTGATGTGCATCTTGGGGCGGATACAGCTGCAGATCTTGAAGCGAGGGTTCAGATTGCTAAAGATGCTGGAGCTGACTTGTTTGTTTGTCTACATAATAATTCTGCATCTAGTTCAGCATCCGGTGCTGAAGTATATTATCCGAATTCGAATCATAATAGTAGTGTCCATAACTCTGGGAAAAACGTCGCTCAGCTAATTCAAAATGAGCTTGTTGCATTAGGGTTCGATAACAGAGGAATCAAAGAGGGGTATTCGAGCGATGGTTCTGGAGATGATGCGTTTTATGTAATTAGAGAATGTAAGGCAGTTGGTATTCCGGCTGTGTTAGTGGAGCATGGCTTCCTAACAAACGCCTCAGATGCTGCGAGACTTCGTGAACCAGAGAAGCTTGGAATTGCCAATGCCAATGCGATAGCTAGTTTTTTTGGCTTAACTAAAGAATGCGCATTAATGATTAAGCCGAGTAGAAATGTAACGATTGGAGATACTGTTACTTTTCAAATTAAAACTGAATATATAGAAAATTCGAGCCAGTATAAGAGTTACCGTGTAATCTGCAATCCAGGTAATGGAAATTGGGTTGAACTTAGTTCGAGTTCTAAGGATATGATACGAACTTGGACGGCAGACAGAAGTTTTACCGATGGTACGATTCTTCTTGAAGCACTACGTGTAGATGGTACAACGGAACCACTTTGGAGTTATGCTCAATCGATGAGTGTGAAACCGGCAATTACGAAGATAAAGTCCCTGAATTTTAGTGAGATTAGTAATGGCAAAATCACTATTGACAGCGAAATTGAAAGCACTGATCGAGATTTGAAATATACTTATGAGGTATATGATATGAATACCTGGAAAGGTTTGGTGACGGAGAGTGAAAATTCAAAAGTTGAATGGAAACCAAGCAAGACTGGGCAATATTTGATTAATTTAACAGTGAAAGGGAAGTATGGAGAAAAAACAAGTCTTGCATGGGGGACAGAGGTAAAGGCAAATGCCAGTATTTTGAGTTTCACAGCAAACAAATCTACTCCTCAAACGGTTGGTAGTCAGATGACATTGTCAGGACGCGCAGATATAAGTTTTATGAGCCCTACTTATCGCTATATATATTACGATGGAACGAGTTGGAATGAGATAGCGAGTTCTAAGGTTCAGAAAGATGTTATGTGGACGCCGCAAAAGGCGGGAAACTACCTCTTGTGCTACCAAATTCTTATGCCAGATGGAAGTAATATAGATCGTTTTATGGGATACGATATTACAGGTCCATCTTTAACAATCAACAATTTAACTGTGAGTAGCTTAAGCGGAGATGGAAAAATTACGCTAAATAGTAAAGTGACTTCTACAGATACAGAACTAAAATACACGTATGAAGTGTATGATATGAAAACATGGAGCACCGTGAAAAGGGATAGCTCTACCTCAGCAGTAGAATGGACTCCAAAAAAAGAGGGAACGTATCTGGTGAATGTAACGGTTACAGGAAAGTCGGGTACAAGGGAAAGTCGCGCAGTAGGAACTAGTGTGGTAGGCACAGCCAATATCACGAAATTTACAGTAGATAAAAATACTCCTAGAGCGATAGGTGAAGAAATTACACTCTCAGGTCGAGCAAGCGTCAACATGCAGAACGCGACGTATCGTTACATTTATTATGATGGAAAGACTTGGAATTTGATAGCGAGTGATACAAGTCAAAAAGATGCTGTATGGAAACCGCAAAAGGCTGGAAACTATACTTTGTGTTATCAAGTGGTGATGCCAGGAGGCCGTGAAGTAAATCGCTTTATGGGATACGATATCACAGGGCCATCTTTAACAATCAACAATTTAACTGTGAGTGGCTTGAGCGGAGATGGAAAAATTACGCTAAATAGTAAAGTGACTTCTACAGATACAGAACTAAAATACACGTATGAAGTGTATGATATGAAAACATGGAGCACCGTGAAAAGGGATAGCTCTACCTCAGCAGTAGAATGGACTCCAAAAAAAGAGGGAACGTATCTGGTGAATGTAACGGTTACAGGAAAGTCGGGTACAAGGGAAAGTCGCGCAGTAGGAACTAGTGTGGTAGGCACAGCCAATATCACGAAATTTACAGTAGATAAAAATACTCCTAGAGCGATAGGTGAAGAAATTACACTCTCAGGTCGAGCAAGCGTCAACATGCAGAACGCGACGTATCGTTACATTTATTATGATGGAAAGACTTGGAATTTGATAGCGAGTGATACAAGTCAAAAAGATGCTGTATGGAAACCGCAAAAGGCTGGAAACTATACTTTGTGTTATCAAGTGGTGATGCCAGGAGGCCGTGAAGTAAATCGCTTTATGGGATACGATATAACGGGGCCGTTCTTGACAATCAAAAGCTTGACTGCGAGTAGCTTGAGTAGGTATGGGAAGGTGACTCTGAATACGGAGGTAACCACTACAGATACAGACTTAAAATACACGTATGAAGTGTATGATATGAAAGTATGGAACACAGTAAAAAAAGATAGCTCTACCTCAGCAGTAGAGTGGACTCCAACAAAAGAGGGAACTTATTTGGTTAATGTGACGGTTACGAGTGCATCCGGTCTAAAGGAAAGTTACGCTGTTGGGACGGAGGTTGCATATCAGGCGGAAATTACGGGTTTTACATTAGACAAAAGTAATCCACAAACGGTTGGAACGGTAATTGGAATGCTAGGTTCTGCTAAGGTGGATGTAGAAGGGGCCATATTCCGGTATATATACTTCGATGGGGTTACGTGGAATGAAATTTACTCCTCTAATAAGCTTGAGCGAGCAACGTGGACGCCAACGCGAGCTTCAGAGTATGATATTTGTTTTCAAATTATACTACCTAATGGCAGAATTCTTAATAAAATGTATCATTATCATATAACAGATGTGCATTCTATTTTAGGAAAAACAGAGGTTAGTGTTCAGCAACTTTGCAATTATTATAAGAAATCAGGCGCAACTTTTCCAACGGATCGATACAAGTGTCCTACGGGAAAAAATCCGTCTGATTATGCATCAACGTTAGAAGCGTTCTGTACAATGTATGTCCAAGAGGCCAATAAGTATGGTGTTAAGGCGGAAGTTGCTTTTGTTCAAGCTATGCTGGAAACCAATTACTTACGCTATGGTGGAGATGTGAAAGCAGAGCAATTCAATTTTGCGGGTCTCGGAGCAACGGGAAATGGTGAACCGGGAAATGTGTTTGCAAACGTGAGAACTGGAGTTAAAGCTCAAATTCAACATTTATATTGTTATGCAAGTACAGAACCTTTGCCGTCAGGTGAGCTGTTGGTAGATCAGCGGTGGTCAAATAATCTGCGCGGAAAAGCGCCCTATGTAGAGTGGCTTGCTATTAAGAAAAATCCATATGGTACAGGTTGGGCTGCTGCTGAAGATTACGGCGAGAGTATAGTTAAAGGTCTGAAAATCATTCAGGGACTTTAAAAGTCTAAAAATTGCAAAAAGAAGAGGGTTAATAGATGGGAAAAAGAGGGTTGGCATTCGTTTTGGTGATATCATTAATAATTAGTAGTTTGTCTTTGGGCAGTATAGTACAAGCGCAGGATTCACCGACAGAAATTAAAACTTTGACGCTGAAGAAAGAAATAGTATTAGAAGGACAGGGCATGGAGCAACAGTTGTCAAAGTACGAGGATAATGTGATTGAGGGGTTGTTGGCATGTGAGCAATTAGCCATCATTACGAAAGATTATTCTTTTACGTGGGATGACTATGTGTACTTAAAAAATCAATTTGTTCAACTTAAAGAACTAGATTTAAAAGAGTGCCAGTTTGCGGATACAAGTGTTTGCGAGAATATCCAAAAAGACATGTGGGTTAGCACCTCGTTTTCGACATCGCTAGTGAATGACGAGCAGCAGAAAGATGATATATCCAGTATGCAAGATATAACTGCATCTGAAGTCGAAAATCTTTCTCGCGGAATCGAATTACGTGTGCAACTTAACGGCTTTTGTATAATTAATAATGGCAGTTCTATAGACTTGGGTGTTGCTTATGATTCAAATGATCCAGATGTTTTGTTTGCGTTTGAAATTTATGATTTGCAAACAAAAAAATGGATAACTGTGGCAAATTGGCAGAAGGGTAACTGGGTAACTTGGCATCCTATAGCACGTGGTAATTATTGGCTTCACGTAAAGGCGAAGTTGACTGATGGAAAAAGCGTGACGTACACTCAAGGTTATTTCTATGAAGGTGTTAGTTTGGAACTTCAAGCGCTACATATACTTGATAAAGTCGATCATTATGATTTGGGAATCGCCTATAAAACAAATGATAAAAATGTAAGTTTTACTTGGAAAACCTATAATTTACAAACAAAGACCTGGGAAACGATTTCCGAGAGCTATAAAGGGAATTGGGTATCTTGGGAACCGAAGAAAAAAGGAAGTTACTGGATACATGTTGAGGCGAAGGCGGCAAATGGATTAAAAAAGTCGTATACTCAGAGTTTTTATTATTCGGGAAAATATCTAACATTTGAAGGGATATGTCAAATTCAACAAAAAAATCAGATTGATTTAGGGGTGGCGTATAAATCGAATGATAAGCATGTTGAATTCAAATGGCAAGTGTATGATATAAGTTCACAAACATGGTCGACCATTAGAAAATTCGGAAAAGGGAATTGGGTATCCTGGAAACCAAAAAAATCAGGTGATTATTTGATTCATGTAGAAGGAAGAACCAGTACAGGTGAAAGTGTTTCTAAAGCAATAGGGTATCATGTTGTAGGTCCTAAAATTCAGACGTATACAGCTAATCCCAAGTCTCCATATTGGGTAAATAAGTCGATTTCTTTTGCAGGTGAGTATTCGGATTTTACCCAACAAGTGAAGAGAGAGCGTTTCTTGGTTTATGATGGAAGAAGTTGGACAGAAATGCCTATGGTAGATGGGGTGGCGACTTGGACAGCGAAAGAGGTTAGGCAATATGCTGTTTGTTATCAACTACTTGATGAAAATAATAGCGTTTTAGATGAGAAGTTTCAATATTATAATATTGAAACTCCGTATTTACGCCATAATGGTATTTATGTTCGTTATGATGGTAATCGAACATATGGGATTGCAGCCAATGTTAGTACAAATGATCGCGACGTAATGTATAAGTGGCAATATTACGATGTGACAAATAAAAAGTGGTATTTAATAAGTGACTGGAGTCGCTCGAATGCATCTACATGGAAGCCGCAGTCACAGGGATACTATTGGTTACATGTGACCGCTAGACGAAGTGACGGTGTGGAAAGTTCGTATACGTTAGGGTATAGTGCAAGCTTTATAAAAGTATTAGGCTCGTTTAGTACTCAATCTACAAATAATGCCAACGGTTGGCATAATATGGCGTTAGCGCTGAATAGATGTAATGGTGTTACACTTATGCCAGGTCAGACTTTTTCGTTTTCACTTCAAACAGGTCCTTGGTCTGGAGGAAATGGATATGTAATTGGAGGAGTAGTTGGTGGTCAAGGCTGGGGAGGCGGAGTATGTCAAGCCTCGACAACACTATATGGTGCTGTAATTAGAAGCGGAATGACGATTGTGGAAAGAAAAAATCATAGTGTGCCGTCAACTTATTGTCCACGTGGCTTAGACGCGATGGTAGCAACAGGAAGTTCGGATTTGAAGTTTAGAAATGATTTTAACTTCCCAGTTACAATTCGCACGTCTGCATACGGGAATGTACTCTATGCAGAGATTGTAGGAGATGATCCAGGCTGGTTTGATAGGATTGAACCATTTTCATGGTCAACGGGTGGTGGTTCTTATGCCGCATGTCGTGTGTATTATAAAAATAATGTAGAAGTGTATCGAAATGCTCTGCCAAATTCATATTATTAGATTTTGATGAGTAAGTATAAAGCCGCTAATTTCCGTAGGATATTAGCGGCTTTATACTTTTGATATTGTTATTAGATGTATATTTTGTTATACTTTATAGGATGTTTTGAAAAGATTTGAAAAAAGGAGGAATAACGGTGAAAGGAATTATTTTGGCAGGAGGTTCAGGAACAAGATTATATCCACTTACAAAGGCGGTTTCAAAGCAAATAATGCCAGTATATGATAAACCAATGATTTACTATCCTCTATCCATACTGATGCTAGCAGAAATAAATGAAATATTGATCATTTCGACGCCCCGTGATGTCAAAGTCTTTGAAGAATTACTTGGAGATGGATCACAACTCGGGTTAAAGCTATCTTACGCTATTCAGGAAGAACCGCGAGGTCTGGCTGAGGCGTTTATTATTGGTGAAGATTTTATTGGTCAGGATAATGTAGCTTTAGTTTTAGGAGATAATATCTTTTATGGGCAGAGTTTTTCACGTATATTAAAGAATGTTGTTTCGCGGGAAAAAGGGGCGACTATTTTTGGTTACTATGTACGTGATCCTAGAGAGTACGGTGTAGTGGAGTTTGATGAAAACAACAAAGCTATTTCGATAGAAGAGAAACCTGAGAGACCGAGATCAAATTATGCGGTCCCGGGTCTTTATTTCTATGATAATGATGTTGTTGAGATCGCAAAAAATACAAAGCCTTCTGCGCGAGGTGAATTAGAGATTACAAGTATTAATAATGAATATTTGCGTCGAGGAGACCTGTATGTGGAGACACTAGGAAGAGGGTTTGCATGGTTGGACACAGGCAATCACGATGCACTTTTAGATGCCGCCGATTTTGTGGCTGCTTTCCAAAAGAGGCAAGGTCTATATATTTCCTGTATTGAGGAAATTGCGTATAAGCGTGGATTCATCAATAAGGAACAGTTAATTGAACTTGCAAAGCCGCTTGCAAAGACAAGATATGGTGAATATTTGATGGAGATTGCAGAAGGATTATAAGAAAGAGGTAAAAAAATGGGACAGATTCAAGTGGAAACATGTGAAATTGAAGGGCTTAAAATTATTACGCCAACAATTCATGGTGATAAACGTGGCTACTTTATGGAGTCATATAATCTTGAGGATTTTAAAAAAGCGGGTATCGATACAGTTTTTGTGCAAGATAATCAATCATCTTCGACAAAAGGTGTTTTACGCGGATTACATTTTCAAATCAATTTCCCACAAGATAAGCTCGTCAGAGTTTTACGGGGCGAGGTATACGATGTGGCTGTTGATTTGAGAAAAGGATCGCCTACATATGGTCAATGGCAGGGGGTACTGTTATCAGAAGAAAATCATAAGCAGTTTTTTATTCCTAAAAATTTTGCACATGGTTTTTTGGTATTATCCGATAGTGCTGAGTTTGCATATAAGTGCTCGGATTTCTATCATGCAAACGACGAAGGTGGAATTCTGTATAATGACCCAGCGTTAGATATAGATTGGCCAATCAGCGAAGGAATGGAGCTGAATATCTCTGAAAAGGATCAAAAGTGGCCTGTTTTATCAGATATTAGATAATTGGAGTAATGCATGAAAAAGTATATCAATAATTTTATGAAATATCGAGAATTACTACTTGAGTTGATACGAAGGGATATTAAGACAAAATATCGTCGTTCGGTATTGGGGATGTTATGGTCAGTGCTTAACCCATTGGGAATGATGGTGGTTTTGTCAGTTGTATTTTCAAATGTGTTTAGAGCGAATATTGAGAATTTCCCGGTATACTTAATGTGTGGTCAACTAATTTTCAACTTCTTTAATGAAGCTACAAATGTGGCGATGGGGTCAATACTTGGAAATGCATCCTTAATCAAGAAGGTATATTTGCCGAAATATATTTTCCCAACAGCTAAAATTTGTTCTACTTTTGTCAACTTAATGACCTCGTTTATTGCACTGTTGGTAGTAGTTGTTTTTACAAGAACACCAATACACCCAACTATTTTTTTGGTGATATTCCCCATTATATATGTGTTTCTTTTTGCTTTGGGCTTTGGAATTTTCTTATCAGCGATTGTAGTTGTTTTTCGAGATATGCAACATTTTTATAGCATCTTGGTGACCGCTTGGATGTATTTAACTCCTATTTTCTATCCAATAGATATTTTGCCGAACTATCTTAAGATTATTGTCGGGTTAAATCCTTTAGCAAATATTATCGAAATGTTTCGTGAGGTCGTGTTATATGGAGCGGTTCCCAGTATGGTACTTCATGTTAAGTGTTTAGTTAGTTGTGGGATTGCATTAGTTGTAGGCCTGTATGTTTTTTATAAACAACAGGATAAATTTATTTTAAGAGTTTAGTCATGTAGGAAGGACAGTTATGCAAGATACAGTAGTTCGCGTAAATGATGTTTCGATACAATTTCGACTTTATAAAGAAAATGTTGATAGTTTGAAAGAATATCTAATTAAGAAATTTAAACAGAAATTAACATATGATGAATTCTGGGCGTTACGGAATATCAACTTTGAAATAAAAAGAGGAGAGTCCGTTGCGCTAATAGGGAAAAACGGTTCTGGGAAAAGTACTTTGTTGAAAATTATTGCGGGGGTTTTAAAACCAACAAAAGGCGTTGTTCAGACGTATGGAACAATCGCACCAATGATTGAATTAGGAGCAGGGTTTGATATGGATCTTACAGCTCGAGAAAATGTGTATCTGAATGGTTCTATTCTCGGTTACTCTAAGAGTGAGTTGCGGAAGCAAGAAGAGAATATTCTTGAGTTTTCAGAACTTTACGATTTTTTTGATGTTCCGATTAAAAATTTTTCTTCAGGTATGATTGCTAGACTTGGCTTTGCCATTGCAACCATTTACACGCCGGATATTTTGATAGTAGATGAAATTTTATCAGTAGGAGATTATAATTTTCAACAAAAATGCCATAAAAGAATTCAAGAGATGCTCTCAAAGGGAACAACACTATTATTTGTTTCTCATAGTATTGAGCAAGTGAAAGAAATCTGTGATAGAGCGATTTTGTTAAGTCACGGAGAAATGCTTGCAGATGGCAAAACAGAAGAAGTGAGTGAAATATATAGTAGTATGTGAAAAACCTAATGGAGAATAAGCATGATAATTAAAAGTGAAGCAAAACGGTTAATGATATATTTTTTCTACGATGCAGATGGTATTGTGGATAAATATGTTGAATTCTTTTTGGATGATGTAAAAAAAAGTGTCTCAGAAATAATTGTAGTTTGTAATGGGAAGTTGACAGAAGACGGTAATAAAATTTTGTCAAAATATGGAGACGTTATTGTCCGAGAGAATAAAGGTTTTGATGTTTGGGCTTATAAAGAGGCGCTGATGTCAAAGGGCTGGGATCAACTTAATGAATATGATGAAGTGATTTTGGCTAACAGTACCATTATGGGGCCGATTTATTCTTTTTCGGAAACTTTCGAAAAGATGGATAAAAAGGATTTGGATTTCTGGGGAATCACGTTATATTTTGAATACGAGGGAGATCCTTTTGGGTATTCGCCATATGGTTACTTACCTGATCATATCCAATCACATTGGATTGCGTGTCGTAGGAGTTTGGTATCTTCAAAAGAGTTTCAGAATTATTGGGAAGAGATGCCAATGATAGAAAATTATGAACAAGCGGTTGGAAAGCACGAGTCTATTTTTACGAAAAAATTTGCGGATTTAGGCTTTAAGTGGGACATATCGGTTGAAATGGAGGATTTACGGCAATTCAGTGGATACCCTCTGATGATGTGTCCAAAGTTGTTACTTGCTGAAAAAAGATGTCCTATTTTTAAAAAACGTAGTTTTTTCCATATGCATTCTGATTTATTGCGCAATACAACGGGTGAGCCTACTCGGGAAATGTTTGACTTTATAGATCAAGGTACAGAGTATGATACAGATTTGATTTGGCAGACAGTTATACGAGGGGTTAATCAATATGATTTATTTAGAACTTTAGGATTAATGTATACATTGCCAACACATCTATTAGATAAAGAGCTATTGAAAGAGAATTTGCAAAGCAAACAAGTTGCCCTGGTGATGCATATCTATTTTACGGATTTACTTGAGGAATCCTATCATTCAGTTTCGGCAATGCCGACACAAAGTGATATATATCTTACGACGGATACAGCAGAAAAAAAGAAAGCGATTGAAGAAAGATTTGCGGATTTTCCATGTAATAAATTGGAAGTACGTCTGATCGAAAATCGAGGTCGAGATGTAAGTGCTTTGCTAGTAGGAGTCAAGGATATTATTATGAACTATGATTTAGTGTGTTTTGTTCATGATAAAAAAACTGCTCAAGTAAAGCCGGGGACGGTAGGAGCATCATTTGGGTATAAATGTTTTGAAAATACGCTTTCGAATGAGGATTTTGTTGGAAATGTAATAAATACTTTTTTTGCAAATGAACACCTAGGTATGCTTTCGCCACCAGAACCTAACCATGCGGAGTTTTATCCAACGATGGGTCTAGAGTGGGGGCCTAATTTTGATGTTACGAAAGAACTAGCTGAGGATCTTGGAATATCTGTTCCGATGTCAGCAGGGTGCCCACCTTTAGCGCCATTAGGAACAATGTTCTGGTTTAGACCTTGTGCTATGAAATCCTTATTTGAGCAGGATTGGAATTATAGTGATTTTCCAGAGGAGCCAAATGAAATAGATGGAACGTTATTACATGCAATTGAGCGAATATACCCGTTTGTTGTTCAGGATGCTGGATATTATCCAGGTATTTTGATGTCGGATAAATTTGCTGCGATAGAATACAACAACTTAAAATTTTATATTCGTGGCATTAGTCAGTATTTCTCATATAATGGGATAGGGCCTTATTATGAAGATAGCTTAAATTGGTTAGGGATGATGTTGTCACATAAGGGTATCATACGAGCAGCAATTAAGATGAAAATCAAGCAATTTCTAAAACGTGTTTTGCCAAAGCGTTTTCACAAACCATTAAAGCAACAATGGAGAAAAATGAAGGGTTAGTTTATATGTTTTTTTCGTTTTATAAAGTAAAAAAGACGCTTGCATATGTTAAAAGATACGGGTTTAAAAGTGTATATACTAAGTATAGGGATAAAAAGCTATCTACGAACTCCCAGTACCAGTCATGGTTGCTTTCTCAACGTATTAGCGACAGTATTGCGGAAGAGCAGAGTATTAAGAAATTTGAGGCACAGCCTCAAATTTCTATTATAGTCCCTTTATTTAATACTAATCCTCTCTTCTTACGAGAAATGATTCACTCAGTTCGTACACAAACTTATTCGAATTGGGAATTAATTTTAGGGAATGCTAGCCCTGAGAATAAAGAGATGGAGAGCGCGCTCCTAAAGGCGATAGGTGAAGAGAAACGTATTCAGGTATTTGAAATTAGAAATTCTGGAATATCTGAAAATACAAATGAATTAATTAAACATGCAAGCGGTGAATATATAGGTTTATTAGATCATGATGATGTAATAGAAAGAGATGCGCTTTATGAGTATGTGAATTACTTAAATGTTCACGGAAGTAAGGCGTTATTATATTGCGATGAAGATAAAATGGAAAGTGATTCGGATGGTGGAAACCGTCGGTTTTATGATCCTAATTTCAAACCGGATTTTAGTCTTGAAATGATTAGAGCGAACAATTATATTTGTCATTTCTTAATGATTAGACGAGATGTACTTCAAAAGATAGGTGGGCTTGATTCGAAGTATGAAGGAGCACAAGACTATGATTTGATTCTACGAACGATTGACTATTCAAGAGAAGTAGGCCATATTGACAAAGTGTTGTATCATTGGCGAGTTCATAATGCTTCTACAGCGGATAATCCACTAAGCAAGGAATATGCCTATGAGGCAGGATTACACGCACTGGAAAACCATTTAACGCGTAATCAAGAGAATGGTGTTCTGAGACATACGGACAGTCCCGGGTTTTATGAAATAGAGTACGGTTTGAAAAACGAAAAAAAGGTGTTGATTGTTCTAGAAGATAACAAAGATATTGAGATTGCCTTGAATAAAATGTCTTTTAAAGACCTACCGTTCATAGAAATAGAGGTAGTGAAAGTCAAAAGGAAGGTGACGGCGAAGAGTCTAAATCGTATTGTTTTTGATGCGAAAGCTCATCAAGTTATCTTTATTGGATATATGGTTAGTGGAATTAAGCAAAGAGATTTAACACAGTTGATAGTAAATTGTGCAAGAGACGGAGTCGGGGTTGTTGGGGGCAGAATTATTTACAAAAGAAGAGTTTGCAGTGCAGGTATTACCTTCAAATCAGGAGAGTGCAGAGATTTATTTGCGGGATATAAAAATTATCTAACGGGTTATATGCATCGATTAAATATGCAGAGAAATGTATTAGCGTTGCGTTCAACGTGTTTTGCTTATGATATAAGTGTTTTTAAGAGGATGCAAGGATTAGATGAGGCTTTAGATTTTGAAATATCTCATATTAATTATTGCTTGGCGTGTGAACGTGTGGGCGAAGCCGTTGTGTATTGTCCAAATATTAGTGTTGACATTAATGATCCATTGCCATATGTTTCTGGAGAAAATGTGAGCTGGAATGAACGCGATCCATATTATAATCAGAATTTGTATGCTGTTAATCTTAAGTGCTAGTGAGAAGGTGTGAGATGGATAAAGTAACGATTGTTATTCCGAATTATAACGGTTGTTCTATGCTAGATATTTGCCTTGAGTCAATTATTAAAAATAATACTCTTGAAACGAGTATAGTTGTTGTTGATAATGGCTCGACGGATAATAGTAGAGAGATGGTTAAAACTAAGTATCCAAGTGTACGTTTCATCGGACTAGACAAAAATTACGGTTTTTGTAAAGCTGTTAATGTGGGCATCAAAAGTGCGTATACAGATTACGTGTTGCTTTTAAATAATGATATTGAAATTGATGCATTGTTTGTGGAAAAAATGTACTCGGCGATTCGATTGTCGAATAAAATTTTTTCGGTTGAAGCCTGTATGATACAATATTATAATCGCACGTTAATAGATAGTGCAGGGACCTTCTATAATGCTTTTGGATGGGCTTTTGCACGTGGAAGTGGTAAAGCTGTTGGAAAATATTCCAGATCAATGAAGACTTTTGCTACCTGCGCAGGGGCGGCTATATATCGGAAAAGCGTTTTTGAGGAGATAGGTTATTTTGATGAAGCGCATTTTGCGTATTTAGAAGATGTTGATATTGGATATCGTGCACGTCTACATGGATATATAAATAAATATGAAGCCGAGGCAAGAGTTTATCATATGGGGAGTAAAACTAGTGGTTCTAAGCACAATGGTTTTAAAGTAAAACACTCGGTGCAGAATAATATCTATCTAATTTATAAAAATATGCCGTTTATTCAGATCGTGGTTAACTTTCCTTTTCTGTTGTTTGGTTTTTTGATTAAATTTATCTTTTTCTTTTTGAAAGGTTTAGGGAGGGATTATGCGAAAGGTTTTGTTTCGGGGTTTCGAGTTGCAAAGCAAAATCACGATAAAAAAGTGTGTATTAAGCCCTGTATGATAGGTTCTATCATGAAAATTCAGCTGGAATTGTGGCTAAATCTCATCAGAAGATTTTCTTAAGAATGTTGCAAAAAGGCACTTTATGATGTATCATATGTAATGGTTTGTAACAAATTTGTAATAAATATAGAGCCTTTATAGGCGGGAGAGTGCGATGATTTCGAGGCTGAATGTTGAGCGGGAGAGAAGAAGAAAAAGAAAAAAAAGAATTCGAGCACTAATTTTAGTGCTGGAAGTTATCATACTTTTAGCGCTTGGTGTAGTTGCGTTTGCTATGCGGAAGTTGGATTTAATGGATAAGGTTAATATCGAATCTGTTATTACAAATGAGACTCTAAATGATGAGGACTACACAAATATTGCTCTTTTTGGAATCGATGCACGTGAAGGGGAAACAATAGGAGTTCGAAGCGATACAATAATAATTGCGAGTTTAGATAATGTGAATAAAAATCTTCGTTTAGTCTCTGTGTACAGAGATTCATTTTTGCGTCTAGAGGGAACAGAAGGTCCTTATTATGCGAAAGCTAATGATGCGTATGCGATTGGTGGGCCGCAAGAGGCTGTAAATATGCTTAATCGTAATTTGGATCTTAACATTCAAGATTATGTAACCGTTAATTTTGGGTCGATGTCTGATATAGTAGATCTACTTGGTGGTATAGAAATCGGTATGATGCGTGAAGAAGTGATTCATATGAATAATTATTGTGTTGAAACATCAGAGGTCACAGGTAAAGAGTATGAACCAATTGAACCGCCAGAGGTAATGGGGACATATAATCTAAATGGTGTTCAGGCTGTATCGTATGCAAGAATCCGAGCCACAGACGGCGGTGATTTTAAAAGAACAGAGAGGCAACGCCTCATTTTGGAAAAAATAATGGAGAAGGCAAAACAAACAAATATATTCCAGTTAAATAAAATTGCGAATAAAGTCTTGCCGGAGGTGTCAACGAGTCTTGATATAAAAACAATCTTAAAAATTGGCGAAGCGTTGTTAAATTATGAAATGCTTGACTCAACAGGCTTTCCATATGAAACGGCATTGCCAAGCGAGATACCAGGATATTCGGGGTCATACGTGGTCCCTGTCAATTTATTGAATAATGTTACACAGTTGCATAATTCTCTTTTTCCTGATGTAGAGTATGTGCCGTCGGATATGTTAAACTTGATTAGTGGAGATATAATATACTTGACGGGTATTGCAACGTTGGAAGACGCATATTATTAAGAATACGAAAGGGAGCATTGATGGCGAAAACGCAAAGAAGATATCGAAGAGGAAGACGAAAAAGAAGATGGAGTATACAGAAGAAACTACTTGTTTTTTTTGTAGTTATTATTGCAACACTTTTGACATCTGGAATAATCTATGCAAGTAGCAAACTTACAAAACTTGATATTAATAAACTGGATCCGGAAAAGCTAAGTATAAGCGACGAAGTTGTTCATGAGAAAGGGTATTTGAATGTTGCCTTATTTGGCATAGATTCTCGCGATGGCACACTAGGGGAAGGAAATCGTAGCGATACTATTATGATTGCTAGTCTTAACAAGGAAACAGGCGATATAAAGTTAGTATCCATTTATCGAGATACACTTTTGGAGATGAGCGATGGCTCGTTAAATAAGGCAAATGCTGCGTATGCTTTTGGTGGACCAGAAGAAGCTGTTTCTATGATAAATAAAAATTTGGATATGAATATTGAAAAATATGTATCGGTCAATTTTAATGCCTTAGTTGATGTTGTAGATGCACTTGGTGGAATAGAAATTGGTATGACGGAAGCAGAAGCAATGCATATGAATAATTACGCGGTGGAAACAGCTCAAGTAACAGGCAGAGAATATACTAGAGTTGAACCGGCATATAATACTTATAATTTGAATGGTGTACAGGCTGTTTCATATGCGAGAATTAGATACGAAGGTAATGGTGATTTCCAACGCTCGGAGCGTCAAAGACTGGTTATTGAGAAGATATTAGAAAAGGCAAAAAATGCAAACTTGAGTGCATTGAATAAAATAATTGATGAAGTTTTCCCGCAAGTATCGACAAACTTTACTTTAACTGAAATGTTGGATTATGGGAAAAAAGTAGGTGACTATAACATAAATGAGACTTCAGGATTTCCAGCAGACAATACTACTGACTTATTGAATGAGGTAGGAAGCGTTGTTATTCCGAATACGCTAGTATCTAATGTAGCGGCGGTACATTCCTTTCTTTTTCCAGAAACAGAATATTTGTCATCGACTACATTGAGTGCTATTGAAGTAAAGATTTCTGCAAAGGCAGGGGATCGCGCGAGTAACTCCAGTACGTTTGGGGATGACGATGTGGATATTGATGACTTCGGGAATAATGCCGGAGTCTATGAGGCGCCACAGACAAATTATCCAGAGACGCCACAGACTAACTACCCGGAAAACTCTCAGGATAATCCAACTGATACAGGTGGAGACTCTCCTGTTGAAGAAACGCCGATTCCAGGAGATGGAACGAGTTGAAATAACCCCAATAAATGTGTGACGAAACAAAATATCAGAGCCGATAAATCTAGATTTTATCTGCTCTGATATTTTGTTTGTGGAAATAGGAGAGATTACCAATGTATTCCAACGGCATAATCTACGCATTGCCCGTATGGATTCCTTGCCTCGCAATAGAGAAGGAAGGTTCCTTTATGCGGGATAAGCCAATTTGTCCAGTTGGAAGAAGTATCCCAATCCTTAATTGTGTGCCATTTTTTAGTGCTCAAATCATAATAAAGCCAACGATAATCGTTATCTGTATAGGAACTTAAGTTGATGCCAGCACTT
Organism: Ohessyouella blattaphilus; assembly: GCF_024721265.1. GTDB lineage: Bacteria > Bacillota > Clostridia > Lachnospirales > Lachnospiraceae > Aequitasia > Aequitasia blattaphilus_A. Next base: position 34,870 of record NZ_JAMXOC010000001.1, on the reverse strand, counting down.
AGTTTGTTTGAAAAGAATTGAGGAATGTAAATACCGTTTGTTGTAAAAGTAGGTTTAGAATAGTTGAAGGCAGTAGTGCACGATTCAATTAGGCCGGTTTTTTGCGAACGAACCTCACAATGGAGCCAATAAACTCCGTTTTTGGGTAGTTCAAATGTAATCCAATTGCTTTTGGATTGCCAATCACTAAGTAAGAACCAGTTCTTCTGTTTAACGTCATAGTATTGCCATCGGAATTCCTTTGAAGTATAATCAGGGGCCACATTGACACCAGCCTTGATTTTGTACGTGTTTAGGGTTGGTATATATATACCGTTTACATGGAATTCCTTAGGTTGTGTATAATAGAAACCATTGGTAGAACTTATAATATGCCCTGTGATAGTTGAACGGACACGACAGTGGAGCCAGTAGGAGCCACTTTTAGGAGGAGTCCAGTTTATCCATGAAGCGTAAGGACTCCAATTCTGGATTAAATACCATTTTTGCTCTTGACAATCATAATACTGCCATTCGAATTCTTTATTACTATAATTAGGTGAAATATTGACACCGGCACTAATTGTAAGCCTATTTATATTTGGAATATAGATTCCATTTACATCGAACTCGGCGGAGCCTGTTGCGACAGTGCTTGCAGTGCTATATGTTTTGTCTTTGTCTCTAATTGTGACATTTATTTGATATTGTCCGCTTTGCACGAGGTGCCAAGTGATGTCTTGCTGCGGTGACCAATCTATTGTGATTTTCTGCGAAGTGTTTTTAGTATTGATTATATCCCATTTATATTCTGCTTCGTTGCTGTAAGTGCCACTGACTGTTGCTGTAGCTTTTAAGACTCCATCAGATATATGACTTGTTATATATTCGCATTTAATAGGGGGGGCATTTTGACTAATCATACCATAAATTTTGTTCATTCCAGATTTGTTGGGATGGATTCCGTCGTAGCAATCGATTTCTTCTAGACCGGCTTTGCGAAGATCGATCACCTGCGCATTGTATATAGTGGCAGCCGCGTGGATAGCATTGCAATAATAATCTAAGTCAGAATCAGGTGATTCACGGATTCTAAAAGGCGTTATACAAATTATTTTAGCAGAAGGATATTTTGTACGCATCTTAAAAAGAGCTGTGTGGTACGCGTTTGTAAATGTATCGACGAGACCTATTTGGTTTGGATTATAAGTGCCGATTTGCGGACGCCAATAAAAATCGTTTGTTCCTCCGAAAAATAGTATTACATCGGGGGTTCCACCATAAGCTAATCTATTAATTCGGAAATCAGAAGCCATGTAGCTGTTTTTATCATAGTATGTAGCTATATTTTGACCGTTCCATGTTATGCTAGAAGAACCAAGAGTTTCACTAGCGGTTAGATGACCACCGATATCGTTAATATAGCGCCCCCACCATGTATCATATATAGACATTAAAGATTCATCGTAGAAATAGGTTCCCCAAAGAGAGTATCCTTTGTATGTAGAGATACTATCGCTGAGAATAGCGACCCTTGGTCCACTTTCGGACGCGGAAAAACTCTGCGGTTCAGAGAACGTGTTTGTGTCGTATTTTATATTCCCTTGAAGTGAAAGGATCTCTTCGGGGATATTATTAGAGGCTTTTGTTGGAAGGGCGCATATATGCAGGAGAAAGAGTGTTGTCAAGAGTGTTACTATTTTTTTCATCAAATTTACTTTTCCTTTCTTAATATTCCATGTTTATATTATCATATTTGATAGAAAAAATGAATCTTGTTTGTAGGAGTGAATGTAGTCTTGACTTGCCGATTAATAGAATTTATTGTACTATAAGTAAGACATTGTTTAAAGATAATAGGTGATAAAAGTGATTAAGGATAATGAGAAATTAATAAATAGATTAAGATTTATCGTGGATGCACTGGCGATTATTTTTTCATATATTGCTTCTTGGTATGTAAAATTTAAGAGTGGTATTTTTGCAGATGAATTATGGTACTATTCTTTGAAACAATATTGCATTGCTTTGATATACATTGTTCCAGGTTATTTGATACTGTACTATATATTTCAACTTTATGCTTCAAAACGGTTAGTAGGAAGACGTGAGGAAGCATGGCACATTATCCAGGCGAATATTATTGGACTAATGGCTTTTATTCTAATTCTATATTTGCTAAGAGAGAATGATTATTCGCGTACAATGATTTTTATTTTCTTTTGTATAAATGTATATACTACCGTCATTACGCGTAATATTATAAGGCAAGGAGTACGGGATTTAAGAAAAAGTGGATATAACCAAAAGGATATCTTATTGATTGGGTACAGTAGAGCGGCGGAAGAATATATCGATAGGATAACGATGAATCCAGAATGGGGATATCGTGTACGCGGTATTTTAGATGACCATGTGGAAAGTGGTATTTCATATCGCGGAGTAAAAGTCTTAGGAACGATAGCGAATTTAGATATTGTTTTACCGAGAACGCATTTTGATGAAATTGCAATCACTTTAAGCATTAATGAGTATAGTAAACTGGCTAAGATTGTAGCGATGTGTGAAAAATCAGGAGTGCATACGAAATTTATTCCAGATTACAATAAAATAATTCCAACGAAGCCGTATACAGAGGACTTAAATGGACTTCCTGTAATTAATATTCGTAAAATTCCACTATCTAATGACTTGAATAGATTTATTAAGAGAGCGGAAGATATTTTCGGTGCAGTTGTTGCGATTGTGCTTTTTTCACCGATAATGCTGATTACGGCTGTGCTTGTTAAAAGCACCTCAAAGGGACCGTTGATATATAAACAAGAACGAATGGGGCTGAATAATAAAACATTCAATATGTATAAATTTCGTTCGATGGAGGTTCAGGACAAAAATGAAGAGAAAGAAAAATGGACTGTCCCAAATGATCCACGAGTCACAGCTGTTGGGAAGATTATCCGAAAGACAAGCATAGATGAGTTGCCGCAATTGTTTAATGTGTTGATCGGGAAAATGTCATTAGTCGGACCGCGACCGGAGCGTCCGCAATTTGTGAGTAAATTTAAGGAGGAAATTCCGCGATACATGATTAAACACCAAGTGCGTCCAGGGATCACGGGTTGGGCGCAAGTGAATGGGCTTAGAGGTGACACTTCGATTTACAAACGAATTGAATATGACTTGTACTATATTGAAAACTGGACGTTAGGATTGGATTTTAAAATTTTGTTTTTAACATTTTTTAAAGGGTTTATTAATAAAAACGCATATTAAAATATGCTAGGAAGGAACTTATAACGATGAGACAGCGAAGTAACGTGATTTTAGAATATGGGATATATATGTTGGCATATCTTGTTAGTTATATTCTTTCTTTAGCGGAGTGTGAAATCGCTTCTGGGGCGACGTTAATTTTTGCGGCGATTTATTTGTATAGAAAATGGTACAAAGAAACAGGAAATATAGTCGATTTGCGAGGTGTGTTTACATTGGCTTGGGTTGGTGGACAAGGAGTTGCATGCCTGCAACTGAGTCGTTTGCAGACAAGTTGGCATTATCTTACATGGTTATGTTTTTTTGTTGTCTACATGGGATTTGGTGTTGGATATGAATGGGGGCTTCGAGATGGCCGTGTGGATCGAAGAGTTGAAAAGGTAGAAGAAGCAACAAAACGGATATTTCAATGTGTAAATGTACTTGGCTTGGTTTCGCTTACGTGTTTTGTCATAGAGGTTGTGCTTCGTGGTTATATACCGCTATTTTCGCAAGCGGCTCATTCAGCTTTTCTATTTCCGGTGTCGGGACTTCATTACTTAACATTGGGTGGGGCATTAATACCGGCTCTATCGGTGTTGTATATTCAGAGCAAAAAAAACGAAGTTAAGAGGGAAATGGGAATAATTATCCTTTGGAACGTTGTGAGCGTTCTTGTTTTGGTTATGTGTATTGCACGATCTCAGATTCTTTTAGCGGTTGGAATAGCTTTAACAGTATATATTGCCACGAATAAGCGAATAAATGGACGGATTGTCGTGTTGCTTCTTTTGGTGTTGATTCCTCTATACGTATTATTGACAATTGCTAAAGACCATAATGTAGCGTATTTAAATAGTGTATTTGAGATGAAAAATCGTGATATGCCAATATTCATTACGCAACCATATATGTATGTAGCGAATAATTTTGAGAATTTTAATGTATTAGTGGAAAATATAGGACGACATACTTTTGGTTTAAAGATGCTTTTCCCCTTTTTTGCTTTAACCGGGCTAAAGTATGTGATTCCCAAGATAGTTGATATACCATTGTATTTGACGAAACCAGAACTGACAACATTGACCATGTTTTATGATGCGTATTATGACTTTGGCGTTGTGGGAGTGTGTGCTTTAGCTATTTTGGTTGGGGTGATTGCGAAAATAATAGTAAGAAAAGTGCGTGATACAAATAATCCGATTATTTTTTTGTTTTATGGTCAATTTGCCGTATACCTTGGGCTTTCTTTTTTTACAACGTGGCTCAGCAGTCCTGTAGTCTGGATGTGGTTTATTCTTTCGGCTATTGTTTTTTGGTATGTGGGTAAAGGAATGGAGAAAGACGACGTATGATTAGACAGATGTATGATGTGGTAATTCCTACCTTCAAACCGGATGGGAAATTAAATCGATTAATTGAAGGTTTGAAATGCCAAAGAAATCAGCCTAACAGAATAATACTACTGAATACCGAATCGAATGTTTCTGTGAGAGGTATCGAAGAAAAATATGATGTTGAGATATACACAATTAAAAAAGATGAGTTCGACCATGGGGGGACGAGAGACTTCGGGATGCGTTTATCCCAAGCGCCATATGTTTTGTTGATGACTCAAGATGCGGTGCCGACGGATGAAATACTATCAGAAGAACTATTAAAACCGTTTGTTGATACAGCAGTAGCCGTATCATTTGCGCGGCAGCTTCCTATAGAGGATACAGATATAATTGAACGATACACTCGTTTGTTTAATTATCCAGATAAAAGCCGGATTAAAAGTATGAGCGATATTGACGAGCTAGGTATAAAAACGTTCTTTTGCTCGAATGTCTGTGCAATGTATAACAGAGAGATATATATAAAGAATAACGGGTTCGTCCGCAAGACTATTTTTAATGAAGACATGATCTATGCAGGAAAAGTGATTAGAGTAGGTTACAAGGTGGCTTATCAAGCAGAGGCGAAAGTGATTCATGCTCATAATTATTCGGGACGGGAACAATTAAAGCGAAATTTTGATATGGCAGTCTCACAAGTTGATTATCCAGAAGCTTTTGCGGGAATCAAGGCGGAATCGGAGGGGGTAAAACTTGTGAGAAGAACAGCAAACTATCTTTTTCGAAACCACAAATATAAGGAGATTGTCGTGTTGATTTACAAAAGTGGCTGTAAATATCTAGGATATCTTCTTGGTACAAAGTATAAGCGTTTACCAAGGTGGCTTGTTAGGCGAATTACAATGAATCAAGCATTTTGGAGATCAAAGTTAGGTGATTCTTGACATATAGGTGATATTGTAAGAAGATGATTATAGAAAGAACATGTTTTAAGAAGGAGGGTTGATATAATGAAAAGGGCGAAGTTGTTTTTGTTAATAGTAGCGAGTTTTGTAATGAGTTTTTCTGCATGCGGGAAGAAGGAAGATGAAGTAAAGGTTCCTGATAGTGCGGATAAGCTTGTGATTGAAGATGCGTCGAAAGAGGATAACAAGAACGAGAACGAAAATGTGGCTGAGAATGTAGAGGAACCGCAGCCGGAAAATAATAATAATTTTCCGATGGTTATTTTTCACCCTGATGAGCAGTATATGAGCTTTGAATCGGAGTCAGTTGTGGTGGATGAGTTGACGCCAGACGCTATTTTGAACAAAATGATTGAGTATAAGGTTATGATTTCAGACGTGAAGGTAGTGGGATTCGAGGAGGTTACTGATAATGGTCAAAAAGCCATTGATTTAACTTTGAACCAAGCTTATGCGGATTATCTAGGTAAGATGGGCAGCACAGAGGAATACTATTGCTTAGGAGCATTATGCAATTCATTTATTGATAGTTTTAAAGTTGATAAAATTAAAATTAGTATAGATGGAGAAGTATTACAAACAGGGCATAACGTCTACTCGAACTATATGTTTAAATTTGAATAGTTAGGTGAAGAGAAAGCAATGACAGCAAAAACCAAAAAGATGAAAGCAAAGACAATTTCAAAAAGTACCTCAGAGTATTTTGACTACAGCCTCTTAGCGGTTTTAGTCTTTTTGGTGTGTTTTGGCCTAGTGATGCTTTATTCTGTAAGTTCCTATAGTGCCTTAATTAAATACGGAAATAGTATGCACTATTTGACGAGACAGCTGATCTTTACGGTGGCAGGTTTTGCCGGGTTATATGTGGCAAGCCGACTGCCTCTGGAGTTTTATCGTAAGGTGGCTTTCTTCTCATACATGGCTTCTCTCGCTTTGATGGCCTTAGTACAGACGCCTCTAGGAAAAGAGGTGAACGGTGCTAAGAGATGGTTAAAGCTTCCGGGAGATCAACAATTACAACCAGCGGAGATTGCCAAGATTGCCCTAATTATTTATATTCCGCTGCTGATAATTAAATTTGGTAAAGAATATAAGCAGCTTAAACAGACCGCAAAGGTTTTATGTGCAGGATTAGTAGCAGCGGCTTTTGCTCTATTTTTGACAGATAACTTAAGTACGGCGGTTATTCTAATGGGGATTACCGTTATTATCGTGTTTATCTCGCATCCCAAGACGAAACCCTTCCTTATGATAGGGGTTGCCCTAGTGGTGCTGGTGGGTGGTTTTCTGGTTTATGTTGTCAATTTTGTAAATTCTACAGGGAATTTCCGCATGAACCGAATTTTAATGTGGTTAAAGCCAGAGGAATACTCAGGAGACAACTTTCAGAGCTTGCAGGGGTTATATGCCATCGGCTCTGGTGGCCTTTTTGGCAAAGGGCTGGGAAACGGCGCTCAGAAGATGGTTATCCCAGAGGTGCAAAACGATATGATTCTCTCGGTTATTTGTGAGGAGCTGGGAATATTTGGCGCAATTATGATCTTGATACTTTTCGGCTTGGTGCTATACCGGCTATTCTTCATTGCTCAGAATGCACCGGATCTTTATAGCTCGTTAGTGGTGACGGGAATATTTGCCCATATCGCTTTGCAGGTGATGTTTAATGTAGGTGTAGTAACTGGGGTTTTGCCAACGACGGGGATTACCTTGCCGTTTATCAGTTATGGCGGCACATCCACCTTGTTTTTGTTAACAGAGATGGGAGTAGCACTGGGGGTATCAAGACGGATTCGGCTTGACTAGAGCGTCTTGAAGAAAGAAATAGGTGAAGAATGGAATACAAAATTATTATTGATAGCTGTGGGGAATTGACATCGGAGATGAAAGCATCGGGAATCTATACATCTATTCCTCTTTATATAACGGTAGGGGAAAGAAACATGGTTGATGACGAGACTTTTGATCAACAAGAGTTTTTGCGAGCGGCAGCGGCGACGAAGGAATGTCCACGGTCTTCCTGTCCCTCTCCTGATCAATATTTGGAGTCGTATCGGGGGAATGAAAAGCGAGTCTACGGTGTGACGCTATCAGCTAATCTAAGTGGTTCTTATAATAGCGCCATGTTAGCAAAGACGATGATGGAAGAGCAAGAGCCGGATAAACAGGTGTATATCTTTGATTCACGCTCGGCTTCTGTTGCTCAGACCTTGATTGGTCTGAAAATTAGAGAGTGCGAAGAAAAGGGACTTTCTTTTGAAGAGGTGGTTACGGAAGTGGAAGCCTACATTGAAGGCCAGAACACGTATTTTGTCCTTGAAGATTTAGAGACGCTACGAAAGAATGGACGCTTAACAGGGCTTAAGATGCTTGTGGCTTCGGCCCTTAATATTAAACCAGTCTGTGGTGCAACAGCAGAGGGGACGATCTTTCAACTAGGCCAAGGACGGGGAATTAATAAAGCCTTGCAGAAAATGGTTCAGTACTTAACGACGGAGGTGATTAATCCGACGGAGAAGGTTCTGGCTATTTCCCACTGTAACTGCTTAGAAAGAGCAGAAAGTGTGAAAAAGATGATCCTTGAAAAAGTCGCGGTGAAAGAGGTTATTATTCTTGATACTAGGGGCATCAGTACCATGTACGCTTCTGACGGTGGTATTATCGCAGTTGTTTAAACAATAAAGATGTGTTAGAATAACAAAAAAGTTTAAGTATAGGGGAGAAGGAGAGACGATTTTATGAGCCAAGAAAAAGTGGATCGATATAAAGAGAGTAAGGCGACAAGACGGGAACGCCAAAGAAAGGCGAGACGTAAGCAGATTATGATGCAAATCGGTTTGCTGGTGGTAGCGGTACTTTTGGTGGTCTGGATTGGCTACTCGGTGGTACGAAGTGTGGCAGATAATAAGCCGAAGACAGCAGTTGAAGTAAAATACGATGATGTAAATCAATATTTGACAGAGTTAAACACGGAGCCGGCAGCGGAAGAGGAAGCACCGGTGGAGGAAGTACCTGCAGACGAAGAGGCAACGGAATAAATGCACTAAAAAAGGAACTAGCGTTCGAAGCTAGTTCCTTTTTTTTATGCTTTTTTTACAATTATAGGGTTGAAATAGTCTTAAGAATGTAATAAAATGGTTTCAAGTGGTAGGAAGTGGTGAGAAGTGGAAGAAAGTGGGTGAATCCATTGTTGAAAGGAGAATACAGTCATAATATTGACGCCAAGGGCAGGTTGATTATACCTGCTAAAATGCGTGATGACCTAGGGAAGGATTTTGTTATCACGAAGGGTCATGAAGATTGTCTGTATGTATATCCGGAAGACGAATGGGAAGAATTCGAAGCCAAGTTAAACAAACTACCGATTACTACTAATGATGTTGCCAGAGAGATGATGTACCACTTTGTAGCAAGCGCTACAGACGGCGATATCGATAATCAAGGGAGAACCTTGATTCCTCAGAGCTTACGCGGATTTGCGAAGTTAAGCAAAGAAGTCGTCTTTATCGGTATGGGGAAGCGTGCCGAAATTTGGGACAAAGCTTTGTGGGAGGAGAAGAACGCAGCTGCCGACAAGAATTTCGTTCAGAATGCCAAGCAGCTTGAAGCAGAAGGTTTTAGCTTCTAAGGGAGATGTATATGGAGTTTAAACACACAACCGTTCTTCTCGATGAGACAGTAGATGGATTAAATGTTAAACCTGACGGAATCTATGTAGATGGAACGTTGGGCGGTGGTGGGCATGCATACCAAGTATGCAAAAAGCTTACCGGCAAAGGGAGTATTATAGGTATAGACCAAGATGAGGAAGCGCTTAAAGCAGCCGGAACTCGTCTGGAGGACTTTGGCGACAAAGTCACATTAATCAGAAGCAATTACAAGGATATGCAAGTAAAGCTTCTGGAGATAGGTGTTGACAAGGTGGATGGAATCATACTTGACCTTGGTGTGTCCTCTTATCAGTTGGACAACAAGGAGCGAGGCTTTTCGTACCGCGAAGATGCACCCTTAGATATGCGGATGGACAATCGTCAGGAGAAGACGGCTAAGGACATCGTCAATACTTACAGTGAGATGGACCTCTATCGCGTGATTAGAGATTACGGTGAAGATAAGTTTGCCAAGAACATCGCCAAGCATATCGTGGCCGAAAGAGCGCAGAGGTCCATTGATACCACTGGTCAATTGGTGGAGATTATCAAGCAAGCGATTCCCATGAAGGTGCGCAAGAAGGCGGGACACCCCGCGAAGAAGACTTTTCAAGCCCTTCGCATCGAGTTAAATAGGGAGTTAGAGGTGTTAAGGGATTCTCTTGATAGTATGATTGAGATTCTAAATCCCCAGGGCCGAATTTGCATTATTACTTTTCATTCCTTAGAGGATCGAATTGTTAAAAATATTTTCCGCACAGCGGAAAACCCTTGTATCTGTCCTCCGGAATTTCCGGTTTGTGTATGTGGACGTGCATCTAAAGGGAAAGTAATTACCAGAAAACCGATTCTGCCAAGTGCAGAAGAGATGGAAGAAAATTCTCGTTCAAAAAGTGCAAAGCTTCGTATTTTTGAACGTAGTTAGTAGGAAGTTGATGAAAGGAGATAGACATGGCTTATCAAACAAATAAAAATTGGAATACAAGACAGCAGAGTAGAGCCTATGTCTATGGTAACCTTTCTCCTGTTCGCGAGCCGAGTTTTGAACCGGTACGAAGGGAAGAGCAAGAACCTCGCAGAGCCCCTAGTCGTAAGACGCGGCAAAATCGCCGTCGGGAGAGTAGAATAAGTGGCAGCTACGTGTTTTTTCTTGTGTTAGCATCCGTGATTGCTATGGTGATTTGCGTTAATTTTATAAAGATTCACGCAGAAGTCACAGCAAGCTCTAAGAACATTACAAAGATGCAAAGCCAATTATCAGAGCTTAAAGAGATGAATAATTCTAAAGAAGGGGCAATTATGGATCCCATCAATTTGGATCAGGTGAGAGACCGGGCGATTAACGAGATGGGTATGACGTATGCCGCTGACAATCAAATCGTACATTATGCCAATCCCTCAGGAGATTATATTCGCCAGGTGGAACAAATACCGAAGGAAGGTATGTTAGCGTACGCTGGCAATTAGGTGAAAGTGATGGCTCGTAGGAAGTTCCTTAAATATATGAAACGGAAGCTAGCATTAGTATTTATTTTAGTAATGCTAGTTTTTCTTGGTTTAGTGTGCCGCATTACCTATATTAATGCGGCCAAAGGAGATAAGTATAAAAAGACGGTTCTTGATCAGCAGCAGTATAACAGTCGCCAAATCGCCTATAAGCGTGGCGATATCTTAGATCGAAACGGGACGAAAATCGCTCTAAGCGAACGAGTATATAATGTTATCCTCGATGCTAAGATTCTTCTAGGTGACGAGGATTATATTGAAAAGACTTTAGAAATAGCTAGTACGTGTTTTGAAATTCCGGTAGAAGAGATGGAAGCGATTCTTGAAGAGACGCCGGAAAGCCGCTATGCCATTCTCAAAAAGGACGTAGATTACAATACGGCGACCACTTTTACAGAGATGATGAACGATGAAGCGGATGGCGCTAATAGTAACGGTATTTGGCTTGAAGAGGATTATATTCGTAAATATCCTTATAATGCCACCGCCAGTGATGTGATTGGCTTTGTAAATGATGAGGATGTTGGGAGTTATGGTCTTGAATCCTATTACAATGACGTCTTAACTGGAGTAAACGGCAAAGAATACGGGTATCTAGATGAAGATGCGACGTTTAATCGAACGGTAAAAGAACCTGTCAATGGAAGCAATGTGGTTAGTACCATCGATTTACAGATACAAAGCATTGTGGATCGTTACGTCTTAGAATTTAATGATGCTCAAAGAGATAATACAAGACCGGGAGAAGGAAGTCTAAAGACGAATGTACTGGTGATGAATCCGCAAAACGGTGAAATTCTCGCAATGACGGATTTCCCTAGTTATGATTTGAATAATCGCTCGGACTTGTCGCGAAATTATACTCCGGAAGATCAACAGGCACTTCGAGATGAAGGCTCAGAAGGCGAGGTGCTGGCAAAGCTTTGGAGCAATGCCTGCGTGTCGGATTCTTTTGAGCCGGGTTCCACCTTTAAAGAGTTTACGGTAGCTGGAGCTCTGGATAGTGGTGTCTTAAACGGTGAAGAAACCTTTTACTGTGGTGGTATGCTACATGTTGGAGACCATGATATCTACTGTAATAATACGAAGGGGCATGGTACTCAGACGTTATCTCAGGCGATGGCCAACTCGTGTAATGTGGCGCTAATGGAAATTGGACTGCGGATGGGTGCAGAAGGCTTTACGAAGATGCAGAGTAACTATGGCTTTGGCCAGTATACGGGTATTGACTTACCAGGCGAGGCGGAGACAGCGGGCCTTATTCACGGCTTGGATGATATTCAAGAGGTTGATATTGCAACCAGTAGTTTCGGTCAGAGTTTTAATGTGACTATGGTGCAGCTGGCGTCGGCTTTCTCTTCGCTGATTAATGGGGGTGACTACTATAAGCCCCATCTGGTAAAAGAGATTCAAGACGAACAAGGTACGGTGACGACCACGGTGGAGCCAGAGATTCTTAAGAAAACTACTTCTAAAGAAACCAGTGATCTAGTGAAGACGTATTTGCGCGAGGTGGTAGTAAGCGGTACAGGAGCGCCGGCCGCGGTGGAAGGATATGATATTGGAGGAAAGACGGGAACGGCAGAGAAGCTTCCTAGAGGACATCGTAATTACGTAGTATCTTTTATTGGCTATGCTCCCCAGGAGAATCCTCAAGTAGTGATTTACATCGCGATTGATGAGCCGAACACCCCTGATCAGCAATACGGTCAATTTACCACAAAGATGTTTGCTGGGATTGCAAGTGAGATTTTCCCCTATCTTGGAGTTGAAAAGGTGCAGTAAATCAAGTATGATAGTTTAGTTACAGAAGATGTAAGGGAGGTTCACTGCGATGAACAATACAACTCTATATGCGGGAATCGGCGCATTTATAATAGCGGCATTACTTGGTCCGGTTATCATTCCTATGTTAAAGAAGCTAAAAATGGGCCAGACAGAACGAGAAGAAGGGGTTGCGTCTCACTTAGAGAAGGCCGGCACCCCAACGATGGGGGGCGTTATGATTATCTTAGCGCTAGTTATCCCTTCGCTGTTTTATTTACGAAGCTATCCCAAGATTTTGCCAGTGCTTATGCTAACGGTGGGCTTTGGACTGATTGGTTTTCTAGATGATTATTTAAAAGTGGTGAAGAAAGACCCTGATGGGTTAAAACCAAAACAAAAGTTTCTTTTGCAGTTTGTTCTGACAGCGTTCTTTGCTGGTTACTTATATTTTTTTACAGAGAGAGGATTAGAGCTGCGAATTCCTTTTGCCGGAACGTATCTCGATCTGGGTATCTTGGCAATTCCCCTTCTTTTTGTTGCTGTTATCGGTACGGTAAACGGGACGAATTTTACCGATGGTCTGGACGGCTTGGCTTCTAGTGTGACCATTCCCGTGGCCATTTTCTTCGGCGTTGCCTCGGTGCTACTAAAGGGCGGCGTGGAGCCAGTGGCCTTTGCAGCTTGTGGAGCGCTAATGGGATTTTTGCTCTACAATGTGTACCCGGCCAAAGTATTTATGGGTGATACTGGTTCCTTAGCTCTTGGCGGGTTTGTAGTAGGGATGGCGTATCTATTAAAGATGCCGCTTTTTATCGTGATTGTTGGTCTTGTGTACCTAGTAGAAGTGGTGTCGGTAATGATTCAAGTGACGTACTTTAAAAAGACGGGTGGTAAGCGCTTCTTTAAGATGGCGCCGATTCATCATCATTTTGAGTTATGCGGCTGGTCGGAGACGAGGGTGGTGGCAGTCTTTACCATAATCACGACCCTATTGTGTGTGATAGGATATCTAGCGATTTAAATAAAGGAGAGTTCATGATACTTAAAGGAAAGAAGACCTTGGTCTACGGCCTTGGGAAAAGCGGGATAGCCGCAGGTGCGCTACTGGAAAAGGCGGGTAGCGAAGTATATCTCTACGACGGGAATACGCAGCTGGATAAAGAAAAGCTTTGCCAGGAGATAGGCGGTCCTTGTCAAGTGATGCTAGGGGATTTTCCGCGAGAGATAATGAAAGAAATAGATTTAGTTGTGCTAAGCCCTGGGGTGCCGACGGATTTACCGGAAATTGTCGAAATGAAGACGGCAAATATTGATATTATCGGGGAGATTGAACTGGCGTATCTCTGCAGCAAGGGCGAAGTGCTGGCGATTACGGGAACCAATGGAAAGACCACCACGACGGCTCTTTTAGGCGAGATTATCAAGGCGTACAATGAGAATTCCTTTGTAGTTGGCAATATTGGAACACCCTATACACTAGTAGCCGAGAAGACAGATGAGAATTCGACGGTGGTAGCTGAGGTTAGTAGCTTTCAGCTAGAGACCATACGAACCTTTCATCCGCGAGTGAGTGCGATTTTAAATATTACGCCAGATCATTTAGATCGCCATCATACAATGGCGGCTTATATTGCGGCTAAGGTACGGATTACTGAAAACCAAACGGAAGGGGACTACTGCATTCTTAATTATGAGGACGAGGTAACTAGAAAACTGGGTGAGACGTTATGGGCTCAAGTGATTTATTTTAGCAGCAAGTCTGTCCTAGCGGAAGGGGTTTACCTTAAAGATCAAAAAATTGTCTTACGCTACGAAGATACGGAAGAAGTGGTGTGTGACCTTGATGATTTGCAACTCTTAGGTGTGCATAATTACGAGAATGTAATGGCGGCAGTGGCGATGGCTCTTGTGTATAAAGTGCCGCTAACCATCATTAGAAAGGTGCTGGGAGAGTTTGCTGGGGTGGCTCACCGCATTGAGTTCGTCACTGAGAAAAATGGGATAGCCTACTATAATGACTCTAAAGGGACCAATCCTGATGCAGCGATTAAAGCAGTAGCAGCAATGGTGAGACCGATCGTATTGATCGCCGGCGGTTATAATAAGGACGCGGATTACCGGGAATGGATTGGTAGCTTTAATGGTAAAGTTAAAAAGATGGTTCTGCTAGGTGAGACGAAAGAGGATATTGCCCGGACGGCTATGTCTCTAGGATTTCATGACTACGTGTTGGTTGATTCCTTCGAAGAGGCCGTGCGGACGGCTACAGAGCTGGCGGGTAGTGGTGACGCCGTGTTATTATCACCTGCTTGTGCCAGTTGGGGGATGTTTAAAAACTTTGAAGAGCGCGGGGATGTATTTAAGAAATTGGTGAAAACCGAGTAGAACAAAGGGGAAGGCATGAATGGTAAACGAAAAAAGAAGCTAAGCGTAAGAATATATCATTTCTTTACAACCGTGATTGGGCTGGCGATTTTTGTACTTGGTGTATTTGTGCTCTTTCACATCCAAGATGTGGTTGTTACGGGGAATACGTACACAGATACCAATCAAATAATCGAAACAGTAAGAGACGACCCGTACTCTATTAATACTCTTTACGTAATGGGTAAATATAAGTTAGGCAAAGGACAAAGCCTAGAGACGCTGGATAAGATTAAAGTGGGAATAAAGAACCCGTGGACGCTAAAGATTACGGTTACGGAAAAGCCGATTGTGGGCTATATCGAAATGTCAGATGGGTACGCTTACTTAGACATTAACGGTCTGGTGGTCTATAAGCATCACGAACTTTTACCAGATGTTCCGAGAATCGAGGGCATCTCTGGGGAAGGATTGCAGGTTGGCGATACTCTTGAGGCAACCGATAAGCAGCTTTTGCAGCAGATACTGCTGGCGACTGACGAAGCGAGAAAGAAAGAACTGCCTGTAGAGCGGGTGATGAATATCGAAAATAGTGTGTATCTGATTATGGGAAATATCTATATAAAGCTTGGACAAGAGGTAAGTGAAGAGCAAATTGCGCAAATTGCCCCCATTCTTCCGAATCTAGAAGGAGAAGAAGGAACCTTGCATTTGGAGAACTATTCTGAGGATAACGATACAATTACCTTCAAAAGAGGAGAATTCCCCATACAAATTGAGTGAAATGCAGAAAAAAACCTAAAAACAAGGAAAACTCTATTGATATTTTACAAAAAAAACGATATTATATAGGTTAGTAATGTACGAAATTATGTGTGGGTAGTATAGATATTTAAGGAAAATAAAGGAGGACGAACCTTTGCTAGAAATTAAGACTAATGAATCAGAAGCGGCAGCAAAAATAATAGTTGTCGGTGTCGGAGGCGGCGGTAACAACGCAGTTAACCGAATGATAGACGAACAGATTGCTGGAGTGGAGTTTATCGCCATTAATACCGATAAGCAAGCTTTGCAATTGAGCAAGGCGCCAACACTTATGCAGATTGGTGAAAAAATTACA
This sequence comes from Ohessyouella blattaphilus, assembly GCF_024721265.1. Taxonomy (GTDB): domain Bacteria; phylum Bacillota; class Clostridia; order Lachnospirales; family Lachnospiraceae; genus Aequitasia; species Aequitasia blattaphilus_A. The sequence continues at coordinate 18,930 of NZ_JAMXOC010000001.1, read as the reverse complement.
AAAGGACTCGGTGCTGGTGCCAGACCAGAAGTTGGTGAGAAGGCGGCAGAAGAGAGTTCAGAAGAGATTGCGGCAGCCTTAAAAGGTGCAGACATGGTCTTTGTTACTTGCGGTATGGGCGGCGGTACAGGAACAGGTGCAGCGCCAGTAGTTGCCAGAATTGCTAAAGACATGGGAGCGTTGACGGTTGGTGTAGTTACCAAACCTTTTAGATTCGAGTCAAAAACCCGAATGAACAATGCCCTTCAAGGAATTGATAAACTAAGTAAAGAGGTTGATACTCTAATTGTTATTCCGAATGACAAATTATTAGAGGTAGTGGATAGACGCACGACTATGCCAGAAGCCCTTAAGAAGGCAGATGAAGTCTTACAGCAAGGTATCCAAGGTATTACAGATTTGATTAACGTTCCATCACTAATTAACCTTGACTTCGCAGATGTGCAGACGGTTATGACCGATAAAGGCATTGCGCATATCGGTATTGGTATGGGTAAAGGTGACGATAAGGCTCTTGAAGCGGTTAAGCAGGCAGTGGCAAGTCCTCTACTAGAGACGACGATTGCTGGTGCAAGCCATGTAATCATCAATGTATCAGGAGATATTACTTTAATGGATGCTTCTGATGCAGCAGAATACGTACAGGAACTAGCAGGTGAGGATGCGAATATTATCTTCGGTGCTATGTATGATGATAGTCGAGCGGATGAAGCGACGATTACCGTTATTGCTACCGGTCTTCATCAGCAAGGTACGGCCTCTAAGTTAAAGAGCCGTCTAGAAGGCCAGAAGCAGCGCGGCATTCCCCCGATTGTTGGGAATGAAGAGAGCGTAGCACGCCCGCGAACAGAGCGTAAAAGCTTAGACTTTATGCCTAGTAAAGAAGAAGGAACCCAGGCAGGTGGAACAGGTGGTGAGACACCGAAGCTTAATACCCCGACAGTGCCTAAGAGTACCGTGAAGGAACAGGATATTAAGATTCCGGATTTCTTTAGAAGAAAATAATTGATAATCTTTGAGCTGCCTTAATAGGCAGCTCATTTTCAACTAGGAGAGCAACTAAGAAAGGATATTGCATATGAAATTAACAGTTATAGGGGCAGCTCATGAGGTTACAGGAAGTTGTCACGTTTTGGAGGTGGCAGGCAAGCACATTATGGTGGATTGTGGAATGGAACAAGGTCCAAACCTATATGAGAACCAAGAACTGCCGGTGGATCCTAGTGAAATAGATGTAGTGTTACTTACTCACGCTCATATCGATCATTCGGGAAAGCTTCCGCTGTTAGTACAAAAAGGGTTCACAGGTCCCATTATCTGTACGTTTGCCACGGCTGATTTGTGCGATATTATGCTCCGAGATAGTGCTCATATTCAGGAGTTTGAGGCAGGGTGGCGCAACCGTAAGGCGAAACGAAGTGGTCGGGAGGAATATGAGCCCCTTTATACCATGGAGGATGCTGAAAAGGCGATTCGTCTTTTGCATCCGGTGGACTATAACCAAGAGGTTGCCGTATTAGAAGGAGTAAGTGCAAGGTTTACTGATGTTGGTCACCTTTTAGGATCGGCCGCCATTGAAGTCTTTGCAACCGAAGAAGGCCAGACGAGAAGTATCGTCTTTTCAGGCGATATCGGCAATGTAGAGCAGCCGATCTTAAAGGATCCTCATTATGTGGAAGAGGCGGATTACGTTGTCGTTGAATCCACTTATGGAGACCGAATTCACGGGGATACAAGGCCTGATTACGTGGCTGAGTTCACGCGGATGATGAGGGAGACGTTTTCAAAAGGTGGGAATGTAGTCGTTCCTTCTTTTGCGGTGGGACGTACCCAGGAGATGCTGTATTTTATCCGGGAGATAAAGGAGCATAACCTCTTGCCGGAGTTCCCGAATTTTAAGGTGTATGTGGATAGTCCCTTAGCGAATAATGCCACCAAGATCTTTAATAAGAATTATGCGTCTTGCTTTGATCAAGAGGCCCTCAGTCTAGTGGAGCAGGGGATTAATCCCTTACTATTTGATGGGCTTGTGGCCACGACCACCAGTGATGAGTCAAAACTGATTAATGTAAATAAAGAGTGTAAGGTAATTATCTCGGCTTCGGGAATGTGTGAAGCGGGACGCATTCGTCATCATCTCAAACACAATCTCTGGCGTCCGGAGTCGACGATTTGCTTTGTAGGCTATCAAGCTGTAGGAACCCTCGGCAGGCGCTTAATCGAAGGGGTAGATAGTGTGAAGCTCTTCGGTGAGGTGGTAGAGGTTAAGGCGCGAATAGAGACACTGAAGGGTGTTAGTGGACATGCTGATCAAAACGGATTGTTGGATTGGTTGGCTGGCTTTAAAAGAAAACCGAAAAAGGTAGTGGTGGTACACGGTGAAGACACGGTAACCGACACCTTTGCGGCTTTACTGGGAGAGGCGCTTGGTATTGAGGCTTTTGCGCCTTTTTCTGGGGGCACGTTAGATCTAATTACTGGCGAGGTAGTTACTTTAGGAGTGAGAAAGGTCTACGAGTCTGAAAAGGATGAGAAGAAGGTGCGTAACCAAAGCGCGTTTAACCGTGCGGTAGCTGCCGCTAAGCGCCTCTTAGAGGTAGTGAACCAGAATGAAGGGATAGCGAATAAGGACCTAGCCAAGCTACGAGATCAGATTGATAATCTGGCGGATAAATGGGAGCGTTAGCGTCTGGGTAAGATTGTCCTTGTTTTTTTGCGCCGTTCATAATATGATTAATTTAGTGGAGGATATGTCATGAAGGCGTGTATATTTGACTTAGATGGAACTTTAGCGGACACGATGGAGTCGCTGACTTATTCTGTGGGGCTAACCTTGGAGAAATTAGGGCTGAATCCTATCTCTGATGAGCAGTGTCGCTCGTTTGTAGGTGAAGGTGCAAAGGTGCTGATAGAACGAGCGGTCACAGCGGGCGGTGGCAGTGTTTCCCAGTATTTACCAGAGGCGTTAGGGATTTACAAAGAAATATTTGCTAGTCACTGTACGTATCGTGTGCGAGCCTACACAGGTATTACGGAGATGGCAAAAGAGCTGAAAAAGCGAGGTTACAAGTTAGGCGTGCTGTCTAACAAACCTCACGAGCAAGCCATGAAAGTAATGTGGACTTTATTTCCTGATGGATTGTTTGAGAGGGTCTATGGACAGCGGGACGAGGTGCCGAGAAAGCCGGATCCAGCGGGTGTTTGGCAGATTCTTGAGGAATTAGAGGTGGCTAGAGAGAATTGCTCCTATATCGGTGATTCTGATGTAGATCTACTTACAGGAACGAATGCAGATGTTGCAACGTTATTAGTAACTTGGGGCTTTCGAAGTGAGACGGAACTGATAGAGGCTGGCGGGAAACTACTCTTTCATAGTCCGGAAGAGTTACTTGAGTATTTAAAGTGATACAAGGGAGGCGGGAACATGTATGAATATAGTGAAGAGATTTTGGATGTCTTTTTAGAGAATCAAGAGCAGTTATTTGATGAGCCGGTGGCGAAAAACTATGCAGAAGCGGAAGCGTTTCTCGAGGATTGTATGGCTATTGTGGTTGATAGTATCGAAGAAGTAAGAGAGTATTTTGAAGAAGAAGGTATCGATACGGCCCAGATGAGTCTAGACGAGTTAGAGGAGGCTTCGGAAGTATTTCCGATTCCCGGTGGTCAGTATTTGATTGTGCAAGGATAAGTAGTTAAGATGCTTTTAAAAAAGGAAGTCCACCAGGACTTCCTTTTTACCTGAAAGATAGAGGAGAAGATAGAATGTATATTATTGCGGGTTTGGGAAATCCTACAAAAGAATACGTAGGCACCAGGCATAACGTTGGCTTTGCCGTAATTGACACATTAGCGGCTAAGTATAATATCGATGTGGAGCACCGCAGTAAGCGGGCTTTTATTGGTAAAGGGATGATTGCTGGCCAGAAGGTGATTCTGGCGAAACCGCAAACCTATATGAATTTAAGCGGAGAGAGTTTGATTGGTTTAGTAGACTACTACAAGATAGATCCGGCTAGTGAGCTGATTGTCGTCTATGATGATGTGAGTCTGCCGGTAGGTCAACTGCGAATCAGGAAAAAGGGCAGTGCTGGGGGGCATAATGGGATTAAAAGCATTATTTCTCACTTAAAGACAGAGGTTTTCCCGAGAATCAAGGTGGGAGTGGGAGAAAAACCCAAAAAGTATGATTTGGCAGATTATGTGCTGGGGCATTTTACAAAAGCGGAACAAGAGAAAATGACAGAAGGCTACGAAGAGGCCTGCGAGGCCATCGAAAAGATACTAAGTGGCGAGATTGAAGCTGCGATGAACAGATATAACCGCAAGGTTCACGAGAAAGCAGAGGAATAGATGAAAGCGATAGTTGCTCCTCTTAAAGAGTTAGACGCTTTTCAAGAGGCGAAATCATGTCTGGGTAAGGAGAAGGGGCTGTTTCAACTCTCAGGTCTTGTATCCTCCCAAAAGACCCATATGATGTACGCCCTTAGCGATGGTTTTAAATACAAAATCATCGCTTGTTCTAGTGAGCTGCGAGCAAAAGTTTGTTTTGATGAATATTCGGCCTTAGACGAGAGAACGTACTACTATCCCGCCAAAGATTTGCTGTTCTTTCAGGCGGATTTGCGAAGTAAGGATATCTTAAAGGCGCGTTCGGAAGTGCTAGAGGCGATTTATGGAGGAAGTGAGGTTACCATCGTTACCTCTATCGAAGCTCTAATGGACACCTTGGTGTCGAAAAGCTTTATCGAGAGTAGAATTATTCGGATTAAGGAAAACGATAGCTTAGATTTAGAAAAACTAACTAAGGATTTGGTGGCTGCTGGCTATGAACGAGTAGAGCAAATCGAAGGGTTAGGACAATTTGCTCTACGTGGTGGTATTATCGATATCTACCCGATTACGGCAGAGGAACCGGTAAGAATCGAACTGTGGGGTGATGAGATAGACTCGATGCGAACCTTTCAGGTGGAGACCCAACGTTCGCTAGAGAATATTGGTGAAGTTACGGTCTTTCCGGCCTCGGATTATTACGAAGAGCGACGTAATCAGAGTTTTCTAGATTATTTTGCGCCGGAAGAGACGGCCATTTTTTTGGATGAACCCTTGCGAATTGTGGAAAAGGGCGAGGGTTTAGAGCAAGAGTTTTTAGAAGCCCAGTCCCGGCGAGTCTTAGAAGGGGTCGATGTGGCCGAAAGCGAAAGCCTAATTTTTACTACTTCTCAGGTAATAAAGAAGCTAAATGGCTATCACTGCGTAGGCTTTTACACCTTGGATACGAAAAAACGAGGTTTTAAAGTGGTAGGCAGTGCCAGTGTCCACGGTCAAAATGTGAATCCTTATAATCGTAGCTTTGAGCTACTGACAAAGGATCTGAAAAGACTTAAGCGAGAGGGGTATCAGGTCTTGTTACTGTCGGCATCTAGAAGCCGAGCAAAACGGTTGGCCGAAGATTTGCGGGATTATAGCCTCCATAGCTTTTATAGTGAAGATTTAGGCCAGGAAATTGCCGCTGGCGAAATTATGACGAGTCGGGGCTACGTAGAGACAGGATATGAATATCCCATGCTTAAGTTTGTTGTGATTGCCGAAAGCGACATCTTTGGTAAGGTACGAAAAAAGAAGAAACGAAAGACCTATGAAGGGCGCAAGATTAGCAATTTCCAAGAGCTCCAGGTAGGCGATTATGTGGTTCATGAAAACCACGGTCTGGGGATATACCAAGGGATTGAAAAAATCCAGGTTGATAAGAATGCCAAAGACTTTATGAAAATCGCTTATGCAAAAGGCGGTAATCTATATATTCCGGCCACCCAGCTAGACTTAATTCAGAAATACGCTGGTGCCGATGCCAAGAAGCCAAAGCTTAATACCCTAGGAACGAAAGAGTGGGGTAACACCAAGAAAAAGGTTCGGGGAGCCGTACAAGAAATCGCCAAAGAACTGGTAGAGCTGTATGCAAAAAGGCAAGAAGAAAAGGGCTTTCGTTACGGCGAGGATACCGTTTGGCAACAGGAATTCGAGGAGCTTTTTCCCTTTGAAGAGACAGAAGATCAGCTTCACGCTATTGAGGATGTGAAGCGTGATATGGAAAGCGATAAGATTATGGACCGCTTAATTTGTGGCGATGTGGGTTACGGCAAGACGGAAATCGCCGTACGAGCGGCTTTTAAAGCGGTTCAAGAGAATAAGCAGGTGGTGTATCTAGTGCCGACTACGATTTTGGCTCAGCAACACTTTAAGACCTTTTCTCAGCGGATGAAGGATTATCCGGTGCGAGTGGATTTGCTTAGTCGCTTTCGCTCGGCGAAAGAGCAGAAGCAAACACTGACAGATTTGAAAAAAGGCTTGGTAGATATTGTTATCGGTACTCACAGGTTACTTAGTGCTGATGTAAAGTACAAGGATCTGGGTCTTTTGATTGTGGATGAAGAGCAACGCTTTGGCGTAAAGCATAAAGAGCGAATCAAAGAACTGAAGACCAATGTGGAGGTAATTACCCTGTCAGCGACACCGATTCCTAGAACTCTTCATATGTCCTTGATTGGTATTCGGGACATGAGTGTCTTAGAAGAAGCGCCAAATGAACGAATGCCAATCCAGACTTATGTGATGGAGCATCATAATGAAATGGTACGGGAAGCCATCGAGCGGGAAGTGGCTAGAGGTGGTCAGGTCTATTATGTATACAATAAGGTAGAGGATATCGATCAAGTGACCGGCAAGCTACAAAAGCTAATTCCAGATGTAACGGTGGCCTATGCTCACGGGCAGATGCGGGAGAATAAATTAGAAAGCATTATGCTGGACTTTATCAATGGTGAAATAGACGTCTTAGTGTCTACCACTATTATCGAAACGGGGCTAGATATTCCTAATGTCAACACCATGATTATTCACGATGCCGACAAATTTGGGCTTTCTCAGTTGTATCAGCTGCGTGGTCGGGTGGGGCGTTCTAACCGAATGGCGTACGCCTTCCTTCTGTATCGTCGCAATAAGCTTTTAAAGGAAGTAGCGGAAAAGCGCCTCTCGGCTATTAGAGAATTTACCGACTTAGGTAGTGGTTTTAAAATCGCTATGCGAGATCTGGAGATTCGCGGTGCCGGAAACTTACTAGGGGCCTCACAGCACGGCCACATGGAAGCAGTAGGGTATGATCTCTACTGTAAGATGCTTAATGAAGCGGTTCGCCACTTGAAGGGGGAAAGCAGTGCCCCCGACTTCACCACAACGGTGGATATTAGCGTGGATGCATTTATCCCAGATACGTATATAAAGAGTGGCAACCAGAAGCTAGATATGTATAAGCGTATAGCTACCATCGAGAACGAGAAGGACAAGGACGATATTACCGATGAACTGATCGATCGCTTTGGTGATTTGCCGAAGAAGGTGGAAGTGCTGATTGCAGTAGCGATGCTAAAAGCCAGAGCTCATGAGGCATATATTACTAGCATTGAGCAAAAGCAAGATGAACTTAAGTTCACTATGAAAAGCGATGCGCCGGTGGATATAAATAGGATTGCGGATTTTGTGAAAAATTATCACGGAAAGGTTATCTTTAGGGCGGATTCACCACCGGCTTTTTACTACCAGAGCAAAGGCGGAAACCGGCAGGATAAAAAGCCAGATCCACTGATAGTTGCCGAGGAGATGGTGACAGGAATAAAAGGATTGCTTGAAGGGTGAAAAAAGGCTATAATATTATGAGTTATGATGACCAGGAGGGTAAATAATTATGAAGAGAACAATTTCCGGAATATTAGCACTTTTAATGACTACAACGCTGCTTACAGGCTGTGGGAGCCTGAAGGACGATGATACGATTGTGACGGTAGATTCCCATACGGTTACAGCTGGAGTGGCTAATTTCTACACTCGCTTTAACCAAGCGGAATACGAAACCTACTATAGCGCTTACCTAGGAGAGGATTTCTGGGGCAATGAAGCGGCCGAAGGCAAGACCTACGAAGAATCAGTGAAAGAGACGGCTCTTGAGCAGTTAGAAGAGATGGCGATTCTTCAAGATCACATGAAAGATTATAAAGTAGAGGTTACAGAAGAAGAGGAAGCAGCGATTACAAAGACAGCGAAAGCTTTCGTAGAGAACAATGATAAGAAAACCATCGAGACAGTCTCAGGAACGAAAGAAAACGTAGAGGAAGTCTTAAAGCTGATGACGATTCAGAAGAAGATGAAGGATGCCATCGGCGCAGAAGTTAGTACCGAAGTCTCAGATGAGGAAGCAGCCCAGAAGCAAATGGACTATGTCTCTTTTCTCTATAAAGAGCAAGATGAAAGCGGCACTCAGGTAGATGTAACTGACGAAGCAAAGAAAGCAGAAATCAAGAAAAGTGCAGAGGATTTTGCCAATGGTGTAGCAAGTGCTCCTGACTTTAAGGCGTATGCTACAGAACAGGGACAAGAGCCGGTGTCTACAACGTTTGATAAGGATAGCACCTCCCTTACAGCCCAGTTCTTAGAAGCGGTGGATCAGTTAGCAGAAGGAGCGACCTCTGGTGTAATTGAGACTGATAATGGCTGCTATGTAGCGAAGGTGAATACCTACTTGGACCGAGAAGCCACAGATGCCAAGAAAGAGCAGATTGTGACCGAGCGTCAGAACGATCATTATACCGAAACGGTAGAGAAATGGCTTAAAGAAGCAGATGTGAAAGTAAATAAAGGCAACTGGAAAAAAGTTAGCCTTGATAAAGTAAGTGTAAAGATGTATCAGGAACCGGTGGAAGATACTGGGGCGACTGAATAGTAAAAAAGAGTGCGTAATATTGTGTGAAGATTTCTAATGATGGGGGACGCGACGTGAAAGAGGAAGCATTAGTGAGCATTGTAATGGTTAATTACAATAAGGAAAGATATTTACGCCAAGCAATTGCAAGTGTTGTATCTCAGACATATCATAACTGGGAATTGATTGTTGTAGACGATGGCTCTACAGATAGTTCAAGGGACATTATAAAGAGTTTTAAAGACAATCGGATTAAACCTATTTTTTTGAAGAAAAATAGTCATATTTGTGTGGCGACAAATACAGGACTTAAAGCAGCAAAGGGAAAATATATAGCGCGTCTGGATAGCGATGATGTATGGAAAATGGATAAGTTATCTAAACAGCTTAATGTATTAGAAAGCCACGTGGATGCCAAGGTGTGTTTTACAAAACTTGAAATAATTGACGAAAACAGTGATATACGTTGTGATTGTCAAGAGTTATTAGAGTTATATAATAGTAGACAAGAAAATGGGGAGGCTTGGTTACGTTTTTTCTTTTTCTTTGGGAATAGCTTGATTCAAAGCTCAATGGTATATGAACGAGCGTTGCATGAAGTGGTTGGATATTTCAACCTGACCTATATTCAAGCTCATGACATGGACTTCTTTGTGCGTTTGGCAAAGCAAACAGAGTTCTATTTCGTTGAGGAAGCACTTACATTATACAGAAGGACGGAAGAGCAAAACAGTAGTGTTTCAGAACGTAATTCGATTAGATTTATGAACGAACACATGAATATTCGCAAACATTTTTTTGATGATATTGATAGTCAGCGCTTTGTTTCGGCATTTGGTGGTTTGTTTATTAATCCGAGTTCTGAACTAGAAAACGAGTTAGAGTGTGAAAAAGCGTTACTTTTGAGGAGAGCAATTGAATGTACAGAAGTAAATCCCGTATTGGGGATGGATGCTCTAGAGCGCCTATATCAGTGTGATGAGAATGTAGAGGTGTTGAGCAATCAATATAGTTATTCGCTATTCGATTACTATGCGGATAATGCTAAGAAGCAATACTATTCTATAGAGACAATAAAGGAAATTGAACGATACAAAGAGGAAAAAAGCTCATTAATGGCTCATAAAGATAGCTTGCAGGATATGGTGACGGAACAACAAAAGGTAATTGTTAGTATGAAGAGATCAACAAGTTGGCGCGTTACAAAACCTCTAAGAGCGATAAAAGATTTATCGAATAAAAGAAATGGAGCTTTATCGAGGAAGAAGAAAGTCCTTATACATGCATATTTATTTTCAAATTTAGGCGATGATTTATTTGTTAGAGAACTATGTGATCGATATAGAAATACAGAGTTTTTGGTGCTTGCTCCCAAGTATTATCGAGAAACTTTTAGCAATTTAAATAATTGTAAAGTGATTTCAACAGATAGTTTTGGCACCAAAAGAAAAAATAAAAAGGGAATAAAAGAGGGAGAGTTTGATGCTGCTAAAATGGAATTAGCTAGAAGGAGCGATCTTACGGTTCATATTGGAGGGTCTGTATTCGTTCAACATGGGACAGAATGGAAAGCTTTTTTTGAATATGATAGGAACTTAATTCTTAATAGTAAAAAATTATATCAAATAAGCGGAAATTTTGGTCCGTATACAGATGACAGCTATTTAGCAAGCTATAATGAGCTGTTTAAAGAATATGGTGGTATTTCTTTTAGAGATAGATATTCATATGAGCTATTTCAGACACTCGGGAATGTTACTTGTGGTCCAGATGTTTTGTTTGGTATGACCGCTCCAATTAACGAAAAGAAAAAAAACGTCACTATTTCGGTTATTAATTTGGAACATCGAGAGGAATTATGTGATTTTGAGAGGGAGTATATTAATTTTATCGTAAGGATAATCGCATACTTTAATGAAAAAAAGTACTCAATCTCTTTAGTTTCTTTCTGTAGTTTTGAACAAGATACAGTAATGCTTAATAAAATATGGGCATGCTTAAATGAAGAATTACGTCAGTCGACAAAGTGTCATGCATATGAAAAAAACATAGAAGAGATATTGAGTTTGTTTGCGGATTCGGAATATGTAGTGGGTACACGTTTTCATTCGATAGTGTTGGGACTGATTTATGGATGCAAGGTGATTCCGCTGAGTTATAGTAATAAAACAAGTAATATGCTATTTGATTTGGGGTTTGACCAATATTATGTGGTGTCTGAATTGAACCACGAATTATGTATTAGTGAAATAGTAGATAAGGCGATTTCTTTAGAACGAAAGGATGAAATAAAACAAGAGGTTGAAAGGATGTATCAATTTCTGGATGCAGAATTATTGTAAGTATATAAACGTATGAGAATGAAGCATATGAGTAAAAGAATATTTTTCACAGTAATAAGCATTATTGTATTTTTTTTGATTGTGTTTAAGACTGTGAGCGCGCAGGACACGTCCTGTGAGTTAAGCGAACTGATTGTAGTTTATGAGCATCAAACAGGAATAAGAGCGCGTTCATTGTCAGAACCTACAATCGTAGGAGACACAGTTAAGGAACGGTTTTTGACTGAAATAGGTATGGCGGCTGTGATTGAAACGGAAGTCTCTGTTGAAGAAAGGGCCGGGCAATATGGTGATTTGCCAAGTGTTAAATATGTTCAGCCAAATTTTCGTTATTCGTTGATGGAAACTCCCAATGATCCAGGCGTCTCGCAACAGTGGTATTTATGCAGCGATGCTAGGATAAGTGAAGCGTGGGGATTGGTGCGAGCAAAACACAAGGTTAAAGTTGCAGTTATTGATACTGGAGTCGATAAGGAACATGATGATTTAGTAAATATAGTTGATCATGAAAAATCGTATGACGTTGTTAATGAAACTTCTGAACTTACAGACCTGAATGGCCATGGTACCCATGTAGCAGGGATTATTGCAGCGGAATCGGGAAATGGAAAGGATATCGCAGGTGTTTCTTATAACACGGAGCTTATTTGTTACAATGTGTTTGAAAAGAATAATGGCAAATACAGCGCTTCGACGGCAAATATCATCAAAGCTTATGAGCTTGCAGTAAGTAGTGGGGCGCGTGTCATTAATATGAGTTTGGGAGGTTATATTAGTGATACAGAAAAAAGCGATTTTCTCTTGGAGGAAGCGATAAACAGAGCGGCTGCTAGCAATGTTATAACAGTATGTGCAGGTGGTAACGGGCTTGAGGGGATTGCACAGACAAGCCGAATATATCCAGCAGACTTTGGAGCCAGTATTTCAGTTATAAACACAGACCAAAATAATAGGCGAGCAAGCTATGCCGATTACAATGCTTATAAAGATATTTCTGCACCGGGAGTTAATATCTATAGTATTCAAAGAGGTGGTGGATGTATATACAAAAGCGGAACATCTATGGCGGCACCAATAGTAAGTGGTGCAGTTGCATTGATGCTAGGTGTGAATCCGAATTTAACGACGAATCAAGTGAAAACGATTTTGTTTGGTACTGCTAAAGATTTGGGGAGCGTTGGCTGGGATTGGCAATATGGTCATGGGTTAATAGATTTAGAGGCGGCGATAAACTTTGCCTTAAATGATAAGCAAATTGAAAGTTTATATATACCCATACAGGATATTTCTCTTGAACAAACGGAGATTTCAATCGGTTCGTCAGCGACCTTACAAGCGATAGTTTCTCCTAAATTTACGACAGAAGATAAGCGCATTCATTGGACTAGTAGTAATCCGGAAACAGCTACGGTCGATGCGAGTGGATGCGTAATTGGGCATAGGGATGGGAAAACAGTAATCACGGCAACTTTAACGAATGGTCTAAAAGCAGAGTGTGATGTAACGATAGACCTACCGTTATCTTTTGTTGATGTAAAAGAAGACGACTGGTTCTACTCACCTGTAAAATATATGTATCAACGAGGTGTTATGACCGGGCTGAACTCGCTGGTATTTGGGGTTAATGAGAATCTCGCAAGAGCTCAGTTTGCTGCGTTACTTTATAAGCTAGAGGGTAGTCCGGCGGTTGCATACGAAAGTCGTTTTAGTGATGTGGCTGATGGGCAGTGGTATACCAAGCCGATTTTGTGGGCCGCTCAGAATGGTATTGTTAATGGTTATCAAGATGGTCGGTTTGGTGTTGGTGACAGTATCAATAGAGAGCAGATTGCAACGATGCTATATAGCTATTCTAAGTTTAAAGGGTATGATTTGAGTCAAAGCGGAGATTTATCAGGATTTCCGGATAATAGCAGCGTCTCAGCATATGCGATGAAACCACTTCAATGGGCAGTGGGTGTGGGCTTTGTTTCAGGCACAAATGGTAACTTAGACCCGCAAGGCAGTGCAGTAAGAGCGCAATGTGCAACAATTATGATGCGTTATTTGAATGTGTACGAATAAGAAGTGAAAGAAAAGAATTTTATGTCAAGTGTTGGGGCGGATGATTTTATAAATCATTCACCCCAACATTTAGTATAGAATCTTAAATGCATATTGTGTTCAAAGTGTGAACATGATAAAATTGTAACAACATAAATTCAACGCACAAGGAGGAAGAAATGAGAGAAAAAAAAGAGAACAAATGTAAAGGTCTGTGGTTAGTGATTGCAGCATTTTTTATAGCGGTGCTGATGACGCAGGGGGTAGTGATAGCTGCTGATTCTGAGGACAGCGGTGATTATCAAGACCAAAATCTTGAGAGGGTTCACAAAGATGATGAATTTAGTCAGCAGGAGTTAGTTGAGGATGCAGATTATAATCAGATGAGTTCAGATAATGTTGAACTTTTAATAAATGAAGATGGAGGAAATGTATACAAGGAAGTTTATTCTTCAAAGAACGGACATAATCCTGCTTATGCTTCTTTTTTTAACTATAACCCAAGCACAAAAATATTGACGGTAAACGGGTACCAGGGGAATGGAGATTTATTTATAAGGGATGCAAATGATGAAAGTCCTATGAAAGTGGTGTTTAAAGGGAAGAATTATTTTGAACAGATTACAATGCTCAATCGTGGTGTTGGACAATTAAATTATATTTTCAGTGGAGACGATGAAGTAAACTGCGGTATGATTTTTCTGGGAGGTCATTCCAATTTAACTATTGAATCAGGCATATACAATATTGTTCAGCAGCGCGAGTATGATTTATATCAAGGGATTCATGTGACTGATGAGGAGGAATACCATCCGTTGATAAAAATATTGGGTGGAACTGTAAATATTACAAGCAAAGACTTTGATGCAAGAATAAGAATGGGAATAAATGTGCAGTATGGGAATCTGGAGATTCGCAATGCGAATGTTAACATTGATTTAGGAAGTGCAGGCTGGGCTTATGGACTTTATTCTGCAGGTGGATTGTATGGAGGGGGATTGATTATTGAGAATTCAAATGTAAGAATTAAGACAGTAGGTACTAATTATTCGTGTTCTATTTGGACCTATAATCCTGAATTTATAGGTGACATGTCTTTTTATGTTGGACCGAGAGTTGCTAATAAAAAGATTGATGCCAGTAAAGTCTTCGAAAAATATGAGAGTATGAATAATCTTCAGGTTTGTGGGGAGAATTTAATAATCTCCACAACTCCTATTGATGTAGATATTGCTTTTGATGATGTGAAGGTAGGAGATTGGTATTATGAACCGGTAAAGAGCATGTTCCAAAAAGGAATTATGACGGGAATCGATGACTATACTTTTGGCTCAACGCAAAATCTAGCACGTGCTCAGTTTGCAGCTCTGCTTTACAAACTAGAAGGTAGTCCTAGCGTGGAGTATGATAACCGCTTTAGTGACGTTGCTGATGGTCAGTGGTACACTAAGCCGATTTTGTGGGCCGCTCAGAATGGTATTGTTAATGGTTATCAAGATGGTCGATTTGGTGTTGGAGACAGTATCAATAGAGAGCAGATTGCTACGATGCTATATAGCTATTCTAAGTTTAAGGGGTATGATTTGAGTCAAAGCGGAAATTTATCAGGATTTCCGGATAATAGTAACGTTTCTGCATATGCGAAAAAGTCACTTCAATGGGCGGTAGGTGTTGGCTTTATTTCGGGAACGAATGGTAAGTTAGATCCACAAGGCAGTGCAGTAAGAGCGCAATGTGCAACAATCATGATGCGTTATTTGAAAGCGTATGAGTAAAAAAGTGAATAGTACCAAATAGAAGCCTTGTATATGAGGAGAATGAGATAAACACATTTGGAAAAACACATTGTGAGGGAAGCATAGGAGTATTCTGAAGGAGTTTTAATATACTTAAAAGTGAAAGGGAAACAGTTATGAGAAGAGGGTATATACGAAAGAAGAAATTAATGTCTATAGTCTTAGTCTTTATTTTAAGTCTTTCTCTATGTCAGGTATCAATGGCAACGGAGGCAACCGTTGAAGTTGAGGTGTTTGGAGCGGAGCACTATGATATGGCATGGGAAATATTAGATATTGTAAACCAAGAGCGAAGTGCCTTAGGAGCTGCACCTTTGACCATGGATGAGAGTTTGATGGACTATGCCATGCTCCGTTCAGCGGAGTGTGCGGTATATTATAGCCACACGCGACCAGATGGTACCCTAAGTTTAGAAGGTTGCAAAGCTGAAAATATTGCTGCGAAATTTTATTCGGCTGAAGAGGTGATGAAAGCATGGATGGCATCGACAGGACATAGAGGAAATATTATAAACACGGAGAACAAAAGTATTGGTATTGGTGTGTATGAGGTGGCAGGACAAGGGTTTTACTACACACAAATATTTGCAGAATCTGCAGCAGGCGCAGAGCCAATCAGAAGTAATGGCATGGTTGATAAGCCTCATACAATACCAGTAGATTTAGCGATAGCAAAGTTGGCTCTATCATCATATCAGCCAGATACGTCATATAATTTGCACATTGGCGAAACAATGAACCTAGATCTCCCACCCGTTTATGTTGAGACAGGTGAATGGAGTGCAAGTGTTTGGATTGATCAACGTGACTTAACATGTAAAATGGCGGATTCGACGATAGCAACAATGACAAGCGTTAATACTGAGCTTAGATTGAAGGTATCGCTTACTGCAAAAAAAGTTGGGAGTACAACTTTAAATGTGTATATACCTGGTGCGGAAGCGAATGCACTTACGATTCCAGTTCATGTCTCTGCTCATAATTATGTTTCGAAAATCGTGCCACCATGTACTACAAAGGGATATACGGAATATACCTGTAGTATCTGTGACCATACATATCGAAGCAATGAGACAGAAATGACAGGTCATGCGTATGTTTTAGAGCATACAGGAGAAGGTTACAAGAAATATGTTTGCTCTCAGTGTGGTGAAGAGAATATAAAATATTCGCAAAACTTTGCGGATGTTTCAAAAGAAAACTGGTTTTATTCGCCAGTAATGTTTGTAAGCGAACGTGGCATCATGACAGGTCTGAATCAGACGCTTTTCGGAGCTAATGAAAACTTAGCGCGCGCTCAATTTGCAGCTCTGCTTTACAAACTAGAAGGAAGCCCGGCGGTTGCATACGAAAGTCGTTTTAGTGACGTTGCTGATGGGCAGTGGTATACCAAGCCGATTTTGTGGGCAGCTCAGAATGGTATTGTTAATGGTTATCAAGATGGTCGGTTTGGTGTTGGTGATAGTATCAATAGAGAGCAGATTGCTACGATGCTGTATAGTTATTCGAAGTTTAAAGGGTATGATTTGAGTCAAAGCGGTGACTTATCAGGATTTCCAGATAATAGTAGCGTTTCAGCATATGCGAAGAATCCACTTCAATGGGCGGTGGGTGTTGGTTTTATCTCGGGAACGAATGGCAAGTTGGACCCGCAAGGCAGCGCAGTAAGAGCGCAATGTGCGGCAATTATGATGCGCTATTTGAATGCATATTGTGTTTAAAGTGTGAACATGATAAAATTGTAACAACATAAATTCAACGCAAAAGAAGGAGGAAGAAATGAGAGCCAAAAAGGAGAACAAATGTAAAGGGCTGTGGTTAGTAATCGCTGTTTTTTGTTTAGCGCTACTGATGACACAGGTCGTAGTTAAAGCGGCTGATGCTGATGACAGAGGTGATTATCAAGACCAAAGTCTTGAGAGGATTCACGAAGATGATGAATTTATTCAACAACAGATGGTAGAGAATGCAGAATATAATCAGATGAGTTCGGATGATGCTTATATCGTAATAAGAAAGTTTCGTGGGGATGGATATGCAGAGATATATAGTCAAGAAGAAGGAAATAATCCTGACTATGCCGGTGTCTTTAACTATGATGTGAGCACAGGAATACTAACAGTAAATAGTTATCAGGGAGGGTGGCAGCTTGAACTTGCACATCACAATGAAAATCCTCTGAAGGTAGTGTTCAAAGGGAAGAATTACTTTGATGAGATTGAGCTTGGAAGCGGGGATTATATTTTCGGTGGAGACGGTGAAGTAAATTGTAGTTCGATTTTTGTAAATGGTCCTCAAAATTTTACTGTTGAATCAGGTCTGTATAATATCGTTCAAAATTTTGGGTGGGGTTCCTATTATGGCATTAATATGTGGTCTTCAAAAGAGAACCATCCATGGATAAAAATATTAGGTGGAACAGTAAATATTACTAGTAAAGGCTTTGCTTCAAGCACAAGAGTAGGAATAGATGCGCAGGAAGGGAATCTTGAGATTCGCAATGCGAATGTTAATATTGACCTAGGAAGTGCGCAAAGAGTGTTTGGACTTGCCTCTGGACTTACATATGCAGAAGGCGAATTTTACGGCGGCGGGTTGATTATTGAAAACTCAAATATAAACATTAAGACAGCGGGTACTGTGTATTCGTATTCTATTTACGCCTACACACCTCAATTGATAGGTGAGATGTCTTATTATGTTGGGCCGCGAGTTGCTAATAAAAAAATAGATGTTAGTAAAGTCTTTACAACACAGGAAAGTATGAACAATCGTCAGGTTTGCTACGATGACAATTTGATAATCTCCACAACTCCTATTGACGTAGATATTGCTTTTGATGATGTAAAAGTAGGAGATTGGTATTATGCACCGGTAAAGAGCATGTTCCAAAAAGGAATTATGACGGGAATCGATGACTACACTTTTGGCTCAACGCAAAATCTAGCACGTGCCCAGTTTGCGGCGTTACTTTACAAACTAGAAGGTAGCCCGGCGGTTGCATACGAAAGTCGTTTTAGTGACGTTGCTGATGGTCAGTGGTATACTAAGCCGATTTTATGGGCAGCTCAGAATGGTATTGTTAATGGTTATCAAGATGGTCGGTTTGGTGTTGGTGATAGTATCAATAGAGAGCAAATTGCTACGATGCTATATAGCTATTCTAAGTTTAAAGGATATGATTTGAGTCAAAGCGGAGATCTATCAGGATTTCCAGATAATAGTAACGTTTCTGCATATGCGAAAAAGTCACTTCAATGGGCAGTGGGTGTTGGTTTTATCTCGGGAACGAATGGCAAGTTGGACCCACAAGGTAGCGCTGTAAGAGCTCAATGTGCAACAATCATGATGCGTTATTTAAAAGCGTACGAATAAGAAATAAAGGAAAGGGAGCAGTTGGAGTTATTTCCGAAGCTCCTTTTCGGGTTAAAGTTAAAACACTAAAGGAGAAGTTGGGTATGCAGAGAGTTAAACGAATTTGTATTAGTGCGTTGATTGGCATGGCGTTTCTAGTTTTATTTAATCGTAAATGCTCCATAGTCGGTACCTTGACAGAAACACGCCGTCTTTAAGACGGCGCTGTTAAAATTATTTCCGACAATTAGCCGGTAGCTTGTCTGACCAAGGTAAGAGATATTCTAAAAAGCCACGGCCAGTATCCTCTAGGTGTTTTGGTATCTCCGTTAGGAGATGCTCATAATACTCATACGGTTTCAGATTATTTGCCTTTGCTGTCTCGGCAATGCTATAAATAATCGCACTTGCTTTGGCGCCACTAATGGTATCTATCACCATCCAGTTACGCCTACCAATACAGAAGCTACGTATAGTCTGTTCAGCAGCATTGTTATCCATCGGCACTTCTCCATCTTCAAGAAAGCGTTTGAGATACTTTTCTTGATTTATAGAGTAGGTAAGCCCGCTATGTGTTTTGGATTTCTTTAATACTTTATCGACGTTCTGCTTGACCCACTTGAAATAAGCCTCGACCAATGGCTTT